>NZ_VMBH01000001.1:629434-1258868 GCF_007559345.1 Cardinium endosymbiont of Dermatophagoides farinae
CTTTTATTGATTTAGGCGGCGTAGATGGTTTGCTTCATAAGTTAGATATGTCTTGGGGTAAAGTCAACCATCCAGAGGAGCTCTTCACCCTTGGTCAGGAGGTACGTGTAGTCGTCATTGGCTTTAATGAAGATAAGAAGCGTATTTCTTTGGGCATGAAGCAACTTCAAGACCATCCATGGGATGCCCTTCCAGAAACCGTACAGGTAGGATCTACCATTAAAGGAACCATAACCAATATTGCCGATTATGGTATTTTTGTAGAATTAATGCCTGGTATTGAAGGATTTGTATATGTTTTAGATATTTCATGGTCACAATATTTGCGTGACATCAATGAACATTACAAAATAGGCGATACGATTGAAACCTGTATTCTATCGTTAGATCGAAAGAATCATAAAATATCTTTAGGCATCAAGCAACTAACGGTAGATCCGTGGGAGCATGATGCATTCCTATCTACCTATGCAGTAGCCACTACCCATGAAGGTATTGTCCGCAATCTCACCCATTTTGGTGCCTTTATAGAGCTAGAACCTGGTATTGAAGGGTTGTTACATGTTTCTCGTCTTTCCGGTACCAAGCGCGTAGCACATCCTGCTGACGTGCTAAAATTGGGCGAAAAAGTAGAGGTAGTTGTCTTGGGTATTAGCAGGGAGAATAGGCGGCTCTCCCTTGGCTTAAAGCAAGAAAATCCATGGGATGCCTGTGAAAAGATTTTTCAGATAGGCACCCTACATAAAGGTACTGTTCTGAAAAAGACATCAGGTCGTGGTGCCATTGTGGAGCTAGCGCATGGTATAGAAGGCCATGTACCGCAGCAGCATTTAATTAAATCAGATGGCGCCGAAGCAGAGGTTGGAGAAGAGTTGGATTTGCAGGTAATCAAGTTTTCCAAAGGAGATAAAAAAATAGTTTTATCCCATCAGGTTCTTTTTAATCCAGCAGTAGAGACCAAAGCTGAGCCTAAAACGAAAGCGGAAGAAAAAATAGAGAAAGCGCCATCCGCTAGAGGGTTCGAAGCCTTTGCTGACTTAAAAGAAAAGCTAGAGCAGCAGACAAAAGGAGACAATAAGGCGTAATCCTTTTATTTCGGTCGCGTGGCCGAGTGGTTAGGCAGAGGTCTGCAAAACCTCGTACGGTGGTTCGAACCCACTCGCGACCTCTTTTTTTTGCCTGGGTGGCGGAATTGGTAGACGCGTTGGTCTCAAAAACCAATGATAGTGATATCGTGCCGGTTCGATTCCGGCCCCAGGTACTATAAAGCGCTATCTATATTAAGTAAAGTCAACAAAACCATTCTTTACATTTCCTGATAAACCAATAGCGTAGGGTGTAAAATATTTTTTGTCTTGAATATTAGGATGGTACTTAAAAAATTATAAAAATATCAGTTTTGTTCTTTGTAATTCTAGTAGACTTTATTTAAAATTATAATTCATTCGTTTTAGAGGGTTCCAAAAATTGGAATATTACTTCTTCTATTGTGTGCCATACAAATTGATAAAGTTGTAACTTTGAGGCGAAGTAATAAACTTTCCTTAAAGTAATGCATAAGCCAAAGGTCATAAGTTTTGGAATTGGCTTATGTAGCAAACTTTTGATTGTATTAGCGTCATGAAAAGAAATAAAATGCTTGATCTCGATAATTGGAATTTGCAGCAGCTTGCAGAGGTAGTATCTGAAACGTCAAAGGATATGAACCATACCTGGCCAAAGATACAGGAAGCCTATGCATGGGCCGAAAGCATTGAAGAGCAAGCAGATTCAAAAACATTCAAGCCTGCGCTGCAGCCATCTATACAGGTAGCCATTATTGCTGTTACGGAGATGTCTTTGGGACTTTCTACTGTTATTGCTGCGATCTTAGCACCTCCTTTTTTACAAGGCTTGGTCCGGAAAGAAGCCATTCAAAAGCGTTTTGGCTTAAAAGTAGCTTCTATATTGGTCGAGTTGAATAGATTCAAGCGTTGCAAACCACGTCGTAGCGCCATTCTTAACTGTCGGAATACCCCTGATGCAGCAGCTCCCCGTATTTTAGCAATTCTGTTGCAGATTTGTGATATCATTCGTGTAAACTATAGCGGCGTTCCATTAGAAAGTTTAGACTCAGCGTTGATTTGCTATTCTAGCCGTAAACTTTTATTTGATTTAAAGTCTTTTTATATTCCACTTGCCCATAGAATGCGCTTGTATAACATTCAGGCCAAGTTAGCAGACTTTTGGTTAAAATATACAGATACCCTGACTTATTATTCCATTACTGCCAAGATTGGCATGACCAAGCTTCAAAGGCAGCAAAAGTTAAATCTTATTTCTGAGGAGGTTCATTCAGCTGTTCAAGCACATGGAATTGATTTCGTATTAAAAAAACGGATTAAATCTATTTATTCCATTTGGCATAAGACGCAAAGGTTAAAAGTTGATGTCGACCAAATACATGATCTCGCTGCTATTAGGATCATTTTAACAGGTATGGATGGTAAAACACTACAAGAAGAAAAGATAGCCTGTTGGCGGGTGCTTAGCATTGTTAGTGATCTTTATAACCCGGTCTGTAATATTATGAGAGACTGGATTAGTATACCAAGAGATAGCAACTATGAATCGCTCCATCTTACCTTTGAAACCTATAAACATGGACGGTTGGAGATGCAGGTACGTACCGAGCGCATGGATTATATAGCAGAATATGGTGAGGCAGCCCATTGGAAGTATAAGCTTTTAGATTAATGTTTATGCTGCTTTTTTCTTCTATCCATTCAGCCGTATATCCACCTATTACAACTGTAGATCTTCTTCAAAACCTATTGCTAAATGGCAATTTTGTGGTCTATGCTCCTCAAATACATTTAGTATGCTGGCGACTGCGCTCCTCCTAAAAACTGCTGATCACAAATAGGTTTTGCAGAAGGTCTCATGTTATGGCTATAGTAGGAAAATGCCCCTGTAAAAAGTTGCGAAATTAGCACCCACCCCTTACATTGGTTTGAAATCTTATCCGGCTAATATTTTTCAGGTGTGCTAAATCATTTAAGCCCATTTGCTTTTAAAAAACCTTTTGGTTACCTTTCACTTATAGGAAGCAGATAACGCAATCAAGTGTTTAGATTGTAGGTGAATATCTGTTAAATAGTAAATAAATTCAGGATGCATTTATCTATTATAGCGCCTAACGGTAGGCTTTTTAATGGAACGGTAGATAGTGTAATGTTGCCAGGTATGCTTGGTCCATTTCAGGTACTTGCCAATCATGCCCCTATTTTAAGTAGTTTAATAGCAGGCAAGGTCACCTATGCACTCGGGGCTATATCATCGTCCATTTCAATAAAGGGTGGCTTTACCTCAGTAGCCGATAACCAGGTTATAGTAGTTTGTGAGCCAGCACTATAGAACAGAACCAGCTGCGCTTCCTTAAGCTTTGGGCTATAGGGGGTCTTTTTTTTACCCCCTTATTTAACCTAAAAAATAATAAATGCTTATGCTTTTGAGTAAAAAAACCTAAAAATGTAATATATTGACAAATATAAAGCTCGTGTCTGATCGGATCGGTACAGTCGGTAAAGGGCATGGCTAAGGCAGGAAACCTACCTTGTTGCATTTGATGCAATCAATTGTACAATTGATCTGGCATCGGCACAGCGTAGGCAGCATGAACAATAAAAGGACTAAAGATGTTACATCATTGCACCAGCACTATATTATCTGAGGCGAATCAATATATTCAGTCCAAATCAAATGCCAAGGGCCCAGCTATATCCCTGTCAATTTTAGGAAATTCTCAAATAGAAAGCAAGTCTTCAAAGGGAATTATTATGAGGTTAGTGGATATTACTTCAGTAGAGTTATGCAGTAATCCTACGCAGTATGTCCCACAGACGGATGGTTTTATCTTACGTAAAAGGCCAGAAGCATTTAATCTGTATTTTTTATTTTCTACTGATTATAAAGCATCTGATCTATTAAAAAATTTAGAATTACTGGCTTATGTGGCCGCATTTTTTCAAAGTAAATCACACTTTGATGGCTCCAATACGCCCATTTTACAAGAGATGGGGATTGAGAGTTTTTCTGTTGAACTCGTTAAAATGACGCCATCAGAAAAGTCGATGCTTTGGGAAACGTTAGATACGCCTTATAGTCCTTCTTTGTTGTATAAGGTAGGGCTTATATTTATAGGGGATGCTACAATGGGTTTAAAAGTAGTATCCGCATTTTCATCACGTGAAAGGTAATGGCATTTATAACAAAACTATTTCGCATAGCTATTTCGAACCATTATTATAAATCCAATAATGCTCGAAATGATTTCGATATAGCGCCAACCCGCTCTACCGCTTCCTGGATGGCAGCACGCAAGGTACGCATCTTGCCTCATTCAGATGGCATAGAGCTGATATGGCTTTCACAGGATTATGACGATCCGTTAACATTATTTAAAAAGAAGGCAGAGGGCATTACCCTTTCCTTTGTGATGACATTAAAAAGTGGCTGGCTATTAAATCTTTTAGAGCTAGAAGCTGCTTATCCAACGGGGCAAGTCTATTATTTGTATAATGGCCGCACCCATGATCCTAATTGCCTACATAGCAAAACCTTTATGGGTAGCGCTGATTTAGCTGGGATTCAGGATGTGGTCCATTACCCTACTGAGCCAGGTTGGAATGTTTTTGCAATCATTGATATAGATCTTACCCATTGGATCGATGCCCTGCAAAAAGGTAGCCTAGTGGGTGCGCCTATTGTTTATAAAATTAATATAAAAAACCGCGCTACTTTTTGGCGCTACTATGTAGTAGATACTAAGAAGCAGCTTAGTGGGGCTTTAGGCATTTTATCTAAAGGAGATGCCTCTTACTTTAGTCAGGTAAAAGCTTGCACGGAACTTTCGGATACCTATTGTGCCGAATCTACCATGCCCATGGAGCTTTGCGATCAGTACGATCGTTCTTTTTCACTTTGTAAACTTGGTGGTGCAAAAGGCGAAACCATATTATTAGAAAGATTACCTTATCCCAGCTATGACTCGCTCAAGCAGGATAAGCGCAATACAAAGAAACACTATAGTGATATAGTGGTATATGTTTAGTTTAAACTTCATTTAACTTTTATAATAATTCATAAAAATCAAATAAAATGGCTGAAAATTTAAAAACTCCCGGCGTGTACATCGTCGAGAAGGATACGGGTGCCAACGCCGTGGTTCAAGTATCAACTGCAGTTCCTGCGTTTATAGGTTTCACTGAAAGAGCTGAAATTAACGGAAAGTCTTTTCATATGAAACCAGTTCAGATCTCTTCGCTTTCTGAATATGAGCTATTTTTTGGAGGGCCACCTGTTCCTGTCTATACCATTAAAGAGGTAACCAGTGGGGAAAAAGATTTGGTTATGAATGGCAAGTCTTATGTAATGGAACAGAGTGCCAACTCTACATTTTACCTATACAATAGTTTAAAACTATTCTTTGATAATGGTGGAGCAGACTGTTTTATTGTTTCTGTTGGCCAGTATGGCGATCCGGACGTACAGTTAGAGATTACACCAGATGTATTCAAACAAGGCATAGATACATTAGCTGGAGAAGAGGTGCCAACCATGTTATTGATGCCAGACTCCCTTTTATTAGATGAAGAAGATGCCTCTTACTATGCGGTCCAGACCTATGGGCTTGCCCATTGCGGCAAGTATCTGAATAAAGTCGCATTATTTGATATATGGGGTGGCAACAAAGAGTTATCCATTGAAGATAAAAACAAATATGTAAACAGGTTCCGTGAATATATTGGGTTAGATAATTTGAGCTATGGTGCCGCCTATTATCCATGGGTTAAAACCAATATTATCCCATTGAATAGCATTGATTATAGGAACTTTGATTTAGAGTCACTCAAGTCTGTATTGCAAGAAGCGCACAAAACCATGCTCTCTAATCTGATCAGTGCGACTACAGAGAAAGAGAAAGTCTATTGGGATGCTGGGCTAAAGAATACCAGTAAGGAGTATAAATTATTGCGTAAAACCATTGCAGATCGCTTAAACATTCTTCCAGCTGCTCCCGCTATGGCAGGTCTTTATACCAGAACGGACAAAGCAAGAGGGGTATGGATTGCGCCGGCCAATCAAAACTTAAACTCTGTGATAGAGCCAATGGTGAAAATCACCCATGAAGAGCAAGAATCCCTTAACGTAGATGGCATTAGCGGTAAGTCGATCAATGCCATTCGCACCTTTAAAGGAGCCGGTGCTGCAGTCGTTTGGGGCGCTAGAACGCTAGCCGGAAACAGTCCAGAATGGCGCTATATTAATGTTAGAAGGTTGTTTATCCTTATTGAGCAATCCATTAAAAATGCAGCATTCTCTGTTGTCTTTAGGCCAAACGTTCCCGTTACCTGGGCCGTTGTACAGGGCATGATTTCCAACTTCTTAACCAATCTTTGGCGACAAGGCGCTTTAGTCGGTGCAAGCCCTGCAGAAGCATTTACCGTACTCTGCGGATTGGGTGAAACCATGTCTCAAGATGATGTCAATGAGGGGATTATGCGTATTTCCGTAAAAGTAGCGGCGCCTAGACCAGCTGAGTTTATTGTGATCACCTTTGAACAAAAAATGGGTGCAGATGGGTAACTGTATCTATAGAGCGTAAATTAATAGACTTTTTTCGAAACGCGCTTGTGCTCAGGAATTTGTAGGAGAGACGGCGCGGAAAACTGGAGCGTACTAGATGTACGTGAGGATTTGAGCACCGGATCGGATCCCCTGGATCACTGTGCAAATTACCAGCAGAAGTTAGCGTTTCGGAAGAGGTCTATTCTAAAAACATTTAAAACTAAAATAACCATGGCTGAGAATTTGTTAATACCTGCTATAGTCCATTTTAATTTGGGTTCTTCAAAAGTTAGTATAACGGATTACCAAATAGCAATTGCCCTAGAAAATGGCTCTCAATATATTAGGTCTATTAATGCACAAGGTAAGTCCGTCTATGCTATACGCAAAGGAGGAGAAATTGGACAGGCGACTGATATTAAAGTTTCTGTACTTAAAACACCAGATAAAAAATTCGATGATGATATTAAAAAGCTAGAAAAAAACTTAGAGGCCACTAAGGAGAATGATCCTAAAAAATATGTGGAAAATATGCTTTTTAGTATTGCCACTAATGATGATAAACCATTTACACATATACAATTTCAAGGGTATGTTAGTGAAATGAATAGTGAAGTAGATCCTGAAACGGGGCTACAGGAAGTGGCAGCTGAGCTTGCTGTTTATGATCCAGTTAGTTTTGTTATTAAACAATAGCTTGATCCATTCATTATTGAGTTTTTAGGGTATTAAATAGTTTAATTAGAATTTGAGGTATTATGCAAAGAGTAACTATTGATTATAAACACTTTAATAAAGCAGGTTTTGATAGTAAGACCTGTAGTGTTTCGGCTGTTGGTATGCCCAATCAAAAAACATCTACTAAAGCAGCTGTATATGATACGGCAACTAAAGCACCACTTTTTCAGAATCAACACAGTGCACAAGAAGTAGTAACTTTCACTGTAGAATTTTTACCCTTTATAACAGGCAAGCAGTTGTTAACAAAAGCATATAGTTTGGTTCAAGAAGTTCTTGAGGATAAATATAATGCAGAGCCATTTACCCTTTGTGTACACAAAAAAGATGGCTCAATAGATACAAAAACAACGGTAAATGATGTTATCATACAAAAAGCAGAGTTGTTTTTAAATAGGAAGAACAAGGCTACAGGTGAAATGGGCTATATCCGTATACGTTTTACTTTACAAGGCTTGAATCCAGATAAAAAGTAATTATGTTATGTTTTTAACCTTGTGCTGATATTTATGGCTGATTTTAATGTAGTGCACGCACATTCTTTTCAAGTAGAAATATTGGGCGTAACAGATGGCAGTTCTCCAGAATATTTCTATAAGGTTGAAGGATTAAGTAATACTTTGAAGATGGGAGCCTATCTACCTGGGGGATCTCATAGGCCTTATTATAGATCCAATGCATGTGAGACTACTGATTTAGTCTTGGCTAGACCCTTAATAGAGGGTAAAACTAAAATCACGCTTTGGTGCGAGGATGCCATTGATAAAGGCCTTTTTAAGCTTACACAGGCCCATATTTTAGTTCTTAGTAAGAAAGGTAAAATTTTAGCACAGTGGAAAATAGAGGATGTCTACCCAAAGGGTATAGCCATTACGCCATTCCAGCTAAATGGTCGAATAGACCTTGGAATAGGCGAAACCATTACGATTGGCTATTCTAGGCTGGTGCGAACCAAGTAATGGCCATAAATGCTGTGGTGTACAGTTAATTGTATTGATTGTTGACTATGCCAGTTAAAATTAATGAGCTAGTAATACAGGTTAAAGTGTATGATGAAGCTAAGAAGCAGGTAGAAAATGTTACCAATATGCCAACTGGTTCTTTATTGCATACTACTACAGAGCAGAAGGCATTAGCAGGAGATGTTTTACGCTTATTAGAAGAGCAGAAAGAAAGGTAAAAGGACTTTTATAGTTATGAGCAAGGTTAGCAAACTAGTTATTAAAGCATGTAGTGACAATAAGTTTTCCTCTTTTACAGGGGAATTTATAACATCTATTAATCCAGAAAACTTAGCGATTAAAAGTGCAGTAGCCTACGGTGTCCCTAACGGAGTTGCTAGTTTTGGTTCGCTAAAATACTATGGATCTCCTCCAAAGTTGCTTTCTTTTAGTCTTTTGTTTGATGGTACAGGCATTATACCTGGTAGCAATACCATTGCGGTTATCGAACAAGTAAAGCAGTTGCAAGATATTGCCTATAGCATCCATAAGAAAAACAATGCGCCTAATTACATTCGTGTAATCTGGGGTCAAATTGATTTTAAAGGCAGATTGGTCGATCTAGACATCGTCTATTCTATGTTTCAAGTAGATGGTACACTGATTAGGGCAGAGGCCCATATAGCTGTATTGGAAGAGGTCGTTTCTGCAGGAAAAGGCAAGTCTGCTGCGGGTATAGATAGCGATTACACAAAGCCATCGGGTGCTAGTGCAACCTCAAAGGGTTCACTTAGTCGGGGGGGGATGCACCGCCGTCTTATAATGAGGCTGTTGGCGCACCGTCCGCTTATAAGGAGACTTTTGCGCCAACGCCTAATGGCATGAATGGTGCCTATAGTGGTGCACCACCTGGTGCCTACGATGGAGGTCCTGATCAGGTTTATCAAGGATCAAATGGTGGTGGTACGCGTTCTCGTCGTTCTGTTTCCAGTGTTGACTCGACTAGTTCCAATGGTTCTAGTATGGGCGCAGCTCCTTCTGTTGGTGCTAGTCCTGATATGGATCATTCTGGCAAGGGTTTTAAAGGCGGCGTTGCAGGTAATGGGCCTGGTGGTAGTGGCGGTGGCATTGGAGGAGGCGGACATGTACCAGGTAGTAGTGTAGGAAAGCCTGGAGGAGCTGCTGCAGCAGGTGGTCCTGCCAGTAGATCCGGTAAGACCCATGATGCCGGAAATAGCCCCCCTAGAGCTGCAAAAAAAAGTAGTGCAGCTACTGGACCAGGTGGTGCTGCAGCTAAAGGGAAAGAGGGAATGGCTAAAGGCGGCGGTTTAGCTGCCGGTGTAGCGGGTGGTGCTGCGGCTGTTGCAGCTGCAGGTGGAGCAGATAGCTTGCGTAAGCTAAAAGCAAACGTCAATCTTATGCAGAAAATGAAGGAAAAGGCCAGTTTTTGGAGAAGGATGCAAAAGTTTGCTAAGAAGGTACTACCCAAAAAGGTATACGAAGGTGTAAAACAAGCAGGGAAAAAGATTTAGAAAAATAAAAGCAATTTAAACTGTTTTTTTATCTATCTGAGGCTAATCTCCGGTATCATTAATTGAATTACTAAATATGCGCTATAAAAATATTTTATCTACTGCTTTAGGGTTATTTTTAGCGATTGGCGCTTATTCCATTTGTTATGGTAAGGCTAACTTTAAGTCGGGTGTAATTGAAAATGTCAAGCGGTCTGTAGTTTCTGTGGATATACACATAGCACTTACTGCTTATATTCCCCCTCTGGGGGTGCATGGTGCTGGGGTTGTAATAGACAAGCAAGCTGGCTATATTTTAACATCTGGCATTATTGTTGGACCCTCTATAATTGCAGACTATACGATTGGCTTTTTTAATGGTGCAGAGACTAAAGCCAAGTTAGCCTATTATGATCCTTGGGTAGACTTTGCGATTCTACAAGTAGATCCCTCCATGCTTCCTAAAGAAATCCAACCTATAAAGTTAAGTAATAAGGATCCATTGCTGGGTCAGTCTGTTTTTACAATTGCTAAGAAAAAAAAACCACTGCTGTATACTGGAAGCATAGATGATGCTAATTTTAGTCTGGAATGGACCATGCCCCAGCATTGTATTCGTGTCAGTATGCCTAGCAAGACTGGTGCATATGGTTCTTTGATTTTTAATGAAGCTGGGGAGGATATTGCCTTAAATTGTGCTGGCTCAGCCACCATGGATGTTGGACTACATCTAGCCTATGTTCATCATGCATTAGCTGCGTTAAAGCAACAGCAACTGCCCGTTAGAAAACATATTGGTGCTTTATTAACTACTTATCCATTAGATGAGGCCATTCGTTATAATCATCTTTCTCAATCATCACAAAAAGAGTATTTAAAAAAGTTTCCAGATGCAAAAAATAAAATTTTACAAGTACAGCGCATCCTAAAGGGGACACCAGCAGCGGGTAAGCTGTATCCTGGGGATTTGATTTGGAAGTTTAATGGTCAATGGGTTGGACCTAATCTGGTAGATTTTGATAGGGCTATGAATAAATCATCAAAAGACCAGCTGGTGTTGACCATTTTTCGAAATGGGTCGTTTTATGATATTACGTTGCCTTATTACAATTTGAATAGCCATCGCATCACTAAAATGGTTCAATTTGGCGGTACTACTTTTTTTGAAACAGATGATTTTTGCAGTACACTGGCAGGCGTTTCACCTAAAACTTTAGTTGCTTGTATTGCAGCACCCAATACAATTTTTAAAGTATATGCTTATCCACAGCACCATTTTAAAATTTTAGGTGTCGAATGTTTGGCTATTAATGGTCAGCCTGTTCAAAAATTGGATGCGTTGATTGCATTGATTCCACAATTGGTGCGTGAAAAATACTTTACCATGGCGTACATCAATCACTTGCCTCCATCACATGGGTTATTTACTTCATTTGCGCATGATTGCTATACAGTTAATGTGGAATATGACCCGAACTTAGCACCTCCTAAGGTTTGGGAATGGGATCCCGTTCACCTGGAATGGAAGGGTCAAGAAATTGTTTTAGATTAGGTAGCTGTAGGTTATCCCATCAGCTGGTTTACTATAACCCTTATGAAAATGGATCGTTTTAAGGCCTAATTTTTGGGCTATCTTTTTTGCTTTTTTGCTCCATACACCTATGCTTTTGGCTGGGGAACCCTTCTCTGAAAGGGTAATTGAGCATGCTAAAAAATCAGTAGTAACGATTAATGTAAATGCTTCTTTTTCAGCTTATAAGCAGCGTAGCAAATGGAGTGGAACGGGTTGTGTGGTAGATAAGCAAAATGGATATATCTTAACCAATCAACATATAATAGGGGCTGCCGTAGTGGGTAGCTATAAGATAACCTTTTTTAATGGCATCCAGCAAGAGGCCCATTTGATCTATTATGATCCATGGTTGGACTATGGATTTTTGCAAGTTGTCCCTGCACTGATTCCAAAAGAGGTTACGGAAACGACTTTTAGTCGTCATAATCCAGTTATGGATCAGCCTATTTTTATTGTTGGTAATAATGAGGGGCACAGCTTTTCTTTACATACAGGTGTTGTAGCAGATTTGTATGAGATTAAAGATTCCATGCCTCAGCAATCGATTAATCTCAGTTTAAATACCAAGGGTGGATCCAGTGGTTCGCCTATTTTTAACAAAAATGGACAAGCGGTAGGACTTAATTATGGTGGAAATCACACATTTGGGTTTGCCATCCATCCTGAATATATTCGGTATGCTTTATCAGCGATTCGGCAGGGTAAGGTTCCAATCAGGAAACAGGTCGGGGTGATTACCAAATCTACTCCTATTAAGGATGTAGTCCGCTATGATGGGTTGCCGGCATCCGTCCAGCAGCAATACATCAAGACTTTTTCTAATGGCGCTACCTCTGTTATTGAAGTAGACTATCTGCTCCCTGATAGTCCTGCTTTTGGTTTACTCTTTCCTGGAGATGTGATTTGGGCCATTAATGGCAGCCAAATAGGTCCTAACTTAGTTGCTTTTGATATGGCGATGAATCAATCTACTAAAGATCATGTCGTATTAACCATTCTTAGAATGGGGCAATGGCATGATATCAAGGTAGGGCTTTATGATCTTGAGCTTCATAAAATCAAAAAAATGGTTCATTTTGGAGGCGCTATCTTTTTTGAAATGGATGATTATACTGCTAAAATAAGTGGCATACCTGCTAAAAGCTTGACCTTTGTTAAAGTGGATACAAATCACATTTTTAATAATGTTGCTCCGTATAGGATTAAAAATGATTTTAGGCTTAAAGTGTTATCCTTTAATAAAAAACCGATTGCTGATCTTGAAACATTCGTCTCAATGGTGCCATCATTAATCGCTAAAAAATATTTTACTATAGAATATACTGATTTTTCCCCTTTTCATGCATTTTGTGCTGCGTTACATTTAGGTCCTAGGCCATCGAGAGCCTATGTAGAATATGGCACCCACCTTCCTCAGCCTAGATCATTTATTTGGGAGGAGACACACCACCGATGGGTCAGTTCACCTATTGGTATAAAGTGATGCTAACCTTAGTATATCGATCCTATTTCTTTTTCTCAAAAATCGCTTCAGCATTTTGCGTGGTGATGCATGCCACCTCTGCTACCGTTGTTGCTTTTACTGCTGCAAGGGTTGCTGCTGTGTAACATAGGTAGCTTGGCTCATTGGGTTTCCCTCGATAAGGTGCCGGTGTTAGGTAAGGGCTATCTGTTTCTAAGACCAAATGTTTGAGATCTATAGCCGATATGGTTGCAGCCAATCCACTTTTCGGCAGGGTAATAATCCCACCAATCCCTAGCGAAAAACCCAGCGCTATACATTTTTCTGCTTCTTGCAAGTTGCCTGTAAAGCAGTGAATCACCCCGCTTAGGCTGCCATCCTGTTCTTGCTCCAATAATTGGATAACCTCTTTAAAAGCATTTCTGCAGTGAATAGATAGCGGCAAGTGGTAGCGTTTGGCTAAAGCAAGTTGAATGCGAAATGCTTCCTGTTGTGCTTCAAGCAAAGTAGTATCATGGTATAGGTCTATACCAACTTCCCCAACAGCTATAAACCCACCTTTATCCAGCCATTCTTCTACCACATATAACTGTTTGGTAAAATCTTTTCTGATATGACAAGGATGGATCCCCATCATAGGCAAGCAGTAGGGAGATAGCGCTGCCACATCCATCATCCTTTCGATTGTCTCTTCCTCTATATTGGGCATATAGATTTTTTGGATATGGTTTTTTTTTTGCCCTTTCTAAAACCAGTGACAATGGACCTTCCAGGTCATATATATGGGCATGGGTGTCAATAAATTTCATAATCCATCGGAGTTAGTCTATTAATATTGCCCTCCTCCCCAACTCTATCACCTCTATATGGTGAATCTTTTTATCGTTTATTTCAAAACGCAATAGCGTACGCATGTAATGGGCACCATGGCGTCCAGCAGCACCAGGGTTAAGATACAGCAGTGGAGGACGCTTGACGTCATACATTACCCGTAAAATATGTGAGTGGCCGCCAACCAAAACATCAGGCTGTGTTTGACTCAATTTGGTACGTATTTGTAGCGTATATAAAGGCGGATAACCCGTTATATGCATCAGCCATATATGAAGCTGTTCACATTGGAATGACTGAAATTCAGGGTATTTTTGCCTTACTATGCGGTCATCAATATTCCCATATACCGCTCTAAACCCCTTAAAACGATCCAATTCGGCGAGCAATTCAGGGTCACCAATGTCTCCTGCATGCCATACCTCATCACATTGTGCAAAATGGTCAAAAACCTTAGGATCCAACCATCCATGCGTATCTGAAAGTAAACCAATTTTCATATTGCTGTGTTGTGCCAATGGTTACAACGTAATTTTATCTGCCATTTGTATAAGTTTAAGATATAAAATAATTTTCCAAAGCAAGGGAACCTAATTGCTTTTGGCTTTATTGATATACGACAGCTGTATAATAGCTGGTAAATAGCCAAATTATGGTGAGCATAGTTTTTAGGAAATAATCTTTTAAGCTGACGTTATGCTATCCTCTAATGCCAGCAACTCTTTTTTAACAGCTATTCCTCCAGCATATCCTCCCAGCGACCCATCACTGCTAATCACTCTATGGCAAGGCAGCAGAATAGACAAAGGATTTCTACCAATAGCGGAAGCCACTGCTCTGATTGCATTTGGATAAGCCGTTAAAGCAGCAAATGCTTTGTAGGTGCACACCTCCCCATAGGGAATTTTTAGTAAGGATTTCCATATATTGATTTGAAAGTCAGTTCCAATTAATTTATAATCTATTGTAAATGCAGTTCTTTTTAAAATAAAATAGTCATCCAATTGTAGCTTGGTCTCCTTAAAGACCATTTTATCTGTATGGTATTGCCACTGATTTGGTATAACAGGAAAATATTTTTGCCCTTCCAAGTATAGACCAGTTAATTGGTTGTAGTGGGCTGTTAACAAAATTGTACCAATTGGTGTTTTGGTATAGCTGTAGTAAAGCATTTCCTTTGTTGTTTCCATATGTTTTAAAGATTGGTAAGTGGTGCGCTTTATATATAGGTTTTTTTTGATAAAAATTTGCTATTTAAATTTATTTTTAATAAATAAAATTTTAGGTGTTGTTGTAATGAAGGCAGCCACGCGTAATGTACAGTAGACCTTTTGCAAAACCTATTTGTGATCAGCAGTTTTTAGGAGAAGCGCAGTCGCCAGCATACTAAATGTATTTGAGGAGCATAGACCACAAAATTGCCATTTAGCAATAGGTTTTGCAGAAGGTCTGGTGTTATACCCAATCTTATAAAGATACGCTTATGAACATTAATCCAAATTTAAGACTTACGTTTACAGGCCTTTTGCTAATTCTTTCATCATGTAATGGATTGCGTAATGGAATGTATGGTGCAGAGTCTTCTAGTAACTCAATTAATGATCCAATAGTAATGGATTATAGCCATCCTTCTCCAAACTATAATGAACGCTCATCAAGTATACCTCTTAAGATTATAGTGGCGCACTATACTGTAGGTGATTTGCAAAGCTCTTTAAACACCTTAACAGATCCATCTCCAGTTGGACATGGACGTGTTAGTGCCCATTATTTAGTTCCAAAAGCAGCTATAGATAACCAGAGGAAGGTCTTTGGCTTGGTGCCTGAGGATAAGCGGGCTTGGCATGCAGGCGTTGGTCAGTGGGGCATTTATGGTGATGTAAATGATGTTTCGGTAGGAATAGAAATAGTAAATTCAGGTTATAAGGAGCTAGAGAATAGGCGTGCTTGGGACCCTTTCCCTGATTATCAAATCGATACACTTATATCATTAATGCAGCCGGTTATAGAAACGGTGTTAAGCCTACTAATGTAATAGCCCATGCTGATCTAGCCCCTGGAAGAAAGCAAGACCCAGGTCCTGCATTTCCTTGGGAGGAGCTTTATAAAAATGGCATAGGTGCTTGGTATAATCGATCCGAACTTGATATAAAAGAACAAGGTAGTTAGATATTGAGCAGCTTCAAAAGGATTTAAAGACCTATGGTTATCCCGTGAAACAATGTTCCGGTTTTTTAGATGAAGATACTCGTAGCACATTAACTTCATTTCAGATGCATTTTAGACCTAAACCTTGTTCAGGCGATGTCGATGCAGAAACAGCTGCCATTGCTAAAAACTTAGTAGAGAAGTATTATAATGATTAGATAAAGCAAGATGTATCGTGCCCATTCAGCCAATGGCGTCAACTTAATGAGTATATTTTATTGGTTGTCAAATAAAATATCATATTAATTGCGTTTGTTTCAATTGCGTCAACTTAAGGTGCTAATGGCCGCCGATAAAAAAACTTGGCGCTTCAGTAAACTTGTAATCTGTTAGACGCTCTATTGTTCAGCGGATCAGAAAAACAGCTTGTTTAAACCCCACGTAGTGGGCGAGTTCTGTTTTTCCCGCTGAACAATAGAGCGTTTCGTTACTTTTATTGTGCGTCAAACTTTTTATTGGCGGTCATGGGCAGAAGAGTATGCTAACTATCCATAAACTGCTTTTTCTACTGCTGTATTAGCATACTTTTTCCTTAAGCTCCCGCCATTGTCCATTCAGCTATATGGCGTTGCTGCACCCAAGACAACGATAAGCAAAAAGTAGCATGTAAATTCCTTTTCTTTATACAGAGATAGCTGCTTTAATAGCTGGATGATGCATATAATGGAGCAATGTAAAATCCTCATATACAAATTCAAATAAATCCTTTACCTGTGCTCGGAGTTGCATAGTCGGCAATGGATAGGGAGTCCGTTTGAGTTGCAAGCTGGCTTGTGCTAGGTGGTTATGGTATAGGTGCGCATCGCCCAGGGTATGAATCAGTGTACCAGCTGTTAGCCCACACACTTGTGCTACCATCATGGTTAACAGTGCATACGAGGCAATATTAAAAGGAACCCCTAAGAAAACATCCGCACTACGTTGGTAGAGTTGGCAAGATAGTTTGCCATTTGCTACATAAAATTGAAAAAAAGCATGACAAGGTGGCAAAGCCATTTTAGGGATTTCACCCACATTCCATGCACTTACCAGTAGCCTACGCGAGTGAGGATTCTCTTTGATCTCCTTGACAACCGAACTAATTTGATCAATGTTTGCACCTGTTACCGTAGGCCAGCTTCTCCACTGATGGCCATAAATAGGGCCTAGTTCGCCCGCTTTAGTGGCCCATTCATCCCATATCGTAACCCCATGTTTATGTAAATAAGCTACATTTGTATCCCCGCTTAAAAACCAAAGCAATTCATGAATAATAGAACGCAGGTGCATTTTTTTAGTCGTAAGCAATGGAAACCCTTCCGCTAAGTTAAACCGCATCTGGTAGCCAAACAGACTCTTTGTGCCCGTGCCCGTCCTATCTTTTTTATCCATCCCCTCCGCTAAAATATGTTCTAGTAATGTTAAATATGGTTTCATTGGTATCCTTAATCCTTTGCTGGTCTAGCCACGGAATTTATGCCAATTCCTGGTTAAGCGCAAGCTTTTTGGGCGTTTGTTAAACGCAGCCCAAGCAATACCACATTTGTTTGAAAAAATATTTGCGGTTTAAAAAAAAAGTTATACCTTTGTAGTACGATTCAACGTAGAAGAGGCCAAAGCGTTAGAGGTGCCGATAAAGGTGTTAAAGGAGCTGGGCTGAATTGCGTTAGGTTTCGAAAGATGTTCTTTGACTTATTGTAAAAGCAAAATAGGGTAGGCGGATCCCTTTTAGGGATTCAGCATATTTCCATTTCAAGAGTAAGTAAGAAATAATAAAGGGCGTATGGGGGATGCCTTGGCTCTTAGAGGCGAAGAAAGACGTGATAAACTGCGATAAGTTGCGGGGATTGGTTGTACGATTTGATCCGCAAATTTCTGAATGGGGCAACCCACCCTACCTATGTAGGGTATCTCTTTATTTAATAGATAAGAGAAGCAAACCTGGAGAACTGAAACATCTAAGTACCCAGAGGAAGAGAAAACAAATAGTGATTCCATAAGTAGTGGTGAGCGAACGTGGATTAGCCCAAACCATAGCAGTTTCGGCTGTTATGGGGTTGTAGGACTAGCAATTTAAATGCATGGCAAGAACTTAAATTATTTTGGAAAAATAAGCCATAGAAGGTGAAAGCCCTGTCAAGGTAATTGGTATGCGTTTAGTTAGTATCCTGAGTAGATCAGTCCCGGTGAAAGGCTGATTGAATTTGCCGGCACCATCCGGTAAGGCTAAATACTCCTAAGAGACCGATAGTGAACAAGTACCGTGAGGGAAAGGTGAAAAGTACCCTGAATAAGGGAGTGAAATAGTTCCTGAAACCATACGCTTACAAGCAGTCGGAGTTTTTTTAATAAGGTATAATATATACGCAAGTATTATTATAACCTTGCGTTTTGTATAAAATGACGGCGTGCCTTTTGTATAATGAGCCTACGAGTTAATCTTTTCTGGCAAGGTAAATCCTTTTGAAAGGAAAAGCCGAAGCGAAAGCGAGTCTGAATAGGGCGCTTTAGTCAGAGGAGTTAGACGCGAAAGCCGGTGATCTACCCATGGCCAGGTTGAAGCGTTGGTAAAACAACGTGGAGGACCGAACCAGTGGATATTGTAACGTCCTTGGATGAGCTGTGGGTAGGAGTGAAAGGCTAATCAAACCGGCAGATAGCTCGTACTCTCCGAAATGTTTTTAGGAACAGCCTTAAGTGTATACTGATAGGGGTAGAGCTACCGATAGGACTAGGGGGGTAACCTACCGTGTCCAGACGAACTCCGAATACTATCAGTTTTGCTTAGGAGTGAGGGTTAGGGCGTTAAGGTCCTAATCCGAGAGGGAAAGAACCCAGACCATCAGCTAAGGTCCCCAAATATATACTAAGTTGAACTAAGAAGGTTTAGTTGCTTAGACAGTCAGGATGTTGGCTTGGAAGCAGCCATTCATTTGAAGAGTGCGTAACAGCTCACTGATCGAGCGACAAAGCGTCGATGATGAACGGGCATTAAGTATATTACCGAAGCTATGGCCTTGCTGCTTTAGGCAGTAAGGGGTAGGAGAGCATTCTAATCAAGCTGAAGCTAAATAGTGATGTTTGGTGGATTGATTAGAAAAGAAAATGTAGGCATGAGTAACCAAAATAATGGTGAGAAACCATTACACCGTAAGACTAAGGTTTCCATGGCGATGGTTGTCATCCATGGGTTAGTCGGGCCCTAAGCTGAAGCCGAACGGCGTAAGCGATGGAAGATCGGTTAATATTCCGATACTAGCTAGCAATAGAGAAGGGGGACGAAGGAGTGAAAGGTCTGCCTTCTGACGAATTTAGAAGGTTAAAGCCCGTAGATATAGGTGTGGCAGGCAAATCCACCATACTTGTCGAAGGTGATAGTACTACAATCCCTCGGGGGCGTAGATAATGACCCTAATCATACTTCCAAGAAAAGCCTCTAATCGTTAGGTGCTAGCTAACCGTACCGCAAACCAACACAGGTAGTTGAGGAGAATATCCTAAGGTGTTCGAGTGATTCGTGGCCAAGGAACTCGGCAAAATAGCCCTGTAACTTCGGGAGAAAGGGTGCCTCATTGGTCCTCTTAGGAGGGTCAATAGGCCGCAGTGAAAAGGCCCAGGCGACTGTTTACCAAAAACACAAGACTTTGCAAAATCGAAAGATGAAGTATAAGGTCTGATACCTGCCCGGTGCTGGAAGGTTAATAGGAGGTGTTAAGTCGCAAGATTGAAGCGCTGAATAGAAGCCCCAGTAAACGGCGGCCGTAACCTTGACGGTCCTAAGGTAGCGAAATTCCTTGTCGGGTAAGTTCCGACCTGCACGAATGGTGTAACGATCTGGGCGCTGTCTCAGCCACGAGCTCGGTGAAATTGGAGTGGCGGTGAAGATACCGTCTACCCGCAATGGGACGAAAAGACCCCATGAACCTTTACTATAGCTTAACATTGATAATATGTAGATGATGTGTAGGATAGGTGGGAGACTGCGTAAGCAGTCGCCGTTGAAATACCACCCTTTATGTATGTGTTATCTAATCCTTTTGAAGAAGGAGACAGTGTTTGGTGGGTAGTTTGACTGGGACGGTCGCCTCCTAAAAAGTAACGGAGGCTTTCAAAGGTACCCTCAGTACGGATGGTAATCGTACGTAGAGTGCAATAGCATAAGGGTGCTTGACTGTGAGACAAACAAGTCGAGCAGAGTCGAAAGACGGATATAGTGATCCGGTGGTTCCGAATGGAAGGGCCATCGCTAAAAGGATAAAAGGTACTCTGGGATAACAGGCTGATCTCCCCCAAGAGCTCATATCGACGGGAGGTTTGGCACCTCGATGTCGGCTCGTCACAACCTGGAGCTGAAGCACGTTCCAAGGGTTGGGCTGTTCGCCCATTAAAGTGGCACGCGAGCTGGGTTCAGAACGTCGTGAGACAGTTCGGTTTCTATCTATTGCGGGCGTTAGAAGTTTGAGAGGGGCTGACCTTAGTACGAGAGGACCGGGTTGGGTAAACCTCTGGTGTATCAGTTGTGACGTCAGTTGCACTGCTGAGTAGCTACGTTTATAAGAGATAAGTGCTGAAAGCATCTAAGCACGAAACTCGCCTCAAGATGAGACTTCAATAAGGGTGGTTAAAGACGATGACCTTGATAGGTTGCAGGTGTAAAGTCAGAAATGGCAAAGCTGAGCAATACTAATTACCCGAATGTTTCTTGTTTTTTTTCTTGATTTTGCTTTTACAGTAGTCAATTACTTCCTTTTAGGGCGATGTAATATATAAGCTCATAAGGTTAAGAAATTAAAAATAAAGGTGACGAAAGCGCTGGTGTGCACCTCTTCCCATTCCGAACAGAGTAGTTAAGCCCAGCAGCGCCGATGGTACTTCGGTAATACGCGGGAGAGTAGGTAGTTGCCATCTTTTATTTTTTTTATTTCCACTCAGAAATATTCCATTTGTTAAATGTTGAATAATTTATTAAATTTGCCTGTTGTTTAGGCATATTTATAAGTTATATCGAAGTTGTTGAATCGATGGTGAGCCGTTTCTGGTTTACCATGATTAGCCCTTGGCGTAACCCTTTTTTAACAAGCAAAATGCATCGATCCAGGCAATGTAATGTTAAATGATTGCAATGTATCATGAGGGATAGCGTATAACGCTTTTATATGATTAATTTTAGCTTCAAGCGTTATGTCAGAAGACAGCATATCAAGCATTTCTTGCTTATGATTTACATGAAGCGTTTTAGTTTTAAGAAATGCTTTAACGATGCTTAACTCCTCATCAAAATTTTCATCCATTCCAGGCTGTCCATCCTCAAACTTGCGGTATAACCATCCCAATGCACAGTCAAACGGGGTATGGCCATATTGATTTGTTATGTTCGGGTTAACCCTGGAATTATTTAGTAATATTGTAGTGGATGCTACATTACTAGCTAGAGTTGCAACATGAAGTGGTGTGAGCTTTTGACTATTTTGTGCATTCACATCAATAAGATCCGCATTGAGTGAGCATTCAAGAATGCTTGGATCAATTTTATCTCCCCTGTAAGATGCTCCTTCAGCTGCTATATGCAGCGGCCTAAAATTACGTCTAGCTCTTACATTGACGTCAGCTCCTGCATTTATTAACGCTGCAATGCATTCAAGGTCACCATGTGGTGCATTTAGTGCATAATGGAAAATATCGTTACGAAAGAGACTTGGCTCTGCCATAGAAAAATATCCTTTATCTTTATCTGTTAGTAATTTTAATAAAAATAAAAATATCTCTTTACCGGATGAAAACAAAGACTTAGCAAGAGGAGGCGTGCCATGGACATCTGTAATGTGTATGTCCACCTTGTTACTGTCTACAAATAGCTTGAGGCTTTCCTTATTGCTATGTATAACTGCGTAATAAAAGGCAGTACGGCCTCTGTTGGTTGCTGCATTTATATTAAATCTTTCATTGTCTATGAATAATTTAATAACCGCTGGAATGCTACCATGATCACGAATAATCAGCTCATGTAGGGCAGTAAAATTATCCTCACCATAGCCCTCTATATCCACTACCTGATTCACATCAATTTTTGGATGGTTTAAGAGAAATTCAAGGCTTTCCAAGCCTTTATTCCTACCTTCGCATTTACCTGCCAAATAAATAAGCTCGCTACTTGCTCCATTTATATTAAATCTTTCGTTTTCTAAGAATAATTCAATAACCGCTGGAGTGCTACCATGATCACAAATAGTTAGCTTATGTAGAGCAGTACAGTTATCCTCATTATAGCCTGCTATATCCACTGCCTGATTCACATCAATTTTTGGATGGTTTAAGAGGAATGTGAGCGTTTGCAAAGGGTTATTGATACTTTTGCATTTACCTGCCCAATAAATAAGTTCGCCGCTTTTAGCATTTAATTGCTCTTGTGTGATTTGATCACTGTCCAATAACAGTTTAACCATTTTGCAACCATGCTCAGCCAACCAATACAAAGTTCTGTAGCAAGCGTTATCTTCATCTTGTTCGGCATCTGCTTTTTCTAACAAAGCTTGCAAAAATCTTATTCCTTCCATATGACACCAATCATTAGAAGTTGCTATAGCATGATAACAAGCAGTATTTTTAGAAATATCGAAACCATTTTGCTGGATTAAGCATTGCGTCAGCTCTGGGTAAAACCCAAGATTGATTAAAAATTCAAGAAGCGTTTGATCAAAGTGAACTTGATTTACATCAACAGATGGATGCACTATTAAAGCACGTATTAGGGGTCTTCTTGGATATAGGAAATTATTGTACGTTAAGGCTGTTTTCTGTACTAAAGATGTTCTTCTTTTTTTTCCAGGTTATTGTATAAATTTACCTGATTAGCAACATGTTTCAGACATTACTTTTCTCACTTTCCAGCAATTTATTAAAAGTGCTTAGCATCGCTTTTTTCATTGTTTACAAAGTACAATTTCTGAATACGACATACCTGCGAAGCGCTGTACCCGGTAGCTTGTGCGGTATCTTGAATGCTTAGTTTTTTAACACTTCGATAATATATTACCTTCTGGTGACGCTCATGATCAGCCTGTTTTCCACGATATTTACCCTCTTGACGTGCTCTTTCGATTCCCTGTTTTTGCCGTTGCTGACGGCTCAACCAATCCTTATACGACATTGCGGCCATTAGATCCATGAGCATATTATTGATGGCAGAAATCACAGCACGAGTTATTGGATCATTTTGTGATGGTTCTTTGTCAGACAAAACCTGCCATGAAGTTGGGATGTCCAGACTTACAATTCTAAATTCATGATGTTCAATCTGCTTTTTGAGTGTTAGCCAGTCACTGTTACTAAGTCTGGTCAGCCGATCTATTTGTTCTACTAGTAGAATATCATTTCGGTGACTATCCATTAGTAATCGTCCCAGTTCTGGTCTTTCCAGTTTTGTTCCGCTGATATTTTCTCGGTAGTAGCTAGCGATTTTGTGTCCTCTCTCCTGAACAAACTGCTCGAGCATTTCTTTTGCTCGATCTGCAAACTGATCTTCTGTTGAAGCTCTCAAATAAGCTCTGATGAACATATTCTAACGAATTTATCGTATTTAGGTTATGTCATTGAATCTATTGCATATAGGTTATTTCATTGATTCAATTTAATAATTTTTAAGATATTTCATTGAGGTGTACCATTATGCGATAAAAATTTAAACGAAAATTAATCTACAAAATAATTATCAATGCAAACTATATGCCTAGGAGACAAATATTAATACGCACCGCAAGCCAGCCAATAGGTTCGGTTTTTCTGTCTTGCTTTGTTACCTGAAGAACATAGGGATGATCCCAGATAAAAAATCACTACTTTCCGATTTTTTACTCAAGCATATCGCTAGCAGACTTAATTTATCAAATGAACTTTGGAAAGATTGCGCATCAGGACGAGACACCACTCGCAGGGAACATTTAATAGAACTATACCACTATCTAGGACTAAAAAAATTTACAAAACAGATTCAAAATGATTGCATTTCGTATTTAATTCCACTTACAAAACGCACTGACAAGGGTATTCTTCTTGCACAAGAACTTCTAAAGTATATGCAGCGGAATTGCGTGATTATTCCCACTATTGATGTACTGGAGCGAACGTGCTCAAATGCCATGGCTGCTGGTGATAAAATAGTATTCTCGGAACTGAATGCTCAACTTATATCAGAGCATAAGGTCAATCTAGACAGCCTTCTGATTGCATCAAATAATCATCTTTCACGTCTATCTTGGATTCTTCAACCTCCTGGTAAAATTAACGGAAAAAATGTATTACAGCACATTGAACGCTTGAATACGATCGTGGCAATAGACTTACCGGTAGGGATCGGACGTTTAGTTCATCAGAATCGGTTACTGAAACTGGCCCGTGAGGGTCGGAATATGAGCAGCCGAGATTTGACTAAGTTCTCATCAAGCAGACCGATACGCTATTCTAATATGTGTGATTGAAGAAGCCAGAGCTACACTTACAGATGAGATCATCGATTTGCATGAGCGTATCTTGAACAGTATGTTCAGCCGGGCTAAAAGGCTAACATAGAAAAATACAAAAACAGCCTTAACGTACAATAATTTCCCATATCCAAGGAGACCCCTATAAACCCATTGGAATCAACTGCTTGTTCGCTTTCCACATTTAGAAATCCATATAACCTACTCATAATGGAGCGATCAACTGAAGCATCAGAAGACCCGGTAGCGTTTTTAGATACCTCTTCAACCAATACCTCTTCAACTGATAGCTTGTCAACTATATACTCAGGTCCTATACCATATTTGCCTATAGTAGTACAGGCAGGCGTATAACCTAACAATAGCATCAATACCTTTGATCTAAAATGTATATAGCAGAAGAATAGTACGCTCCGTACAAAATAAAAGATAATGCCAATCATAATAAAAAATTTAAATATTATTTAAAAGCTTAAAGAAATGTATAGCACAAAGTGTTTTTTGTATTCAGATAGTATAGCTAGAGGGCTAAATCGATACAAATTCAGCGCTTTATTGCACATTACATGCGTTTATCGAAGGCTAAAAGCGAGGGCATACGAACCATCTATACACCGCTTTTTGTATGCCTGCGCTAAAATACATTTTCAACTAAATTGATACCATTGTCTGAATGTATATCAGTTTTAAACTGATAATCAGTAATTAACATTTTGAAATCGAAGAAGAAGATGAGCCACGGCGCATTGTGGGTTGGTTAATGATAAACTTAGTATAAGTAATACAATCATTGATGCATCTATCTGTTTCTTGTTGAGCATTATTATCGTTAAGTAAAATAGATTTACTAAGATGTATTGTATAGCGCTGAAGTTGCTAACGTCTTCCGGGCATATTGTATGGCATATATCACTTCCTTATTGTAACCTGTAAGTTCAGGGTTACAGAGTAATGTAAGCGTAGAAAAATCTAATAATAGGCCAATGATAACATAAATAGAAACAGTACTATAGCATACTTTGAAAATTTTAGTTATCTCATCTTTTAGAATAGGATCACTGTAATAGGTAATCGAATGAATAATTTCTTTAATCTTATTAATCTTATCGCCTATAGATTTGAAATACGCTTTACTTAGCTTCCTAATAAGCTCAGTGTCTCCGTAGTCCAGAAGCTTACTCGATGCTTTTTTGTTAAGTAGCTTTGTTAACTCCGATTCGTAACTATTGTTTATAGATATGGAATTATACATCTCTGTAATTAACTTACAAGCTTTGCTGTATTGTTTTTGTGCTGTGTCTTTATCGGTTTCTCCTTTGCAGATGCTTTTATTCAATTCATGAATTATTAAAAGATTCAATAGTTTGTAATGATAGTCTAAAAAATTATCTAAAATAAAAAATTATCTAAAATAGAGTCGCTGTTCTTAACTGCAGTTACTGCAGTATTTTTATCTTTTTTGTCTACCTTACAACAGGCCTGTATGGGGGATAATAGGATGCTCATTACCTTGTTCCTTGTATCTTCTTGCGCTTCCGTGTTCTTTATTGTTTCTGCAAGTAGTTGAACCCCATGGGAATTTTGCATATATGGAAGCTTCTCAACTTCATTTATTTTAGCAGGTAAGACTTTCTTTCTATCTATTAAACTACGCAAATATATGCGGTTAGGATCCGTAAACTTACGATCGTTACTTTGTTTGATTAAATGTTGTTGAATATGTTTAATTAGATGTAGAGGTTCCTGATCTGCTAACGCATTAGAATAATCAATCATAGGTAAGCTGAGTAGCGTATTTTTGTTGAATTGCTCCTTATTATTGTCAAGAAATTCTTCAAAATTTTTAATAAAACGCTTAAAATTTTCTTCATTAAAGCTGGATTTATTTTCTTGGATATCTTTTGTAAATTTTTTCATATAATCATGGCAAATATGTATGATGGTATGAATACTACAATAAGACTTATCTGATTCTAAAAATTGGGTAGCGTATTATTCTGTTCTGTATGGCTCTTTCCTTTACAAAAATTGCTTATTGCCTCCACTATATATTTATACTATTTGATTTACAGTAACTCATATTATTTGCCCTATAGTAACTGCATCCAACTAATGCCGTAAGCGCACTGGCCCAAAAAATGGTGCTGTAGTAAATATTTGATTTTTTCATTTGATTTTGATTTAAAAATGTTTTTAGGTATGGCTCGTTAGCTATTAAACAATTGCTTTACTTGATTGTACCAATTATTTAATATTTTGATTGTCAAAAATTTTTTTCCTACAAAATTTTTAGCTTAGTTAATACTATCAGTGAACCATAGTTGCATCATGCAAATAATAAGTTACATATCCAAAAAATATACAATAAAAATTGATTGCATAATAATTTAAAAATTGCAATGCGTAAAAATGTCGTTTATTGCAAATTTATTTTGCTTTTTATATTATATTATAAGGGTTGTCGTATCTAAGGGAGTTTTAGTTCGAGGTAACCTATTTTTATAATATTTATGGATAGAAAATATATAAAAGGGTTTGTCTTTGCCTTGGTATGCATCACTCAGTTTATGCAATGCACTGTTTTAACTAAGGGCCTGCATATGGGTAATTGTATGCGCATCATGGGAATGAATCCAATCAACGCAATTAAAAAAGCGGGCCAAGCGCAGCAAGAATATATAAAATTACTTTGTGTTGATTTTTATTCTTTATTTAAACAAGCAAAAGGTGACGTAGAAGACTGCGTCAATATCCATCTTCCAAAATCTTTGACCGCTTCCACTACGTGGAATACTAAGTATCGTAGTGATGACTATTTTATCATATCCTTTGGTAATATAAAAGCAGATAAGAACCTTCTATGGAGCTGAAACTTGAATATAGTGGCCCAGGTATAGAAAATAATATAGAACCAGGAGCGTTAGCGGCAATAAGGAAGACTTTGTATCATCCTAAGGAGTTCAAAGACTTGATTATTAATTGCTTAGCAAAAAACTGTAAAGTCGTTGTTTTTGCTGCTATACAATACCCGCACTTTATTCCAATTGTGTTGGAACCTGTTATTGGGTTCACTAAGGAGCAATTAAGTAATATAGGCATTGTATACAATGGTGAAGATGCCAATGCAGCCTGTCAACCTTACAAACATATAAAGCTTGCTGAGGAATTAATGGGTCTACAAAAAGATCAAAGGGGTAATGGTTTGGTCATATCAAGTTCGTTGGGCAATCCTATAACCGATTTAAGTTCTAACATTGATTATATACTGTGTAGGATGGACTTAGAAAAGTCTGGTAATGCATCTTCGGCTTGTTCGCTTTGGTCTAGGATAAGCGCATTTGAAGAGCAGCGATATGCGCTTATGCAAAAAGCTAAAGCGGATGAATGGACGCTAGAAAAGTTGCAAAATGAAATATGGGATAAGGTGAAAAAGCATTTAAGGCCTTATACTAGGCTTAAGTATTGGGTAAACTTGAGTATTGGATAAATAAGCTACAAACGCCTAACGTGTACAAATCAAATTCCTAGTGGTGGGTGTTTCTATTTCTATGGTAATCAGGAAATAATGTAGTGGTAAAATGGCTTTAATTTTTGAGGGCCATTCTATAAAACAGTAGCAGCCAGAGGAAAAATAGCTTTCAAAATCTAATGCAATGGCATCATCTATATGATTAAGCCGGTAGCAGTCAAAATGGTAAATGGGAGTATGATCTATGGTTTCGTATTCATTGATAATTGAAAATGTTGGGCTGTTAACGGTATGAATGGTTTGTAATGCTCTACAAAGCGCTTTAATCAAAGTGGTTTTACCAGATCCCATAGGACCTTCTAGCAGCCATATTTTATGATCACCGGCATGGCTTAACAAGCGATAAGCAATAGATTCGAGTGTTTCATAAGAACTTTTTAGGAGCATGTATTACCGTTTTTTTGCCTTCTTTTTTTTATCCTTCCCTTGAAGGTAGTTCAATAAAGGCCACTTTTCAGGGTTTTGAACAATATCTTCAGCTTGTTTCAATAATGCTGGATCATACCTTTCCTGTGCAAGTATTTTCAATGCAATGGCTTGGTCTGCTTCGCCTGGTACAACTTTATAGGTATAATGAATTTTTTGATCTGGTTTTTCTTCTATATAGACCTTAAAATTTTTAATCCCTCTCTCTTTAAACTTATGGGTTAGGTCCATTAAGATCGGATAATGCGTGGAAACAATATGGAGTGCATTAGGGTGTTTGGCTATGGATGCCAGTATACCATAGGCTGCCGCACTGGCTTCAATTGGATTGGTACGCGCAAAGGGTTCATCAGAAATGGTAAAAGTAAATTCATTTGGTTTGGAGTTTTCAAGCATATGCTTGTACCGTTGCATACGGTGTACCTCCACCATAAAGAGGGAATCACCAGATGCAATATCGTCCCTGAGCTCTATATAGGTATTGATCTTGTTAAAAGGGGTGATAACCGCATTTTTAGCAGCCGCAATCCCAAATGTTTGGCTGAGCAATAGGCTACTGGCTACACCACAAATAAAAGAGGATTTCCCACCTGCATTTGGCCCACAAAGGATCATGTTACGGGTTTTATGTGTATCCAGCTCTACATTGTTGTCTACAACTGTTGCAGGATTTAGCATTGGATTCCACATGCCATCTAAGGTTATGCATGGTGTGCTTTGCTCAGAACGGTCTAAGAATTTAGTGAAGGTATAGCAGTGCTCTGGAAAAGCTGCTTTGGATTCTTTGATCAAAGTAACTATGCCTATAAAGCTATCTAATTGACCCAATTCGTACATAGCTGGTTTTAGATGATCTTTATATTCTGTAAACAAGTTGTATGTAGCCAATAGCTTGCCACTATTTCCACGAATATAGGACCAATTGTCAAGTTTCATATCTAAAAGATTACCTACCATAATCCCTAGTTCAGTCGCTTCCTTACGCTTGTCTAATAAGGCCCTTATCGCGCTTAAAGAAGGGGCGTAATGGGCTTCTAATGCTTGATGGCCTGTTACAATAGTATTTACCTCTTGGATCGTTTTCATAAAAATTTGCACATCCCGCATACGACCAGCTAGATTGCAAAAAATAGCACTATATTCTTGATAGCTTTTTACTCCACAATAGCCCCGCCATATAGCCGCTGCATGCGTAACTGCTGCGCCTAAAAAGGGTAAAAATAATGGTTTTCCATCAGTGGTATTGTAACTATTGATAATAGATATGATAGAGTAAATCGGCATAAATAAGTGAAGGGAAGCATAGCTACTGCTTCTACTGCCTTCATTCCAACCTCCTTTTGAAATAGAAGTCACCCAATAATTGGCTTCGCACCAAAATAACCCTAATATAGGGATTGTAACAAACTCTCCATATATATCTAAAAGGTTTCTAAAAAAAATCCGAAGGTTAAGCCTGCTCGCTATTTTATTGGTCGCAGCATTGGCTGAAAGAAATCGCTTGTTCATGTAGCTCTTATATGCATCGGTATACAGTGGATCTGTATGGGTCCATAAGGAAAGCAAACGCTGCTCTGCCTTTTGGTAGCGTGCTAGAGATTGCTTTAGCGCTTTTAAACAAGCTGGGTCTTCTAATAATACTTGTACGGTTTGCTGGCGGTTGGATAGGGTAGCTATATCACTGGTTGGCGTTACTAAAAGTGTACCCAATGCACATTCACCTAATACAGTAGTAGTCCTATTAATTCGTGATAAGAAGTGATAAGCTGGATTACTAGATCCACCATAAAAAAGCATCAAATCTGTCCAGGCATTGCTGTTCAATATAGCTTCTTTATTTCCTGGGATGTTGGCATCAATGTCAGAAAATATTGTACGGAGTATCACCTTTCGCTGCGTACTTTCAGCTAATTTTATCTTATCTTTTTGTAGAATGGTTTCTTTCTTTGTCTTTGAAGCCAATACCTTAGAAGAGATAGGAGCAATTGGAAAAGACCTTAAATAATTACGTGAAACTTTTGCAGTAATCGATTCATCCTCTATCCTTGAATCAGCAGATGCCCAGACGCTACTGATACAACGCAATGATAAGATAAAGTAAAATATAATTATTCTTGCACAACTGCTATTATTCCTCATAATCGGTGAAGTAAAATTTAGTTTTGGGTTTGGTTGAAACAAACTTTTAGTTTGCTGGCCTTGTTACACAAGTTAATATAAGCTATTATTGATTGCTTCAAGTAAAGTTACGGCTTCGTGGGCAATCTACAGCGCTTTTTTATCTTTTTTTTGATTTTACATTGTTTTCTAAAATATGTAAACATTCCTCTAAGCTAAGCAGGTTGGGATCTGTAATATCCTTAGGAATACGTGCATGGTTTTTACCATTTTTAATATATGGCCCCCATCTTCCATTTAAAATCTGTATCATTGGATCTTCAGGAAAACTTTTAATCAGCTTTTCTGCGTCTGCTTTCCGTTTTGCTTCAATAATGGCTATGGCACCTTCTTCATTAATCGTAAATGGATCATCCGTTTTTGGTATCGAATAAAAAAGTGTACCATGTTTGATATATGGACCAAACCTTCCTATGTTAATCATCAGTGGTAGCGTCTCAAACGTTCCAACTATGCGTGGTAGTTTAAAAAGTTCTAAGGCTTCTTCTAATGTAATCGTTTCCATACGCTGATTGGCCCGTAATCCTGCAAAACGAGGGGAGGCCTCACGATCATCTGCTTCAATGCCTAACTGAACCAATGGGCCATATTTACCCAATCGGACGATTAAGGACGCATTGGTTGCTGGATCTTTTCCTAAGAGCCTGGTATAGTTTACCATCGATCGATCTATACCAGCAGTAGCTTGCACCTTAGGATAAAAACCACTATAAAACTCAGTTAACATCTGATTCCAGATTTTAGCACCTTGTGCAATCTTATCCAGCTCTTTTTCTACATGTGCGGTAAAATTATAATCAGTTACATCAGAAAAGTGTTTGACCAAAAAGTCATTGACCACAGTAGCCATATCGGTTGGAAAAAGTTTTTGTTTCTCTGCACGAACGATTTCAGTTAGTGTTGCAGTATGGATTAAGTTATTTTGTAGCGTTAATAACCTATAGGCACGTGGAAAGCCTTCACGGGATTCCAATTTGATATATCCTCTTTTCTGAATCGTGGCAATGATAGGTGCATAGGTAGAAGGACGTCCGATCTCTTTTTCTTCTAAATCTCTTACCAAAGTGGCCTCAGTATACCGAGCGGGTGGATTGCTGAACCGTTCTCTGGCCAACATTTTCTCTAAGGAAAGCTCCTGGCCTATATGGAGTGGTGGCAACATCGTTTTGTTCTCATCTGCCCCTTCTTCATCTTCCTGTTCGCGTAGATATGCCTTTAGAAAACCTTCAAATTTTAATACTTCTCCAGTTGCGATCAGTGGTTGGTCTGTTGTAGAGATTTGAATCGTTGCTATGGTTTTTTCTATTTGTGCATCAGCCATTTGAGAGGCCATCGCTCTGCGCCAAATCAGTTCATATAGCCGCTGCTCATCTTTATGGCTACTGGCTACCTTTAATGAAAAATCAGTGGGCCGTATTGCTTCATGGGCTTCTTGTGCAGTGGATGATTTAGTAGTATAACTTCTAGCCTGAAAGTAGGCAGCCCCATAGGTGGCCACAACCATTTCTGATATATTTTGTATCGCCTCTTTTGAAAACGTTACAGAGTCTGTCCTCATGTAAGAAATTTTACCTGTCTCATAGAGCTGCTGGGCCAATACCATTGTGCGGTTTACAGAATAGCCAAGCTTTCTACTGGCTTCTTGCTGTAGGGTAGAAGTGGTAAAAGGAGGGGAAGGAGATCGTTTTAATGCCTTCGTATCCAATGCTTTAATCGAAAAAAGTGCCCCTTTGCATTGTTCTAGAAATGCAAAGGCTGTTTCTTCTGTTTTAAATTTTTCTGCACCATCTGCTTTCAGTAGTTGCCCTGTCGGTAAAATAAAAAAAGCAGCTACCGCAAAACTAGAAGTGGAAACAAAACGATCAATGGCTCTTTCTCGCTCTACGACCATCCTTACTGCAACAGATTGGACACGGCCTGCAGAGAGACCAGGTTTAATCTTTTTCCACAATAATGGAGATAGGTCATAGCCTACTAGCCTATCTAAAACACGTCTGGCTTGTTGTGAATCAACTAAAGCTAAGTCGATGGTACGTGGTTGCTTCAATGCATTCAAAACAGCCATTTTGGTAATTTCTCTAAAAACAATCCGTTGCACCTTGTCATCCTTTAGCTCAAGCGCCTCTTTTAAATGCCACGAAATAGACTCTCCTTCTCGGTCATCATCACTGGCTAAATAGACACAATCAGAGCTATTGGCTAATTTTTTAAGGTGTTGTACCACCCGTTCCTTTCCGGGACTGATTTCATAACTAGGCAAAAAACCTTGCTCAATGTTAATGGCGTTATTGCCTTTAATAAGGTCTCTAATATGGCCATTAGAGGAGGCTACTTGGTAACTACTTCCTAGGTAGCGTTCGATCGTTTTCGCTTTGGCAGGTGACTCAACAATAACTAGATTTTTTGCCATAGAAATGTTTGTTATAGTAAGATATTAATTGTTATGCAATAATATTTATGTTAGATTCATCATGTATAAAGCTTAGGCCAGTGCCCACCTATCTTGCGCATTGCCTTCGCTTTACCCTATTGTGCACCCCTATTAGGAGGTTTTGGCCCCAATTTACAAATGGTTATTTGATTATAATATATTATCGCTTCTAAAATAAGTTAAAATATTTTATATAATTAGTCTAAATTAACCCTTTAAAAATGATTAGACCTTCTGCAAAACCTATTTCTAATGGCAATTTTGGTGTCGAAGCTTGTCTATGCTCCTCAAATACATTTAGTATTCTGCGGTGCTCGACTGCGCTTCTCCTAAAAACTGCTGATCACAAATAGGTTTTGAAGAAGGTCTATTGTAGTACCTGGACTATTTTTATAGCCCCAACCACTTAAGATAGCCGTTACGAGGCCAAGTAAGCCGAAATATTGCCACAGCGCTGAATAAAAACGTTCATTCAATTATTAAATCGTTTGATTATTAAGCGTTTTATGAAGCAAGAAAAGTTTTTTATCCTTTATTTCTGAAAAGCTTATTGCAAATTAGAAAAAAGTATGTACCTTTGTATCACAGTTGATCAGACTCGGTGAGCAGTCAAGTACGGTGAGTGGCCAAGTATAAGGTAATAAACAAGTACGGGGTAGTAAAGTAGTAAATTTGATTCTGGTTTAGCTTTGGTTCTTTGAAATAGATGTAGGTAAGAAACTCATTTTAAGTAATGAGGGAGAGAGAAGTGTGTGACTCAAAAAATCATTCCTAGTTTCATGATTAGGGATAACGTTAATAAAAATAATAGAAAGAAGAGTTTGATCCTGGCTCAGGATGAACGCTAGCGGCAGGCCTCATACATGCAAGTCGAGGGGCAGCGGGACACTCCGGTGTTGCCGGCGACCGGCGGACGGGTGCGTAATGCGCATGCAATCTACTTTACACTGGGGAATAGCCTCCGGAAACGGGAATTAATACCCCATATAATCTTATTAGCGCATGTTAAAAAGATGAAAGCTCCGGCGGTGTAAAATGAGCGTGCGTCCTATTAGCTAGTTGGTGAGGTAATGGCTCACCAAGGCTACGATGGGTAGGGGTTCTTAGTGGAAGGTCCCCCACACTGGCACTGAGATACGGGCCAGACTCCTACGGGAGGCAGCAGTAGGGAATATTGGTCAATGGGCGCAAGCCTGAACCAGCCATGCCGCGTGCAGGATGAAGGCTCTCTGAGTTGTAAACTGCTTTTGTACAGGAGCAAAAAAGTCCCTGCGGGGATTCTTGAGCGTACTGTTAAGAATAAGCACCGGCTAATTCCGTGCCAGCAGCCGCGGTAATACGGGAGGTGCAAGCGTTATCCGGTTTTATTGGGTTTAAAGGGTGCGTAGGCGGCTTATTAAGTCAGTTGTGAAATCCTAGTGCTTAACGCTAGAACTGCGATTGATACTATTAGGCTTGAGTTAAGAAGAGGTAAGCAGAATTTATGGTGTAGTAGTGAAATGCTTAGATATCATAAGGAATACCAATAGCGTAGGCAGCTTACTGGTCTTTAACTGACGCTGAGGCACGAAAGCGTGGGGAGCAAACAGGATTAGATACCCTGGTAGTCCACGCCGTAAACGATGATCACTCGATATACATGATACATCATGTGTGTCTAAGCGAAAGCGTTAAGTGATCCACCTGGGGAGTATACTCGCAAGGGTGAAACTCAAAGGAATTGACGGGGGTCCGCACAAGCGGTGGAGTATGTGGTTTAATTCGATAATACGCGAGGAACCTTACCTGGGCTAGAATGTGTTTTGCTACCTTGAGAAATTGAGGGTTCCTTCGGGACGGAATACAAGGTGCTGCATGGCTGTCGTCAGCTCGTGCCGTGAGGTGTTGGGTTAAGTCCTATAACGAGCGAAACCCTTTTACTTAATTGCCAGCACGTAATGGTGGGGACTTTAAGTAGACTGCCCGTGTAAGCGGGAGGAAGGAGAGGACGAGGTCAAGTCATCATGGCCTTTATGCCCAGGGCTACACACGTACTACAATGGCATGTACAAAGGGAAGCTACTTGGCAACAAGATGCAAATCTCAAAAGCATGTCTCAGTTCGGATTGAGGTCTGCAATTCGACCTCATGAAGTTGGAATCGCTAGTAATCGCGTATCAGCAATGACGCGGTGAATACGTTCTCGGACCTTGTACACACCGCCCATCAAGCCATGGGAGTTGGTAGAGCTTGAAGACAGTGGCCGTAAAAGGAGCTGTTTAGTGTTAGACCAGCGACTGGGGCTAAGTTGTAACAAGGTAGCCGTACCGGAAGGTGTGGCTGGAATATCTCTTTTATAGAGTATAATACTGTCTCTCTCTTCTTACCGCATTTATTTTAAATGCTATTTCCCTTCTTTTGAAACATCCTATTCTAAATTGTTTAATGGATCTTTAGCTTTAGTGGAAAAGGTTCGTATGATGCATCCAAGGTTGGTGCTTTGATCATCGTTTTCTATTAAGCTAATCAAATTCTATAAAAACTATGTATATTGCAATGTGTATCTAAATAATATAGAATAAGCTATGGAAAAAATTACCCCAAAAATAGATCTGGCCTTCAAAAAAATCTTTGGTGTAGAAGAGAATAAGGATTTGCTGATTTCCTTGATCAATGCTACGGTTTCGCCAGAAGATCAAGTACGTGATGTGACCCTATTAAACCCCTATAATGCCAAAAGTTTTAGAAGTGATAAGCTAGATGTGAAAGCAGTAGGTGAGACGGGTAAAATATTTAATATAGAGATCCAAGTCACCGATGAAGCAGATTATGACAAACGTGCTTTATATTATTGGGCCAAGCTGTATACAGATCAGTTAAAGGCTGCACAAACTTATTCAAAGTTACATAAAGCAATAGGTATTCACATTCTTAATTTTATTTCTATACCAGATAGCGATAAGTATCATAATGCATTCCATATCACAGAAAAAGAGAGTGGTCTTCCTTATTTTCCGGATTTAGAATTGCATACGATAGAACTGGTTAAGTTTAGTAACGATCCTAATGAAGATTTATCAAGTTTATTGAAAAAGGTAAAAAATGGACTAGATATTTGGACGGCCTTTCTAACGCGTCATGACTTACTCAATAAGGATAACTTATCGGAAGCGCTAGCGACCGATAGCCTAAAAAAGGCCTTGCATGTCTTAGATACGGTTAATTTTACCGATGAAGAGCGAATGGCTTATGAAGATCGCTTGAAATGGTGGAGAATAGAAGCTGGTACAATAGAAAAATTTCAAAAGAAAGCTAAAGAAGAAGGAAGAGAAGAAGGAAGAGAAGAGGGAAGAGAAGAGGGTATGCGGATAGGGGAAGAGCAAGGGAAGTTAGAGGGTATCCGAATAGGAGAAGAAAAAAGAAATATCGAGATTGCCAAAACCATGCTGCAAAAAGGTTACCCTTTAGAAGATGTTGTTTTGTTAACTGGGTTGTCCATCAAACAGGTAGAGGAGTTACAGTAGTGTGATTAAATTTTGCAAAAGCTAGACTATCGTATAGTCCCTTGCACATTGCAATGATACATTGCTGGACACAAAGCATAAAGTATAGAAAAACCCATTCTGAAAGTCTATCTAGCCTTAAAAAATCGGGTCTTTAAGATGCCGTGCGCACGCTGGGTATTTCATATGTTCCGGATATAATAAGCTAGCTAATTATAATACTTATAATGATTCACATGCTAATCGATGGCCACAAAAGGTCATTTCCAAAAGGAACTACTGGTTTAGCTATTGCCCAACAAATAGGGGTATCTATGGATATTTTAGCGGTTCAAGTTAATCAAGAGGTTTATGACCTCACGCGTGCAATTGAAATAGATGCTACCCTGCATTTCCTTAGATGGGAGGATGATGCAGGAAAACAGCTCTTTTGGCATTCCTCTGCACACCTTTTAGCAGCAGCTTTGGAGCAGCTTTATCCTGATGTTAAATTTGGTATAGGTCCCCCTATTGCACAAGGATTCTATTATGATGTAGATCTGGGTGCACATACTCCTGATGCTTTAGATCTAGGGGCGATAGAAAAAACAATCATTACGCTGGCCCAGCGAAAAGATCCATTTATCCGTCGAGCCGTTTCCAAGCAAGAAGCGGTCACCTTTTTTACTAAAAAGGAAGATCCTTATAAGTTAGAACTACTCGAAGGGCTAGTAGATGGTACGATTACCTTATACCAACAAGGTGATTTTATAGATTTGTGTAAGGGTGCCCATTTGCCCCATACTGGATGGGTGAAGGCTGTTAAAATTTTAAATGTTTCAGGGGCCTATTGGCGGGGCAATGAAAAAAATAAACAGCTTACCCGTATTTATGGAATTACCTTTCCTACTAAAAAAGAGCTTGCTGATTTTCTCCATGTTAGAGAAGAAGCCAAAAAAAGGAGTCATACAAAGATCGGAAAGGCCCTTGGCTTGTTTACTTTTTCTGAAAAGGTAGGGCTAGGGCTGCCCCTTTGGTTGCCTAAGGGTGCGCTACTCTGTGATACCCTGGTACAGTTTCTTAAAAAAGAGCAGCTCAACCGTGGGTATCAACCAGTGATTACCCCCCATATTGGCCATAAAAACCTTTACATCACCTCTGGCCATTATGAAAAGTATCAAGAAGATTGTTTCCAGCCCATTCGTACTGGTGAAGCTGAAGAGGAATACCTCTTAAAGCCTATGAACTGCCCCCATCATTGTGAGATTTATAATAGTGCGCCCCGTTCTTACAAAGAATTGCCCATACGTTTGGCAGAATTTGGAACTGTCTATCGCTATGAATTACATGGTGCTTTGCATGGGCTGACTAGAACCCGCTGCTTTACCCAAGATGATGCCCATATTTTCTGTCGTTCAGACCAAGTTCCAGAAGAATTTGCTAAAGTAATTGATTTAGTGCTTTATATATTTGGCTTATTGGGTTTTAAAGATTATATTGCGCAGCTCTCTTTTAGAGACCCTACTAGTGATAAGTATATAGGTCAGTCGACAGACTGGGATTTGGCAGAAGCAGCGATTCAAACCATTGCCCAAGAAAAAGGTTTACAAACCACTACTGTGCTTGGAGAGGCTGCTTTTTATGGCCCAAAGGTCGATTTTATGGTCAAGGATGTCTTAGGGCGTAGTTGGCAATTGGGTACTGTGCAGTTGGATTACCAACTGCCCATTCGGTTTGACTTGACCTATATGGGAGCTGATGGCAGGAAACATCGACCCGTTATGATCCATCGTGCCCCATTTGGTTCCCTAGAGCGATTTATAGCTATTCTTATTGAGCATACCGGTGGAAAGTTTCCACTCTGGCTAGCACCGGAACAAGTAGCGCTTTTATCGCTTTCTGATAAATATAATGATTATGCTGCGGCTGTAGAGCAAAAGTTATTAGACAAGGGGATTCGTACTACCCTAGATATCCGAAACGAAACGATTGGAAAAAAAATTCGTGAGACGACCTTGCGCAAAGTCCCCTATATCATAGTGGTTGGGGAAAAGGAAATGGCCAGTGAAACCGTTGCCGTTCGAAGACAAGATGGACAAGTCAGTATGCGTTTGGATGATTTTATTCAGCAGATTTGTGCGGAAATAGCTACGAATCGGTGCATATAGGCTGATTAAATGCTATAACAAGCAGCCATTTTTTAGTCTACTCTTTAAGTTAAAATACCCATTATGCAATGGACCATATCGGAACTGATCAAACGATTTGATGGGAAGCTATTGGCGGGTAGTGCAGATGCGATTTTAACCCATCTCTCTACCCTAGGAGAGGCCACTATTGGTGCGGTTAGCTTTTTTTCAAGCCCCCAGTATGCAACCGCTTTTTACCAAACCCAAGCTGCTGCTGTTTTGGTGGCTAAAGATTTTAAACCAGTTGCACCGGTAACTGCTGCTTTAATTGGCGTTGAAGATCCTTATCGAAGTTTTTGCCTTTTGGTAGAGGAAGTCTATCAGCAAAAAATGGATGCTAAGTCCGGCATAGAATTTCCCTCTTATATAGGCCAGCAGGTTACTGTAGGCGCAAATATCTATCGAGGGGCTTTTTCTTATATTGGTCACCATGTGGTCATAGGAAAAGGGGTAAAAATTTATCCACATGTTTATGTGGGCGATCATGTAATGATTGGTGAGGATACCATACTCTATAGTGGCGTTAAAATAGCGGCTTATACGGCGATAGGTAGCCGTTGTATCATTCATCCTGGAGCTGTTATTGGTAGTGCGGGTTTTGGCTTTGTAACCCATTCAGATGGTAGCTACAAGCGCATTCCTTCAGTTGGTAATGTTTGCCTAGAAGATGATGTAGAAATTGGTGCCCATACCACTATAGATGCAGCTACTGTAGGCAGCACCATAGTAGGTCAAGGGACAAAGATAGATAACCTGGTTCAAGTGGCCCATAATGTCCAAATCGGTAAACATACCGGCATTGCTGCGCAAGTAGGGATTGCTGGGTCCACCAAGGTAGGTGATTATTGTAGATTCGGCGGCCAAACAGGTGTTGCAGGTCACCTTCATGTAGGGGATCATGTTACGGCCATTGGTCGAGCCGGTATTACCCGCTCTTTTCCAAAAGGGCATATTACCCTTTCTGGCACACCTGCTTTTGAAAATAAAAAATTCTTATCTTGTTACGCTCGGTTTAAAAATCTGGTACCAGCAAAAAAGTAGTAAAGTAATTTATATGACACAGCGCCAACAACAGACCATTCAACGGATCATTAGCTTTGAAGGTATTGGACTCCATACGGGTAGCAGGGTGAAGGGTAGGTTGCTCCCTATGCCCATTGATACAGGCATACAATTTCAACGCGTAGATTTACCGGGTCAGCCTTGTATAGAGGCATCAGTAACCCATGTAGTCGCAACAGAAAGAGGTACAGTGGTTGAAAAAGATCAAGCACGAGTGGCTACGGTAGAACATTTGCTGGCAGCAATTGTAGGGATGCAAGTTGATAATATCTCTATCCAACTAGATGGAGCCGAGGTGCCAGATATAGATGGTAGTGCATTGGCCTTTGTAGCGCTGCTATTAGAAGCAGGATTGCTGCAACAGGAAGCCCCGCAAAAGTTTTTTAAACTCAAGGAAAAGTTTAGCTATGATGACCCAGATACCGGCAGCCATTATGCAGTCTATCCTGATACAGATTATAACCTGCATCTGACCATTGTCTACAATAGATGGCCGGTTGGGTATCAATATGCAAGCCTCTCCAAGCTAGCCGATTTTAAAGAAGCAATTGCTCCTGCCCGTACGTTTATCTATTTAGATGAAATCGCTGCCTTGTATGAGAAGGGGCTGCTACAAGGAGGAGATCCTACCAAAGCGGTTATTTTTTCTGATCATACGAACCATACAGAATGGCTGCAGCAGGTCACCCAATTATCTGGCAAACAGGTTGAAAACTTGGTAACCCCTGCTCCCTCTAGTTTATCTTCCCTGCGCTACATCAATGAGCCAGCTCGTCATAAGTTATTAGACCTGATTGGTGATATGGCCTTACTCGGTAGGCCTTTACAAGCCAAATTGGTTGCCCATATGCCTGGTCATGGCGCTAATATAGGTTTCGTTGCTGCTTTAAGAAAACATTTGTTGCGACAAGAACAAAAAGGAGCGCCTATTTGTAATCTGCACGCAACACCGCTTTTCGATGTAAAACAGATCAGTAAAATGCTGCCGCATCGCTATCCTTTTCAATTGGTAGATAAAATTATGGAGTTAGGTGATTCCTATGTGATTGGGGTTAAAAATGTGACCATCAATGAGCCTTTTTTTCAGGGTCATTTTCCTGGTACTCCTGTTATGCCTGGCGTGCTACAGGTAGAGGCACTTGCACAAGCTGGTGGGATATTGTGCCTGCATAAAGTACCAGATCCTGAGCAATATCTGACTTACTTTCTTTCCATTGATGGGTGTAAATTCCGTCGTATGGTAGTGCCCGGAGATACCCTACTATTGCATTGTGAATTACTTGCAGCTATAAAATTTAGTACTACTGAAAAGCAGTCTGTAGGGATCGCAAAGGTAAAGGGACGCATTTTTGTAGGTGAACAGTTGGCGTGCGAGGCAGTTTTATTGGCTCAAATTGTCAAGCAGTATGAAACAATCTGATATTCATCCTAGTGCTACGCTTGGCAAGGCAGTGACCATTGGTAGTTTTGTAACCATTCAGGAGGATGTAGTGATCGGTGATGGTACCTATATAGGACCTCATGTAACCATTATGTCCGGCAGCCGTATTGGAAAACACTGCCAGATTTTTTCAGGTGCGGTTATTGGAGCCGGGTCACAGGATCGCAAATCAACCACTTTAACTACTTATGTAGAAATCGGAGATTATACTGTTATACGTGAATTTGCTACCCTCAATAGAGGCACTTTTGGCAATACGGTTATAGGATCTCACGTATTGCTTATGGCTTATGTACATGTGGCCCATGATTGTATCATTGAAGATCATGTGACTGTTACCAATGCAGCACAATTGGCCGGCCATGTACAGCTGCACCACCATGCTGTAATAGGCGGTATGGCAGCAGTGCATCAGTTTATGCGGGTAGGGGCTTATAGTATGGTCGCTTCTAAAAGCATTGTACGTAAGGATGTGCCCCCTTTTATTAAAGTAGCACGAGAACCATTACGTTATTGCGGTATCAACCTAGTCGCCTTACAACGGAATGGTTTTACCAAAGCACAATGCGATACCATATACCATAGCTACCGTTTGATTTACCATAGTCAATTATTGTTGCCGTTGGCATTAGAAGAGGTCGATAAGCAGGTCCTTTGTACGCAAGAAAAAGAGATGATCCTTTCTTTTATACGAGGTAGCCATAAAGGCATTGTAAAAAAGAACAATGCCTATGGAACTATCTTGTAGAAGTATATATTGTGCTAATAGTGCGCTTTAACGACGGTGTCGTTTGCATTTCTTTTCTGCTTTCTCCAACATTCTTTCTACCTTTATTTCCTTTAGAGCAGCTAGTACTTTTTTCCTGTCCGTGATATGGATTATTATATTTTCCTCTAGACCCTTCCGAGCAGTTTTACCCTTTTTATCGACTATACAGGGATCTGCACCATTCGCCATGAAATATTGGATAGTATCCAACTTTTTTCTCTTGCTGTAATGAATAATGCTGTTTTTCCGTTAATATTTTGTGCATTTACATCTATCCCGTGTGCTACAGCAGATTTAATAATTTCCGTATTTCCTATAATTACTGCACTAAATATGGCTGTTTGATTTAAGTAGTTGCGTGCATGCACATCCACTCCATGATCTATTAAAGTTTCAAAGGCTCCTCTTGTTTTTGCATAAAATAAGGCTGTTTGCTGCCATTGGTCTTGTGCATTTAGATCTAGATCTTCCCTATGCTTTATCATCCATTTCAAAAGTTCTTCACCGTTTGGCCTGCCAGCTATGTGCATCACTAGTACTCTATTTTTTTATCTTTTGCATTTATATTTACGTTGTTTTGAGTAAGAAAATTTTTTAGATCCTCTATTGACAAATTAGGGCCTAGCTCACCACCCGATTGAATTTTCTTTATAAGATTAGCATCTGCTATTTTATCGTAAGGTTGCCCGTTGGAAACCAGGGTAGCTGGATTTGTTTGTATCGCATTTATAATACGACTTTCTGTTGCACTATCCATATTGGGTATGTGGTTGAAAGTGTAACCTTGTCTCAGTGATGTAGGCCCAAAATTTTGAATGTTTTTTCCTAAACTATTATTACCTCCTATTGTATGCAGTGCCAATTGCTTGTTTTTTATATGCTTGTATGCTGCTATTCCAGCTCCAGCAAGACTAGTAGTAGCAAACACCCCTAAGTCAATGTAAGCTTCTTTAGGCTCACTCAACTCCCAGCCTAGCTATGTACACAAGACGCCAATGTATGAAGGCTTAATAGCCCCGTAAGTAAACCTATCCTATAGTGTATATATTGTTTTTTTTCATGTAAAATTAATGTTTTATAAGGTTATAGTACTATCAATCATTGAAGACCAAGCAAGGTTATTGCAATGTATTATATTGCATTTCTTCTTAACCTTGCGCCTGCCAACTAAAAAATTATTAAGGGAAAAAACAGACCTTCTGCAAAACCTATTTGTGATCAGCAGTTTTTAGGAGAAGCGCAGTCGAGCACCGCAGCATACTAAATGTATTTGAGGAGCATAGGCAAGCGCCAAAATTGCCATTTAGCAATAGGTTTTGCAGAAGGTCTAATCTTAATAAGCAGTAATAGCTTATATAACTATGCCAGCCTAGTCTTCTATCTTTTATGGTAAAACAAAAAAATACAATTCCAAATAATTGTTGATTATGAAAACAATACTTACAGATGGAAAAACAGAAACCGCCCGCTTCGCGGGCTTGAAAGAAAGCTGTTTTTCCTAATCATCTGTAAGGGACGGCTTCTATTTCGCAACTTTTTACAAGGGTATTTTCCTATTATGGCCATAACGTTAAACGCATACAGTTAAAGTCATTGGCTGTTCGGATAGATGTTGAGTTAATAGCCTTGCTTTAGCATCTTACTAACACCTCAAGAACATTTTCTCCAATCATCCCATACCATGTCGAATATATCTAGGCGCCCGTTTGGTGCACAGTCAATTATATGGCGATGCCTAGAGCCCTTTATACAAAGATCTGCACCTTCCTTTTTGAGAAGCTCAGCACAGCCCTTGTGACCTTTAAACATTGCATAACATAGGGGTGTGCTTCCTTCATCATCTTGTGCATTTATACTTGCTCCATGTTTTAGCAAAATTTTAATATAATCCTGATTGCCTGCCCATGCTGCAGCATGTAAGGCTGTTAGCTCTGCCATTGTATCTTTTGCATTTACATCTACCCCTTTTTTTATTAAGAACTTAACATATTCTTCATTTCCAGGCTGAAGGAGTGGATAAAACAATAGCGTTTTATTTTGTTTATCTCTTGCATGTATACTGAAGCCTTTAGCAAGCCAGCATTCTAAATTACTTATCGAAAATTTACTATTCTTAATGTCTTGTATGATCTCATCATTTAAGAAAGTACCATTTTGTAATAGCCTATTATCATAGGGCTGTCCATCTGGGACGAAAGTTGTTGGGTCTGTGTGCGTTGCATTTATAATAAAACTTGTTTTTTCAGTACTCATATTTTGCATGGAATGTGTAAAGCACGGATTTACTTGTGGTATGAATGTGGCATTGCTATTGGTTGCTGCTGCGATTAAATCAGTACTATTTCCTGTTGTACAGATTGCTGACTGTGTGTTTGCGTATTTGTATATTCCTACCCCTAGTCCAGTAGCAATCAAAGATCCTGCGGCTGCGCCTATGTAAGTTTTGATACGTTTACTTGGATTCCAGCCTAGCTCTTGCCTTGTATGTACACAAGACGCCAATGTATGAAGGCTTAATAGCCCCGTAAGTAGACCTATTCTATAGTGTGTATATTGTTTTTTCATAAAAAATTAATGTTTCATAAGGTTATAGTAATCAATCATAAAGACCAAGCAAGGTTAGTGCAATGCATACTGCATCTCCTTTTAACCTTGCGCCTGCTAACTAAAAAATTATTAAGGGAAAAAATCTTAATAAGAGGTAATAGCTTATGCGTAGCCTTCATCTATTATGGTACAGCAAAAAAAATACAATTCCAAATAACTGTTGATTATGAAAACAATCGTATGAGTCGGCACTGTGGAGTCACTACCTGCAAGCAAAAAGCAAGGTAAAAGTTTCTTACCAGTTGTTTATTAAAGTAAAATAAATTAAATTGCGTGCTAGCTGCCGCTTTGTTGATATTATGTTTTATTTAGTTAAAACCCTAGTATTGGCCTTTTGGGTATCCTGTTCTGGCTAAGGTTTGCTTATACTTTTTAGGCTTAAAATTATAAACATTATAAACAATTCATTATGATTAGTAAACGGACAATATTATTATTGATGGCTATATGGGTTTTTGCTTCTATCTACTACCAAGAGTACAAAAAAAAGCAAAAGCTCCTGGCTACCCCCACGTTAAACAACGTAACACTATCCTCCATTAATGGCACTGATCCAGTAAGAATAGATGAGCGCTATTCTGCAGAAGTGGTTGGTAAGCTCTATGAAGGCTTGTATGAATATCATTATTTAAAAAGGCCCTTCCAGTTGGAACCTAATCTTGCTGAGGGGATGCCTTCCATTGCTCCAGATGGTTTGGTTTATACTTTTAAAATTAAGAAAGGTGTTCTATTTCACGATGATCCATGTTTCCCAAATGGGAAGGGTCGGGCCCTTAAAGCAGCTGATTTTGTTTTTAGCTTAAAGAGGTTAGCAGATCCTAAAAATATGGCGCCTTATTATGGCCTTATAGATGGCAAAATCAAAGGCTTGGATGCATGGAGGCATCAGCCAGATTACACAAAAGAAGTAGAAGGGCTAACGGCATTGGACGACCATACCCTTCAGGTTACCCTTACCCAACCTTGGGGCGCTTTTTTAGATTTTTTAGCTATGCCGGCCGCTTTTGTTGTTGCTCCGGAGGCTGTAACCCGTTATGGTGCTGAGTTTGTGAACCATGCGGTAGGTACAGGTCCTTTTATCCTAGAGGGCGGGTTTAATCCGCAAGCCAAGCAATTGACTTTTATAAAGAATCCTCTGTTTAGGGAAAAATTATTTCCTGCTGAAGGAGATGCCGAATATCAGTCTATGATAGCGGCTTATGGTGGTAAAAAGTTGCCTTTGGTAGACAAGGTGGTGACCGATATCATTACTGAAGAACAGCCACTTGCGTTAAAACTACAAAGTAAAGAACTGGATATGGCCCTCATTAGTGGTTCTGGTATTGCATTGGATATGATTGAAAACAATACGCTTTTATCAAAATGGGGTAAAAAAGGGTTGGTCTTGGCACAATCCCCTAGTGCCAGTACGCAGTCTTTTTGCTTTAACCATAGCCATGAGATTTTTAATAATACCTGTTTAAGGCAGGCTATGTCTATGGCTTTTGATAGAGCGACTTATAACCAAATTTTTTATAAAGGTGCGGCTCAGCTGGCGCAATCGCTGCTGCCTCCTGTATTAATGGATGGGGCTAATGCGTTGGAGCATACTTATGGGTATAACCTTGAACGTGCAAAGGAATATTTGGTTAAAGCAGGCTATCCAGGCGGAAAAGGGCTGCCTGTGATTACACTTGATGCTATTTTTGGAACCAGTTCTAAAGATAAAGCAGAATTTTTTGCTAAGTGTATGGCGCGTATTGGCATAGAAATTCAAGTGGTAACCAATGTTCCTGCAGAGCACTGGAAGAAGATGGCTAATGGGTCTACTATGATGCATCTGGTGGCATGGAAGGCTGATTATCCGGAACCTTCTTCTGTTTTTCAGATACTCAGTAATAAAAGCTTGTGTGGCTTATTCTATGAAAATGCGCACTTTAATGCATTGTTCGATAAAGCTATGGCTACAACCAATTATGCAGAAAGGAAAGCACTTTATTTAGCGTTGAATAAAATAGTAGCTGAAGAAGTACCTATGATTTATGCGCTGCATGTTTCACAGCAATACCTCCATTATAACTGGGTTAAAAATGTAGTTTCTAATGATTTTTGTCCATCTCTAGATGCATATATTGCAGTGGATATGGCTGCAAAGATCAAGGCTACGAAGTAGCCTCTTGTTTTGCCTATTTTTCTCTTCGGGTATAGCAGCCTTTTAATTTGTTTTGAATCCATTTGGGTAAATGGAAGGGGTGATTTACACGAAGGGTAACTCCTCTTCCATTTTTATGACCTATCTTTTTTTATATCTTCTAAGAAGGCTCTGCTATGCGCTTTCAGTTATTGTAGGAGCTACTTTTTTAATCTTTATTATCTTTAATATTCTTGTAGGAGACCCTACGCATATTTTGTTGGGTAAATATGCAACACCGGAAGCTATGGTGCTACTCGCTCGTGAACTAAGTTTAGATAGGCCTTGGCATCTGCAGTATTGGGAGGTGTTAAAATCTGCTTTTACCTTTAACTTTGGCTACTCCTGGACCACCAAGCAGCACATTTTAAAAACATTTCAAGAAGGCGGACTGGTTTCCTTAACCGTTACATTACCCGCTTTTTTCATAGGCAATGGATTGGTGATAGCTGTTGCCCTTTGGATGACCCAATATAGAGGAACCATTTGGGACCGCCTTTTGGTTATCTTCTGTATTGTAACGACCAGTATTTCTTTATTGGTTTATATCCTAATTGGTCAGCTGTTTTTTGCTTGCAAGTTGCGGCTTTTTCCAATAATGGGTTATGAAAAAGGCTTTTTCGCTTGTGTGCCTTATATCATTTTGCCCACTATTATTCTGGTGTTGCTTCATTTTTGTTACCACTACCGTTTTTATAGAACCATTATGTTGGAAGAAATCTACCAAGACTATGTCCGTACTGCACGGGCAAAGGGGCTGCAGGAAGAGACGGTCTTATTTAAACATGTCTTTAAAAATGTAATGGTCCCTATTATTACAACCTTTGTAAAAGACTTTCCATCATTGTTATTTGGTTCTATAGTAATAGAAAATTTTTTTGGCATACCAGGATTAGGAAATGTAGTAATAGATGCTATAAGCCGTTGTGATTTTCCAACCATTAAAGCAGCCACTATAATGGCTGCCGTGCTCAGTATCTTGTGTAACATAGTGGGTGATGTGTTGTATACTTTGGTTGATCCACGCATAAAATTATAAGAAGGCTATGCATCAATATAATCTACTCCATCAATTTGGTTTTAGTAAAAAAGCCTTATTAGGCAATAAGTTAAACCTTTTTTGTTTTGTAACCTTATTGGGCTATATCTTAGTGGCGTTATCTACTAAAGTAGGATGGCTCGCAGCCAATTGGCAGGAAGAAGTAGGTCCCTCTTATCAGCACCCTAATGGTCTACATTATTTTGGCACAGATGTTTTAGGTAGAAGTGTCCTAGCCAAGGTTTTACATGGTGCGGAAGTAGCCATGCGTGTAGGCTTTATTGTAGCCTTATGGTCCGTTGTGATTGGCGCTACCTTTGGCATAGCAGCTGGTTATTTTGGTGGCATACTCGATGCATGCGTAGTTTGGCTCTATACGGTTGTAACGGCTATTCCCACAATGATTTTACTGATGGCAGTTTCCTTTGTGCTGGGAAAGGGTATCCAGACCGTTTGTATTGCACTGGTTATAACAGAATGGACAGAAACCTGTCGTTTGGTTCGAGGTGAAGTGATGCGCCATAAAGCTAGAGAATATATGCAGGCAGCTTCGGCTATTGGTGCCAGTAGTCTTCGTAAGATTTTTGTACACCTATTACCCAATATGCTTCCCTTGATTATCTATCAGTTTTCTTTGGTTTTCCAAACTGCCATCAAGCATGAGGTGATTCTTTCTTATCTGGGTATGGGTGTTCAAAACAAGCCCAGTTGGGGAATTATGATTAATGATGCCAAAGCAGGATTACTCAGAGGTATTTGGTGGGAGCTTTTTTTTGCCACAATGGCTATGTTTTTACTGGTTCTTGTGTTTAATATTTTAGCGGATGCATTGCGGGATTTATTAGATCCAAAGTTAAAAGGTCGATAGGTATGAAAATTCTTGAAGTTAAAAACTTAATGACGCAATATTATACGGGTAAAAAGATGACCACAGTGGTGAATAATGTTTCCTTTGATCTTTTTTCCGGTCGTTCCCTAGCCATTGTGGGAGAATCTGGCTCTGGTAAATCAGCCATGGCGCTTTCGCTGATGCGGCTGATTGAACCCCCTGTGGGTAGCATTACTGCAGAAGCTATTTTGCTCGAAGGAAAGGATATTTTACAACTGTCGCTAAAAGAGATCCAAGAGATACGTGGCAATCGTATTTCTATGATCTTTCAGGAACCCATGACGGCACTCAACCCAGTTTTTACAATTGGTGAACAGATTATGGAAACAATTCAGTTGCATCAGCGGATTCCAGCAAAAGAGGCAAAAAGTCGCTGTATAGCCTTGCTAACGCTAGTGGGTATACCAGCTCCCCATCAACGTATGCTAGAATATCCCCATCAGATTTCAGGTGGCATGCGACAGCGGGTCATGATTGCGATTGCATTGGCTTGTGGGCCATCTGTATTGATTGCTGATGAGCCTACTACTGCTTTAGATGTCACCACTCAGGCACAAATTATGGATCTTATCCAAAGGCTCCAAGTAGAAAAAAATATGGGTATTATACTGATTACCCATGACCTTGGCATGGTAGCTGAAGTATGTGATGAGGTGGCGGTTATGTATAGTGGTAGCATTGTAGAAAAAAGTTCGGTACAAGCTATCTTTAATGCGCCATTGCATCCCTATACACAGGCGTTATTGGATGCGATTCCTCCTTTATCTGGGCGCGTTCGTAGGTTGCGTACCATTGGAGTGGTGCCTCCCTTATCCGATCTTCCCATTGGCTGTTCCTTCCAAGACCGTTGCCCCAATGTACAGGATCGATGCAGAACGCGTACACCACTCCTTCAAGAAGCGCGTGCTGGCCATTCCGTAGCCTGCTTTTATCCATTACAAAATGGTCCTAAATAGTAAAAGGTATGCAAGCCAATACAGAAATTTTATTAAAAGTAGATCACCTTTGCAAGACCTTTCCTGTAAAGCATCACCTCTTAGGCCATACAATTGGTAAGGTCTCTGCTGTGAATGATGTAAGCTTTACCCTATACAAGGGAGAGACACTTGGCTTAGTAGGGGAATCTGGTTGTGGCAAAACCACGCTGGGTAGAACCATTTTGCGGTTGATTGAACCTACTAGTGGGCGCATTATTTTTGATGGGGTAGATATTACCCACTGTAGTGCTGGGCAGATGCGCAGCATACGAAGAAAAATGCAAATTATTTTTCAAGATCCTTATGCTGCTTTAAATCCTAGAATGGCTATCCGTCAGATCCTAGAGGAACCGATCAAAATTCATCATCTGGCTGATGGCAAAGCAGCAGCTACCAATCGCATCTATCAACTACTGGATTATGTGCGGTTGCCTAGAGCTACCCTATGCAAATATCCCCATGAGCTTTCTGGAGGGCAACGCCAGCGCATTTGCATAGCAAGGGCATTAGCCGTTGAACCTGCCTTTATCGTTTGTGATGAGGCCATTGCTGCATTAGATGTTTCGGTGCAAGCTCAGGTGATTAATCTTTTAATGGATTTGCAAGACGAACTAGGGCTGACCTATCTCTTTATTTCGCATGATTTAAGAGTGGTAGAATTTATAGCCAACCATGTTGCGGTGATGTATCTAGGCAAGATTGTAGAAACTGCTTCAGCAGCAGAAATCTATAAAAATCCTAAGCATCCCTATACCAAAGCGCTTTTTTCTGCTATACCGGCTATTCATCCAGCTAAGCATAAAGAGCGGATTATCCTACAAGGAGATGTGCCCAGTCCAAGGGAGTTGCCTAGTGGCTGTTATTTTCATCCACGTTGCTGGAAAGCGGCAGCACAATGTGCTGCCATCCATCCAGCACTTATTCAAACAGAAGAGGAAAATCATCAAGTAGCTTGTCATTTTCCAGAAACCAATTAAATAGTAGGTCTATTTTATTAAAAAATTAAAACATATGTATCCACTTTCAGAGATCAAAAATCTTTCTAGTTTAGATAATCAGCAAGTCGTTAGGATTAGAGGCAGGGTCTTTTCTAAGAAAGACTGTGGCCGGGTATTGTTCTTGATAGTACGAGATGGTATCGATACCTTACAAGCAGTTCTAGTAAAAAGTAAAGAGGGAAATCCCCTATCTATAGCCGACTATAATCTATTGCGTAAAATTGAAAATGAATCTTTTGTTGAACTCGTTGGTCAGATTTATTCCCCTGAAAAAGCTGTATTGGCTTGTTCTCAGCAATCGATTGAGTTGGCTATAATGGAGTATACTGTACTCAGTAGGTCTGTATTAGATTTGCCTATTACCTTAAAAGAAGCAGCTTGTATAGAAGATAAGAAAAATGAAAATCAGCTATTTTCATCTGTTCAATATGTAAAGCGATTGGATAATCGCGTATTGGATTTGCGTACTGACCTGGCGCAGGCTATTTTTCGAGTCAATGATGGCATGCTTTTCTATATACAGCAATATCTGCGTGGACATGGGTTTGTAGAAATCAAAACACCTAAACTTATAGGTGGTGCTTCTGAGGGCGGTGCAGATGTATTTAAGGTAGACTATTTTGGTAAGCCTGCTTGCCTGGCACAGAGTCCCCAGCTCTATAAGCAGATGGCGATTATAGGTGATTTCAAGCGGGTGTTTGAAGTTGGACCTGTCTTTCGTGCAGAAAACTCCGATACCAATAGGCATCTTACAGAGTTTATAGGCGTTGACCTTGAAATGGTTATAGATCAGAGCTATATGGAAGTCGTCCATCTGGTGTACCAGCTATTGGTTGATCTATTTGGTGCATTAAATAAAAAATATGAACGAGAAATTGCCATTATACAATCTTTTTTTAATGTTCCTGCCATAACCCTTGCATCAGCGTTGGTCGTGGTGCCTTTTCCCGATGCAGTTGCTTTATTGAAGGCCCATGGAAAGGAACGGGGAGATTTAGAGGATTTCTCTACAGAGGATGAAAAGCAATTGAGTGCTATTGTAAAAGAAAAATACCATACAGACTTGTATGTGGTTACACGTTATCCATCTTGTGTGCGCCCCTTTTATACGATGGTTGATCCAAATGATAAGAGATATACCCATGCCTATGATTTTATGTTACGAGGTGCAGAAATTCTCTCTGGTGCACAGCGGATACATGACCATACCACGTTGTGTGGGCGTGTTGTTGAGTTGGGTATAGCACCCAGTACCATAGCCCATTATTTGAATGCATTTAAGTATGGTGCACCTCCTCATGCAGGAGTTGGTATGGGCCTAGAACGTATGTTAAAGTATTTTTTGGGTTTACCAGATGTGCGCTACAGCAGCCTATTTCCCCGTGACCCTAAGCGGTTGCATCCTTAAGCAGTTATCAAGCAGCTATTTTGTTTTACATATAAAATAGCTGCACATGACTTGGACCTCTATTGGTAAGGAGGATTTGTCCAGAACACTACGCAGCATATTAATAACCATATCCGCTATAGCCTCAGTACATGTCTTCGCACATTTATATCTATGTGCTGCATTGATATAACTATTCAACTTACCAATAAGGCTATTATTTGCACGCTCATTAATGTGAGGCAGCATCACTGTATTGACATGGCTAAGCAAGCTAGCAATAACGGCATTGCTTACATACTTTTTTTATTAACAGCAGGAAATATAACACTATGCACTGCATTGACATGATTAAGCAATTTAGCAATAAGGCTATCTTCTACATGTGCATTAAGATCATAAGGCAATACATTATAATATATATAAATACGAAATAACTCAACAGCGCGCTTCAGGTCATGTTTACTTTCATTATTTGCGCGCGTGGCACATTAAAGAAGCCGTTCGGTTATCCAGTCCCTAAGTGCATCAATGTTGTTGTTACATGTGTATTTAAGAATATGAGCAAGGATATTTTGTTTGCTTGGTTCATCAATAAGCATAGAAGCATAACTATTACTGCTCTGTGTTGCTTCATATATACTATGCCGATGCGTTATATTACTACATCCTCCTAGCATTAGTAGATACAATAGGTAAACTTTTTTACTAGACATACTATTTGCAGTTATGCGTTTACAAAACAAAGATTTGCTTGTTCGATGCAAATTTTAATAGCATCAGCATACGTCTTTGTATCCTTTTTTACATATTAGACCTTCCTCAAAACCTATTTGTGATCAGCAGTTTTTAGGAGAGGCGCAGTCGCCAGAATACTAAATGTATTTGAGGAGTATAGACCACAAAATTGCCATTTAGCAATAGGTTTTGCAGAAGGTCTATTGATACTTATGAGCTGCATCTATAAGTAAGTGTACAATCCAATTATCATAGATATATTTATCCAATAGCTCTTTTATGACTTCATAAAAACTGTACAAACGTGCAAAAGGCTTTAAAGAAGCAATAAGATTATTATTTGGATGAAGATAGTGCGGCACCATATCAACCAGCTGTTGACGAAAACTTTTAACAATTTTCTCTTGATCATCCTTATTGTCCAAGTTGGTAGGCCTGCCAAGTTGCATAAGATTTTCGCTTATCTGATACTTAAGTATATCATTCAGGCGGTTAAAACTATGTCTATGCGCTATAAGCTTGGATCGCCTGTTTATTCCAGATTGCTATACGTAGCAGTGCAATGGCTATCGTTTTCTTGCTTGCTACTATGTATACCATCCGCAGCCATCGTATGGTTGTATCCTCCTAACATCAATAGATGCAAAAAAAACAAAAACAAATAAGATAAGTAAACTGTTATCATAAACATAGCTATTTTAATATATGAGTTATCGAAATAAATGCCTCCCCTATATTCCATGCAAACTTGTTGGTTGTACTAGGAATACTCACCAAGCGCTTATATTAATAAATATTTTAACTTTTTCAAAAAAACTTATTAAAAAATTTACAATAACTTGGTTGATATATACAAGACCTCTATTGTAGTTATGACTAGATCTAAATAGAGCGCTATTTGAAATATATTTTCGCTATTCTATAGACCTTCTGCAAAACCTATTTCTAATGGCAATTTTGGTGTCGAAGCTTGTCTATGCTCCTCAAATACATTTAGTATTCTGCGGTGCTCGACTGCGCTTCTCCTAAAAACTGCTGATCACAAATAGGTTTTGAAGAAGGTCTTATACCCTATCTATTGATTTGGTATTTATGCGCTACAAAAAATGCCATTTTTTATCCTTTTTCTACATTTTATTCGTATTTTTAACCATTTCTAAATTTTAATCCCCCTACTTATGGATATAACACCAACAGACCGCATTATACCAATCAATATAGAAGATGAAATGCGCGATGCCTACATAGACTATTCTATGTCTGTTATTGTATCCAGAGCACTTCCTGATGTTCGGGATGGTTTAAAGCCTGTACATAGACGCGTATTGTATGGTATGTATGAGCTTGGCCTTAGCCAGAGTAAGTCTTACAAGAAGTCTGCAAGAATTGTGGGAGAGGTATTGGGTAAATACCACCCACATGGTGATATAGCCATTTATGAGGCAATGGCCCGTATGGCTCAAAGTTGGTCACTCCGTTATCCACTCATAGAAGGTCAAGGAAACTTTGGCTCTATCGATGGCGATGCCCCTGCAGCTATGCGGTATACCGAAGCCCGTTTGGTACGCATTTCTGAAGAGCTTATTAAAGAAATAAATAAAAATACCGTTGACTTTCAGTTTAATTTTGATGCATCTTTAGAGGAGCCTGTGGTATTGCCTGCTAAGCTACCCAACTTGCTTTTAAATGGTGCCTCTGGTATTGCGGTTGGTATGGCCACCAATATGCCCCCTCATAATTTATCAGAAACCCTGAGCGCTATTGTGGTCTATATTGAAAATCATGATATCACCATTCCTGAGTTGATGCAATATATTATAGCGCCTGATTTTCCTACTGGTGGTATCATCTATGGCTATAGTGGGGTGCGTGAGGCTTTTCAAACGGGAAGGGGGCGGCTGCTATTGCGTGGGAAAGCTACGATTGAGGTGACTGCTAATGGCAAGGAGCAGATCATTGTGACGGAAATACCCTACCAGGTTAACAAGGCAGTCATGATAGAAAGAACGGCGCATCTTGTGAACGAAAAAAAAATAGAGGGTATTGCCGATATCCGAGATGAGTCAGATAAAGAGGGCATGCGCATTGTTTATGACCTGAAACGAGATGCCATAGCCCATGTAGTGCTCAATAACCTCTATAAACAAACCCAGCTCCAGAGTTCTTTTAGCGTGAACAATGTAGCGTTAGTAGAGGGTAGGCCTAAGGTTTTAAACCTTAAAGCGCTTATTGCCCATTTTGTGGACCATAGGCATGAGGTATTGGTACGTAAAACCAACTTTGATCTGGACCATGCCAAGAAAAAAATGCATCTATTGGAAGGCTATCTTATCGCTTTAGACCATTTGGATAGGGTGATTGCTTTGATTCGTGCCTCAAAAGATCCAGAGCTTGCTAAAACAGCATTGATGGATGCATTTCCTTTGAGTGAACTACAAGCAAAAGCCATTCTAGAAATGCGTTTGCAGCGGCTTACTGGTCTAGAGCGTGCTAAGATAGTAGAAGAGCACCATCAGGTCCAAGCACTTATTGACCATTTATTAGCGATATTGGCAGATAAGGCGCTGCGGATGCAGCTGATTAAGGAGGAACTGATTGCGCTTAAAGAACGTTATGGTGATGCACGTAGAACGGTAGTGGAGCATGATGCAGATCCATTTACGATGGAAGATATGATTCCAGATACGGAAATGGTGATTATGATTTCCAATCAAGGTTATATTAAAAGGACTCCACTGGTTGACTATCGCCTACAAGGTCGAGGGGGGTAGGTGCCAAGGGCATTATCACTAAAAAAGATGATTTTACCGCACATCTATTTATCGCTACGGCGCATCAATATTTGCTGATATTTACCGAATTTGGAAAAATCTATTGGGTTAAGGTCTATACGATACCAGAAACCAAAAAAACCACACAAGGCAAAGCCATACAGAACCTAATCAATATAGCTCCTGGTGATCAGGTGCGTAGCATTATTCAGGTTAGAGATTTGAAGGATAATGATTGTATTGATAATCATTATGTTATTATGTGTACTAGACAAGGTATTATTAAAAAAACTCCATTGCGTGCCTATGCTACCCCACGTGCCAATGGCATTCATGCTATTGTGATTCGAGAAGGAGATTCGTTATTAGATGTGCAACTAACAAATGGTTCCCACCATATTGTATTGGCATTAGAGTCTGGTAGGGCCACGCAGTTTAATGAACAAGAGGTTCGCCCTATGGGACGTGTCGCTTCTGGCATAAAAGGGATTACATTAGCCCATAAACAAGATCGTGTAATTGGTATGGCCTGTTTTCCAACATCAGATTTAGATGTGTTGGTGGTGTCCGAAAATGGTTATGGCAAACGTTCTGCTCTTGCAGATTATCGCATTACCAAAAGAGGCGGTAAAGGCGTTAAAACCATTCAGATTACTGAAAAAACTGGAAAGCTAGTGGCCATTCATGCTGTAAAAAACCAAGATGAGTTAATGATTATGAACCAATCTGGTGTGGCCATTCGGATTGAAGTAAGTACTCTGCCTGTTATAGGCCGGGCTACCCAGGGCGTTCGGCTGATTCGATTGGGGCAAGGTGATCAGATTGCTTCTGTAGCCAGAATAGATGTTTTAGAACAAGTAGCCGATCATAAAGCATCAGTGGATTAGAAAATTATGAGCGCTTGATTGTTATCTTAACTTTTTTCTTGATAAAGATACCTTTTTTACCATTACTCTCAATAAATACCCAGCAGGTTATTGTATCATTCAAAATTTATTTATATACTCCGCGCCGGATAAAATCACAATATCTAAAATGATTTTTTAGAACCTAGGCCAATATAGTTAATAATTTTGAAGTATGGTGCTATCTATTACCCTGTTTTCTATTTTGTGTAGATTTGTTTTGGCATCTATTTTTTCCTGTAGTAGTTTTACTTATCTAAAAGTCCGTTCGCACATTTTATTTAAGCACCATCTGTCCAACCAGCCAGTAAGCGATCAAGCGGCATCAGGTCAGCAAATCCAATCTTGCAAACGACCTAGGGAACTGGAATCTTCTATTTCAGATAAAGGTGAATCTTCCCAAGGTAAAAGAAGGAAAATATTTCAATCTAGAGCGGTAAGCCCTACAAGCGATGTAAGCGCTGCATTAGATCATAAAGCACCAATTGAGCAAAATGTTGACAAAGGATGGTCGCAACAAAAGGTAGACTTGGATCTATATAGTGTAGCAACTCAACACAAAAAAGAACTAAAAATTGATGCTGATTTAGGTAATAGTCCCAATGCCAATAAAAAAAAGGCACTATTCCGGTTGCTGCCCAATAGCTCTTTTTTTAGATCACTAAAATATAATATAGACAAGCAAGACGGCCCATTATCGGAAGAGATCATAGCACAACTCTTGGTTTTTCCTGCGTTAAAGATACCCTATACCTTTCTAAGTGGCCTCTTAAAAAAATGGGATGATTTAAATAGTTGTGCCGCTTTGCTTAATAAACTTTTGGTAAAGCGCGATGGGGTATATCAATTAGAACCTAAGTTGGAGTATATCCTAATGGATAACCATATTCAGCTTAACAGTTTATCCAGTATGTTATATGGTGCTGGTAATCAATCTTGCCGGTCATTTCAGCAGTTGGTGGATAAGCTAACTGAAGAGAAGATGCGTAAGCAGCTGCAGAGATTAAAAGAAGCATTACAAAAAGTAGATTTTTCAGTTGGCATTCTGTGCACCATCTTGCATGGTTGCGGTAGGCAAGCTGCTGCATCGTTTGAGCAACTAGTCTATAAGCTCAGTGAAGAGGAGATAATTCGTAAGCTTACCCGGCTTCAAGCAATAGGTTTTACAATGGCTAATCTATCCAGCATGTTACATGGTTGTAGCAGCCAAGCTGCTGGATCATTTAAGAAATTAGTCTATAAGCTAACTGAAGATAAGATTATTGAAAAGCTGAACCAATTAAAAGCAATGGGTTTTACAATGAGTAATCTATCTAGTATGTTGTATCGTTCTGGTAATCAATCTGCTAAATCGTTTGAGGTATTGGTTAATACACTAACTGCGCAACAGATGGTTCATAAGCTTGACGCGTTAAAAAAAATAGATCTTGAAGCCATGCATTTATCCAGTATTTTATCCAGTATGTTGCGTGGCTGTGGTAATCAAGTTGTTAAATCACTTGAGTTGTTAATCAATACTTTAATTAAAGAGGAGATGTTGACTAAGCTTAAAAGATTAAAGGAGGTACATGTTAAAGTAAGCAACTTATCCAGCATGTTAAATTCCTCTGGCAATCGATCTGCTGCATCATTTGAAAAATTAGTCGATACACTAATTGAAGAGCAGATGTTGTGTAAACTAAAAAATTTAAAAGCAATGGGTATTGAAGTTCGGAGTTTATCCGGTATGTTACATCGCTACGGTACGCAATCTTTTAAAGCATTTGAAGTCTTAATCAATAGGCTGACGGGAGAAGCTATGTTGTCTAAGCTGAATAAATTGGAGTCAGTAGGTATTGAAGTGCGCAATCTGTCTAGTATGTTAGGCGCCTTTGGGCATAGCCAATCATCTCAAGCATTCGAAGCATTAGTCAGTAGCTTAACTGACAAGGATATGTTTTCTAAGCTGGAAGCATTAAAAGCATCAGCTATTCCATTCAGCCATTTATCTAGTATGTTAAGTGGTTCTGGTACGCAATCCCCTAAAGCATTGAAATCCTTAATCAGTAGCTTAACTGACAAGGATATGCTCTCTAAGCTTGAGGCATTAAAAGCATCAGCTATTCCATTGAGCCATTTATCCAGTATGTTAAATGGTTCTGGTAGTCAAGCCGCTAAAGGATTGGAGGACTTAACCAACCTGCTTATTGAGCAGGAGATGCAGGTTAAGCTTGAGGCATTAAAAGCATCAACTATTCCCTTTAGCTATTTATCCAGTATGTTAAGTGGTTGCGGTAGTCAAGCCGCTAAAGCCTTGGAACAATTGGTCCATACACTAACTCAGGAGGAAATGGTGCGTCAGCTTGAGGCATTACAACAAGTAGGTTTTGAGGTAAGCCATTTAGCGAGTATGTTAAGTGGTTCCGGTAGTCAAGCCGCTGCATCATTTGCAGCGTTAGTAAATACGCTAACTAAAGCAGATCTGTTGGTTAAGTTTAACCAATTAAAAGAGGTAGGTTTTTCAGCTGGTAACCTATCTGGCATCTTGCATTGTTCAGGTAGTAGCGCTGCTGGGTCATTTGAAGGGTTGGTTCATACGATCACTAGGGATGATATGGTCTGTAAGCTTAATGCATTAGAAAAAACAGGTTTTTTAGCCAACCATTTATCGACTATATTATATCGTTGCGCTACCCAAGCCCCGCTATCATTTGAAGCGTTAGTGGGTAGCTTAACTGAGCAGGATATGTGCGCTAAGCTTAGCCTATTAAAAGAAGTAGGTTTTTCAGTTAATAATCTATCCAGTATTTTGTATCGCTGTGGCAATCAATCCGCTAAAGCATTTGAGGCCTTAATCAATCTGCTCATTGAGCCGGAGATGCGCGCTAAGCTTAAGGCATTACAAGCATCAGGTATTTTATTGACCCATTTATCTAGTATGTTGAGTGGCTCTGGTACTCAGGCCGCTAAGGCATTTGAACAATTGGTCCATACATTAACTCAGGAGGAGGTGGTGCGTAAGCTTGAGGCATTACATCAAATAGGTTTTCAAGTAAGCCATTTATCCAGTATGTTAAGTGAATCTGGTCTTCAAGCTGCTGCATCATTTGCAGCGTTGGTGAATAAGCTAACTAGAGCGGATATCTTGGTTCAGTTGAACCGATTAAAGGAACTAGGTTTTTTAGCTAGTAATCTATCGGTTATGTTGTATCGTTCAGGTAGTAACGTTGCTGCGTCCTTTGAAAGGCTGGTCCATATGATTACTAGAGATGATATGGTCTGTAAGCTTCATGCATTACAGGAAGTAGGTTTTGAAGTAAGCAGTTTATCAGGTATGTTAAAGGGTTGTGGCGCGCAATCCTATAAAGCCTTTGAAAGGGTCATTGATACGCTCTCCGATGAGGCGATGCTTACTAGGCTTAAGGCATTACAAGCAAGCGGTGTTTTTCCTAACCATTTATGCGCTATGCTGATAGGGTCTGGTATGAAATGCTGTGATCTATTGAGCAATCTGATCAATCTGCTTCATAATAAAAAATATATTGAGACGATACAAAAAGTTAAAGCTGCTATCTATACCAGTCCAAATGTTATCCATGAAGATGACCAAATGCTCCTAAGCAGCAGCGCAAGTGTACTGCTCAATGCGCTAGGAGATTTGAGAAAAGATCCATCTGTTCATGACCTGAGCAATGATCTAAGGTTCAAGAAATTTTTAACAGATTGTTATAATAAAAATAAACATGTAGACGATAGCCTCTTAGCGGTCAGAAAAGTTTCAAGTGATGACCCTAGGATAGATTTGCGTGGCCAAGATAAAGTAGTCGCCAAAAAAAAGATCAATAAAGGTGCCATATTAGGTATCTATACCGGTATATTGCTATGTGATGGAGATCCTATCGACCATGCAGTTGAGGTAGCTTATTTAGCCACCAAAAGCATTTATGGGTTAAATAAGCTAAATAGTTATAGTTTTGCTATTCCGCTTGGTACATCTAGTCCATTGTATCTAAGTGCGTGTGGGCGGGGAAATATCTTAATGAAGATTAATGCGAATCACACCTATTATGCTACATCCTCCAAATCTTGTAAACCAAATGTGGTTCCATCGCCGAATAGTTGTGATGGACGCACACCATTTATATTGTTTCATGCAACCCAGGATATTCCGGCTGGAGAAGAACTCTTGTTTGATTATATGGTAAGTCTTACTGGTCTAATCATGATAATAATCATGATTTATCTAATCCAGATGCCAAGATCTATAGGAATTTATTTACCACAAAAAAATATTTATACCAAGCTGAAAGTATAAGATTTTTAAGATTGGTTAAAGACCATGATCCTGATTTGTATCAGGATTTATTACAATATATCCATACGCCTTGTATGCATTTGGCAGGTAAAGATAGAATCGTAGAATGCAGAAAGATTGATGATCCTAATAAAACGAAAATAGATTATCGTATATACAAACTTCCAGGGGAATGGTCTGTAGGGGAACCTACGCAAGATTATTTTTCAATTCACTGGGATCCATCGGGTTCCTTAGATGCATTGGATCAGTATACATGGCGTGATGAACAATCTTGATTTGATAGCCATTGGATACTTTTCTCCCCATTTTTCTTCTAATTCCAATAGATAATGTACTGAAACTTTCTTTATCAATTCATTTATTCCGCTTGCTCACCATATCTACTGGTTAAAATAACATTACCAGATTGTTTACCAGCCAAATCATAAGTTGCGTAAGCAGCTACAACTGACTTCCCAGAAAACGCAATGCCGCATTCCACTACCTCTTGTATATGAGGATACTGCAATAACTCCGTATGATAGGCTTGTGCTTGTATTTGTGCCAAGGCAACCTTAGATGCGTTTTCCAGTTCTTCTTCGCTCCGAACTTGCTTAAATTCCAATAGCAGCGCTTTTGAACCTTTTTCTTTGGGAATTAATAGCAAATCATAACGACCTAACCCACTTTCTCGATTAGAACGTATGTAATGGGTTATACCCAAACTTGATAACATCCCTAATACAAAACCATGATAAAATCCTTCTGATGTTTTACTTTGTTTGGTATCAAAATAGCTCACACTTCTTCGTAAGAAATAGCTAAGTTGTTATACAAAAGCAGCAACATTACCAGCTATCAAATGTTTCAAAAAAGAATCATATTGACGTTTGTGATGAAACTGCCTGACGAACCATTCTTGAAAAAATGTGCTATAAAGTCTCCATATTTCATAATTTGGAATCTTAACCTTACACTCGTATACATTCGTATAGTCGCTTAGCTTACTTGTTTCAAAGGTCAAATAGCCAGCAAATAATAAAAGACTTCAAAAAGATGTGTCATCTTTATCTAGGATATCAAAAGCAAGATGTTTGTTGATAGCTATATCCAAAGGTTCACCACGCATCAACGATTCAAATTGCGCTTTAATATCAGCATGAGCAGTAAGTACCTTTTGTTCGATCAAGTTATTATTACCTGTGTTAACCCAGTATACATCAAAAAGACCCTCCTCACTCAAACAATAAATAATAGACCATGGATTATACATGACTAAGTCCCCTACCCTATAGCCATTATACCAACTTTTTACTTCATCGATACAAATAGAAAAATTTTGTTTGGTAAATAGGCCTTGCACTTCTACCGGCTTAAACCAAAATAGCTGCTATAACCTTGATCTAAAAGGGTATAAGTCTTCAGGTTATTCAAACCAGAGAGCATACTATCCTTAGAAATACGTAATATACCGGTTAAAAGACCTTTTTCCAGTGCAGTATTGTCTTTTAAGGTGTCGCTAAATAGGTTGCGCATAAATGCAACCATAGCCGCCAAGTATCTCTTATTACCATAAGCTTTATTGAGTGGCGTATCATACTCATCTATGAGTACATATACCTTCCGGCCATGGTGTTGGTAGAGGCATTGACTAAGTAGCTTTAAAGATTTTTCTAGCGCTTGTTGATTGGCTTATCTATTGCGAATGACATACAGTTGCTCTAACTGCAACTCATTAATTTTATCACTTGTAAATAAATAAGGGTAGAAGCTATAAATTTCTAGTATCAACTCATATACCGCGTTATAAGCTCCTTGAAAACTATCCGAATTTATATCCTTAAAGCTGATTCATAATGACAGGGTACTTTCCTTGATGTGCGCTAATGTACCTGCCATTTTCCAGCTTTCCGATCGTTAGATCATCAAATAAACCTACTGTAGTGACCCCATTCACTTCTGAGGCAAAAAAATGTTGCAGCATAGACATATTGAGTGTCTTACCCCAACGGCGAGGACGGGTAATCAAGGTAACTTTATCTCCTTTTTTTAGGAAATCAGCAATCATGTTTGTCTTATCACAAAAAAGATAATCCCCTTGTACTAACTCTTGAAAGTTACTAACACCAATTGGTAATTTTTTCATGATTAGAAGCGTTAAGTATATAATTTATAACTTTTTATGGCCTTGACACATAAGACCTTCTGCTAGACCTATTTCTAATGGCAATTTTGGTGTCGAATCTTGTCTATGCTCCTCAAATACATTTGGTATTCTGGCGACTGCGCTTCTCCTAAAAACTGCCGATCACAAATAGGTTTTGCAGAAGGTCTACAATAGTATTTTGGAAATATTGAATACTAAGGTATAAGGTAAGATAAACACTCCGTTGATCAAGTAAAAAGTAAGCTAAAAAATAGCTTAACGATTAGTTAACGCTTTTCGCTTGTTTGGTTTACAACCAAATAGAGAGAAATGCACATAGCGGAATGGTCGCTTTTTTATATCAAAAAGTAATGCATTCAAGTTTTCCACACTATGATTTAGATTATGATAGAGGGTAGGATCATACATAAATAGCCCCAAGCTTCCAGTATCACTAGAAGCATGCTGGATCAACCTTTCTGCATCCTTAAGCATATTGGTAATTCTAAAGGAGATATCCTTAAAAGGAATAGATCCTATCTGTAAAAGTAGGCTATGTATAGTAGGCAACATAGCCGGTATGCCTCTTTTTGGGTCTGCTAATGGAGTAGAAATAGCAATTATATTTTTTGCAATCGTGCTTATATTCTCTTCAAGTCCATGAATAGCAGTATTTAAAGTAGCACTTGTTTTTTCAAGATTGGCTAAAATCGAATTGACACCTTCAGTTGTCTTGATAAGGTTCTGTGTAACCGTTGCCACTTGCGCTGTCATTGCTTTAAGGTCAATATCATTAAAATCTGGATGGATCTGACCAATGATAATATCGTTCCTATTGATGGGCTTTCCTTTGTGTAGCTCAATTTCTAAAGCATTTCCTTCCATCATACCTGCATTATTGAGCATAATTTTACTGTTGTGTGTCAAAGGAAATTGTTTATCCACCTCAATTGTAACCAATGTGCTGTAATTCTCTTTAGGCTTAATTTCTACTTTTGTAACCATCCCTACTACATGGCCTTTTAGTTTAACAGGAGCAGAAACATATAAGTTTTTATTTACAGGGTAAGAAACTTGGTAGCCATTATACTTAGAAAATATATTGTGGCCTTTTAGGAATAAAAAACCATAGTATAAAATACACAGGGAAGATAGGGCTAATAGGCCTATCATATAGTTCTTATTTATTTGCATATTCGTATCTTTTGCATATTCCAGTAATAGTTCTTTACTCGATTGCTAAGTAGCAATTTTTAGGCTTGCCTAGACTGCTCAAATAGAGCTGAGCATGCTGCGTTGCTCCTAAAAGCTGGTCATGGCAAATAGGTTGCGTAAAGAAGTCTAATGTACAATTTACAAAATAACTTAATGAATTACAGCCAGCTTATGCTTTTTAATAGCCTTTAATGGCCATAGTAAAACCAATTACACAAGACCTTCTGGAAAACCCATTTCTAATGGCAATTTTGGTGTCGAAGCTTGTCTATGCTCCTCAAATACATTTAGTATTCTGCGGTGCTCGGCTGCGCTTCTCCTAAAAACTGCTGATCACAAATAGGTTTTGAAGAAGGTCTACTATTTTTTCTTAAACACCACTTGAACAGGTACTCCTTCAAAGTTAAAATGGGCCCTAAGCTGATTGACTAAATAGCTTTTATAATTAGGCTGGATATAGGCTGGGTGGTTGCAAAAGAAAGCAAATGTAGGCGCATTGCCTGTAACCTGCGTGCAATATTTAATTTGGATATACTTTCCTTTTACAGCAGGGGGATGGTTTTTTTCAATGATCGGTAACATCGCTTTGTTGAGCTCAGAAGTGGGAATTTTTTTTATTTTATTTTGATAAACCGCAAGTGCCTTTTCAATAGTTTGGTAAACCCTTTGTTTCTTTACCGTTGAAACAAATAGAATGGGTAGATAATCTAAAGGGGCGAGCTTACGCAAGAGTTGTTTTCTATAGTCACCAGCAGTAGTAGTCTCCTTATCGATCAAATCCCATTTATTCACCACTAAGACCATACCTTTCTTATACCGGTGTGCCAGTGCAATCAGCGAAATGTCTTGCGCTTCTATGCCATGGGTAGCATCTATCATCATCAAACAGATATCAGCATCTTGCATCGCTTTTACCGCACGCAATACCGAATAAAATTCGATGGCATCCCTTACCTTTGACTTTTTGCGTATACCGGCTGTATCGGTAAGGATAAACTTTTTATTGTAACGGTTGTATTCCGTATCTATTGCATCTCTAGTCGTACCAGAGATTGGGCTTACCATGCTTCTTTTTTCATCCAATAGCACATTTAAAAAAGAAGATTTACCTACGTTTGGACGGCCTAAAATGGTTAACCTAGGGAGTGTAGCGACTGTTTCATCTGCAGCAGGTGTTTCTTTTAGATAAGGCAATAAAGCATCCAGCAGATCACCCGTTCCAGAGCCATTAATGGCGGCTATTGGAAATGGGTCACCAAGGCCTAAGGCATAGAAACTAGGCGCAACCATTGCAGCCATTACACTTTCTGATTTATTGGCTACTAAGAAAACAGGTTTATTGATTTTTCGCAATATATGTGCAAAGGTTTTATCTGCATCGGTTAATCCCTCTATACAATCCACCATAAAGAGCACCAAGTTGGCGTCATCTAGTGCAAGTTGAATCTGTTCACGAATGCTATGCTCAAAAGCATCGTCTGTACCACACATGTATCCGCCTGTATCAATAACTGTAAAGGATCGGTTGCTCCACGATGCATAACCATAATGTCGGTCGCGCGTAGTATGAAGCGATCCATCCATAATAGCTTTTCTTGCTTCGATCAATCTATTAAAAAAGGTAGACTTACCTACATTAGATCTTCCTACGATTGCGACAACATTTGCCATACATTAAACTAAAATAAGAAATTTAGATGGCACCCAAATAGCTTGTACCGTTCATCCCATAACCTTAATTATGGCAACTTTACAGGAAGGGTGTAGTAAGTACCAGAAGGATTTTCTAAATTTAGCATAAATCATAGCCAAAAGCAAAATAGACCTTCTGAAAAACCTATTTGTGATCAGCAATTTTTAGGAGAAGCGCAGTTGCCAGCATACTAAATGTATTTGAGGAGCATAGACAAGTGCCAAAATTGCCATTTAGCAATAGGTTTTGCAGAAGGTCTAGTCTAATTGATAAAGGCGCCATCACGCGCTATTGCGCTATTATATATTAGACTGCTTTAGGCAGATGGCAAGGCTATCTTTCCAGTGTGGAATTTTGATCTGGAATACTTCTCGAAAAGAAGACTTATTTAATACGCTATAGTAAGGCCTTTTAAGGCCCACTTCAGCAGAAGAGAGCGGCATTAAGGTGCAGTTATTGGGAAAAGCAGTTACAATAGCATAGGCAAAATCATACCAACTAGCGACCCCCTCATTGGTATAATGATAGATACCTGAGAGATAATCCTTTCCGTGCGCTGTTGCTATTTTTTCAATTATTTTCCAAATGGCTGCTGCCAGGTCATATACATAGGTAGGGCTCCCTATTTGGTCATCGACCATTTGAATTGTGCCTCCTTGCTGGGCCAGTGCGACCATTTTTGTAAAAAAGTTACTACCCTGTGCCCCATACAACCATGCCGTTCGAATGATATAAAAATGGGTAGCCCGTTCAGCTACCAGTTGTTCCCCTGCTCGTTTGGATTGACCATATGCATTCAATGGGTCAGTGGGGTCATTTGGCCTTAATGGACGTCCTGTTGTAGCGCCAAAAACATAGTCTGTTGAAATATGAAACAGCACAATACCATGTTTTGCAGCCAATGCCGCCAAGTGGCCTGCACCTATGCTATTTACCTTAAAGCAGCTTTCTCTTTCTTGCTCTGCTGCCTCCACATTCGTATAGGCTGCACAATTTATAATGTATTGGACCCCATGTGCTTTGATGCAAGCGGCTATTTGATCTGGCGCTGTAATATCCAGCATTGCTTTGGTGCAAAAAAGCGGTACAAGAAAGGAATTGGTTGTAAAGGTAGCCTGTAAAGCACGACCCAATTGGCCTTCTGAACCCGTTACTAAAACAGTAGCCATAGTCATTTGATGATTAAAATAACGTGCCTATTTGTTTATTGGATCAGAAAAGCAACCTGGATAATTTACAATTTATTATGCAGTAATCCAGGCCTAAATACAAAGAATAGGGACATGCCATTATTATATTAAAAAACATTGCAACAATATTTTTTTTTTGTTACCATTAAGCATGGAGCAAGCCCATCCGAGTTAGCAAACGCGCAAGCAACAGCGTTGCTAGCATAAAAGTGGCCTCCAGCCGCATCATGTTAGGTAAGCAACCCTTATGGTGCGTGCAAGCAAGAAATATATAAAAAAACAAAAAACCTATGTTACTGTACAAAATAAAAAAAACGGATATCCAGCATTCATTAGCTGCGCTAAGGTTATTCCACTAGTTCAATCATTTGTTTTCTATAAAAGATCGGTAGGGTTACCTATAGGGGGCTACTATTGCTTTTTTTGAGCATAAGAAGGGGCGATGTGCTACGCAGTAGCAGCAAAAAATGCATAAGCGAATTTCCATAGACCTTCTGAAAAACCTATTTGTGATCAGCAGTTTTTAGGAGAAGTGCAGTCGCCAGAATACTAAATGTATTTGAGGAGTATAGACCATAAAATTGCCATTTAGCAATAGGTTTTGCAGAAGGTCTCATATAAATTAACCAGTTTAAATCTATGTTATGATGTCAATACCTACAAAAAAATTAATATTAAAATTAATTTTTCTATTACTGCTTATACCTTTGTTAACAGCAGAGGGTTGTATTCAAGGAGGCTGCTTGCCTAAATATGAAAGCCCAAAAAAGAAAAAGAAGGTAGATTCCAAGCCAAAACATAACGTTATTCAAAAATCTAGTTCAAAAAATGTTCAACCTAAAGAGGAGAAGGTAGAATCTGATGTAACACTACCTACAGATACATCTACACAATCTGAATCAGATGGTATGGGTAGCAATGAACCAGATAGTTCTCAACAAACTACGAATAAAAATAATAGTGCTAGTGACCAGGATTTGATCACTAAGCCACCTGTTGAAAATGAAGCACCGAAAAAGAAAAAAGGGTTCTTTTCATGGGTTAAAGAGAAACTTGGGGTAGATAAAACAAACCAAGAACAACCGAAATACAATAGCAATGAGGTTACTGTGTATGAAAAGATAGTAGATGACATGATAAAACGATAAATTCATTTAGAGATTAATGATTTACAACCATATCCAGCTATCCATTGACCTTTTGTATTGAGGTAGATGGCTGTAGGGCTTGATTTTTTTGTTACTTTGTGATCAAGCAAAAAGTAAGATAAAAATTCCTTAACTGTCTTGATCCTTATCGGTATCTTTATAAACCGCTAGTGCGGCTTTAGCTGCTTTTTCTAAGGCCACTGCTATTTCTGGGTCTAGGTATGCATGGGCTAGCTTCACATCTATGGTCAGCGTTTCTTGCACCATATGATGCATCTCTTTGAGGTGGATATAACCTGCTGCATGACGTAGATCATAAAGCCGTTCTGCCAGTTTGATAAAGAGCACCGAAAGCTGTACATGGTCTTCCTTAATCGCTTCTTTCAAGCGGTTCTGCACATACAGCAAAGAAGGATGATCCAATTCTTGCCGCTTATCTATTCCTACTACATTCAATACAAAAGCATATACGCCTAAATTATAATGCTCCTGGACATAAGAAAGCGGCAAACAGGTATGGCGCACGAGTTCATAGAGCAAAGCGGCATAAATGACTTTAGGGGAGTGAAACACCCATTCTATCACTAGCTGGGCAATCCCTACTGCCCGGACATAAAACAATTGACCTGAAGCATGTCGCTTAAAGCCAAAGTGTTGCCGCAGTAATAAAAGCAAACCTGAAATCGTACCTATATCAATAGGGTCCTCTGGACATAAGGATTTACAGACATAGTCATGAAATTGCATTAATGCCATCATAGAGTCGGCTTGCTCCTTAGAGGTCACAGGGGCTTCTGAGGTTAAGCAGTCTAGCGGTAGTTTAGCGGTCATCTTATTGCGAACCTCTGTAACGTTGCTCGGCAATACCAATACAATAGCTTTTTGCGCACCATCAACCGGGTATGCTACATAGCCATAGTGGGCACGAACCATACTGGATATGGTATCCTGTTGAAGATCTATCGATGGTGGCGCTTCTTTTTTTCCTTGAGGGCTGGTGGATCCATGCTATCCTCATAGAGCTCCTTTACGGTAGGCAGTAGATCAATAGTCACGGGGCTTACTACTAAAGCAGTAGCCTGAAAGAGGAGGAATGTAGGGCCGCTGCTGTCAATAGGGTCTGCTTGCTTAAATTGCAAGGCAGTAGGATGGAGCTGTATCCGCACAATTTTCGAACCTTCTAGCTTGCCAATACGTAAAACAGCTTGCACCAATAAGTAGACTACTTGGTTGATATCGCATACGATATAGCGAGATGGTTCCCCACTTGCTTTTTTTATTTGCTCTACAAAGAGCCTAGGCGGATCAGCCAGTTCTTGAGATAACGCCAGCTCCACCTTACGCATCAGCTTATCTAAAGTAATTTTAGTAGGCTGCAGCAGTGCATGTTTTTTGGCCCTTGCGCTTCTATTGAAATAGGCCACCCAATCATATAACTTATTAATAATACTCTGAAAATCTTGTTTATAAAGGGGCATGTCGCCATCTAAAAAGGAGATGGATTCCTCAACTTTGGCTATTACTTGTGTTAAAATAGCCCATAGCCTTTGGCCTTACCAACTGTAGTAACGGGAACCATAGCCGAGTCGTAGAGGGATGCTTTTAGTTTTTGAGATGCTCTAATCTTTTCTTGGCTTTCCAGGTAAAGGATTTTCGTCAAATAGCGGTTTGCCTTGATTTTAAAGCAAACAACCATGGCAAATACGAGTAGGCTGACTGTAAATAGCGGAAATAAAGCAGATGCTACTGGCAAAGGCAATGCAGTGGAGATGGCATAAATGGCGCCTAATACAATAGCGCTTACCATCCCTATTGCCAGATAGAGGGGTAGTACCGATAAGATGACAACACAATGGGTCAGAGATAAAGATGCGGTAAAAATCGGGTCTACCAGATACCACCAGTGTCGCAATAAAGTCAACGGAAGATAAACGGCTACTCCTATAAGCCAACCTAAGCCAATCAACCAAGGTGGTATTGCTTTCCTAAAAAAGGTTTTAGAAGATGTAAAAAGCACCCCTACAAGTCCTTGGAATATCGCCCAATAGATCCGATCTGGTCTAATAAACCAATAACCCAGAATAGCAGTAGTGATGATATACAAGCCTGTTAAACGCAAGGCAGCATCACTAGGTACCAGCTTGGTCAAGGTAATTTTTCTATTGGCCCAAGCATGCTGCATCCTTTCTTTTCGTTTTGCCTGTTTGCGTGCATATGCTTGTTGTATTTGTTTAAAATTGTTATCTGGCTTCACCCAACCTGTACCTTCTGGCTGTTTGAAGAGATAATGCGCAGCCATCATAGCCAGGCCATTGGTTACCATAGCAATTAAAGAACCATCTATCTTTATTGCAGGTTCTACCCATTTGTTCCATGCTGCAAGCGTGTATGCACCTGTTGCCATACCGATTAAAGCCGTACGTGAAGTACCTCGAAAGCCAAAAATAGCTAATGTAAAAGGAGCAGCAATGATTGGTACAGCGCAAAAGAGGGACCAATATATTAATTTTAACAGGTTTTGACAGCGAAAGGCTAGGAACATAGCTAGTAGGCTTACCACTGGCGTGGTCCATCTTGCTATTTTAAGTTGAACCGAGTCAGTAATTTCTTTTTTACCTTGTAGGCTTTGCACTATATCATGGCTGACCATGACCACGCAACCATTTAAGTAGGAATCAGCTTTTGACATACTCATAGTCAATAAACCAATGGCAAGGAATCCTTGAAAAATAGAAGGAACATGCACCATCATATAGTCCCAAATATTTTCCTTTGGTAAATCTGGCACCCCTGCAAAAACAAGTAGACCAGTTAGAATTATAAAAATCTTTATTATAAGGTTAAAAATAGTAGCATATGAAAAAACTTTTTGGGCCTGAATGGGGTCAGCAGACATATATACCCTTTGAATAATAGGCGCATCTATATAGGAGGCTAAATTGCTGAGCACAAAGCAAAGTATGGCGATTAATTTAGTATCAAAATGGAATAGGCTACTAAACTGAAATCTGGTGTGACCCTGTAGCATAGGAACAATTTCTGGAACCGGTTTATCTACTTGTAGAAAGATAAACCAAGCTAAAAGCGGAATGATAATGGCAAAGGTTATAAACTGCAATACATCTATAAAGGTAACCGCACGAATACCACCAAATGTAGCATAGAAAGTAAGCAGTAAGGTAGCAAAGATAGGCATTATATAGGGATGCTCTATCTTCAAACAGATGCCAATAGCCTGGGTTATTGCAGTGATTTGCATCGTAATGATAACGATAGCGTTACAGATACCAGCTAGCGCAGCTATAATCCTTGGATAGTGGCCGTAGATATGGCCTATTGTCTCTGCCATAGATAGATGTTCCATAAATGGCCCCATGTGCAAGGCTAATTTACTAATGATCCACAAACCAAAAGTATCTAAGAGTACAGCGATGATCCACCATAAACCAAGTTCATAGGTGCATCCTATGTTCAGTATGAAGCCTCCCCCTCCAAAAACAGTAGCCAATACCGTGGCCACCAGCGTAGCGGTAGCAAAATCTTTACTCCCTACTGCATACCTTCGAAAGCTGGTTTGTTTGCTGCTAAAGTAAAGCCCTACCAATAAGATTAATAGAAAAAAAGCAGAGACGATCAATAAGGAGAAATTAAAGGATATCATAAAGCAAAAAAAATAGATATGGCGCCAGCAACGCATTTTGCAATGATAATTTTTTTATCTAAAAATCAAAAAAGAGCAGGTTGCATAGACCTTCTTCAAAACCTATTTGTGATCAGCAGTTTTTAGGAGAAGCGCAGTCGAGCACCGCAGCATACTAAATGTATTTGAGGAGCATAGACAAGCTTCGACACCAAAATTGCCATTAGCAATAGGTTTTGCAGAAGGTCTCATGATTGTGCTGACTTGAATAGATCTTTAAATGCCAACATGCTGTAGGCGGTTAAGATATAGAGACCTTCTTCAAAACCTATTTGTGATCAGCAATTTTTAGGAGAAGCGCAGTCGAGCACCGCAGCATACTAAATGTATTTGAGGAGCATAGACAAGCTTCGACACCAAAATTGCCATTTAGCAATAGGTTTTGCAGAAGGTCTCATGCTTGCGCTGACTTGAATAGATCTTTAGGTGCCAACATGCTGTAGGCGGTTAAAATATAGGATAATGTTTGTAAGCCCATTATATTTGTGATAATCTTAAATAAGCCTCTTTCGAGAGTCGATTTCATAAAGAGGTCTATCCAAACCATTTTTTCGATTAGAAAATGACGCAACCCTTCTTACCTCAACGTTACAACTTTTTAGAACGAGAAAAAAATTGGCAGCACTTTTGGCAGGCAGAAGCGCTATATAGCTGGGATGCTACCGCTCCTCGTGGGGCTACTTTTGTGGTAGACACGCCTCCGCCTACTATTTCGGGACAGCTGCACATAGGTCATGCCTGTAGCTATACGCAAGCTGATTTTATAGTTCGATTTCAGCGTATGTTGGGTAAAAATATTTTTTATCCGATGGGATTTGATGACAATGGCTTGCCTACGGAGCGGTTGGTAGAAAAACAAAAAGGGGTGCGTGCCGCCCATATGGAGCGAGCGGATTTTATAAGGTTATGTCAGGAAGTAGTGGTGCATGAAGAGGAGAAGTTTAGAAATCTTTTTAAAGCCATGGCGCTTTCCGTTGACTGGAGCTTAGAATACCAGACGATTAGCCCGCTATCTCGTAAGCTTTCACAGCTCTCTTTTTTGGCATTTTTAGAAAAAGGCCAGATATACCGTAGCGCGCAACCTATGTTGTGGGATCCAGTAGATGGTACTGCTTTGGCACAAGCTGATATTCAAGATCAGGAGCGTACCGCTTATATGAATGATATTGTATTTGTCCATGAGGCCACGCAAACACCGCTTACCATTGCGACTACTCGACCAGAATTATTGCCTGCTTGTGTGGCTTTATTCTACCATCCGGCTGACTTGCGTTACCAACATTTGGCTGGTACCTATGCGACCACGCCTATATTTAATATCAGGGTCCCTATTTTAGCCGATGATTTGGTGCAACCCAATAAGGGAACAGGTTTGGTGATGTGTTGCACCTTTGTAGACCAAACCGATATCCTATGGTGGAAAAGGCACCAGCTCCCTACTGCTATTATCCTGGATAAACAAGGTAGGATCACACATGCTGGTCCATTGCAAGGGCTAAAGGTAGCAGCGGCGCGCGAAAAAATCATTGCAATCTTAAAAGAGCAGTCACTTTTGGTCAAGCAAACGCTTGTGCATCAGGCTGTAAAATGTGCAGAACGCTCTGGTGCGCCCTTAGAAATCCTTACAACGCCTCAGTGGTTTGTACGCACCATCGATCATAAAGCGGCCCTTTTGGCTAAAATCAATCAGCTCAAATGGCATCCTGCGCCGATGCGGCATAGATTGGAGGAATGGGTGAATGGCATTGCTTGGGATTGGTGCATTAGCCGTCAGCGTTATTTTGGGGTTCCCTTTCCTGTTTGGTATTCTAAAAGAGCCGGAGAAGAAGGCAAGGTATTGCTGCCCACCATAAACCAATTGCCTGTAAACCCACTGCAAGACCTACCCATAGGCTATACACGCGAAGAGGTAGTACCTGATTATGATGTAATGGATACTTGGGCCACCAGTAGTATTTCTCCCCAGCTTTCTTCTTATGCTATTAATAAGGAGTTTAGCATAGACTATCATAGGCACCAGCAGTTGTTCCCAATGGATTTGCGTCCACAAGCCCATGAGATTATACGCACTTGGGCCTTTTATACTTTACTCAAAGCTCATTTGCATGAAGACAGCCTTCCTTGGAAGCATATCATGATCAATGGATGGTGTCTGGCACCAGATAGGCAGAAGATGTCTAAGTCTAAAGGCAATGTACTCCTTCCTGAAAAGCTTTTAGCAGAATATGGCGCCGATGTAATCCGCTATTGGGCAGCCAATGCCCGTTTGGGTGCAGATACTTGCTATTCTGATCATGTCATGAAAAATGGCAAGCGATTGGTTACTAAGCTATGGAATGCAGGTAAATTTATCTTAAGCCATTTTGATAAAGTGGAAGGATTAAACCAGCCGCTTGAGTGGCATCAAATCACCCATACCCTAGATAAATGGCTCTTCCAATCATTAGCAGCACTCACGGAAAAGGTCCATGCCCATTTTCTAGCCTATGGCTATGCAGAAGCGTTGGAGGCGGTGGAAAAATTCTTTTGGTCTGTTTTTTGTGATGATTATCTAGAGGTTAGTAAGGATAGAGTCTATAAGGATAACCTGGGCCAATCCAGTGCTATCATAACCCTTTATCATACTTTTTATGGCTTATTGCAGCTTTTTGCACCTATTTTGCCCCATATTACGGAGGAGCTTGCGCAGGGGATTTATCCAAATAAAGGTTCTATACACCAAAGAGGCAATTGGCCTCAATGGGCACTACCTACTGTTTTAAGCCAAGACAAACTGGACCAAGTAGCCTCTCTGAGAGAAATTATTGAATTGGTACGTAAGGCTAAAGCAGACCGGAAGCTTTCTATAAAAGCACCCATCCAGCTGCTGACCATTCGGGGTACGCTTTTAGATAAAGACTTAGATCAAGACCTTACAGCGGTTACTGCAGCGGAAAAGATAGTATATAATAATGAATCTATGGGCCTATAGATATAGAGGTGGTGTGGGGATAAGGCATTTTTATTTTACTTTTTTCTTGATAAAAAAGTAAGAGAAAATCAAGCGCTGATGGAAAAAGCTGCTGAAAGCACAGCTTACAGATGGAAAAACAGAAACCGCCCGCTTCGCGGGCTTGAAAGGAATCTGTTTTTCTTAATCATCTGTAAGGGACGGCTTCTATTTGGCAACTTTTTACAGGGGCGCGTTTTTCCTTGTTTTGGGGGTAACGTGGCCATATGGCTGAATGGATACGTTTGTTCAGGGAAATGGTGGGGGAAAGGATTAAAGCTGGAAAACCAGCATTCGTTTTCCAGGACCCACCTAACTGATTTGCTACTTATTTTTAAAGGGACATTTTCTGGTCGTAACCTTTTTAAGGCACGTTTTGTTTAGAATCATTCAACACATTTTTAGCATCATTTTTTGTTTCTGGATGAATTAAATTCAAATTTTCCGATAAAAAATCTTTAAGTAGGGTGAGTTTATCCTTATTATCAGGACTATCTTGTATATTAAGATATTGAATAGCGAACTCTGCGAGATTATTTATCTTTTTATCTACTTGTATCTTTGAGTTTTCTTCTGAAGAAGTTTGATATTTTATAGTCTCATCCGTATTAATATTTCTATTCCTTTTATTATTCCTTTTATAGGGGTGAGTCTTTTCTGATCTGTCATCTTATTTAGGCCTTTCTCTTTTTGGGAGGACAATAGGTGCTGATTGTGTGAGTATATTTATATTATTACCATCTTGTTCGAAAAGATCTATATAGGCCTTGTACCAATCTATAAAAGATTTATTAATATTTGTTGAAGAGTTAAGCATTTTGTCGCTTTCATTTACAAAATTGTTAATTCTATTTATTAGTGATTCGCTTATTATATATTTATATTGTTCTTCTTAAGCAAACCTAATGCTAGTTTTAGCTCGATTATTAACGATGTTGGTTCTGTATTTTTTGTATAAAATGAGCCTATTCTTTTATATAAACAAGTGTGGATAGCGGATAGCTTTTTGCTTACGAGTTGTTTTACTTGATTTCTAATATAAAGCTTAGGATCATCTATATTATTATTACGTGTGGATGTTGAGCCGTTATGCTGATTCTTTACTTGGTTACACCCAATTAAATGGATCAATAAACCATTGCATAGAGTCAGTTTCCATGTTTTTTTTAGATATTTTAGCATAATTGTATAGATTTTAGTTTAGCTTAACGTAGTGTTTTAGCTAGTATGGGGTAGCGATTGATGCATAACCTCAAGACTGCCGCTGTTTAAGGGTAAGCAATGAGTAGGTCACTACCTACCATAAAAGATTTAGCAAATTTATCTATTTTAGATGGAAACTGCAACTTTTTTATAAAGTTTGTTCAGGGAATGGTGTGGGGGTAAAGGGGATTTTATTTGTACCGCATGCTTGCGTGTACTCCGACTCCGGATCCGGACTCCAATAGTGGTTACAATCTCGACAATGGTAACGTTTCCTGCCATTTGGTGTATAACCATGGCTACGGTAGTTAGAACTTTGGCAATGTGGACATTGGATTTTATCCATCAATTTCTTGATAGCGGCAGCATAGTGCTTGCGCCAATATTTAAAGTAACAAGATTTAAAATAATGGGCAATCTTTGTTTTAGTATCATTAGTTTTATCTTCTATTAGATAAAACATTAGTTGTTTGGTCCAAACTATAAAATCCTTGACCACTTTTACTACTGAATCAGATACAGCCCACCTATCAAGTAGCTGTAATGCGTTTTGGTCATCTTTTGAGTTGCACAAATCAGACAGCGTCTGCTCTGAAATAATTTTTTTGGTAAAAGCAGGGTTAACTTGAACAAGTTCATTGATATACCGCATCCCTAAATGTATGTATTGTATAAGTTCTGGAGTAGAAAGCGCAAGGGGGTCGATATCCTTGAACTCATCACCGGTAGGCATAAGGTTAGCAGTAGATACCAGATGGCTAGGTATACCACCAGTATTCCGCTGCTGATACATGCCCATTTTTATTTGGTTTGCACTACATTCAATTAAATGGATAAATAAGCTGCTACATAAAGTCAGTTTCCATCTTGTTTTTAGATGTTCTAGCATAATTGTATGGATTTTAGTTTTGTTTTTATTCTTTATTTGCTCTTTGCTGTTATATTGCATTTGCTTTTCCTGCCTTTTCGTTGGCTAACAGGCCTTGTAAAGGCTCCATAGCTGCTGGAGGATGTTGATCAGCGATCTGGCACTGGCAACAATCTCTTGTAGAACCAAGCATGGTATCACTGTTAAGATTAAACTGGTTAAGCGTGTTTAATTGACGCATAGCAGTAGTATAGGTGTGTTCCCAATATAAAAAATCACCAATAGTGCTTGTTGAAGCATTAAGCATTTCATGACTTTTACATAAAAAAACTTAATGTAATCTTTATTTATTAGTAGCTTTGACTTATCCAAGTTGTTAACCAATAATCCTAATGCTAGGTTTATATCGTTTATTAACGATTCTGGCTCTTTATTTGTATTTGATTCTTTCCAATAAAATGCGCCAATTTTTTTAAAAAAATCTTTGTAGAATTTGCATAGCCCTTGATGTATTGTATACTTTGTAAGGACACTATTACCATGGATATGATCAAATTCATTACCGGTAGGCATAAGGTTAGCAGTAGACACCAGATGGCTAGGCATACCACCGGTATTCCGCTGCTGATACATACCCATTTTTATTTGGTATGCACTACATTCAATTAAATGGATAAATAAGCTGCTACATAAAGTCAGTTTCCATCTTGTTTTTAGATGTTCTAGCATAATTGTATACATTAGGTGAAATACAAGACCTTCTGGAAAACCTATTGCTAAATGGCAATTTTGTGGTCTATGCTCCTCAAATACATTTAGTATTCTGGCGACTGCGCTTCTCCTAAAAACTGCTGATCACAAATAGGTTTTGCAGAAGGCCTACACAATAAGCTTATCTATTTTAGATGAAAACTGCAATGCTTTATAAAAACTTATCTATTTTTAATCCAACACAAGGCCATGCGGGCATTTACCTGCATATTCCATTTTGCAAGCAAGCTTGTCACTATTGTGCCTTTCATTTTAGTACAAATTTGCGGCTCAAATCATTGGTGCTCGATAGCATGCTTAAAGAGATTGCACTGCGTCAGGATTATTTAAAAGGGCTCCCTATTACCAGCATTTATTTTGGAGGCGGCACGCCTTCTTTATTAACCCTTGGGGAAATAGAGCGCTTACTCGACCAGGTTGTACAATATTTTCCTATAGCGCCGGGTGTAGAGATTACCCTAGAAGCCAATCCTGACGATGTAACGCTTGAAAAGCTGCAAGGGTTGCGCCATATGGGTGTGAATAGACTTAGCATAGGCATACAGTCTTTTAATGACCGGCTGCTTGGTTATATGAATAGGGCCCATACCAGTGTTATGGCGCAAAATAGTGTAGCGTGGGCACGTGCTGCTGGTTTTGATAACTTAAATATAGACCTTATCTATGCCATTCCTGGTACCACTACACGCGATTGGCAGGCCGATTTAACCCAGGCGCTATGGTTAGAACCAGAACATATTGCTGCCTATTGTTTGACCATTAAACCCAAAACCGTATTTGACCATTGGCATCAACAAGGACGTATCGTTGAAGTAGACGAAACCTTAGCAGCAGAACAGTTTGAACTAGCTATTGCAACTTGTAGCAAACAAAGTTATCTGCATTATGAAATTTCTAATTTTTGCAAGCCAGAAAAATATTCCAGACACAATACCAACTACTGGAAAGCCGGTCCCTATATAGGCATAGGGCCCGGTGCGCATGCCTATAATGGGCTGCAACGGCAATGGAATATCTCCCATAATGCGCTGTATAGCAAAGCCATTCAAAATGGAAAGCTCCCTTATACCGCAGAAACATTAACCCTAGCCAACCATGTCAATGAATATATCATGACCAGCATTAGAACCTGCTGGGGATGTGACCTAGATTGGATCTATAAACAATATGCCATTGACCTTATGGTTACGCAAAAAGATTATCTAGAAAAAATTATCCTATGGAAGTTAGCCTATTTAACAGGCCATACACTTTATTTAACAAATAGTGGTAAATTACTAGCCGATAAAATAGCCAGTGATCTTTTTGTGGATGGTTAATCGCGCAATTTGATGGACCGTACTATAAAAAACGCATCCCTGGAAAATGTTGTGCTTTCAGCAACTTTTTACCGAGGGCTTGATTTTTTGCTTACTTTTTGATCAAGCAAAAAGTGTCATATAAATTCCTTTTCAATGCGGATTTATTCTAGGATTTTAGCATACGCGGGGCCTTTAAGCAAGTGCGCTGTTTGTTATTTTTTTGCTATTCTTTTATCTATTCTTTTTGGTTTGGTGACCTATGGTTTGGTAGTACCCTTGCTTAAAGTGCTCTTTGACCAAGAAGCGTTAAACCATTTGCTATTAGAAGAACAGGTAAGGCCAAAGTGGCAGCTAAAGATTGGTTACCTTACTGGCTTATTTAATTACTATTTTATACAATTTATTATTGATTATGGTAAGATAAGCGTACTCTGTTTATTGGCACTTCTATTTATGCTATCTAATGCCATTAGTGGTTTTTTTAGATATATAGCCGATATCACCATGGCTAAGGTGCGCATCAATCTAGTCTATAATTTACGCTTGGCACTCTTTAAAAAAAGTTTGGACCTTCCTGTCCAGTACTTTACTGACCAAAAGAAAGGAGATGTAATGTCACGTATTACTGTTGATGTTCAAGAAATTGAATATGTAGTTGGTGACACATTGCGTCTCTTTTTAAAGGAGCCTACGCAACTTTTTTGTTACATAGCCGTGCCATTTTACATGTCTCCAAAGCTTAGTCTTTTTACTTTATTATTTTTACCCATTGTGGGGTGGGCCATTGCGCAGATTATGCAATCCCTTCGTAAGTGGACAGATGGCACCCAAAAGTCGCTAGGCAATTTGATGCATCTGATTACAGAAACGGTCAGTAGCATCCGCATCATTAAAATTTTTGGTGTGCAGCAATATGCTGTTGATCATTTTAAAAAAGAGGGGACATTTTATGCCCGCACCAATATGGCTGTAGCTAAAAAAGCCTATATGATAGCGCCTGTATCTGCATCGTTAAGTGTGCTAGCCGTTTCCATTATACTCGCCTATGGTGGCCATTTGATCCTTTTGGACTGTAGCCTGCTGACACCCAGTACTTTTATTGCATACATCATTATCTGTTCCCAGACCCTTGTGCCGATCAAAATGATTTCAAGATCCATTGGCCATATCCAACGGGGCATAGCTGCTGGAAGGCGTGTTTTTGATCTATTGGATCAACCAGCTCCCCCTAAACCCTTTCCGAGGAGGCCATAACGGCCACATTTAAACGTGAAATAGCATTTAACAATCTTTCTTTTTCCTATGATGGGTGCAAGCAAGTTTTACATCAGATCAGTTTTACCATTCAAAAAGGCGAAACCATCGCATTGGTTGGCGCTTCTGGTTCAGGAAAGTCTACCCTTTTATCGCTTTTATCTGGTCTTTACCAGCCAAATGCTGGCACCGTTACAATAGATGATTTACCCATTACGCAGATTTGTCCTACATCGCTCCATCGTTTAATCGGCGTTGTCACCCAGGAATCCATTTTATTTCACGATACCGTCTTTAACAATATTGTATTGAATAGGTCAGGATTCAGCAAGGCAGCCGTTATAGAAACTGCCCAAGTAGCTGGTGCACATGACTTTATTATGCGTTTGCCGCAAGGTTATGATACCATTATTGGAGAAAATGGCAACAAGCTCTCTGGAGGTCAAAGGCAACGCATTTGCATTGCCAGAGCGATATTGGCTGGTCCATCTATTTTGGTATTAGACGAAGCCACTTCAGCGTTAGATAGTGTCTCTGAGCGCAACCTACAAGAAAGCCTTCAATCCCTTATTAAAGATAAAACCGCTATTGTAGTAGCCCATAGGTTAAGCACCATTTACCATGCCGATAAAATTATTGTATTGGAGCAAGGAAAAATTGTCGAACAAGGCACCCATTCCACCCTACTGGCCCAAGGAGGGATTTATAAACAATTGTTTGTATTGCAACAAAGCTAGCGCAGTTCCTTGTAGATAGATAAAAAATTTTATAAATAGAGGAAGAGGATGGTACATAATTATAAAAAGTTTAATATATTTGCGAAGTTACAAAGTATTCATGCATACTTGGTTTATTAGATAAGGGTCAATGTTATTGAGCTTTATCTCACTTAATTAGATTAGCTTGGCTTGGCTATGTTCAAGCAATAAAACAGCAACTCAAATGAAAATTTTATTAAAAAAAAGAGGCTTTTTTCTATTTTTCTTTTTTACACTGCTTTTGTTTACGCGATGCGGGTGCCCAAAGCGTAACATTCCACCAAAACGGCTAAAAAATTTGGATCAAAAAGATCAAGAAGATCAAAAAGAAAAAGATAAAATATCTATTGATGTAGATAAGAATAATCAGAAAACTGGAGTACCCCCTAAACTAACTGTTGATAAGGATTTAGATAAGGATCAAAAGCCTAGCCAGGAGGCTAAGGGTATTTCTGTTAGTAAGGAAGACAAGCCGAAAAAGACACTGAAGGAGGAATATAATGAGGAGAAGAATAAGGAAGCTGAGAAGAAGAAGCAAAAGCATGAAAAAGAGCAGAACAAATTGACGTATGAGGAGATGAAGGAGGAATATAAGAAGCATAGGAGGTTATTGGATAAAACATATGAGCGCATGAAGGGGAACATAGAGTTGAAGTATGATAATATGAGAAAGAGGGAGAGTAAGCAGATGGAGTATTACGATAATATGAGAAAGAGGGAGAGTAAGCAGACGGAGTATTACGATAATATGAGAAAGAGGAAGAGTAAGCAAATGGAGTATAATGAGTTGAATAAAGAATATCAGGCTGAGAAGCTTCGTATACAAAAGAATGAAGATGAGATTGAGAGCCTCCTTCGTACTGTGCAAGGTAGTGAGCATAAACAGCATGTTCGGCTTCAGCTGCGCACAGAATTGGGACTGGATCATAAGGAGAACGAGCTGAGTCTTGCGCATCAGAATCTGGAGAAGTTGGATCAGAATTTGAAAGATTTAGAACAGGATCTGGAGAAGTTGGATCAGGATTTGAAAGATTTAGACCAGGGGCTGGAGAAGCTAGACCAGGATTGGAAACAGAACTTGAATGATCTGGAAAAGAATCGAAAACGTGAGCTAGATGATCTGAAACAGGATCTGAAGGAAGTGGAGAAGGAGCTAGAGCAATGTGGGTCTTTTACCTGGCCTTGGATTTAATGATAAGCTTTTTTGATAAAACAAAAAATAACATATTTTTCACCAGTAGTCTACAGTTCAAATACAAGTATAACAGATATGATCAGTGTGGTCCCGGAAGGACTCAAACCTTCAACCTACTGCTTAGATGGCTTATCTAGTGAAGAAAAATGATATAAAAGCAAGAAAAACGGGTCTATTCAGCCATATCGCCGGGCTATTTTCTCGACAATCAAAACCGCGTCCTTGAAAAAAGTTACGATCAGAAGGTGCAGCTTACAGATGAAAAGAGAAACAGTTGCTAGGGAGGTCACAGGGTGGCTTCTGTTTTTCCATCTGTAAGGTGTGCTTTCAGTAACTTTTTGCACAAGGCTTGATTTTTTGTTACTTTCTTATTAAGAAAAAAGTAAGATAAAAACTCCTTTGATCAAGCAAAAAGTGATAGGTATCATCATCCGTTTGATCCATCAAAAAGTAAGATACAAATTGATTCCTTTCAAGCCCGCGCAGCGGGCGGTTCCTGTTTTTCCAGCTCTAGGCGCTGCTTTTAGCAACTTTTTGCACAGGGCTTGATTTTTTGTTGCTTTTTTATCAAGAAAAAAGCAAGATTAAAACTTCCTTTATGTGGTCCCGGAAGGACTCGAACCTTCAACCTACTGCTTAGAAGGCAGTTGCTCTATCCATTGAGCTACGGAACCTAAAACGTATCTTAACCTAAGAAATGATATAAAAACAAGGGGAAAGTATCCATTCAGCCCCCACCCACGGACGTGGGTTATACCTAAAAAAGAAACTGCGTTTGAGTGCAGTTTCTTAGAAGCCATCTGGCAACGTTATACTCCAAATATTCCAAAAAGAGAAAAACGCCCATTGTAGTAAAAAGTTACGTTTAGAAAGCAGCGCTTAGAGCTGAATAGAAAAACAGCATGTCTGAGCCCGCATAGCGGGCGAGTTCTGTTTTTCCAGCTCTAGGCGCTGCTTTTAGCAACTTTTTGCACAGGGCTTGATTTTTTGTCCACTTTTTGATCAAGCAAAAAGTGGTAGGCATCATCATCCTGGTGATCAAGAAAAAATGTGATATAAATGCCTTTTTACCACTGGTTTGAACAGATACTTTCGTCGGGGCGGCAGGATTCGAACCTGCGACCTTCTGCTCCCAAAGCAGACGCGATAACCGAGCTACGCTACGCCCCGAATAGAATAATAACATGCGGATAGGGGGGGATTCGAACCCCCGGTACAGAACAATCCATACCGCAGTTTAGCAAACTGCTGGTTTAAGCCACTCACCCACCTATCCTTAGGGCCTTAACAATATAAGGTATGTAAATTTACTGAAATTATAATAAAAAAATGCATATAATTGCCAGAAATTAGATTATATCTAGTATAAAATGATTCATATAAATTGATCCATATTTATTAGACTTCTTTTGTAACGCTCTAGAGCAGTCTATTATTCTAACTGGTCTACCAACGTATCTATCGCCATACCATTAGCTGCTTTTAATAAGATGCCACTATCTTGATAGGTATGGCTATCTAAATAATTTTCCAATGCTGATTTGGTTGGAAAACAAAGGATATTTGGCTGTTTGCGGTCAGCAAAGCTGAAAAAAGGGCCACATAGGAGTATCTGATCATAGCAAGGTTGGCAAAGCTGTTGCACTATTTTGTGGTGCCAAGCAGTAGTTTGGTTGCCCAGCTCAGCCATATCGCCTAATATAACGATACGGTAGCGCACCTTTAATTGTAGCAGCGCATCCAGTGCTGCTTGCACCGAAGCAGGGCTGGCATTATAGCTATCTATAATCAATTGATTGCTGCCTTTAACCATTAGTTGCATCCGTTGGTTGGTAGGGATATAGGCTTGAATGGCTTCATGGGCTGCCGGTATATTAAAATATTTGGCCACACAAAGGGCTGCGGCTATATTGTTTATATGGGGTTTGCCTAATAAATGGGTGGTATATTCTTTTCCTTCTGAAGACTTATAACGCAGATAGGGCTCCTCACCAACCAGCTCAAGCGGTGCAAAGTCGTTGGGCCCAGGGTAGGTAATGAGTTGGGCAAACCGCTTACTGATAGTGGACAATAAGGGGTCTAAACTATTCAAGAAAACAGTGCCACCAGTAGCATAGAGGTAGTCATATAGCTCGCTTTTACCCTGTATTACACCTGTTATATTTCCAAATCCTTCAAGGTGGGCCGCACCAATGGCGGTAATCATACCATGCGTAGGGCGTGCTATGGTACAGCATAAAGCAATATCTCCGGGTTGGGTAGCACCCATTTCTACCACTGCTATTTGGGTATCCTGTTGCAGCGACAAAAGGGTTAAAGCCACGCCAATAGGCGTGTTTAAGTTGCCTTTGGTTGCTACCGTTTTATAAGTAGTCTGTAAGACCGTATAGATCAGTTCTTTGGTAGTAGTTTTACCATAAGAGCCGGTTATAGCTATAACTGGTCCGTTATATTGCGACCGATGGTAACCGGCTAATTGGATCAGTGTCGTCAGGCTATCCTTTACTAGGATGCAAGCAGATGAGGGTATAGCATAAGCAGGGTCATCTATAACCACATAACTGGCCCCTTTTTCTAGTGCTTCTGCTGCAAAGCGATTTCCATTAAAGTGCGGGCCCCGAATCGCAAAAAAAATTGCACCTGGAGCCAACTGACGCGTATCCGTAGTAACAGACCCTGCTGTTAGGTATTGCTTGTAAAGTACTTCTATGGCCACCATAGGCAATGAAATGAAGCGATTAGCTATAGGCAATTAATGTAGGGTTAGGCGCTGTTTTATTCTTAAAGGGCCCCATGGCAAGCTGCACAGATGGCACCATCTTTCCTAATAAAGGGCTATATCCCAGTTTAAGTGTGCCTGCCAGCCATGGCATGGTTGTATGTGCCAATTGTAAGCCTGCTCCATAGCTATCTACCCATGTCTGATTCAACAGCTGATGATTGCGGTTGTACAGGGCAATGAAATCCATAAATCCAAGGCAAACAAAGCGGATATCCTTTACCATAATCGGCGTATGCAGGGTGCTGTCTAGATGCACATTCAGCCGTGCATGGATAGGCTCTTGCATGCAGTTATCGCTTTCAAGCGCTTCTAACGCTTCAGGATCACGGCGTTTGATACCTAACATGCGTTCCTTGTCCATTCGGTAACCCGCTATATAATCTATCCTTATAAAGGGGCGTGCGCCATTACAAGTTTGTATAGGCGGACCAGCATAGGCTAAAGCTAGTTTCAATATGATTTCTTCGAATCTTTCTTTATAAATAAAAGCCCCTGATTCACAGCTTAGATGCAAATATTTAAGCCTAGGGTTTGCTATATTTTTAATGCCATTGATGCCAATATAGTGCCTATTATAATGCTTACAGTCATTATAATATTGGTAGCCATATAGCATTTCTATAGCGCCACCTTTGGGTAGTTTTTCCAAACCATGTAGGGCATATACACCACTTATTTCTTCATAACCATCTGCTACCCAGCCTATTTTACCCAAGATAAGTGTATAATTTTTTCTATTCGGCGCAGCCGATACAGGTTCAGTAAACTGTTTAGTAGCGCCGCTTAGTCCAGTGATCCAATAATAAGGCGCACAGGGATCCTTTGCTTGGATAGCAAATAATTTGCCAATCCATAAATTTTTGTAGTTAAATCTATATTTATTATCGCCATCGGTATTGCCTATCTGGCTATACCATTGTCCTCCAAAAAAGCAGTTCCCATGCAGCTTAGGCAGTTCATAAGTCAATCCGTAGCCCCATCTTTTCTTTAAAAAAAGCTGATGGCTGAAACAGTGTCCATAGCCCCATGCATTATGATGCGTTATCGTACATAACGGTCCTTTATCTAGGCTTAAGTCGACGGCTATAGGAAATTGATCCTTGGTCTCTATGATTAAATCAGCAGCTCCATTCACCCCTTTACGTGTAATGGATACGCTTGAAAAATAGGGTAGTGTTGTGAATCGCTTTTTGATACAAGATAATGTCTGCGCATCAAAAGTTGCACCAGGTTTCAAGGAGAGATACCTGTGGATGAGTGAGGCATCCGTTGTAGGCGTAAGCCATTTCAGCAAACGCAAATAGGGATATCGTACCGTTGGCGCTATTGCACCTGTAGATGCTATAGTGATCTCCCTAAGCTTATAAGCAGGAGCGGTAGAAGGATTTGCTTTGATCGTAAGTGGTATACAAAAAAAAAGGGCTAAGCCCTTTCTTAAGCCTACACACTTCCTGATGCTTTTATCTTTTTTATACATTGATGTAACCCATTTAAAACGTTATAGTATTAGTCCTCCTTTGCAAGCTATTGCTAAATGGCCATTTTGTGGTCTGTCCGCTTCAAAATAGAGCCAGCCTATGCTGGCGCTTCCCCTAAAAATTGCCCATCACAAATAGGCTTCAAAAGAGGCCTGCTATATGAATCATATTGGCTGCTGCATATAATCTAGGATAAGGAGCTATGCTAGACGTATAACGCCTTATGACCTAGAAATAATTGCCAAACCCATAGTAAAAGATGCATGATGCTTTTATATGATCTCAGTGTTTGAGTCTAGCGCAAGCGCTAGACCACTCATACTGAGCATCGTTCTTTAGCTGAGTTTAATATTCATCTTCATTAAAGACAAAGTCATCACCCGTTGGGTAGTCAGGCCATATCTCTTCGGGAGAATTATATGGATAATCATCATCATCTAATTCCTCTAGATTTCTAATCACCTCAAAAGGGGCGCCTGACCGTTTGGCATAGTCTATTAACTCATCTTTGATAGCTGGCCAAGGGGCATCTTCTAGATGCGATATTAATTCGAGTGTCCAATACATAATATAGTAAAAGTAAAAAATAAATTAAATTTAAGCTATCTGTTGATAGCCTTTAAATCCGGCTTTTAGCAGGCAAAAATAGAGTAAAATTTAAATTTATACAAGAAATTTGCCAAGCGCTTATTCCTAGTGCTATTTAAATTTTTTCCTACTTGCCTTGACGCTATATCCAAATTTATATTTTATTATAATTATAATCTACATGCAAATTTCCTTTTTTCTTGCAAAGCGTTACATTAAACAGCATGGCAATACACGATTGTTACATAGGTTGTCTAGGCTTTCTTGTTGCAGTATGGCCTTGGGTACAGCTGTTTTAGTACTCGTATTGGCTACTATGAATGGCATGGAAAAGTTATTATCCACTTTATTTTATACCTATACGCCTGCATTAAAGGTAGTGCCCAAAACAGGTAAAACATTTGTATATGATAGCAAATTAAAACAAAATATCATAGACCTTGCTGGTGTAACAGATGTTGTTGAAGTATTAGAAGCTACTGCGCTGGTACAGTTGCATCGCCGGCAATCCATTGCGACCATTAAAGGGGTATCGTGTAATTTTACCGGAACTGATTTGTATAAAAATTGTACCCATATTGATGCAGCTACTTTTCTAGCGGATGGTTCACCTCAAGCTACTGCAGGCATAGGGATTGCTCGGTCTTTACAATGGGCACCTCATAACAATAGGGTAGCAGTTTTTTATCCAAAGCAGGGTGGTTATCATCTGCATAACCCTTATAAGCGCATGACCTTAGTGGTGGGTGGGCTTTTTTCTATCGCTAAGCAAATAGATAGCAAATATATCATTGCCCCTATTCACTTTGTAGAGGCGTTAACAGATGGTTTGAACCAGCGTACCTATTGGGAAGTTGTCATCAAAGATGAAACCGATTTAAAAAGCACGCAAGCAGCCATAGACAAACTCCTACCAGCTGGATATAAGGTAATCAATCGAGATGAACAAAATGAAATCCGTCGTAAGGCTATTTTTATTGAACGGCTTTCAGTCGGTTTTATCTTTATTTTGGTATTGCTTTTAGCCTCGCTGCATATTTTCTTTATGTTATGTATGTTGATATTACAAAAGCAGAAAGATATAGCCATACTGGTTTCACTCGGGGCAACACCCCATCAAGTCGGTAAGATTTTTTTCTATCATGCCATTTTGGTATCCTTGAAGGGCATGTTATATGGTATGATCATTGCGTGGGGCGTAGCTTTTTTGCAGCAAAAGTTTAGCCTGATTACCTTTACTAGGGGGGGGCATACGACGCCTTATCCTATAGCCATGCATGGTTTGGATTGCTTATATACCGTTATCGCAACCACTTTATTTAGCCTTTTAGCTTCCCTTTGGCCTGTGCGGCGCGCCATGCAATTGGCAGCTGTCGGTTCAACCAATGGTACTACAAATCCATAACGACATAGTATGTTTCAATTGATTTTGTTACATTTGCAAAATAATTTCCGCTGATTAACATATAAAAACACCCAAGTTTAAAAGCACAAAGCAGTTTTTTTAAGCAATTGTTTGAGATGGTTACATGCTAGCCAAACCTTTAAAGTACTAATTGAAACTAAATGCTTATAAAGCATCTAAAAAAATAGTTATTACTGATTTATTGGGCTGTTTAGTCTCATATTCATGGGATGCAGCCAACCTGGTGCTAATATGGTGCGGAAGGTTGCTTCAGAGGGGCTTATAAAAAAATTTAGTAATATAAAATCTATTTTTAAAAAGAATCCTTCCGAAATCAAGGTCAAATTTGCTAAGGATGATGTAGATGTAATGGTACGCTATAAAATTGGCAAGGATGATAAACTTCACCTTGACGGTTTATTCCTATGCCGGGGTCTGGATTTGATCCGGATTTATGGGCACGAGAGAGGATTAAGCAGGGTAAGCACCAACGATATTGGTACCTGTTTAAGAAACTCATCCCAGAGAAATACAGGCCAGAAATCCGATATCTTGAAATATTCGATCGAAAAGATAGTTTGACAGTTACTACCATGAGACCTAAAAACAAAAAGATCTTCACTTTGAGGATTTCATTTGATCTATTTGATCTAGAACCTTCTTATAGTAGTGAGATACTAGACTATGCCTTTATCATTTGTACAATGATCCATGAATTCGGTCATTATTTGGAAATGCATAACGACCAACAATCTTCTTTAAGGGGTGACTCTATATTAAAAATAAATTCAATTGTTCGAAAATTTAAGACTATGTCTGAATCCAACGCAGAGCGTGAAGGGGCATACGTCACAGAGTATGCAAAAACTTCTTGGGACGAAGACTTTGCTGACACTTTTGCCTATTTTGTTCTCCTTGACGAATGCCCTGAACCAGGTGTTAGTATACTAGGGGATAAGGTTCGGTTATTTTATAAATACCCAGAATTCGTCGAAATCAGGGAATCCATTCGGGCTAACATTAGGAAGCTAGGCATCCATCCCAATATGTCTCGGGATGAGCTTAAGAAACTAGACATCTATCCCAGTACCTCGGATACCAATTAGCCAATGCAAACAGATTGATTTTGTAAATCGTATTGTGCCCATTCAGCCCTATGGCGCTATTACCATCAAAATCAATCAAAAACGTGCCTTTGGAAAAAGTTGCGATCAGAAAATACAGATTACAGATGCAAAGAAAAACGTATCCATTCAGCCATCTGGCAATGTTATACTCCAAAAAGAGAAAAGCGCCCATTGTAAAAAGTTACGTTTAGAAAGCAGCGCTTAGAGCTGAATAGAAAAACAGCTTGTTCAACGTTATGGCCATAGTAGGAAAATGCCCCTGTAAAAAGCTTTTTGCTGAGGGTTTGATTTTTTGTTACTTTTTTATCAACCAAAAAAAAGTAAGAATACAACCTCCTTATCTTGCATTTTACAACTACATTTGATATGTATAGCTTAAATGATCTGAGATTACGTCATGAGACCTTCTTCAAAACCTATTGCTAAATGGCAATTTTGTGGTCTACGCTCCTCAAATACACCTAAGTATTCTGCGGTGCTCGACTGCGTTTCTCCTAAAAACTGCTGATCATAAATAGGTTTTGTAGAAGGTCTATCGTTTCTATACACATATGAAAAAAGTAGTTATAACCGATTTATTTGGGTTAATTGGCCTCATTTTAATTGGATGCGCCCTACGATGTCTTCAACGTGGCCCTCCTGCTATAATAAGGCCCGTTGATGAAACAAAGTCTATAGTACGCAGTGATAGAAAACTGATCTTTAAAAGCACTGTTGCCAATGGCAGCGCTATAGATCCTTATGCTTGCCCAGTAGTACTAGCACGTTACAAAAATGTTAATGATTGCCTTTTCCGTTGTTCGTTTGCATCCACACCGGGGCCTGGATTTGCCCTAGATCTATGGGAACGAGCAAGTAACAATCAGCTTGGGCATCAACGGCTTTTTAACTTGTTTGCGGACATTATCCCTCAGAAATTCAGACCAGGGATCCTATATGTTGAAATATTCGATCTAAAAGGTAGTGATACATTGGCCTATATGAGCTTTGACCTTGATTTAGAGGTCTTCTGCTTGGGTATATCATATAACCTATTAGACATAAAAGCTGATGAAGCTGATAAAGCTGATAATAATAAAAAAAATAGTGGTTGCGTACTAGACTATTCCCTTATCGTTTGGGTCATGATCCATGAATTCGGTCATTATCTGACATTGAATAAAGAACAGCAATATATGGTAATGGACCTACTTGGCCCCTTCGCTAGAAAGAATTCAATTCTTAAACAAATCGAGCATACACCTTCTTATGATAAAATACGAGCCTGTAATAGGTTAAACGATAAAGAAGCAGCATATCAATGCAAAAAAGAACTTGTTCAGCAAAATGAATTCGTTACGCAATATGCAACAGCTTCCTCTATCGAAGACGCTGCTGAAACTTTTGCCGATTTTGTCCTCACTGACAAACCCAATGAGCCAGGCGTTAATGGAGTGGATGAAAAGATCCTATTCTTTTATCAATACCCCAAAATGGTCGAAATCAGGGAAGCCATTCGAACTAATTTCAAGAACAAGCCGTATCCATCCCAATGTGTCTTGCAGAAGGTCGTTAGAAAACTAGGTGCCTAAAGAGATAGCATATTGGAAATGCAAGTAATAATTCAGAAATTGCACCATTTGCCGGTTCTATTGCAAAAAACCGCTTGGCACTTTTTATCAGTGTTTGATTTTTTGCTTACCTTTTAATCCAATAAAAGGTAGGCATACACATTCATAAGACCTTCTTCAAAACCTATTTGTGATCAGCAATTTTTAGGAGAAGCGCAGTCGCCAGAATACTAAATGTATTTGAGGAGCATAGACCATAAAATTGCCATTTAGCAATAGGTTTTGCAGAAGGTCTCTTAATTGCATTACACAAATGGCTTATCCAAAACGTTATACCGTTACCGCTGCATTGCCCTATGCAAATGGGCCCATCCACTTAGGACATGTGGCTGGGGCCTATCTTCCTGCTGATATCTATGTGCGGTATTTAAGACAAAAAAAAGCTACGGTAGTATTTGTCAGTGGTACTGATGAACATGGTGTGCCGGTGGTGATTCGTGCCCAACAAGAGGGTGTTACCCCTAGGCAGGTAGTGGATAAATACCATACCCTTATTAAAGAAGCGCTGCAGGGGTTGGGTATTAGTTTTGATATCTTTGCAAGAACTTCCTCGCCTACCCATTATGAGACCGCAGCGGACTTTTTTAAGGTATTGCATCAAAAAGGAGTCTTTGAGGTATATGAAACAGATCAATACTATGACCCTGTTTGTAAACAATTTCTATCTGATCGCTATATCAAAGGCAGCTGTCCCAGTTGTAAGCATCCTGGTGCCTATGGTGATCAATGTGAAGCGTGTGGCCGCACACTGAGTCCAGAAGAGTTGATTGATCCAATCTCTGCCATTAGTGGCGTGGCACCTATTTTAAAATCCACCAAACATTGGTACCTGCCCCTAAATAGGTATGAAGACTGGCTGAAACAGTGGATTTTAGAAGACCATAAAGACTTTAAAACCAATGTATATGGTCAATGCAAGGGTTGGTTAGACCAAGGGTTGCAGCCACGTGCCGTAACCCGTGATTTGGCTTGGGGCATTCCTGTTCCATTGCCTGAAGCGACCGGAAAGGTCCTCTACGTTTGGTTCGATGCACCAATTGGCTATATTAGCGCCACCAAAGAGTGGGCCAAAGCACAACAGATAGACTGGGAACCCTTTTGGCAAGATCCCGATACAAAGCTGGTCCATTTCCTTGGAAAGGATAATATTGTATTCCATTGTATTATCTTCCCTGTTATGCTCAAAGCACATGGCAGCTTTATTTTGCCGCAACAGGTTCCGGCCAATGAATTTTTAAATCTAGAAGGGCAAAAACTCTCTACCTCCCGTAATCATGCGGTTTGGCTCCATGACTATTTAGAAACTTTTCCAGGTAAAGCAGATGTATTGCGCTATGTGCTCTGTACCATTGCACCGGAAAACAAAGACAGCGACTTTACTTGGCAAGACTTTCAAGATAAAAACAACCGCGAGCTGGTTGCCAACCTCGGCAATTTGGTCCATAGAACCCTCAGCTTGGTGCATCGCTATTTTGATGGATTGGTGCCACCCAGTATCGCGCCTAATGGAGCAGATCAAACTTTGCTAACTGATTTAATGGATGCTTTTACAGCAGTAGGTGATGCCATCGCGCAATTTAAATTTAAAGAAGCACTCCAACTGGTTATGGGCTATGCTGCATTGGGCAATAAGTATCTAACCGATAGGAGGCCATGGCATTTGGTAAAAAGCAACCCAGAGGAGGCTGGAATAGTATTGCATGTCACCCTGCAACTCATAGCCACCGTAACCCTGTTGATCAAACCTTTTTTGCCTACAACCGGTGATAAAATGGCGCATATGTTGGGGTTACAAGAGACAGGTTGGGGAGGAGACTTGGATGTAACCAAACTGCTGCAACCAGGTGATCGATTGTTACCTCCTATTGTATTATTTGAAAAAATTGAGGACGATATCATTGCAGCACAACGGGCAAAATTACAACCTAATGCTACTGAACCAGTAGTGTAAAGGAGTGTTTGTTCTTACTTTTTTCTTGCTTTGGGATAGTGTGTCCATATGGTTGAATGAGTACAAATGAAGCTATTAAGGGGTATGATTGGCCGCCGATAAAGGAATTTGGCGCTTTTCAGTAAAACTGTAGTCTTTAGACGCTCTGTTTTTTAGCGGATCAGAAAATCAGCATGTTTGAGCCCGCGTAGCGGGCGAGTTCTGATTTTCCCGCTGGGAAACAGAGCGTTTCATTGGTTTTGCTGCGCGCCAAATTTTTTATCGGCGGCCATAAGTAGGGGGCACACTATAGGTGCAATAAAATATATTTTCCTTAAGCCTCCATCATTGGCTGAGTGAGAGATGCCAATGGAAATAGGCATGATAAAATACTTATGAATATGTTGAATAATAAACAGCTTAAAAACTGGATTCATCGCTTTGGGTATCATACTGATTATCCGCATAGACCTCTTTCGAAAGAGATTTGCGATCCATCTATATTAGGCAATAAAGGGTATGGATTGGCACAAATGTCTGCTTTAGGATTTCCGGTTCCGCCGGGCTTTACCATTATAACAGCAGGTTGTAGGGACTATTATGCAAAGGGGCAAACAATCGCGCAAGAGATTTGGGATCAGGTTGTTGCAGAGATCAAACTACTTGAAAAGGCCACAGATAAGCGTTTTGGTGCTGGTCCCTTTCCGCTGCTGCTATCCGTACGTTCTGGTGCGCAAACCTCCATGCCAGGTATGATGGACACCCTGCTGAATCTTGGTTTAAACGATGAAACGACCCAGCTATTGGCCCAGGCCACCCATGATGCTAGATTTGCCTATGATAGCTATCGTCGTTTTATAGAAATGTATGGGAGCATCATTATGGGTATCAACCACCATCTATTTACAGCAGTAATGGCGGGTATAAAAGAAGCAGAAAACGTGCACCATGAGGCAGGTTTAACGCTTAACGTGTTGCATACCGTTATTGATCGCTATAAAAAAATAGTCTTGACCCATAGTGGAACTACCTATCCTCAAGATCTATTTGAACAATTGAGACAGACCATAGCTGCTATTTTTGCATCTTGGCATAACCCAAGAGCAGTTACCTATCGAAAGCTTAACCATATAGATGACCAGGGCGGTACTGCTGTTACCATTCAGACTATGGTATTTGGCAATAGAGGGGAAGATAGCCTAACAGGCGTCTTATTTACCAGAAATCCATCCACTGGTGCGCGTACTTTATTTGGTGAATACCTAATCAATGCACAGGGCGAAGACTTGGTTTCGGGTTTAGTGACGCCTCGGCAAATTACCAAACAAGGCAGACAAGCCATTCAAGCCAGTGACGACTCATTAGAAGAAAAATATCCAGTTATTTTTAGTGCTTTAAGTCGCTTAGCCACGGCATTAGAAGACCATTTTAGGGAGATGCAGGATATTGAATATACCGTTGAGCAAGGTAAGTTATGGCTGTTGCAAACCAGAAATGGCAAACGCAGTGCTAGCGCTGCTGTTAAAATAGCCATTGATATGATGCAAGAAGGCAAGATAGAGGCGTGGGAAGTTTTAAAAAGGATAGATTATAGCGCTATAGAGCGGCTATTGCACCCTACGTTAGATGAAAACCAAACCATAGAAGTATTAACCCAAGGGCTTCCTGCTGCACCAGGTGTTGCTTCTGGGTTGATTGCATGTACATCAGAAGAAGTAGTCACCCTTTCAAAAAAGGGGGATGTGCTATTGGTTAGAGAAGAAACCAGTCCCGATGATATCAGTAGTATGGCTATTGCAGCAGGCATTTTAACCACCAAAGGTGGCATGACGGCACATGCTGCCGTAGTAGCAAGGGGTATGGGCAAACCTTGTATCTGTGGCGCCCATGACATTACCATAGATAGCCAAACCAGATCACTTGTGATTGGTCAGACAAAAATTCCGATGGGCAGCTATGTAACCATTGATGGAACAACTGGGCAAGTCATAAAAGGCAAGGTAGCCACTATCCGGCAAAAGCCTTTTCCTGAATTTGTGACCTTTATGCACCTACTCGATGGGCTTAAAAGAATGGAGGTAAGGGCCAATGCAGAAACCGTTCAAGATGCAGCAGTAGCCTTATCCTTTGGTATAGCAGGCATAGGGCTTTGTAGAACAGAGCATATGTTTTTTAGTTCTGACCGTATGCGTCTATTCCGAAAAATGATCTTAACGAGTGATCATCCATCCCGTGTTGGCATTTTAACAGCCCTTATGGCGGTACAAAAAAGTGATTTTAAAGCCCTTTTTCAAACCCTAAATGGCTTGCCCATTACCGTAAGGTTATTAGACTCACCCTTACACGAATTTTTACCCCACCATCCCAAAGAGATCGCTGATTTGGCATTACAAATAGATCTCCCCGCTCTGAGGTAGAAAAACGCATTGCGCAACTTTGTGAGGTCAATCCCATGTTGGGCCATCGCGGTTCGAGGTTGGCCATTACCTTTCCAGAAATTTACACCATGCAGCTTCAAGCCCTATTTGAGGCCGCATTAGAAGTCACCGAGGTGGCATTAGAAATTATGTTACCTCTTGTTTTTGATGCTAAAGAGATTGTTTTTCTTAAAAATATCATAGAGGAGGTTCATCAAAAAACAGCGCCTCAAATCCAATATAAGGTTGGTGTAATGATAGAATTACCAAGAGCCGCCTTACAAGCAGCAACCCTTGCCCCATTGGTCGACTTTTTTAGTATAGGCACCAATGATTTAACCCAAACTACACTTGGTATTTCACGTGATGATGGTGCAAGATTTCTAGACAGTTACTGGCAAAAAGGTCTGATTCAAGAGGATCCTTTTGTTACACTGGACCAAACAGGCGTTGGAGAATTGATTCAAATAGCCGTAGTGCGCGGCAGAGCCGCCCATCCAAATTTAAAAATAGGCATTTGTGGCGAGCATGGCGGAGATCCAGCTTCTATTGCATTTTTCGAGTCGATCGGTTTAGACTATATATCCTGTTCTCCCTATAGAGTACCTATTGCAAAGTTAGCCGCTGCAAAGGTAAAGAAGTGATGTGGGCTATTAGACCTTCTACAAAACCTATTTTTGATCAGCAGTTTTTAGGAGAAGTGCAGTCGAGCACCGCAGAATACTAAATGTATTTGAGGAGCATAGACAAGCTTCGACACCAAAATTGCCATTAGAAATAGGTTTTGCAGAAGGTCTATTCATACCATTCTTCCTGGCTATATTTAGCGGTTAACATAATAGCACCAGTCTGCTGATGAACCAAATCATAGGTAGTATAAGCCGCTAAAACTGCTTTTCCTGAAAAAGCAATACCGCATTCTACCACCTCTTTTACATAAGGGTAGGCTAATAATTCCGTATGATACGCTTGATCTTGGATTTGTTGTAGGGCAAGCTTTGCTGCATTTTCCAGTTCTTCTTCCTTACGCAGATGTTTAAATTCCAATAGAATCGCTTTTGCTCCTTTTTTGGGAATAATTAATACATCATACCTTCCCAAGCCACTCTCCCTATTAGACTTTATATAATGGGTTCTACTCAAGCTAGCCAACATGGCCAGGACAAAACCGTGATAAAATCCCTCTGACTTCCTAGGACCATGGGTATCAAAACAACTAGCACTTTGTAATAAAAAGCATCTTAATGCTTCTGTAAAGGAAGGTACATTCCCAGCTATCAAATGATCTAAAAAAAATTTATAGTCATCTGCTTCATCAAACTGGTTGCTCAACCATTCGGCAAAAAAACGGTTGTATAATCTAAATACTTCGTCATTAGGTATACTAACACAGCAATCATATAAATCACTACTAAACTGCAAATGACTACTTTCGAACTTTAAGTAGCCACAAAATAAAAGCAGACTCCATAAAGCAGTTTCATCTCGTCCTAATAGATCAAAAGATAGATGTTTATCTATGGGTACACATAGTGATGCACCTTGCATCAGCTGTTCAAACTTAGATTTAATACCTGAGCTAGAACGAAATAACGATTCCTTGACTAAGTCATTATTACCTGTATTGACCCAATAGACATCAAAACGCCCTTCTTCACTCAAACAAGATATAATAGACCATGGGTTGTATACTACTACGTTTCCTGCTTTATATCCATTGTACCAATTCTTTACTTGCTCCATAGAGGTACTAAGGCCTTGGGTTTTAAAAAGGTAGGCTACTTCCTCCTCCTTAAATCCAAAATCATGGCTATATCCTTGATCTAATAGGGTATAGGTTTTTAAGTTATTTAACCCAGATAGCATACTATCTTTAGAGATGCGTAATATACCGGTTAATATCCCTCTTTCTAAGGCGTCATTCCCTTTTAAGGCAGCGCTAAATAGATTGCGCATCAATTGGACCATACGATTCAAGTAACCATTATTGCCATAAGTTTTATTTAAAGGGTATCATACTCATCTATCAGAATATAGACCCTTTGTCCATGGTGTTGGTAAAGACATTGACTGAGTAACTCTAAAGCAGCTTCCAACTCTTGCTGATTCGCTTGCTTACCCAAGATAACATGTAATTGTCCTAACTGTATTGCATTAATTTTATCACTATTCAATAAATAAGTATAGGAACTATAAACCTTCAATATCAAGTTATATACTGCATTATAAGCACCTTCAAAATCATCTGCATTGACGTTTTTAAAACTCAACATAATCACAGGATACTTCCCTTGATGATTTTTAAGGTATTTACCATCGTCTAGCTTACCAATCGCCAGGTCATCAAACAAACCTGCTGTAGTTATACCATTCACGTCTGACGCAAAAAAATGCTGTAACATAGAGATATTAAGCGTCTTACCCCAACGGCGAGGACGCGTAATTAAAGTGACTTTATCCCCTTTGCGTAATAATTCAGCAATCATAGGGTCTTATCACAAAAAAGATAACCTTCACTAGTTAATTCTCGAAAACTATCGATACCAATCGGTAATTTTTTCATGATGTTTATAGAGTCGTTTTAAAATTTTAGAATAGCCTTATGTAAGTATCATACAAACGCTTTTTCTAAAAACGCCTTAATTCTTTTATAGCTTTTATCTCTACCCAGTAGGATCATAATTGCTATAAGGTCTGGACCAGCCTTGCTTCCTGTAAGCGCCATACGCAAGAGCGGCATGATACCAGCTACTTTTGGCAACAACGCTTTGACCTGCTCTACATTCCATTCTACTAACGTTTTAAGGTTTTCAGCAAAATCCATTATACTGCCCTTGGCTGCATGATTTTTCTCGATTAGTTCAGCATCATAGTCCACAGGGTCAAAAAAGAAAAACCGCCCTTCTTGCCAAAAATCCTTTGGAAAAGTAATCCTATCCTTTACCAGCGTACAAATCGCTATTGCATCCTCCTGACTACAGGTTATATTTTCTTTAGCCGCTTCTGCCATAAAGTAGCTGGCCCAGACAGCTGGTCCTTGTTGTTTAATATGTTGTTGGTTAAACCATTTTGCCTTAGCGATATCAAACTTAACCCCTGATTTACCCAGTCGTTCCAGAGAGAAAGCTTCTATTAAAGCCTGTTTGGTAAATACTTCTTTATTGGTACCCGGATTCCAGCCCAATAAAGCCAAGAAGTTCAACAATACTTCTGGCAGATAGCCAGCTTCTTTAAATGCCCTTTCCACCTTCAGGTCTGGGCTATTCCAAGCGATAGGGAATGCAGGAAAGCCATATTGATCCGCGTGGCGTTTGCTTAACTTTCCACTGCCATTAGGTGCCAATAGGAGTGGCAGATGGATAAATTCAGGAATTGGACAATCTAAGTAACGGTACAATAATATATGAATAGGGGTGGAGGGTAGCCACTCTTCACCACGGATCACGTGCGTAATTTCCATCAAGTGGTCATCCACCACACTAGCAAAGTGGTAGGTAGGCCATCCATCTGATTTCATCAATACCTTATCATCCAAAGCAGCGGTGTCCACTTTCACCCAGCCACGGACGCCATCTTGAAAGCGTATCATTTCCTTATGCGGTATTTTTAGTCGAATCACATAAGGCTTACCTGACGCTATCCATTCCTGTACCTGTTCTGCAGGCATTGTCAGTCCATTGCGCATCCATTCCCGGCTGATCCCATTGTACTGCGGGTGGGCCACCTTTGCCGCTTTCAGCCGTTCCCGCATCGCCTCGATCTCTTCTGGTGTATCAAATGCATAGTAGGCATGGCCCGCATCCAATAAAGCTTTGATGTATTGCCCATAGATGCCAATCCGTTCAGATTGTTTGTAAGGCCCAAATGGCCCCCTTGTTCTGGACCCTCATCCGGCATAATCCCTAGCCAACGCAAGCTTTCTAAAATGTAAGCCTCCGCGCTAGCCACCAAACGCTTTTGATCCGTGTCTTCAATACGCAATATAAAACGCCCCCCCTCTTTTTTCGCCAAAAGATAATTATACAAAATCGTCCGCACACTACCAATATGTAATGCTCCCGTTGGACTAGGCGCAAAGCGCACATGTACCGTCATATAAATCTAAAAAATGGTAAAAATATAAGCTTATAAAACAGTATCTGTTCAAGTCAGCTAATAAGGCAATTTATCGCACTTTTTTCAAAACCTATTTGTGATACGCAATTTTTAGGAGAAGCGCAGTCGCCAGCATACTAGATGTATGTGAGGAGCATAGACAAGCTTCGACACCAAAATTGCCATTTAGCAATCGTTTTTTGAAAGCGGTCTATTATATTTTGGCTAAGACAGTAATCCCTCCCTTTATCTTATCACCTACAGCTACTTGAACAGCAGCATCTACAGGTAAATAGACCTCTGCTCTTGAACCAAATTTAATAAACCCACATTTTTCACCCTGTTGCACCTCTTCACCCTCTTTAAAATAAAATTTAATACGGCGTGCCATAAAACCAGCGATTTGTCTAAAAAGAATTTGCTGACCATTTTCATTTTCAATAACAATAGAAGTTCGTTCATTATGCGTACTCGCCTTAGGATGAAACGCCACCAAGTATTTGCCCGGGTGGTATTTAAAAAAGACAATCTTACCAGACATAGGAAATCGATTCACATGTACATTAAACGGGGACATAAATATGCTGATTTTAATGCGCGTTTCCTGTAAATATTCCTCCTCATACACCTGTTGAATGCTAATGACTTTACCATCTGCCGGCCCTAGTATGTATTGATCTTGGGTATGAATGATCCGGTATGGATCTCTAAAAAAATAGATCAGCCAAAAGTATAAAGCACCACTCACCACTGCGAAGCCTATCGATTGGTGGTAGCTAAGCACCACTTTTTTATGCATGCCATAGTAGATAAGCAGTAGCAGAATAGGTGTCCATAATAAAATTTCTTTTCCTTCTTTATGTATTTTCATTACTTGAAAAACTCAAATCTATCCGTTTTATCCAAAAAGTAAAGTTATTTTTAAAAATGCAACTACTGTAGGGATGGTTAACAATAAGCTATCGATTCTATCCAGGAGTCCTCCATGGCCTGGAATCATTTCACTTGCATTTTTTACATCTACACTTCTTTTAAGCAAAGAGGCAACTAAATCTCCATAGGTTCCTGTAAAAATGGTAATCACTGAAATCGCAAGCCACTGCCATAGTGGTAAAATATTAAAAAAATAGGCGATGGCATAGCCAGCAGCAACTGCAAACAATGCACCTCCCCAAAAGCCTTCCCATGTTTTTTGAGGGGAGATCCGTTTAAAAAGCTTAGATCGCCCTATAGTCGAACCCACTAGGTAGGCCCCTGTGTCCTGGCTCCAGGCAATAGCCAGTAAGCCTAGTATCAGCTGGTTCGAATAGCTACCCTTAAAAAAGGCCAGATAGTGCAGCATACCAAAAGGAATCGCAATATATAAGATCCCTAAAAAAGTAGCTGCGATATCTAAAAAGGGGTTAGAAGGCTTGCGGCTATATAGTGCAGCGATATATATAAATATAGCTAATGGAATACAGCCGTAGCCCAATATAGCAGAGAAGTTATCCTGAAGGTAGTAAGCGAAGACTATGGTATATAAGAGCAGCCCTAGCCAAACGCCATAGCCCCGCATAGGCGCAACATTTGCCTGTTTCAGCAACTTATAAAACTCTAGCATGGCCAGGATTACCACATAAAAGAAAAGAAAAAAGTAGGTCCATGCAGACCAAAAAATCGCAAAAATAATAACAGGCGTAAAGAAGACAATCGAAAAAAAACGTTGTATAAAATTGTTTTGTTTTTTCAACATAAGCGTTAAATTCTGTTTTTGAATAAACGATGCAGCGCCCTATCCCAAACCAATTGCAATAGGACCCTACAATGATATAAAAATTTAAGAGGAGGAGCAAAAGATCTCTATACAATCCATTCTCCTAAAAACTGCTGATCACAAATAGGTTTTGCAGAAGGTCTATAGCTACAGGAACAATTCGCCTGATCTACCAAATTAACCGTTGGTTGAGCTGTTTAAACTCCAGCAAGGCAAAGAGCGGCTCTAATTTGGTTCTATTGGGACCTTCGTAACGGCATTTTTCCAAATCTAGCGTGATGGGCACATCTGTCCGAATCGTTGCCAATGCCTTGGAAAGCATCCCCTGGTCAGCATATTGGGTAAGGGTTGCTTGTAACTTACCTGTTAGTTGATGGCTATGTGCCAATAAATTTTCTAGGGTATCAAATTCTTTTATAAGCTTTCGAGCTGTTTTTTTGCCAATAGAAGGAATCCCTGGAATAAAGTCAGAAGGATCCCCTTCTAATGCCAAAATATCCCTTACCTGTTCTGGTCTAGTAATCTCCCATGCTGCTAAAATCTCTTTTTCGCCCATTATGGTTGCTTTTTGGCCATGGCTACTTGGTTTATAGAGGTAAATATTATGCTGTACTACCTGGGCCAGGTCTTTATCTGTAGACATGATATAGGTAGTACATCCTGCCGCTTTTTTGGCCAACGTACCCAGTAGGTCATCTGCCTCATAGCCGCTATAGGTTACAGATGGAATCCCAAAGCCATCTAGGATCGCTTTGATATAAGGAATCGCTATAGAGATATCTTCTGGTTGTGTTGGTCGATGCGATTTATAGGCTGGAAAGAGTTTATGTCGGAAGGTTTTTTCTTTTCCGTCAAAGGCAACGATCAGGTGGGTAGGTTTTTCTTTTTGTAGCACTTCCACTAGGGTATTCACAAAGCCCAGTATTGCCCTGTTTTCATCCCCTCTCTTGTGCTCGGGGCTGCCTTGCCAAGGGCAAAATGGGCCCTGTAGATGAGTGACATGCCATCTAACAAAAAAAGTTTGTTTTGTATCATTTCATATTTTGGCCTTTTGGGCATGAGACCTTTTTCAAAACCTATTTTTAATGGCAATTTTGGTGTCGAAGCTTGTCTATGCTCCTCAAATACATTTAGTATTCTGGCGACTGCGCTTCTCCTAAAAATTGCTGATCACAAATAGGTTTTGCAGAAGGTCTATGGTTGTTTGTAATATTAATCAGTAGACAGTGAATAGACTTCTTTCGAAATGCGCTTCTGCTGAGGAATTTGTAGGAGAGACGGCGCGGAAAACCGGAGCGTACTAGATGTACGTGAGGATTTGAGCACCGGATCGACGAGCAAATTACTAGCAGAAGTAGCGTTTCCAAAGAAGGCTAACCTCCTCCATAATGTTTGCCATTATGTGTATGTTCTTCTTTGATGGCGCAACCCCGTATAGGACAGTTCCCCAGTCCTGGCATGCGGATACCGATGCCCAGTTGGGCCATGATACCATCTCTAAAATGGCTTATACTAACCACACGATCCGATCTGGATGGGTTGAAATCTTCTATAATGTCATTTTGCGAGCAAAAATCATAAGCAATTCGAAGGCTTCCATTGATGTAACGGGTAAGCTGTTGCTCCCATGTAATAATGCCTATATCAAAACTAAGTGAATGGATCCAATAGTAGTACTTACCCCATTCAGAACAGGTATAGATAGAAGGTGCCCAAGTACCATCTATTAATAAAGTATAATTTTTATTTTCTATTAGCTTAAAACCCAGTCGGAGCAAAGGGGTCCAAGTAAAGTAATAGGCATACAGCGGTGTATAGGTGAGCGACTTATAGTATTCCTTTTCATCGCCATTCCATGTTCCGTTGTCGATCCATGCACCAGTCATCTCTTCTAAAAAAGAACACCTGATACCCCCACCCACACCGATGCGCAATCGTTTCAGGTCAATGGTTACCAAGAGTTGCCCAGCAAGCGTTAGCCCATTTGCCTTGAAGCCAAAAATACCTTTAGGGTCATAACCACATTGCTGGGAATCATCAGAATCATCTTTATCTTTATCCCTTTGAAAGAGCATAGCAGGCGTATGGTGCCAACGTATTAGGTATTGCACCGTAGTTTCATCCATTGGCTCACCATTCACTTCCATTTCACCATCTTCCCTACCAGGGTGCATGCCACTAATATGGGTTTTATAGCTATCCACTTTTATAGAAAACGCCCCTTGTAGCTGAATGTTCCGCCAGAAAGATTGGTTTGCAGCCTGCAATGTAACCAATGGGGCAAACCATAGCAAGAAAAGTAAGCTAATAAGAATCTTCAATGGATGAATATTTTAGTTTTTTACAGGCCTAGCAACCAATGATTTGGGATCTTAAAGTTAGATTTTTTTACCTTTATTTCCTAATTTTCATCCCCACACCGTGGGATGATAGGCCTCGTTTGAAAGCGATTTATGATCAGCAATTTTTAGGAGAAGCGCAGACGAGCACCGCAGCATACTAAATGTATGTGAGGAGCATAGACAAGCTTCGACACCAAAATTGCCATCAGAAATCGCTTTCAAAAGTGGTCTTATGTTAAAATAAATATTCATGCGTTATTATATCATTGCTGGCGAGCATTCTGGGGATATGCATGGGGCAGATTTGATTAGACAAATCAAAAAAATAGACCACCATGCTGATTTTTGGTCTTGTGGCGGTCCAGCTATGTCTCAGGCTATAGGTAAGCCTTGTAGGGTAGATTGTGGCCAAATGGCCTATATGGGGATAGATTTTTTAAAAAAGTGGTATACCCTATGGCGGTTGTTACAGTTTTGCCAAAAAAATTTAATCAGCTATCGGCCTGATGTAGTTATTTTAATAGACTATAGTGGGTTCAATATGAAGCTAGCTGCCTTTGCCAGGCGCAATGGATTTCAAGTAGCCTACTATATACCACCTAAAATCTGGGCACATGGTCCAGGCAGACTGGCAAGTATCAAGCGGGATGTAGACCAAGTGCTCTCTATTTTGCCCTTTGAAGCAGCCTATTACCAAAATCGGGGCTACCATTCGATTGCCTATGTAGGCAATCCGCTCGTTCAAAAGGTAGCGGGCCACTGCATCAATCCCTCTTTTATAGCAGACAATAGACTCGATAAACGGCCGATTATCGCTTTACTGCCCGGTAGTAGATTAGATGAAATTCGGCGCATATTGCCGCTAATGGTTGCCCAAGCAGACTATTTTAAAGCCTATCAGCTGGTAGTAGCTGGATTGCGTGCGCTGCCAACCAGTTTGTATACAGCCTTGTGTCCATCTACTGTTCAAGTAGTCTATGACCAAACCTATGACCTAATAGCTGTCGCAAAAGTGGCCATTATTGCCTCTGGAACCGCTAGCTTAGAAGCCGCTTTATTTAATTTACCACAAGTAGTGGTCTATAAAACTCATCCATTGGCTTACTTTTTTTATAAAAAAATAGTCACAATAAAGCATATCTCTTTGGTTAATCTTTTCGTAGACCAAGCGGTTGTTCCAGAACTCATCCAATACCAATGCACTCGTGAAAAGCTTTGTGCTACTTTAACCCATCTTTTATCGGGCAGTAGTAGTCAGAAAGCAGCCTATCAAGTGGTTCGCCAGTTATTGGGTCAAAAAAATGCGGCTATAGAAGCAGCAAAGTGCATAGTAACCAGTATAAAATAGACCGTTTAACCCTAACAAGGTAATAGACTTCTTGCAAAGCTCGCTTATGTTGAGGAATTTGTAGGAGAGACGGCGCGGAAAACCGGAGCGTACTAGATGTACGTGGGGGTCAGGCCTCCCTCAAAACCTATTTGTGGTGCGCAATTTTTAGGAGAAGCGCAGTCGAGCACCGCAAAATACTAAATGTATTTGAGGAGTATAGACAAGCTTCGACACCAAAATTGCCATTAGAAATCGAGTTTTGAAAGAGGTCTATTTGAGCACCGGATCGACGTGCAAATTACCAACAGAAGTTAGCGTTTTGCAAGAAGTCTAATGGAAGAAAATTTAGGTAGAATTATCGCTATAGATTACGGACTCAAGCGGGTGGGTATTGCCGTAACCGATCCCTTACAAATCATTGCTACGTCTTTAACGACGATAGCTACCCCTAGTTTATTCCTTTTTTTAAAGGACTATCTCCAAAAAGAAAGCGTAGTAGCCTTTGTAATGGGCATGCCCAAAGGTTTAGATGGCATGCCATCTAAAATGAGTAGGGCAGTAGAACATATTGGCATGCAATTAAAAAAGAAGTTTCCAGCGCAAAGCTTTTATTACCAAGATGAGCGGTTTACCTCTAAGTTGGCCATGCAAGGACTGTACCAAGCTGGTTATTCTAAAAAAGATAGAATGCATAAAAACAATATAGATAAGGTAAGCGCCGCCATTATACTCCAATCCTTTTTAAACAGAAAGGAATGCCTGTAGAAGGTCTTGTGATGTTTTTTTGTATTACTATCTTGAACAAATATAAATACGTATTTATTACAAATAGGTAATGCCTGCAATCTATTAATTCGAATATTACATAATTTCTTTAATTTCTGCTGTAGATAAACCAGTTAACAAGACAATATCGTCTATAGCATAGCCTTTTTCAAGCATTGTTTTCGCGATTTCTATTTTCACCTCTTGTCTTCCTTTTTCTTTAGCTTCTTTTTGAAATTTCTCTATTGTATTAGCCTCTATTCTGAGCCATTTTAAGTGATCTTCATAGGCCATTCTTTCCTCATCCGTAAATTTCATCGTGTCTAAGACATGCAAGGCCTTTTTTAGGCTATCTGTTGCTATCGCCTCCGGTAAGTTATCCTTAAGTAAGTCATGCCGCGTTAGAAAGGCGATCCAAATGTCTAATTCATTTTTTACCTTTTTCAATAAACTTGATAAATCTTCATTAGGATCGTTACTAAACTTAACCAGCTCTACCGTATGCAATTCTAAATCGGAAAAGTAGGGCATACCACTCTCTTTTTCTGTAATATGGAAGACATTATGATACTTCTTACTATCTGGTATAGAAGTAAAGTTAAGAATATGAATGCCTATTGCTTTGTTTAAAGTGGAATAATGCTGTGCAGCCTTTAACTGATCTGTATACAACTTAGCCCAATAGTATAAAGCACGTTTGTCATAATCTGCTTCATTTGTGATTTGGATCTCTATATTAAATATTTTACCCGTTTCACCTACTGCTTTCACATCTAATATAGAGAGTTTGTCACTTCTAAAACTTTTGGCATTATAGGGGTTTAATAGGGTCACATCGCATACTTGATCCTCTGGCGAAACCGTGGCATTGATCAAGGAAATCAGCAAATCCTTATTCTCTTCTACACCAAATATTTTTTTGAATGCCAAATCTATTCTTGGGGTAATTTTTTCCATAGCTTGTTCTATATTTTTAGTATACCATACAATATAGAAAATTATTTCGTTTAATAGTTTCGTATTTCCTCTATAGACCTTCTCCTAAAAACTGCTGATCACAAATAGGTTTTGTAGAAGGTCTCTTCTTATTTCAATATAGTAGGTTAAATTGAAATAAATTCATTACCTTATGCCATATGTTTCAGTATATGGTCCTATACTGAAATAGTTATTAGACTTCTATCGAAACGTTACTGCTAGCTGGTAAGTTTCCGCGCCGTCTCTCCTACAAATTCCAGGGCATAAGCACGTTTTGAAAAGAAGTCTATTGTCTAAAAGTAGTTAACGAAGTAGCAGTCATGCGTACAATAGGTATTTACCAATCATTGGGTGGCATCGATTATTTTATGCCTTATGCACTACCACCTAAAGATCCGCCGTTTGCATTTGATGTGGATATAATGGCATTATATGGAGAGGCTAGTTTTTCATTAGGGCAGCTCAATGAGATGAGCCAGCGTCTGCCTGATATCAATCGCTTTATAAAAGCCTATGTCATCAAAGAGGCACTTTTGTCTTCTTCGATTGAAGGGATTCATACTACCTTTATAGATGTGTTGACCCATCCTTTAAGCCTATCTAAGCCAGCTAAAAATGTTCAGTTGGTACTAAACTATACCAAAGCGTTGGATCAAGCTTTAACCATGCTGACAGCAGAAGGATTCCCACTGGCATCTCGGGTGATCTTAGCTGCACATGCGCTACTCCTCTCCAATGGGGAGGGAGATAAAGCCGCTCCAGGTTGCTACCGGAAGCAAGCGGTACAAGTAGGTAATCTCATTCCACCGATGGCCTCAGAAGTGCCCCATCTTATGGCTGCATTAGAACAATACATCCACGAGGCAGATGGCCTACCCGTGCTTATTAAAGCAGGTCTGGTCCATGTGCAATTTGAAATGATTCACCCTTTTTTAGATGGAAATGGACGAATCGGTAGATTATTGATTGTATTGATGTTAATCGAGTCTGGTCTTTTGCGTGTACCCATTCTTTATCCTTCCTATTTTTTTAAAAAGTATCATTTTGATTATTACCAAAAGCTTGATCGGGTTCGAACAGCCGGTGATTTTGAAGGATGGATTGCTTTTTACTTAAAAGCGATAAGAGATAGCGCTAGAGATGGCTATACAAGGGCCAAAGAGATAGAATGTCTGGAAATCAGCCTGAAAAATATTATTCAACAGGATAACAGCTTGCTAAAAACAAGAGAAATAGCAACTATTGTTTTAAACTTTTTGTTTATACAGCCCATTACCACCATTGTGGAAGTCAGCCAAGCTACAGGTAAAGCCTATAATACCATTAGCAATATATTCAAGCCATTTGTGGCATTAGGTATCTTAGCAGAACAGACCCTTTATAAACGAAATAAAGTCTATCGCTTTCAGCCTTATCTTGCATTGCTGGAAAAAGAATATGCGTAATCAGTTGATATTTATTTAGCCTCCACCCACAGATGTGGACTATACCTAAGCAAGAAATTGTATTTGACTGTAGTTTCTTAGAAGGGCTTAAGGAAGTTTTATCTTATCTTGTGCTATATGGCTCAGTCGATACGAGTATTGTGGCCGCGAGTAAAGGAATGCGGTGCTTTCAGAAAAGAGGAAATTGTCTAACGATACGAGTATTGTGGCCGCCGGTAAAGGAATGCGGTACTTTCAGAAAAGAGGAAATTGTCTAACGATGCGAGTATTGTGGCCTCCGATAAAGGAATGCGGCGCTTTCAGAAAAGGGGAAATTATCTAACGATTTGTTTTTCAGCGGATCAGAAAATCAGCCTGTCTGAGCCCGAGTAGCGCGGCGCGTTCTGATTTTCCCACTAGACTTCTTTTGAAACCTATTTGTGATCAGCAGTTTTTAGGAGAAGCGCAGTCGAGCACCGCAGAATACTTAGGTGTATTTGAGGAGCGTAGACAAGCTTCGACACCAAAATTGCCATTTAGCAATAGGTTTCAAAAGGGGTCTACTGAAAAACAAATCTTTTCATTATCCTTTCTGTGTGCCAAAGGCCTTTATCGGCGGCCATAAGCAGGGAAGGCACGTTAACGATCTATATTTTATAATTGTATCTATCCTTTAATACCATTATATTCCATCGTACAAATAATCCTTTAAATTGCAATTGTGTCATGAGCTTTATACAAGAATTTAAAAAATTTGCCATTAGAGGCAACGTCGTAGATTTATCTGTAGGGATTATTATGGGTGCTGCATTTGGTAAGATTGTTACCTCTGCAGTAGAAGATTTGTTTATGCCTATGGTCAATCCACTATTGGTAATCGATCAAGGTTGGGAAGCCATCGTCATTGGTCCTGGTATTAAGCTTGGCCGTTTTCTTGCTGCTGTGCTAAACTTTATGGTCATTAACTTGGCTACATTTTTCTTAATACGCATCATTCATAAATTACAGAAGTTCGAAGAAAAAGTGGAAGAAAAAGAACAGGCCCCTACGCCCACTGAAAAACTTTTAATGGAGATAAGGGATGCACTCAAAAAGTAGTACATATTCATGCATCTTGATTTATTAGACCAGCTTAGTCCAAAAGATTTTATTATTATAAGGGGTGCTAAAATGCACAACCTTAAAAATATCAGTTTAGCCATTCCACGTAACCAGTTGGTCGTTGTTACGGGCTTATCCGGTTCTGGCAAATCTTCTTTGGTATTGGATACCCTTTTTGTAGAAGCCCAGCGCATGTATATAGAGAGCGTCAGCGCCTATGCGCGGCAGTTTCTAGGTAAAATGGAAAAGCCTTTGGTCGATGCCATTCAAGGCCTTTCTCCAGCTATTGCCATTCAACAAAATGTTTCGGGTAAAAACCCCCGTTCTACAGTAGGTACCCTTACAGAGCTTTGTGACTATCTCCACCTGCTCTATGCCCGTATCGGTACAACCTATTCTCCCATCAGTGGACAAAAAGTTAAAAAAGATAGCGTCTCCGATGTAGTGGATTACATTCAACAACAACCAGATGGTACCAAAGCATTGATCCTCTATCCTATAACAGTAGCCGATCAAGCTACTTTATTAGAGAAGTTAAGGGTTGAGCAAGGCAAAGGGTTTACCAGAGTCATGCAGGGCGGTCTTCTTTTTTATATAGAGGAGCTATTAGCTGGTGAGAAGGTGCTGTCACTAGACCAACCGATTTATGGCTTAGTAGACCGCATTATCGTTAAAAAAAGCGACCAAAACAACCAATATAGGATAGCAGATTCCGTTCAAGTAGCCTTTTTTGAGGGCCATGCCGTTGTAGAGCTCGTTGGGGTAGGCCAGCAATCTTTTTCAGATCGATTTGAGCTAGATGGCATCTCATTTGTCTTTCCGACCGTTTCCTTTTTTAACTTCAACACCCCCTATGGCGCGTGTAAATCCTGTTCAGGCCTAGGGCAGTTGATGGGTATAGACCCCAATAAAGTCATACCCAACCCAGCCCTTTCCCTAGTAGAAGGCGCCATTGCCCCTTGGAATGGCCCTGCTATGTCTAAGTGGCTGGCGCCACTTTTGGCCGCACATCAAACCCTTGGTTTTCCCATTTATACCCCCTATAGCAGTTTGACCTTTGACCAGCAACAGTTTTTATGGCGCGGCAATCGGGATTTTATCGGCATTGATCGCTTTTTTGACTTTTGCGCCACCCAAACCGATAAAATACACTACCGTGTCTTGCTATCCCGTTATCGCAGCAAGACCACTTGTATCGCTTGTCGCGGCAGCCGTATGCGTCCAGATGCCCATTATGTTAAAATCGATAACCACTCTATAGTTGACCTATTGTTGATGCCCATTCACGACTTGGTTGCTTTTTTTGACCGGTTATCCCTTACCGACCGTGAAGCTGCTATTGCCCAAAGAGTAGTAGTAGAAATCAAAAACAGGCTGCGTTACCTAGCCCAAGTTGGGTTAGGCTATTTAACCCTTAGCAGGCCCATTGCTACGCTATCTGGCGGCGAGCACCAGCGGATTAAGTTGGCCACTGCATTAGGGAGTCCCCTTTTTGGCACCATTTATATTTTAGATGAGCCTACTATTGGGCTTCATCCCCGTGATACCGATCGGTTGGTTCAGTTGCTTTTAGATTTAAACAACCAAGGCAATACCGTTATTGTCGTAGAGCATGAAGAGCTTGTTATGCGTGCTGCTGACTCCCTTATTGAGATAGGCCCTGAAGCAGGCGCTGGCGGTGGCAGGTTGGTCTTTCAAGGCACTTTTCAAGCCTTGCAACAAGCCACTACCCATACCGCGCGCTATCTTAATGGTTGCGCGGCCATTCCCCTGCCCAACCGGAGGCGTCCTTGGCGCAATCGTTTGTTTATTAAAGAGGCTAGCCTCCATAACCTTAAACAAGTTTCCGTTACCATTCCTTTAAATGTATTAACTGTTGTTACCGGCGTCAGTGGATCAGGTAAGTCTACTTTAATCAAAGAAGTTTTATATCCCGCTTTGGTTCAATACCTTGCCAACCCTTCTGCTGGTGTAGATACCCTATTAAGCGGCGACTTAGCTGCCATTCAAGCCGTAGAGCTCGTGCACCAACATCCGCTTGGTAAATCCTCCCGTTCCAATCCGGCTACCTATTTAGGCATTTACGATCCCATTCGAGATCTCTTTGCCCAAACCGATCTAGCCCGTTCCCGCCGCTATCAGGCTGGTCACTTTTCCTTTAACTCAGAGAAAGGTCAATGTCCTGCCTGTCGTGGCGAGGGGCAGTGCAAGATAGAGATGCAGTTTATGGCAGATATCTACCTCCCCTGTGGGCGCTGTAAGGGCAGCCGTTTTAAGCCTGAGATAGCCGATGTAACCTATTGCGGCAAAAACATCAGCCAAGTACTTGGCATGACCGTAGACGAAGCATTTGTTTTCTTTGCCGACCAGGTTGCTGTTGAACCGCAAGCGATTGGTGATGAGGAATCTTTAGGAGAAGCGCAGTCGAGCACCGCAGCATACACAGATGTATGTGAGGAGCGTAGACAAGATTCGACACCAAAATTGCCATTAGAAATAGCATTTCGAACGCGCGCTATTCTCCATAAGTTAAAGGTCTTACAGCAGGTTGGTTTGGGTTATATACCATTGGGGCAATCTTCCAGTTCATTAAGCGGCGGGGAAGGGCAGCGGCTGAAGCTTGCTTATTATTTGGAAAAAGAGTTAGCAGATTACCCTATATTGTTTATATTTGATGAGCCCACTACCGGGCTTCATATGCATGATGTTGCCCGGTGGTTACAAGCCATAAATGGTTTAATCGATCAAGGCCATAGCGTTGTGGTTATTGAGCACCATATCGATGTGATAAAAAGTGCAGATTGGCTGATTGATTTAGGCCCAGATGGCGGCCAGCAAGGCGGTAAAGTCGTCTTTACGGGTACTCCAGAAGCGTTGGTGGAGCAAAAAGAAAATTATACCGCTCAGTATTTAAAAGAAAAAATATAGAAAATAGTTGCATGTTATTTTTTTTTATATTATCATTGTAGCAAATTTGTGTAGCAGGGCTTGCTATTAAAGGCGCTAGTAGGTGCATAAGATTAGGTGTGGTTAGGGTGGTCCATTTGGATGGTGTTTGGATATATATTATTTTTGTGTAAAAGCCCATTATTATAAAAAAAAAAGTAGTACTAATAGTTAGTAATTGCTTAGCGTTTAAAGCAGTTAACTTCTTAATGAAGTAATTAACAATCAATAAAATTAAGTAAAGATGATTTATAAAAAAATTAGAGATAAAGTTCCTTCTTTATCCAGCCTGCTCTTGGCTGGGATGTTGTCGCCTTTTGGTGGTTGTGAGAGCTGTACAAAGGATAGTAAGGCTGCAAATGAGTCGAATCAAAATCAGAATCCTCTTCCTGTGGATGATAAGAAGGGTAAAGAGGATGGTAGCAAGTCGCTTGATAAAGACTTCGTAGATGTAGTTAAGGATATCTTCAAGTACTTGACTAGCAATGTTTTAATGTTGGATCGCATGGATAAAGGGCCAGAAGTTTTTGATGAGGCTGAATTTTCCGGTCCTGCAGCATCAGGCAACCTTGAATCACTATGTAAAAGTTTCATAAGTGCTTCATCTGCAAAAATTTATCCTTCTTCTTTAGAGAAGACTTTTGCTAGTTTGCCGAACATTAAATTTCGTACTGGAGGTTCTATGAGCGGCGAGCCGCATAAATATGCTTGGGGTGTTGCTCTTAATGCTATTGCTGGTATATGGAATAATTTTCATATTACTTGGAAAAAGTTCCAGGATTTGATTGATAAGGGTGCCCCAGAGGAGCAAATAAAAAATCTCCTAGATGAATTTACTGGATACTATAATCAAACTGTTGTCGGATCTAAATCAATTTTTACAGAAAAAAATAAATTTTTTGATTCAAAAGAATGTAAATGGCTTGGTGAAGATAGGTTAGCTAGGTTTTTGAGTGGTAAAGATAAAAAAGTGGATAAAGATGGAAAACCACTAGACAAGCCTACTACTAAACAGTTCGGTATGCCTGGCTTATTATCCTTGAAGGTTGGTCAGTCCGATAAATCTACTAAAAAAATCATAAAAGTGTGGGTTATGGGTAAGGTAAATAAAGCAGACTTTATCTCTGAAGATGCTGAAAGTCTAAAAAATATAACTCAAAGGGGGCACCGATACCTTCCTCGGCCAATGTAATGGGTCTTGCTCCAATGCCCGAAATTGAGGCATTCCCAGTAAGCGAAAAAATAACTCATAAATTTGTGAAAGACGCAGTAGCAACTTCTGGCGGGGATCGTAACGATGCTCCTTTTGGAGTTGAAATTACAAATGGTCAGCTCCTAAATACCCTGTTTAAGGGTGATAACAAATCAGTCGATTTTATGCGTTTTTATTTTGATGATAAAACTGAAGCTTCACCGTATTTCTTTAAGATTCAATCAAGTAATGATGCATTTCAATCTGTATTAAACCTTGCTAAGAACGATCAAGATACTGCTAAATTTGCTACAATGCTAGGCCATCACATAACGGATGCTCAGACTGGGCTAGAGAATTTAATTTTTATTCCTGATCGACTTGAAATACAAAATGATATTCTTAAAAATATAGGTGATTCAAAAAGTGTTGGCGAGAAAAAACAAGCTAATGAAGAAGGGAAGCCTATATCCAACTATGAAGAATTTAGTAAAGATGGCTTTGACCCTATCGGTGGTGGTAGCATAGCTGGTCGATTATTTGTTAACTTAGCAAGAATACTGGGCTATGATTCATCGGATCCTAATACAGCATTTAACAAGTGTATGATCCATATAACTGATGCCAATATTGATGTTTCAGATGCGACGATTAATCAAAAGATTGCTATTGAGATTCTGAAGTCTCTTCTTGATAAAGGAAAACCCTTCATACAACCTGCTACCAAAGAATTTGTAATCACTTCTGATTCTGAAGGCTCAGCAAAAAAGCTTATAGAGTCTGTTGAAGGTACAATAAAAAGCCAAGTAGAAAAAGCGGTTGTTTATAGGGAGGGTAATCTGTTTTTTGGTACACCTGTAACTGAACACATTATGCGGTTTATACGAGAAATGGGTAATGCATTGTCTGAAAAGCATGGCGATGCACATATTACATATAAAACAATTAGTGATGTAACAAACAAGGCATTTAAAATCGCTGATGTTATTAAAGCAGCAGAAGCTGATTTTAAAGATATAAGAAGTGCTATGCGTGCTAAGGTATCTTCCTTTCTTAATGATAAGGAATCATTAAGTCTAGAAAACTACAGCACCTATTTTCCTGATGTGTCTTTAAGAAGTGCTCATATTACTCAATTCAATCAACTAAAGTCCGAATATATAAATAAGAATAAAGATAAGAAGCTATCTCCAGATATTTAGTCTCACTTCTTATTTTTGAGCTGAGTTTTTTAAATAGGGGCTGCTGCAAGCTAGTCCCTGTTTTTATTTTTTTTATAGCTAGCTAAAAGTAGATCTGGATTCCTTATATAATTTCAACTGCTAATCATTTTAATTTACTTATCTTAATCTACTTATTTGTGTTTCGATTCTATTTACGTTATGTTTTGCATTGAATAAATTTCCCTGATATTCAGTCTTTTTTTTCTAAACATATAATATAAAGCAAATAAAAATTAGATTTGAATAAGGGTAAGAGTGCCTATATACTATTTTGATGAAAAAATGGGCTATTTTATCTTTTTACTTAAGATTCTCTAGATATTGCACCTAGGTCATTGCATGTATGTCACAAAAATAGCTGCCTATACTCCGATAATAATCAGCTGAAGGTATGTGGGGCTACTTTTTTTAAGTAAATATCTACTTTTTGTATTTATTACAAGTAAGCAATCCAAACTATGCAATCCAAACTTATCAGAGAAAAGTTTCTTCAATTTTTTATACAAAAAGGTCACAGGCATCAACCCGGTGTGCCTATTGTTAATAAAGACGATCCTTCCTTGCTTTTTGTAAATGCCGGTATGAATCCCTTTAAGGATATGATTCTAGGCAACCAACCCATTACCGATTCCCGTGTCGTTACCGTACAACCCTGTTTGCGGGTCTCCGGTAAACACAATGACCTTGAAGAAGTAGGGGTAGATACCTACCACCATACTCTCTTTGAGATGCTAGGTAACTGGTCCTTTGGGGACTATTTTAAAGAAGAAGCCATCGCCTGGGCATGGGAACTCCTAACCGAAGTATACCACCTTTCTAAAGAAGACATCCATGTAACCATATTTGCCGGAGACCCGCAAGATGGCTTGCCTAGAGATAACGAAGCCGCTGCAATCTGGGCCAAATACCTCCCTGCATCGCATATCCTTGCCTTTGGTAAACAAGACAATTTTTGGGAAATGGGCGAACAAGGACCCTGTGGGCCCTGTTCTGAAATCCATTTGGATATTAGACCTGAAAATCATAGAAATATACTTCCAGCTTCCGAATTGGTCAATAAAGGCCACCCTCAGGTTATAGAGATTTGGAACCTGGTCTTTATGCAATACAACCGGCAAGCTTCTGGAAAACTCGTAGACCTGCCCCATAAACACATCGATACCGGTATGGGCCTTGAGCGACTGGCAATGGTATTGCAGGGCAAAAGATCCAACTATGATACCGATATTTTTACCCCATTGATAGCAAAAATAGAGGAGATTTCTGGTAAAAGCTACATTGGAAGACCTCTTTCGAAAGCGATTTGTGATGAGGAATTTTTAGGAGAAGCGCAGTCGAGCACCGCAGCATACTCAGATGTATGTGAAGAACGTAGACAAGCTTCGACACCAAAATTGCCATTAGAAATCGAGTTTCGAAAGAGGTCTAATGGATCGGTTGGAATAGCCATGCGCGTCATTGCAGACCACCTCCGTGCCGTAGCCTTTGCCATTGCCGATGGAGAGGCTCCTGGCCATGCCAAAGCGGGTTATGTGATCCGCCGTATTTTGCGTAGGGCCATTCGCTATGGGTATAGCTATTTGTCCATACAAACCCCTTTTATCTACCAGTTGGTATCTGTTTTGGTGGCACAAATGGAAGGGGTATACCCCAATCTAACTGCTCAGCAAGCCTATATTGAACAACTGATTTGCGCAGAAGAAACTGCTTTTTTAAAAATATTGGCTACTGGATTGCACCTTTTTAACCACTTGGATCCAAGTAAAATCCATCAAGGGGTTATAGCGGGCCAGGTAGCCTTTGAACTCTATGATACCTATGGCTTCCCTTTAGACCTTACCCTACTAATGGCCAAGGAGAAAGGGCTGACTATAGATGAAGCCGGTTTCCAAGAAGCCCTTCAAGCACAAAAAAAACGCTCCCAAAAAGATGCCGCTACCTCGCAAGGGGATTGGCAAGTGGTCCAATCTACCGTTCAGCCCCAGTTTGTAGGCTATGATCAACTGGTAGCCACCACTTCTATTGTACAATGGCGCACCATTACCAATAAACAAGGAACTTTCTATCAATTTGTATTAGCCGAAACGCCCTTTTACCCAGAAGGAGGGGGCAGGTAGCCGATGTGGGCGTTATTAGACCGCTTTCGCGCGCTACTGATCAACAATCTATTCCCGTGCTAGACGTACAAAAAGAACATGGATTAATCGTCCATACCGTCAGCCGGCTGCCTGCTCAGCTGGAAGCGCCTGTGGAAGCCTGTGTCGATCCGGTTCAACGCCGCTTAGCGGCTGGCAACCATACCGCTACCCATTTGTTACAGGCTGTTTTAAAAGCGGTACTCGGGAGTCATGTGGTGCAAAAAGGTTCTTTGGTAACCCCAGCCCTATTGCGGTTTGACTTTGCCCATCCTACTAAACTGTCTAAAGAACAAATAGAAGCGGTAGAAACAATTGTAAATGAAAAGATTCGCGCAGATATTCCCTGTTTGGAACAACGTGCCGTGCCCATTGAAACCGCCAAAGGGATGGGTGCACAAGCGCTATTTGGTGAAAAATATGGCGCAGCAGTACGCGTGATTGCCTTTGATCCAGCCTATTCTATAGAGCTTTGTGGAGGGACCCATCTATCCACTACAGGGCAAATTGGTTTTTTTAAGATCATCTATGAAAGCGCTGTAGGCACCGGTGTACGCAGAATAGAAGCCCTAACCGCTAGCAGTGCCCACCATTTTGTTTCCCAACAAGCTACTATGTTAGATCAAGTCGCTGGGCTACTCAAACACCCCAAAGCGCTCGTCCAGGCCGTAGAAAGGCTGATCCATGAAAAAAAACAGCTACAAAAACAGGTAACCGCTTATCAAGCCCAAGCCATACAACAAGTCATCCAGCAACTACAATTGGAACAAGTCGGTGCGGTCTACCTATTGATTCAAGCCTTGCAACTGCCCCATCCCGATGCATTAAAGCAGATTGCATTCCACTATAAGGCTCAATATCAGAAAATAGCTATTGTACTAGCCGCTACCTTTGAACAACAAGCCCATCTGGTGGTATGCATATCAGATCCATTAAAGCCATCCCACGATGCCCATCAGCTGATGCAATCCCTTGCCCCCTTATTGGCGGCAAAGGAGGCGGGCAACCTTTATTTGCAACCGCTAAAGGCAATAACCCCGCAGGCATACCCGCTGCCTTACAAACAGCAAGAAGCCTATTGAAAATAGCCGGATAGTGCTATAGCTTTTGATAAATGAATTTGGCGCGCAGTAAAAGCATAGATGGTTGGTATCCCTCTTTGCTTATGGCCTTCGATAAATGAATTTGGCACGCAGAAAAACAAATAAAACGAGCTGTTTTGCAGCGGGAAAATCAGAACTCGCCCGCTGTGCGGGCTCAGACATGCTGATTTTCTGATCCGCTGCAAAACAGCTCGTTTTAACGATTACAGTTTTCCTGAAAGTGCCAAATTCCTTTACCGGCGGCCACTAGCACGCTAAGGTTTTAATGTGGCGATGTTAAGAAAAAAACGCGCCCTTGGAAAAAGTTTCGGTCAGAAAGTGCAGCTTACAGATGATTAGGAAAAACAGATTCCTTTCAAGCCCGCATAGCGGGCGGTTCCTGTTTTTCCATCTGTAAGCTGGACTTTCAGGAACTTTTTCCATCAGCGCTTGATTTTTTGCTTACTTTTTGATCAAGCAAAAAGTAAGAGAAAGATTCCTTTGGGAGGAGATTATCAGCTCGTAGATTTGTATGCTATGCCAGATGATGAGATCAAGCAGAAGGCGCATCTGGGGATGTTGGAATATTTTATGAAATATATTCATGTGCGTGATACGCTTAAATTATGGAAGGAATTTTTAGAAAACTTTAAGTCTTGTATACTACTAGATAAGGAAAAAGATTATATTTATATAAGGAGCTTTCTATGGTATAGTGACAGCAAGTTACCTGAAGATAAGTATCCAGATTTAGAAAATATTATTAGGGGGCATCTATCCAAAGAAGATAAAGAAGATAAAGAAGATATTATGAGAACTATAGCACAAAAATATAGGGAAGAAGGTATCCAAGTAGGGGAAGAGAAAGGGAAACTAGAGGGAGAAATGGAGAAAGCCCGTTCTATAGCTAAGTCTATGCTTTTAAAGGGTTATCCTATAGACGGTATTATTATGCTTACTGGGTTATCTCGCTCACATATCTATGACCTTGTATAGAGCTTTGTAATTATAGGCTTTAGTTTTCATCACGCTTTTAAATTAATGAAAAAGCGTGATGCTAGACGATCATTTCAACAAGTATTTGGCACAGTCATAACCTAGCGTGATGCCTAATCCATTGATACCTACTATAAGTCCAAATTTGGTAGTATAGTCAAACCCAAAATCCAAAGTGAAATGAGATTTAATTTCAAGGTCATCAGCCAATTGCTTCTCTGATTTATTTTGTTTATCCTTAGCAAACTTCATTATCTCATCGAAATACGTAGAAAAGGTGTGCTCCTTATCACTACCAATAGACATGGAATCATAGGAAATACGTTTTGCTTTAGATAAAGGGATCATAAAGCGCCCCCATATGTAACGCAAACTGCCGATCATTTCCTGGATAGAACCGAATAGAAACTGGAATACTAATGGCATGAAAATTAACGTTATCTACATCTATAGATGCTGCATCACTTTTATTGCGTTCCTTAAGTTTACCAGACCAACCATCGACTAGGTGGCCACCGATATTACCCCCCTGTAAGCAAGTCGTTATAAACATACATCAAGCCAGTTTGGATCCCTATCTGGTCGAGGGGTTTCCATTCTACAAATGGGCCAATCGCAAAGTCTAAACCCATAGAGAAACGCTCTGTAACAGTTTTTATAGCAGATTTGCTATGTGCTTTTACACCGATATGCCAATCGCATGCTTTATCATCAGCCGGAGCTTCTTCTGAAGCGAAAGCTGGCGTATAATTTACCAAACTTGCTGATAACGCAATAATCCCTGTAATTTTCTGTATCGTCTTTCTCATTTTATATATAAAATTATTAAAATTAATCCTACAAATATTTAGGCGTAAGTGCTTAAGAATCCACTTTTAGCACAACGGGTAATATAATAAGCACTATACCACAATATTAAAACTCAGGAAATTTAAGATATCCTTACCAGAAATAAAAATTATGCATGCCATAAATCTACTGCTGTAATCTTGTATTTAGAGAGTAAGGTCCCTTTAGCTTTAATAGTTTTAATAACAACTTTTTCTAAATCATAGATAATCGATCGCTTATCGTTACCAGTAGGACCTGCTAAATAGTGCAATTGTAATGTAGGTGTTGCAGAAGAAGTAACCAGTTGTAAAATACAATTATCTGATTCTGATAGGAATAGATTATATCGCTGATCTAAAATCTGGGCATCTACTATAAAACGTTTCACAAAATAGTTTTGTGCTACACAGTTGTAGTAGACAACTGAAAGCAAATGGGTAGCTCTTAATGGCTCTATAAGGGCAATGGGATCAGCGGCTATTTGAAAGGGAAAAGCAGCTACCAGATAGTAACCTTCCTTAAAAACTACAAGTATTTTATCGGTTGGGCCAAAAACACCGAGCAACTGCCCGCTTCCCTGAGGCGCCATTTGGCCTGTAGTAGGATCATACCAGAGCTCTATTTTAGCTAATGTAGAACGGTCTTGACTTTTTCGTTGCACCTTATAAATGGCATGTTTGGTTAGGATGTTGCCTTTAGCCGTACGTCCTTTTATGGCTAAATTGGCAAAGTTAAATTCAAATTTCTTTTTTGCTGTCCTACTGATAGGAGAAAGTAAAATGGTAACAGTTTCTGCAGCGCCACTGGAATGCGCACTTAAATAAACGACTCTAGAACCTGGTGTGCCTAAGGTTAGATCATAGCGTTTATCACGTGTAATACCCAATATTTGAAACTGTTTGACAAAGGCAATACCAGTGGCGCCATCTACATAAATGAGATTATAACAACGCCTAGTATCTTTTTTGTCATAAACTGAGACATATATAATATCTTTGCCTACAAAGAGTTTATCTGCTATTTTGGTGATGATATATTTGCCATCTTTACCTATTACAAGGACATCATCTATATCTGAGCAAGCTTCAACGCATTCTTCTCCTTTAAGGCCATAACCTATAAAGCCTTGTTTACGGTTTACATAAAGCTTGTACTGCTTAACCATTACATCATGCAGCTCAATAGGATCAAAGCTGGTTAAAATGGTTTTTCTTGCTCGGCCTTTTCCATATTTCTGAAGCAAACCACTATACCAAGCTATGGTATAATCTTTTAGATGGGCCAAATGATGTGTGGTACGGGCTAAATGGGTTTGAAGCTGGGTTAATGTTTCCTGCGCACGAAGGCTATCATATTGTGAGATGCGTTTGATTTTAATCTCTGTTAAACGGACCAAATCTTCTGTTGCAATAGGACGATAAAAATCATAAGGCTTCAGGTGGTCTGCTATGGTCATCAGTAAATCATCCCAGGTTTTACATCCTTCTATCTCCCTATAGATACGGTTTTCAATAAATATTTTCTCCAAATTGGCAAAAAACAACTGCTCTTTTAATGCCTGCTGCTCTAAAAGCAACTCTTGTTCCAACAAAGCAGTCGTATGCGCCACTGCATAAGATAAAAGCTCCTGAACCGTTACAAAAACGGGTTTTTCGTCCTGAATCACACAAGCATTGGGCGCATAACTTACTTCACAGTCTGTGAAAAGATAGAGTGCGTCTATAACGGTTTCTGGTAGCTGACCAGGGAGTAAATGAATAAGGATTGCAATGTTTTCTGCCGTGTTATCTACCACGTTTTTAATTTTTATCTTTCCTTTTTCATGTACTTTTAGGATAGAATCAATTAAACTAGTCGTAGTGGTTCCATAAGGTATTTCCGTTATAACCAATGTTTGCTGGTCTTGTATTACTATACGTGCACGTACCCGAACTTTTCCGCCTCTTTTGCCTTCGTTGTAATGGGTACAATCTGCTAGTCCACCGGTGGGAAAATCTGGAAATAGCTGAACGGGCTTACCCTTGAGCAGATCTATAGCGGCTTCTACCAGCTCTATAAAATTATGGGGTAAAATTTTAGTAGCCAGCCCTACTGCAATGCCTTCTACTCCTTGGGCAAGCAATAGTGGAAATTTAACGGGTAAGGTACGGGGCTCTTTTTTTCTGCCATCGTAAGAAAGCTGCCAGGTTGTAATCTTTGGACTATATAAAATTTCCTTTCCGAATGGAGCCAGACGGGCTTCTATATAACGGGCCGCAGCGGCGCTATCCCCGGTTCTTAGGTCGCCCCAATTCCCCTGTGTATCTATTAACAATTCTTTTTGCCCTATGGCTACAATGGCTTCTGTAATGGATGCATCTCCATGGGGATGGTATTGCATCGTTTGGCCTACAATATTGGCTACTTTATTGTAACGGCCATCATCAATGAGCTGCATGGCATGGAGAATCCGACGCTGTACAGGCTTCAGGCCATCTTCTATGGCAGGTACAGCACGCTCTAAAATCACATAAGAAGCATATTCTAAAAACCATTGCTCATACATCTCCTCCATAGGAACTATGGCAGATGCTTTACAATCTGGACCATTAGCGCCACTTGCAGGGTCGTCTATTTGGTTCATAATTTCTCAAAAGTAGATTAGACTCCTTTCAAAACGCTATTTCTACCACAAATAGGTTTTGAAAGGGGTCTATTTGATTAGGACCACTCCGGTCTATTATTTCCTACCCCTTTGCGCAGCTTCTCTTAACAGTTCGATGGCTTTTTCTTTCCCTTCAAATCCCTTCACTTTAACCCATTTTGCGGTATCTAAGTCCTTATAATGGCTAAAAAAGTGTATAATACGTCCTTGTAAGAGGGTATTTAATTGTTCAATATGGGCAATATGGGCAAATTCAGGTGCTACTTTTTTGATAGGCAATGCAATAATTTTTTCGTCAAAACCGGATTCATCTTCCATCAATAATACGCCAATAGGCCTGGCTTTAATAACCGCACCGGATATAATAGGATGAGTGGCTACCACTAATACATCAGTAGGGTCGCCATCTCCAGAAGCGGTATGGGGCACAAATCCATAATTACAAGGATAATACATGGCGGTTGGCATGAATCTATCTACAAATAGCGTACCAGAGGATTTATCCATTTCATATTTTACAGGATCATGATGCATCGGAATTTCAATGATGACATGGAGCTCATTTGGGAAATCATCTCCTAATGATATCTTTTCTATGTTCATGCGCTTTTAAGTTTAAATAATAGTTAAATAGATGGTCTAAATAGACCAGGCTACAAATTACAAATTTGTTATGAATCCACTAACAAATCTAAGCTTGTGTATAGATTTTTCCTACCATAAATAGCTTGGAGACTAAACACCTAGTACATTACTACTCCAATCGAATGAATTGACGTAATGATCTACTTCTTTTTCCACTTTAAGCCAAGAAAAGTTATGGTCTACATGTACACCTATAACACAATTTTGTTTTGCTACGCCAATATTATCCTCATTATCATCTACTAGTACAACATTAAAATGGTGTGCTATACCAGTTAACTCCATAGCTTTTTTTATATGCTCCATTTTGCAATTCGGATCATAGACCCCTCCTTGAGGGAAACCTCCTATTATAGGTATATTTTTTATCTGATCTTTATTAAATCCCAATTTTTCTAGGAGTACTTTTATTGAATCGGGATAGCCGCTAAAAGTAGTAATGGCAATTTTATGTTTTTGCGCTAATAAACGGTCAATGATATGCTTTAACCTTTCAGGATCGCGCAATGTAAGTTGCCTGTTATTGAATAAATTTGTGGTTTTTTGTATTATATCTTTTATATCTTGTTTGCAATATTGCCTATTATTAGTTAATTGTATTTTATTTTTGAATATAACCCAAAGGCCGTTATCACTACTTACAGGAATCGAAAATTGTTTCGATAGCAAGTTATGCGCATGTTCATGTACTATAGTTCCATCAACATCAAAACATACCAACACTACATTGCTCCCATTTGATGAATCTGTTCTATTACCTGCAATAGTTGAAAAACCAGGAATTTGGCTTGTTATTTCGCTATCTGATGCTTGGTTAGATGTCCCTGCATGCGACCTTGATATGATGCAATTTGAAAAGCTTATATGTAATAAGGCCAATAGTACAGTATAGAATGGCTTAAATAAGGAGCATATTTTTAATATTACACTGTTCATAATAGTAATTTTAACTTTTAAAGCTTAAAGTACTACTACTAATACTTAGCTTACTTTAAAATGTATTATAAAAGGTGCACTGATCAAAACTATTGTTGAGGTTGGTGAAGGAGTTTGTGTGATACTTACGGACGATTTGGTTAGGATTATAGATCTACTTTAACTGATTGTAGCATCCTTTTCGAGCACTATCATTTTTGTTTTTTCTTTAAAAAATCTATATAATCCGGTATACTTCCATCTTCTTTGCATTTAAAATAGTTTACATTCTTGTATTTTTCACATTCACTTCCAACAGTATCTATAACAGATAGAACTTTAGGAATGGTTATAATATTGGATAATTCATAATTGGAGAATTTTAATTTAAAGCTTGGTTTTGCAATACTGGTCACTAAGCTAGGCTGTCCGTAGCAAAGTATATGCCATTCTATAGAATTATCTAAGTTTTTATTTTTAAATCTATCAGATAGTGTGTCTAATATTTCTTCATAAATTTCTTCTACCTGTGATGCGTCAACTTGGTCTTCTGACTTTAAGTTCTCTAGGCATTTTATTTGAATGATCTCAACATTATTTCCAAAATTTTCTTTCAGTTCACTCTTAGCCCTATCAGTTTCAGATAGATTCACTCCGGGGCTAGGCACTAGTATTACAATATAATTGGGAAGGTTAGAATCTAGTTGTTTATACCTACTATTGATTTTGATTGCTTTTTTCAACCTGCCCAAATTAGCACGCATGTACATCGGATGATATTGCTGACAACTACTGAATATGCAAGCTATAGCTATAGTTAAAAGAAATAATTTTTTGATATTCAATTTTAACATTGAACTAATTAGAAAAAATTAAGATACTAGCATCAGTTAGGTTAGTTGTTTACCTATTGTTAATGGTAATATATTTGTATAAGTTTTCCAAAATTTTCTTTCAGATCTTCTGTTGGTTTTTGTAAATAAAATTTATTATAATGGGCGAGTCATCAATTCTATTGAGCAAGTGTATTCATATAGTTAGTCATCATGTAATAATTATTAGGGGTGCGTATAGCTATTGTAGGAGGGGGCTTGCAGGGCTTGCCACTTGTTATCATCTTTTAGCTATAGACCGTAATTTAAAAATACAATTCCTTGAAAAGGACGGTATAGGGGCAGGAGCCTCAGGATCTGCTGCAGGCTTATTGCATCCATATACAGGATCTCTTGCACAGCTTAACTGGTGTGCCCAACCAGGTATAGCAGCCACCATACAATTATTAGATGCAGCAGCACAGGCTATAGAGCAAGCAACCTATAAAATAAATGACATTGTTCGTTGCGCCATACACCCAGAAGATCAGCAAGCTTTTTTTAATATAGCCAAAACACAAAATGATGTGTCCTTATAGGATCCAGAGCATACCTATAGTCAAACAGGAGTATACAGGCCAGCTCTATTTATTCCAAATGGACTAAATGTTTATACAGCTTTTTACTTAAAAGGAATTTGGCATTTATGTAATCATTATGGTGCTGAGTTAGTGTTACAAAATTTTAGATTAAGTGATAGTGCTTATTTTGATAAGGTCATTTTAGCTTGTGGTGCTAATCTTGCTGAATTATATCCTGTATTAAATTTAGTACTAAAAAGAGGAGAGGTATTAATTTGTGAAAAACGACTGACTTATGGGCTTATTGGTGATGGCTATTTAAGCTTAACGGATCAAAGCAACATATGTTATATGGGTACAACCTCGAGAACAGACTTAATAGATCTTACCCTAGATGAGGCTACAAAACTTATTCGATCTCAGGTAGATCCATGGTTTAAAAGCGATATTCCAGTGCTAGGCTACAAGTCTGGCATTAGAGTCTACCGTTCTCTAGTTTCCGCTCACCCAATTATTGATCAATTAGATAACAAAACTTGGTGTTTTCCAGGATTAGGATCTCGTGGTTTAATGTACCACGCTTATCTTGGCTCTATCTTGGCAAAAGCAATCCTACAACAATCTCCTAAACTTATTCCACAAGTATGCAAAATAACTAGATAAATGAGAGACGTATGTATATAGAACCCTTCCCTTTCTATTTAAAGTACTGAAAATCAAATATATATATAATTACTACTGGCTTTCTGATTAAGTTATATAGGGGGGTATTGAATTGGATAGGGTCGTTAAACTTTATTAATATACTTTTTATTATTATTCACTATATTATGATAAGTTATAAATTGACGTTTCAATAGATGCAAATTCCTATTCCGTATCGTATCCAAGTATACAATATACAAAACGTATAACAATGATGCCCTTTATATCTAATCTTCCTTTTCTGATGGTAGTAGTCTTTTTACTACTTACCTTGGCCACTGGCATCTACTATAGTGGCTCTGTCCACTTAAGTGTGTAAATTATTTTTTGGGCTTATAGGAAAAATTATTACGATATAAAGTAGTGCTAATGCTATAAATATTATTTATTAACCTTCATTAATTGTTTTCTTTATGGTCTTCTTGAATATCTCTTTATTTATGGTTGGGGCTTTTTTAGTACTAACGTTGTTAGTAGGTATCTACTTTAGTAGAAAAGAAACTATATTTCGGGAATATGCGATAGGGAATAAAAAATTTTCTACGGCTACTTTGGTAGCTACTTTATTGGCTACTAATTATGGAGGAGGAGCGCTAGTACGTACTGTAGAGTGTGTACATAACATTGACTTATAGTGGGTGGTGATTTGTATTTTAACTCCATTAGGTTTCTGGATGATGAGTAGGTTAACCTTGCGGCTTCATTTATGCAACACTTATCTATGGCAGAGACAGTTGGAAGTATCTATGGAAGGTATCCAAGAATTATAACTGCATTAGTTGATGCATGCAATTGCATCATTGGGGTTACTATGCAAATTAATATAATATCTCAGTCCATTGGTATGTGTTTAGGATTGACTGACCCGTTTTTAATAACTGCTTTTTCCACCTTGTTGCTTATTTTCTATTCTACTTTCGGTGGTATTCGTTCTGTTGCTTTTACGGATGTACTGCAATTTATAACTTTTTCCATTATTATTCCATTTCTCGCTTGGTTTATGTTTGTAAAAACAAACAAAACGGCTTCAGAAGTCATTCCTATGATATAGAACCAAGATAAATTTCAATTTAGCACCTTATTCCATTTTAATACCCATTCAGTGGGTATGTTACTACTTCTTCTATCCTTGCTAATACCCATCGGCCCTGGACTGATCCAGAGGGTTTATATGTCCTCTGGACCTAATCAGGCCCAAAAAGTTTTTGCATATGCATTTCTTTTTAAGTTAATTATAATATCTTTTGTCACTCTAGTTGGGTTATTTGTTTTTGTATGTGCTCCGAATTTGCCGAAAACAGAAATTTGGCCTTATATAATCGCTCATATTCCACCTATTTTTAGAGGATTTCTTGCCATTAGCTTACTTGCCATGGCAATGTCTACAGCTGATTCTTGTTTGAATGCTTGTTCTGTTATGGTTAGCCATGATATCGTGGGAACCATACAAAATGAAGAAGAGATAGCTGATGATAGTCAGCTCAAAATAGCTAAGCGAACTACGATAGTAGTGGGCCTATTTGCTATGCTGCTAGCCTTTAAGTGTAAAGATTTGTTCAAATTACTGCGTTGGGCACTCGCTTGTAGTATACCCATGACGGCTGCTCCTTTTATATTAGCCATTTACGGATTTCGAGGTACTTCTCGTACTGCTTTAATCGGTATGTCTACAGGTATATTAACTATTATAGCTTGGAATAAATGGGTTGATCCTGCAACAGGGATGGATGGTTCTTTCATTTGCATGTTGGCTAATGGACTAGCTATGATGGCTTCCCATTATCTATTTAAACAACCAAAAAGCGCAGGTTGGGTTGGTCCAGATGATACGCTTAAGCAAATTCAACAAGAAAATGCCCGTAAAAAGGTAGAACGAAAAGAAAAGATTAAAAATTCTTGGACAAATAAAAAAAATGCTTTAGCTAAGCTAATTCCTAGACATAGTACGATGGTACATGTTGGAGTGTATACCACAATCACTGGTTTATTAGCTTATTTTACAGTATGTATTACGAATCATAGTTTATACCTTATATTGCAACTATTTATATCGGCTTGTTGTATAGGTTATCCATTTTTATATGATATCTCCAAAAAAATAAGAGACATTCCTAAATGGTTTGTTGGCCTATGTTGGTTAGCGTTGTTAGCGGTTTATCTTCCTAAAAATTTGATTTGGCACTAGTATCATATGGTAGACCCGATCTTTACCGCATCCTTATTTTTGACCCATTGTACCGTAATATTATTGGTATTACCCATTTATATAGGCACAGGGGTTGTGGCAGCTGCAATCGTGCTTTCTATTTATCCGGTTTATGTTGGATTGCCTGCTACAGTGTTATCTTCACTATTTCCACTTTTTATAGCGACTATATTAATGTTTATCATTATTATTTGTTTTAAAGTCGAACAAAATAACCGTAGAATTAAGATTCTTTATTTTGAAAATCAAGAAAAAGTTAGGGAAAATCAACAACTAAAATCATCTCTCTATGATGCAACTGGTATTCCATCTATTACAGTTAATAAGGTCCAATGCTATGGTGCTATTTTAAACCAAGTAGTTCATAAAATTGAAGAATCTATCTCATTTTTAGATGAAAATACAACTCTTTATAAGAAAGATTTTCAAAGCATTATTAATAAGTTTTATGATTGGATATCCTATTTCAATAGAAGAGAAGTAGAGGTTGCTTTGGCTCAAGAGGTAGTTGATCCACCTAAGCTGTTAGTAGAAAAATCACATATAGCTAATGGAGGACTGTGTGCACACATTGTGTGTGATATCCATCAAGTAGTTTATTTATTGGTTCAGTCTGTTCTTCTGGTTGGTAAAATAGAGCAATCTAGTGCACCAGTTGTACGTATACAATTGCATCCTACTTCTTTAAAATTTACACAATCGGTTCCTATTGATAACAGTTGTCCTACCTATATGGATTTTCCAGCTACTGCTTTGGTTGTAAGCCAAGCTGCCACTTCTTCTGATTTGATGCTCAAAGTGAAGACGTATTATATTGATGTACTAAATATTACCTCCAATCAATGGGAACAAGAAGCTCCTCCATCAATAGATCTTCAGATGCAAACTATGTCCACTATTGTTGAGGCACACTATGGCTATTTAGAATCTTCTAGTGCTACTATGAAAGAAGCTATATTATTGGTACTTCCTAATGATGTTACTCAAATATTTAGTAAGATGACGGCAGTCCTACCGATAGATTCCTTAACCTTAGAACAGACTGTTACACCTAAGGAACAAGCCGATTCTATGATGGAATTAATGCAGTTTCATGACTATGCCTGTAAATCTTTATGTCAAGAGGATCCTATTGATGTAAAGGAGATTGCTAGATTGCTTTTATTATTGAGGAAACATTTTGGATTTAGGCGGCATGCTTCTAATCAATTGTTTTATGTGCGCGCTGTAGGGATTGCTAAATTGGTAGTAGATTGGGTTTTTCACTCTCATAAAGTGGTTTTATGCTTCTTTACTCTACGGATTGGTTCGACATACCTGCTTGCCTCTTTCTTATATCAAAGCGCATTATAATTTAGGTGTCTATGCCTTTGTATTAAATGTGATAGGTATAGATAAACGCCAAGACTTAGAACACCATTCGTTGCTTTATGTGCAGAATAGATTGAAGCAAGCCATCAAGGAAGAGCATGTACAGTTGTCTGTCTTATTTTATAAAGCTGGCCGAACGGCTATATGACCTACGGTATGCAGCAAGTTACATCCATAAAACAGAAGTTCAGCATATGGCACAAGAAACTTTAGCTATAGATGTGCAAATAGCCAATAAATATTTAGGTCCAGAGATAGGCGTAGCATTAGAACAAGCAGCAAACCAGGCATTAAAGGTTATTAACAATAAGAAAAAAGAAAATAATAGTTAGAAGAATTACTATTTAGTGCAATATTATTACATATCTATTATTTTTTACCCCTTTGCGCAGCTTCTCTATCAATCCACTAACAAATCTAAGCTTGTGTATAGATTTTTCCTACCATAAATAGTTTGGGTAGCTATAAATACTGTATCTTTATTTGTTATGCTTAGCTATCACAAAACTAAAACCTATATGGAGATACCGTCAGCAATAGATGCAAACAGGCCACTGATTGGTGCCCATACTTCTACGCAAGAGGGGCTGCACAATGCGTTACTCCATGGTGCAGCAATAGGTGCGACTACGATACAGCTTTTTACCAGCAATCAGCGCCAATGGCTAGGTAGGCCATTAAGCAAAGCAATATTAGACAAATGGTACGATACGCTAGAGGCTACTGCTATAAGACAGGTGATGAGCCATGCCAGTTATCTGATCAATCTTGGTTCTAACAAAGAGGCCTTATTAACCAAAAGTCGTGCTGCTTTTGTGGAAGAAGTAACCCGTTGTTTGGCTTTAAAAATTAGTTATTTAAACTTTCACCCAGGTGCTGCAACGGGTGACAGTATAGCCGCTTGTTTAGACCGAATTATAGCAAGCTTATCTGCGCTTGAGCCGCTTTTTCAACAAGAAACGACTCTACGTTTGCTGATGGAAACAACCGCAGGCCAAGGCTCTACAGTTGGCCATTCCTTTGAACAGTTGACCTATATTATCGAGCGGATCAAAGGGGTAGTTCCTATTGGGGTTTGTATAGATACCTGCCATATCTTTGCAGCAGGGTATGACATTCGTACGCTCGATGGATGGGAAGATACCTTAACCCAGTTTGAATCAATCGTGGGGCTAAACCATCTTTATGCGCTACATGTCAATGACTCTATGATGCCGTTTGGTTCAAGAAAAGACCGACATGCCAACCTAGGGGATGGGGCAATAGGAATGGCTTGTTTTAAGGCTATGATGCAACATCCCAAACTTCGGATGGTGCCTAAATATCTAGAAACGCCTAATGGTGCAGCCATGTGGACAAAAGAAATAGCACTATTGCAAAGTTTCTATTAAGCCCTTAAGTTGATGCTGATGGGACTGGAAAGCAGCTGTTAATAAAGGCATTTTTATTTTACTTTTTGCTTGTTTTGCCGGTAGTAGTGCGATACGGCTTTCTAATCGCAGCTTTTTCCAAGGGCGCGTTTTTACTCAATACTACGAATACGTTATGCAAGTAGCAGCACAATATATTTCAGGTCTTTTACTCTTTAAGCCTACTGTATACTACGACAGCAGGGGTTATTTTTTTGAAACGTACCATAAAGAAAAATATAAGGCAATAGGCTTAGATGTTTCTTTTATACAAGAAAACCAGTCTTTATCTAAAAAAGGAACGGTTCGTGGCTACACCATCAATTGGCGCCTTATGCACAATCCAAATTGGTTCGTGTGGTAGAGGGGGTGATATGGGATGTGGCAGTAGACTTGCGTCAGGGAATGGATAGCTTTGGCAGGTGGCAAGGTTTTTTGCTTTCTTCAGAGAATCGCCATCAGCTTTTTGTACCTAAGGGGTTTGCCCATGGCTTTATAGCTCTAAGTGATAAAGCCATCGTAGCCTATCAATGCGATGCCTACCATTACCCAGATGCAGAACGGGGCATCCATTTTCAAGATCCTACCTTAGCGATTCCTTGGGAAGATTATGGAAAGCCCCAAATTATTTCAGCAAGAGATGCAGCACTGCCGCTGTTGCAAGAGGCAGTTTATAACTTTTAGGCTTATTGCGTACTCTTATAGGATCTCAACGATAGTCATCGTCAGGAAGAGGCGGATATAAGTTTCCTTTATTATTATTTACTTCTGGATATCCATATTCTTGAACTAGATAGAGCGATGCTGGTTTATTAGAAGACGCATCTACTTTATTATTTTTTTTCTTTCTTATGTCCGAAATAATGCCCTCTATATGTTGGATCTTAAGATTTATCCGATTCATCTCTATAAAATTATCTTCTAGCTTCTGTATCTTGTGCATATTACATAATGCTGGATTCATACGTATGGCCTCTTTTTCCTCCTCTGACTTTGTTTTTTCGTCTTCGTATTTCTTTAGCTTGTCTTTATAATAACATATACGCTTTTTTTTCCAATTAAATCGCAGCTTTTCTTTTGTCTTATAGATTAGATTTAATCTCAATGTTGCGATTTTCAACTTAGTTGATGGATTTTCAAATATATCATTGATATCTTCGTTATCAAATTTATGGTTATTAAATTTGCGACAATTTTCGCACACATTAGACGAGGTGGTTGGAATATTATTCCTCGGGTCTAAATCGTATGGAGGAGGTGGATCAAGGTTAGGATTAGGCTCAAACGGAGGAGCGCTTGGCGGAACAGAATACCAACGACCATAGGGATTATCTTGGACAGTATTTGGATTCCTCAGTTGTGATTCTAGGTCTTTTTTTTCCTTTTTTACCGTTTCTTCTTCTTCCACTAATTCCTCTATCTTCTTTTTTACATCTTCTTCATCAATTTGACCTTCCTCATCATCTTCTCCTTTATCGTTATTTTTATCTTTACCAGCCGCATCTAAAGACTCCTTAGTAGGATCATCAGGATCAGTCTCTTTTGAAGTTACATTTTCTCCTGATATTACTGGAGGTGTTTGTTGTGTGTTTATATGTATCGATTTATTGACTGATCCTTTACACCAATCACAACCAGCTGCTATAGCACAGAACAGGGTAAAATATAAAATAGTATGTAGAATAGCTCTTTGGAATGAATTTTTTTGCATGATAATGACTTTATATAAAGTAATTATAAGAAAAATAAATAATATATACTGCCTTTTTTATTGACTTTTAAATAAAATGACCATTACCTATCCATAGCAACTTTTTACACAGGGCTTGGCTTTTTGGCTACTTTTTATCAAGTAAAAGCATATACAATAAACCTTTTGCAAAACCTATTTGTGATCAGCAGTTTTTAGGAGAAGCGCAGTTGAGCACCGCAGAATACTAAATGTATTTGAGGAGCATAGACAAGCTTCGACACCAAAATTGCCATTAGAAATAGGTTTTGCAGAAGGTCTAATGCTTTACCTTTCTTTCAGTCGATGTTGGTAATATACAATAAAGCAGGTAGAAGAAATAATAATTGCACCTCCTAAACAGGTGCTAACTGTTGGCCACTCTTGAAAAAAAAGATAGCCCAATAGGATAGAAAGCAGCCATTCGGTATACTTCATAGGTGCTAAGGAGGCAACATCTGATTGCTTCAAGGCTTTTAATAGGAAATAAAGAATAAGGTTGCTGCTAATGCCCAGTATGCTTGCAAAGGCTAGCTCAAATAGGGTAGGGGTTGCCCAATAGTAGCAGGCTGCTGGTAACATGCAACAGGAGGCGATCAAATTGGAGAAGAAAAGCATCGAAAGGATCGGTTCGGATGCAATATACTTTTTATTAATAATATCCAATGAGGCAAAAATAATGGTTGCGAGTATACAAGATAAGGCAGCACTGTTATACATAGTAGGGCGCAATATTAAAGCCATGCCTATACAAGTTAATAATGTAGCCATCCATATGGGCAGGGCAACTTTTTCTTTAAGAAAAATTCTTGCTAAGACCAGTACAAAAATAGGATTGGTAAACCCGATTACGGTTGCACTGCTCATGGTCATTTGGGTAAGGCTATAGGCATACAAACCCATGGCAATGGATAAAAACAGCCCCGAAATAGATGGAGCAGTGGGCGTTCTGTTTTAAAGGATCCTCTATGGTAGATAATAGGCACTAAAACCAAGCTACCAAAGGTAAAACGCAAGAAACAGATTTGGCAAGCGGTTAGCCCTGTGATTAAGTATTTGGTAAGCAAATCATTCAAGCAACTTGAAAGTATGCTGAGCAATAACCAAAACAAGGATTGTAGATAAGTGTTCCGACGCATCTGCTGAGGGCTTTATTAAAAATTTATAGGTGGCTGCTGCAGAAAACGTTCTGCTTCTAGTGCAGCCATACAACCTGTTCCAGCAGCGGTTACCGCTTGTCTATAATGGGGATCTTGGATATCTCCGGCTGCAAAGATACCAGGAATATTGGTTTGTGTAGTGCCTGGTTTGGTTTGAATATAACCTTGGCGGTCTACTGTAATATAAGGCAGAAATGGTAAGGTATTTGGCTGATGGCCTATTGCAACAAATAAACCAGTAGCTTCTATCATAGTAGTGGTCTGTGCTATTGCATCAATGGCTTCTACCGCTTCTACATGTTCTTGGCCTATAATATCGCGCACTTCTGTATGGAACCAAGTTTGAATATTGGTGTTTTTAAAAACACGTTCTTGCATGATTTTACTAGCACGCATTTGTCCTTTACGTACTAGGAGATGAACTTTTTTGCACAGGTTGGCCAAATATAGTGACTCCTCTGCAGCAGTATCGCCTCCACCGACTACGACAACTGTTTTACCCTTAAAAAAGAAGCCATCGCAAATGGCACAGGCAGAAACGCCTCTGCCATACAGCCTTTTTTCAGCAGGTAAACCAAGCCATTTTGCAGATGCACCAGCTGCAATAATAACAGATTGCGCAAGCAGGCTTTCACCACTATCAAGTATTAACCGGCGTGGATAGGTCGAAAAATCAACCTGAGTAATGGTACCCGTTTTGACGACCGTGCCAAACCGTTCTGCTTGGGCTTGGAAGTCTTCCATCATAGCAGGACCAGTTATGCCATTTCTATAGCCAGGGTAATTTTCTACCTCCCCTGTAATGGTTAGTTGACCACCTGGATTGGGGCCCTGATACAAAACCGGACACAGACCCGCTCGGGCAGCATAAATGGCAGCGGTATAACCAGCTGGACCTCCTCCAATAATGATAAGTGGTAGTATAGTAGACATAAGACCTATAAATGGATTTTTATCTTATTTTTTGCTTGGTAATAAGGATGGTTCCTAGCACTTTTCTTGCTTTATTCTATAGTTCATCAATTTGAATAATGGTTAAAAATTATGCTCGAATCAAATTACGCATTCTATTTTGTAGTTGTGCATAATAATTACAAAATGGCATCCTCGATATAAACCAGCAGTAATGCGCTATTAGTAATGACTCCTTAGCTGTTTTAGTGAAGGTTCAGTCGAAGCGCTTTCACGCCGACGCTTTTTACCTTTCTTAAATTCTTCTGCATTCATAAAGAAGTTGGCCATTTCTACATGCCCATTCTCTTGTGCTACATCTAAAGGAGTATACCCATCATGATTTTTTGCATTTACTTCAGCTTTTTCTTCTATTAAGAACCTGGCTATTTCTATATGTCCACCCCTTGCTGCTCTATGTAAAGGAGTATCCCCATCATGATTTTTTGCATTTACTTCAGCTTTTTTTTCTATTAAGAACCTGACTATTTCTATATGTCCACCCCTTGCTGCTCTATGTAAAGGGGTGATACCGAATTGATTTTTTACATTTATTTCAGCTCTTTTTTCTATTAAGAGCCATTGCTAGATGTCCATTACTTGATACTGTATCTAAAGGAGTGTTATTGTGTATATCACCTTTATTTACATAAACTCTTTTTTTCTATTAAGAATGTGGCAATCTCTAGATGTCCATTACTTGATGCTGCATATAAGGAGGTTTCGCCGCACCAATTTACTTTATCTACTTCAGCTTTTCTTTCTATTAAGAACCTGACCATTGCTAGATGTCCATTACTTGATGCTGCATATAAAGGAGTGTGATATTCATTATCAAGTTTGTTTAAGTCTTTGATGTGATAATCAATGAAACTGCGGATATATGATTTTACTAGGTCATCTGATTTTATTTCATCCATTAATAATTTGTAGTAATCTTGAAAATATCGGGAAAATTTATGTAAGTATAACCCATCATTGAAGTATAACTTATCATTTACATCTTCTGTTTTAGACTGCTTGAGCCGTTTTATATTTATAATCAGTGCATGAGCAGATACATGTTTTAACGGGCTTGGGTTGTAATTTTGTAAAATTTGATTATTTCTTTGTGAATTTTCATTATTTAGCGTATGTAACTTGCTACAACCTAAAGTAGTTAAAGTTAATAAAATATTTGCACGTATAAGGATTGACATACTGGATGACTTAATGATCTCTAATAAATTTATTTTTATGTAACTTATATTTGAAAAAGTTTAAAATTAGTTATAAGTTATAGCCATAACTACGCAAGCTTAATGCTTTTTAGCTTAGCAAGCAAAAACGCGCCTTGAAAAAAGTTACGATCAGAAAGTACAGCTTACAGATGAATAGAAAAACCGTTTCCTTTGAAGCCGCGCTTCGCGCGGCGCCTTCTGTTTTTCCATCTGTAGGCTGCACTTTCAGCAACTTTTTTCATCAGCGCTTGATTTTTTGTTACTTTTTTATCAAGAAAAAAGTAAAATAAAACTACCCTAGATAGCACTTCAATGTTTCGCTACTAACCGCTGCTTTTAGCTTTTTAATGCCTTTTTCTTTTACCTGGCGCACACGTTCTCGTGTGAGTCCAAAGCGGGCGCCTATTTCTTCTAGGGTTAATATTTCTGTATTGTTAAGGCCAAAATAATAGCAGAGTACATCACGTTCTCTAGGGGTAAGTACGGCCAATGAGCGTTGGATTTCTTTACACAAAGAGTCATTCATTAATTCGCTATCTGGCTTTTTTTCTACGTCGCTTTCTAGTACATCCAATAAGCTGTTTTCTTCACCTTGCAAGAAGGGAGCATCTACAGAGATATGACGTCCTGCAACCTTTAACGCACCCTGCACCTCTTCTGGATCGACCTCTAAAAATTGGGCCAACTCCTCAACAGTGGGTTCCCTTTCATATTTTTGCTCCAAACGGGAAAAGGTTCTAGAAATTTTACTAAGCGAGCTGATGCGATTCAATGGCAACCGTACAATTCTAGCCTGTTCAGCTAGGGCTTGTAGTATCGATTGTCTAATCCACCAAACGGCATAAGAGATAAACTTAAAGCCTCTTTTTTCATCGAACCGTTGGGCAGATTTAATGAGGCCAAGGTTGCCTTCATTAATCAAATCACTCAAAGATAATCCTTGATTTTGATATTGCTTGGCTACAGAAACCACAAAACGAAGATTGGCCTTGGTAAGCCTTTCAAAGGCAGCTCGATCGCCCATTCTAATTTTCTTCGAGAGTTCAACCTCTTCATCCGCACTGAGTAGTGGGACCCTGCCAATTTCCTGAAGGTATTTGTCTAAAGACTGACTTTCACGGTTTGTGATCTGTTTGCTTATCTTTAGTTGTCTCATAGTTTGCTACGTTAAATAAATGTAAAAAATATCTCCTTTACCCCCCAGCTGCTACCGCATCAGGGGATAGCAATACTTTACGCGATAACCTATATTTACCTGTTTTAGGATCTACGCCAATAAGTTTTACTTGTAATTCTTCTCCAACTTCTAATACGTCTTCTAAATCTTCAATGCGTTCCAAGCGGACCTCTGAAACATGCAAAAAGCCATCTTTACCAGGCATAAACTCTACAAATGCACCATAGTTTAAGACAGACTTCACTTTTCCTATATATACTTCACCAATCGATGGCTTAGCGGTAATTGTTTTTATTCTATGAGCGGCTTTTTGTAACATCTCCTGATTACCAGCAAATATGGTAACAATACCCTTATGGCCTTGCTCCACGATATCTATACTGGTAGTGGTCTCTTTTTGAATTTCTTGTATGACCTTTCCGCCTGGTCCAATAATGGCGCCAATCATCTCTTTTTCTACTTCTATAGTGACAATTTTAGGGGCATGTGGCTTGCCACTTGAACGAGGAACAGCTATGGTTGTTTCCATTTTTTGAAGGATATGAAGCCTTCCTGCTTTGGCTTGGTGCAATGCTTGTTCAAGCATTGCATAGGAAATACCAGCCACTTTCATATCCATTTGGCATGCTGTAATGCCTTGATGGGTGCCTGTTACCTTAAAGTCCATATCACCAATCTGATCTTCATCTCCTAAGATATCAGATAAAACAGCAAATCGGCCTGTAGTGGGATCTGTCACCATGCCCATGGCAATACCTGAAACGGCTGCTTTAATAGGGATGCCTGCATCCATTAGGGCTAAGGAACCGGCACAAACGGTAGCCATAGAAGAAGACCCATTGGATTCAAGAATATCAGATACGACGCGTATGGTATACAAATTTTCTTTATCAGGTGGAAGAACGGCTTTTAAGGCCCGCATGGCTAAGTTTCCATGGCCTATTTCCCGACGAGAAGGTCCTCTATTGGGTTTCACTTCTCCAGTAGAAAAACCAGGGAAATTATAATGGAGCATAAAACGGTTGTAACCATCTTCCATAGCTCTATCAATGATTTGCTCATCGAATTTGCTCCCAAGCGTAACAGTAGTCAGCGATTGGGTTTCACCTCGTGTAAAGAGTGCAGAGCCATGCGCAGATGGCAGGTAGTCAATTTCAGATTCAATAGGTCTAATTTGGTCTAATAGGCGACCATCTAAACGAATGTTTTCATTTAATATCAGCGCGCGAATGGCTTGGTTTTGCAGTTCAGTCACAAACGCCTTTTGCTGCGCAATAGGTACTTCCTGACCATTTTGGTCTTTAGCAAGCTGTTCACTGTAACGATGCGCTACAGCCATAAAAGCTTCCTTGCGTAAAGCCTTAGAAGGTATATGTTGCTTAGCAACCGCATATATATCGGCATAAATGGCCTCACGTAATGCTGTTGGATAGGCTAATGTGCCATGGCCATCTTCAGCCTTGTCTATGCTTTTTTCGACACCAACGCTATCCATAAGTTCTCGTTGGACTTGACAATGTAGCTTAATGGCATCATGGGCATAACGAATGGCCGCTAACATATCTGCTTCTTGTACTTCACTCATCTCACCCTCTATCATTAGTATATGATCATCGCTAGCAGCTACCATAAGATTCATATCGGCTTTTTCAAGTAGATTAGAAGGCGGGTTGATTAAAAAAGCACCATCTACACGCGCTACACGCACCTCAGAAATAGGCCCATGGAATGGAATAGAAGAGACCGATAAAGCCGAAGAAGCGGCTAAGGCCGCCAGTGCATCTGGCAAAATGGTCTCATCAGCAGATATCAATGATATATTTATTTGAATTTCATTATTAAATCCCTTCGGAAATAGCGGGCGAATGGCACGATCAACCAATCTAGCAATAAGAATTTCATGGTCCCCTAGTCTACCTTCCCGCTTTAAAAAGCCACCAGGTATTTTACCAGAGGCTGCAAATTTTTCTTGGTAATCTACAGAAAGGGGCAAAAAACCGCTTTCTTCTGCAGCTGCCTTAGAGACTACGGCAGCCAAAAGCATTGTGTTACCCATCCGGACCAAAACAGAACCATCAGCTTGAGTGGCCAATTTACCCGTTTCTATGGTAATGACCCGATTATCGGGCAGTTGTATTGTTTTTGAAATGAGTTTTCTAAGCATATAGGTATGATGGAATGATGATATACAATGGGATCAAGTTCATTAGAGCGTAGGAAATAACATAATACAGTAAGACCTTTCCCATACAATTTTAATGCAGTATATATGCCATAATTAGATATAGGAAAAGTTTTGAAAATAACCAAATGCTATGAAATGGCAAAGGTGATGCACTACTTTCTTAAACCAAGGTTGGTAATGATATCTCTATAGCGACTTAGGTCTACTTTTTTAAGATAGGCCAATAACCTTTTGCGCCTACCCACTAACTTCAAAAGACCTAATTTTGCAGCATGGTCTTTCTTTTTAACATTTAAATGCGCTGTTAAATGTTTAATTCTGTATGTAAATAGTGCAATTTGTGATTCAGAGGAACCACTGTCTTGTTCAGACTTTTTAAATCCGAAATTCTTAAAAAGATCTCCTTTTTCTGAGCTGTTGAATGCAAAAGTTTGCGCTTCTTTATTTTCTTTATTTTGATTGGTTAACTTCATAGTCTTTATTACAGTAAATTTAAACCTGCCCTTAGCAAATTTAACCATAAAATCACCCATTAGCAAATTTAAGGTGTTTATCATCTGGCTACACAGGCTATAACGGGCAAAAAATAGGATACAATGGCTTATATACCTTTTAGCAATAGGTTTTGAAGAAGGTCTTATCTTGTTTTTTTAAGGAGGCCTGATATATTATTGAATAGGCTAAACCTGTCTTTATGGACTTTTTTCATCATTTTATAGATCATATCAAACTGCTTCAGCAAATGATTCACCGCTTTGGTAGTTGTTCCGCTGCCACGTGCAATGCGTTCACGACGGCTTCGATCAATGATATGGGGATTTTTCCGTTCTTTAGGCGTCATGGAGGCTATGATTACCTCACAGCTTTTAAACATATCGTCATCTAAGGGGAGATCTTCCACTACTTTTCCTAGGCCGGGTAGCATGCTGGCCATTTCTCTTAGGCTGCCCATTTTTTTAATTTGCTCGATTTGTTTAGCCAAATCTTCTAAATTAAACTGGTTGGTTTTTATTTTTTGCTGTAGGCTACGCTGCTGTTCTGCATTATATACTTCTTCTGCGCGTTCTACAAAGGAGATCACATCCCCCATGCCGAGAATACGGCTTGCCATACGGTCTGGATGAAAAAGATCTAGGTCTTGCATCTTTTCACCTGTACTGATCAACTTAATAGGTTTATGTACCACGCTACGGATAGAAAGTGCTGCGCCTCCACGGGCATCTCCATCTAGTTTGGTCAGAACTACGCCATCAAAGTCAAGCTGTTCATTAAAAGCTTGTGCAGTGGCAACCGCATCTTGGCCTGCCATGGCATCGACTACAAAAAGTGTTTCAGAGGGTTTTACGCTTTCTTTAAGCATACGAATCTCCTGCATCATCACTTCATCAATGGCCAAACGACCTGCGGTATCTATAATCACCAGATCCATGGCTTTATTTTTAGCCTCTTGAATAGCATGCCGCGCAATGGTATGCGGATTTTTTTCTTCTGGTTCTGTATAAACCGCTATATCGAGCTGCTCACCTAACCTTTTAAGTTGATCAGCTGCTGCGGGTCTATAGACATCACAAGCTACTAAGAGGGTGTTTTATTTTTCTTTTTGTAGTAATAAGCCAACTTGCCTGTTAAGGTTGTCTTTCCAGCACCTTGTAGTCCGGCTACCAATATAATGGCTGGATTGCCCGCAAGCCGAACTTCTGTATGGATGCCACCCATTAAATCGGTTAAGGCATCTTGGACCAGCTTGATAAAAAGCTGACCCGGTGAAACAGATGTAAGCACATTGGTGCCAATGGCTTTTTGTTTAATAGCATCTGTGACTTGCTTGGCTACTTTGTAGTGCACATCTGCCTGAACCAGGCTTCTACGAATTTCTTTTATGGTAGAAGCAATGTTTATTTCTGTAATACGACCTTGCCCTTTTAAAGACTTTATGGCCTTTTCTAAGTTTTTACTAAGACTCTGAAACATAGTATATGCAGTTTTTTTCCTTGGTTGATGAGATAGACTTCTTTACGAAATGATCTGGTAGTGAAGCGTACTACAATTCTGCTCTTGTAAAATCATTTCAGCGACGGTTTGAACCGCTTCTAAGTCAACTTGCCTAATATACTCAATTTTCTTGTTTACTAAGTTGGTATCACCTTCTAAAGTGGCTACTGCTAATTCTTGTGCACGATGGACTAGATTGACTTGCCCAAAGACCAGTTGTGTTTCCATCTGATTTTTTACTTTTTCTAATGCAATAGGGGTGATGGCCTTGACTTGATCCAGTACTGCTACCAAACCATTTTCTGCTGCTTCGAATGGAGTTTTTTCAGCTAAACTGCCACTAATAACCAATAGGCCAGGGTCGAATGATTCTGTAGTATAGCCATCTATTCTGGTATATAGAGCTTGTTTTTCTACGAGGTTTGCATATAGCAAAGCAGATTTCCCTTCGCTCAGTAGGTTGCACAATACTTCTGCTGCATAGTAACCAGGCATGCCTCTTCCTGGCATATGGTAGGCTTTATACAGCATAGGAAAGGGCACATCACCGTGCACTACTTTTCGCCTGGGTAACACTTGCGCTGGTTCTTGCGGCAAGGCTCTATGGTACGGGAGGCCAGCTGGAATGGGTTCAAACCATTTTTTACATAATGCGGCTACTTGTGGCTGGGTCACCTTGCCCGCGACTACTAAAATAGCATGGTTGGGTCTGTAGAATTTGTAAAAAAAGGCTTTTACATCATCCATAGTAGCACTTTCTATGTGGCTTACGGATTGGCCAATAGTGGGCCATCTGTAGGGATGTGTCGTATAGGCCATATTGGTCAAATGGTGCCATGCATCTCCATAGGGTTGATTGAGATAGTGTTCTTTAAACTCCTCTATTACTACCTTTCGCTGTACTTCAAGTGACTTTTCGTTAAATGCGAGCCCAAGCATCCGGTCTGACTCAAGCCAAAAAGCGGTCTCTAAGTTAACAGCAGGTAGGGAACAATAATAATTGGCTAGGTCTGTAGTTGTATAGGCGTTGTTGCTACCGCCTACTTGTTGTAAGGGGGTATCGTAAGCAGGAATGTTACACGATCCACCAAACATTAAGTGTTCAAATAAGTGGGCAAAACCTGTTTGTAAGGGATGCTCATCCCGAGCACCTACATCATACATTACATTCATGACCGCAATATGGCTGGTTGGATCTTCATGCACAATAACTTGTAGGCCATTGGATAAAGTAAATTTTTCGAAATGAATCATTTTATATATAGGATCAAATAAAAACGAATTGCTACAATAGCAGGTTGCATTCGGTATTAGACTGCTTTCGCACGTGATTTGTGATGCGTAATGTTTAGGAGAAGCTCCTAGCAATCAAGTTTCGAAAGCGGTCTAATAGGTGGCAGCGTAGCTAAGACCTTCTGGAAAACCTATTTCTAATGGCAATTTTGGTGTCGAAGCTTGTCTATGCTCCTCAAATACATTTAGTATTCTGCGGTGCTCGATTGCGCTTCTCCTAAAAACTGCTGATCACAAATAGGTTTTGCAGAAGGTCTCTAGATTAACCATTCCATGAAAAGATTGATAGACAGGTCCAACTAAATGAATATCGACAAAGCCACCATCAGGTAGTCGGGTAAAGGCTACTTGCAACGTACCACCTTTGGTCACTGCGGTTATAGGACTGTTCAGGCCATAGTAGGCACTGGATACCAGTGCGCTAGCAGCTACTCCTGTGCCACAAGACAATGGTTCTGATGCCAATCCACATTCACATGTACGGACTAAAATCGTATTTTCTTCGGCCAATTGCAAAAAATTGAGATTTACCCCCTCTTTTTCGAATGGGTGCATATTTCTTCTGGGAAAACCAACTGATTCCATATCAATTGCCTCAATGGCATCTACCATCTCTACATAATGGCGTGTGCCATTATCGAGAAAATAACCTTTACCTAGCGGTTGAATGGCGGCTACATCTTGTAGGGTTAGTCCAATAAAGCCACCACGTATATAGCCTGTATGCAGGCCATCTATAGCCATAAAATTGGCTTTTTGATCTATAATGGCCAACTGTTGTGCGTAGTGAAGCGCTGACCGACTGCCATTGCCACAGAGTCCGCCACCTTTGCTGCCATCTGCGTTATAGTGCAATAAGGCAAAGTCACAACCGCTCTTTTTTTCAATGGTAATGATCCCATCTGCCCCAATTCCAAATTGTCGGTGGCAAAGCTGCTTGGTTACAATAGGGTCATAGGTATAATGCTGCTCCTGAAAATTACTAATGATAATAAAATCATTTCCGGCAGCTTGGTACTTGGCAAATTGAACTTGCATAGAGACCATTTAAATAGGTTAAAACTGGTATACAAAAAGGCTACATTTTCAAAAATAGCCTTTATAGCATTTATCCCCAATAAACTGATATAAATTATTTATACCCGGAATGGCCGTTAAAGGATACAAACCCACATAGTATGTGTGCAATAAGACAGGTTAATATACAAATAACTTTTTAAAAGTGCAGCACAAAAGTATCTGAAATACTAATAAATTTATCATTATTTTTATCCTTTCTTATACAAGCAGTAGACCAGATGCAACATAGCCATTTTATTGCAATGTACCCTTTACGAGATGGCTATATTGGTACAAATCAACCATAGTCTTTGACTCTATAGCAAAAAATGCTTATTATGGTCTCCCATTGCTGGGGTTACTTTATGGTTTTTATATTACATAGGTTATATGTTATCATTCCACGCTTTGCTTTTTATCCTTATTGTAATCTTCTTTTTTTTGCTGAGGTCTTCTTATGCAAAAGAAAAGCTAACCGAGCTTAAACCAAGTAATGCGATAATAGGCTGTACGGGTTGTTATGCCATTATCACTACTACTGCTGTATTAAGTTATATAGGCAAAGACTTTATTTATTGGTATACGCTTCAATTTGCTGCAGGTTTTTGGCTGATAGGCTATGCGATTGTATCGAAAAAAGAAGTCCCATCTTGGGAAATTACCAGGCTCTGGCTAATAGGTGCACTATTTTGTCTTCCCATCAATTTGCTTTGGCACTGGTGGCGTGTAACCGATTATCCATTTTTATTAAAACTATCTCTGGCACATTTAGCTGTAATATTAGCTTTATTCCCTTTGTCTTTAGGGGTTATTACGCTGGCAGCTATGTTGCTGGCCATCACCTATGTCTTTTGTTCTTTGGGTAGTTTGATAGAATTAACCGATGATATCATATCCTTATTTGGATTTAGTGTATTGATCTTCATCATGATTATTTACATTAAAATCCAAATAGCTGACTATAGAGCACACAACCGTTACTTAAAAAACAAAGCAAAACGGAAACAAGAACGGCACTATAAGGTAAAACTAAAACAAACGGCTCATAGTTTGCACATCCATGCTACGGAAGGTTATTCAGAAAGGGAGACCATTTTCTTACAGAAAATAGTGGAAGAGGTAATGGAGTCTTCTTTATTTTTAGAAGATGATTACCTGTATAAAGAAGATTTCGGCACTATTGTAAGTAAGTTCACTCCATGGTCTATTTTTTTGAAGCAACATGCTAAATCTAAAGTGCATTTGCCGTTGCTGCCAACTGAAATTGGGTTAGATGAACTGGTTCAACAATTAGAAATTGCTTTAAATGATTCGGTTAAGTCTGCTCCAAAGCTGGTTATAACACAAAAAAATGTTGATTTGGCCATTAAAATTGTATGTGACGTAGGTCAAATCATCGATTTATTAACATCTATTATTTTGCGTGCTGCGCACTTAGATCAAGCTGAATCTATACGCATTCAACTCCATACCACTCGGTTAAAGTATTATAAATATGGCCCCATTAAAAAACAACGGCCTCCGGAAATAAACTTTCCAGCTATCGCTTTAGTAATAGGTAATGCAGATGCGCCTTTGGATACGTTGCCTTCCATTCGTACGCATTATGAGGATATTACAGAGGGAATAGAAGTTGTAGGCGCACTGAACCAGGCCATTTCAGAAAGAGTCAATGTCCAGAAGCAGCCGATAGAAAGGATGATTCGTGCCCACTATGGTTACCTGCAATTTCCCTCTTCCAAACAAAAAGCCACCTTATTGGTATTGCCTTGTAACGTAACCACCATTCGTGATGAGATGATCCATAATATTATTCCTTCAAATAGTTTTGTTACCAAAAGTGAAATGGATGCTTCGATGACAGTGTTCATGAAATTTAACGATTATGTTTGCAAAATGTGTGACATCCGTATCGGCGTGATGGATGAAATATTTCTGTTGCTGAGGCGTTGTTATGCTTTTAGGCGACATGCATCAGGAGAATTGTTCTATGTTCGTGCAGTAGGCATTGCGCGATTGGTAGTAGATTGGGTAGCGTACGCTCCTGAGCCAATCTATGCTGCTTTACTCTATGATTTAATTGTCTATACCGACTTACCACTTTCATATATTAAAGCCAATTATAGCTTAGATATTTTTTGTTTTGTACAGTCGATTGTATCGATAGAAGAGCGCCAGGATATAGAGCCATCTGGCCTCTATGTTGATGACCAACGCAACAAGGTGGTTAACCGAGATCAACTCTTTGTGCTTTGTATTAAATTAGCCGAACGGCTCTATGACTTACGTCATGCCTATGGTTATGCCCATAAAATACAGGTAATAGATATGGCTAAAGAGACCCTTACAGTAGATATTTGCTTGGCCAAAAAATATTTGGATGGCGATATAGTAGAGGCACTCGAAGCCGCAGCGCAAGAGGTGCTGCAAGTCTGCCTTGAAAAGGGATAAGGAATTGATATCTTACTTTTTTCTTGATAAGAACTATAGACCTTCTGGAAAACCTATTTCTAATGGCAATTTTGGTGTCAAAGCTTGTCTATGCTCCTCAAATACATTTAGTATGCTGCGGTGCTCGACTGCGCTTCTCCTAAAAACTGCTGATCACAAATAGGTTTTGAAGAAGGTCTTATGTTTAATTTTACTAATTTATTGTAATACATTGATCACATGAGTAAGAAAAAGGACAAGAAAGATACGGTTCATCAGCCCCATGATCAGGTATTTAAGAACACCTTCTGTAATAAAGAAACGATGTTAGATTTTCTATCTGCTAATATATCTTTTGACCTACTTAGTAAAATAGATCAGGAAGCGTTGCATTTAACGGATAAAAGCTTTGTTGATCCAGTTGGTAGAAGAGGAGAATCTGATTTAGTATTCAGAACCAATATAAATGGTAAAAAAGGTTATCTATATTTTTTATGCGAACACCAATCGACTGAGGATCCCTACATGCCACTAAAATTTTTAGAATACAACGTCCGGTTAATACGACAACACCTAAAAGAAAATGGGAATGTAGCCCTTCCAGTTATCTTAAATGTATGCATTTATAATGGAGACAAAGCATATAAAGGTTCCAATAGTTTATTGTCAATGTTTGCAGATCCTGAATTAGCTCAATCGTATATGTTTGACCGCTTTTATTTGGTTGATTTGTATAGTACATCTAAAGATGAGCTACTTAACTATAAAAAGGCTGCTTTTGCAGCGATGGTGCTTAAACAGGGCATCTACCGTTCGTTTAATCAATGGTTTGCTGATCGAATAAATTTAATTGTCGATTTTTTAGAAAAAGATTATATTAGCTATGCTGATGCAGTTTTTTTATATATGTTAAAATTGGATAACAACCCAGATTTACTAGAAACGATCAAGCAATCTAACCCAAAATTAAAGAAAATTGCCATGTCACTAGCTGAAAAATTAAAATTAGAAGGAGAACAAATGGGCCTTGAAAAGGGAAAGATAGAAGGTAGGATAGAGGGAAAAATAGAGGGGAAAATAGAGGGGAAAATAGAAGTTGCCAAGGCTATGCTTGAAAAGTGTTATGCTATAGAGGATATTATGCTGCTTACTGGTTTACCTCGTGCTCGTATACAGGACCTTATATAGGCCGGAAATGTTCAAAGGCATTTTTCCTTACTTTTTGCTTGTCGTTCTGGAGGTAGCAGCCCCATATGGCTGAGTGGTATAAAAAAATTGTCCGCGCGCAGCACTATAGCAGAAATAGCTTTTCAGACCAGTTTTCTAGTATAGAAGTGCAAGTTTTGCAATGCATTTCTATAAAAAACTAGAAAAAATGCGTTTTCTACCATAGTGCTGACGGAAACAAAAAAGCAACTCGATTTGACTGAAGTTTCTTAAGAGTTAATAGGGGATAGTGTTTGCTATCTCTTTGCTACTTGCTACTCACCAAATTTGTTCACATGCTCCAAGAATATGTTGTATATCGCTGGATCACGCAGTTCTTTTGATCTATCGATAAGAGCCTTACCATCTGCATCCTTTAAAGTAAGATCAACATTTGGAAACTTATTTAGTATTTTTTTTACTGCAATTATATTATTGCTATCTACTGCTATATATAAGTAAAATCGCACCTTCGAATTAGGAGTATTAATATCAAACTTTTTATCTTTGAAATATTCCAGGAACGGATCGATTAGATCGTTATAATCGATTAGATCGTTACAATTGTTCATTATTAAATCACTCAAGGGGTCCGTTCTATCGCCATCGATATCAATATTTTCTTTAGTGGGGTCAATGTCTTTATGCTGTAGTAGAATTTCGATCATAGTGCGGGCATCTTCTTTATCTATTTTTTTTAATTTGTAACATTGTACTACTGCACCAAGAGGGGTATACATAAATAATACTATGTTCTGCATATACATTCCCTGATTATAGTTGCTACGCATCATAGAATCATCAGGAATATATCCTAGTTTGTTAACGTCAATATTTAGATACTTCAGGTATTTTTTAAGTGCATAGACGTTATTTATAGTATATTGTATTATTGATACAGGAATATAACCGGTTCGTTTCTCTATTTACGTTATTATTTAAATTATTCAGTATCATACTGAATAATTTGTCAAAGAGTAGTTCGTTTTTTATTTCAGGAAGCAAGGAATATAGATATGCAAATGCTTGATTACAAAAATTGAGTTCCCCATTTTCCACAAAATACTTACATAGATCACGAATAAAGTTCTCTTTCATATTAGGCTTACTGTACATTATTGAATACTTCTCTAAGAGTTCTTCAATATTTTTTGTCAAAAATTAAAATTTAGCTTCTTTTTCTCTGCATTAAGGAGTTGACAGGCTATTGCGTGAGCAGTAGTACTTTGTAATGAAGACACGTTCTGCCTAGGCATTAGTAAATTAACTATATCCTCTGCATCCTTATTCTTATTATATTAATATTTCTGGATATATAACTACGTTCTAGTACTTGATTTGCTAGGTCAAGAGGAGTGAGGTTATCATTATTTCTTTCATTTTTATTAGCACCATTATTTACTAATATTGTAGCTCCTTGTTTATTGGATAAATAAACTGCTTTATGGAGCAAAGTATTTCCTTCATTATCTTTTGCATTTATATCAGCTCCATGAGCCAATAATAGAGGAATTATTCCTTCACATCGTTCCTGTATTGCGTAAGCCAAAAGAATTGTGCAAGTTTTATCATCATAATAATCAAGCAAAGCATCAAAAAACTGATTCCATCGACTATCATTGAGACAATAGCTTTTTTTACAATCTAGATAAGCAGCATAGTGTTTTTCAAATTTCTTCTTGAATTCGTCATAATCTTTGATAATAAGCTCAGGGTTTGGTTCAAGGTCACTGTAAAATTCATAACTGAATATCCTCTTTGCATATTTATAAGCTTTCTCAGGTGTGAATGTAAACCCACTAGTCTGTTTTAAATCTAGATTATTACTTGCATCTAGCTTCTTATTACTTTGGCCTTGATCATTTATATCATATTGATTACTATTCACATTATTAGGCGTACGTAACTCGGTACAAGATACCATAACAGGTAACAAAACAAAATACTTTTTCATGAAGGATAAATTTTAGATAAAAAAACATAAGACGTATATGATATATACGTCATCCTGCAATTTTCAATAATTTTTTAGAAAAAAGCAAATGAGCTATTGAAGCTTTTTACCAACTATAAACTATAAATTATAACTACTCAATCACTAGCCATTTGGGTTTACAATGTACATTAGAACGCGTAGCTTACAGATGAATAAAAAAACAGCTAGGCGGTTTTTTCGTGTTGCCAGCAGACTTGAAGAATATTTAGACAACGGTCTCTTCTAGTAAATAGGTGATAATCGGCTTATTAGCCAATGCTGGATGCACTACAAAACCTTTAACAGAATTACCGCTTTTAATGGTAGATTGTGGGTCTTTTGTAATCAATGGATGCCAGTCAGGTAATGCTTTTTTTTCTTTAACCAGCCGATAGGCACAACTTTTAGGTAGCCAAGTAATGGTCTGTACATTTGTAGGCGTTAACTTGATGCAACCCTCTACATAACGAAACCGCTCTTTATAGTTGGAACATTGACAGGTGCGGGTGTTGAGTAGCCGGCAACAGATCTTTGTGGTACGGACTTGCCTGCTTTCTGCTTCTTGTACCTTCAGCAAACAACATTTCCCACAGCCATCACATAAAGATTCCCATTGTGATGGGGTCATTTTGTCCAGTGGTGTATGGAGCCAAAATGGTTCTTTTTGATCAGTAGTATCCATATATCATCAAAAAATAGTTGGGTAACGGCTGGGATCTGTCTGATGCATCATCATATAGATCTTACCGACCACTTCTTCTACGTTGGGTTTAGAAAAATAGTTGCCATCATCTCCGTAAGCGGGGCGATGGGGTTTGCTGGTAATGGTCATGGGGGCTTCGTCTAGCATCGCATAGCCCTGCTGTACTTCCAGTACTTGCTGCATCATATAAGCAGTGGTACCACCTGGTACATCTTCATCCGCAAAAACAATCCGATTGGTTTTGGCCAGTGACTGTACAATGGTATGATCTATATCAAAAGGCAATAAGGTTTGTGCATCAATTACTTCACATTCAATGTCTAAAGCAGAGAGCCTATCTGCTGCTTCACAAACAATACGACACATCGCACCATAGGTTACAATGGTAACATCCCTGCCGACACGCAGTAGCTCTGGTACACCTATAGGTAGGGTCATTGCATCTAAATTGCTGGGCATAGGCTCTTTTAAACGGTAACCGTTTAAACATTCAATGATTAAAGCAGTATCGTCTGATTGCATCATCGTATTGTAGAAACCAGCTGCTTGTGTCATATTACGGGGTACCAATAGGTATATACCCCTTATGGCATGCATAATGCTCGATATATAGGAGCCAGCATGCCAAATGCCTTCTAGCCGATGACCTCTTGTACGAATGATCATAGGAGCTTTTTGTCCTCCTTTTGTTCTGTATCGAAGCGTTGCCAAATCATCTGCTATAATTTGCAAGGCATAAGGCAGATAATCTAAATACTGTATCTCAACAATAGGCCTTAACCCACGCATAGCGGCACCAATCCTTGACCAATCATCGTACATTCTCGAATACTGGTGTCTGTTACACGTAATTCGCCATATAGCGCTTGTAGGCCTGCAAAGCCTTGGTTCACGTCACCTATCTTCCCTAGATCTTGTCCAATAGCAAAAATACGCGCATCACGTGCCAATAACGATTTAAAACAATGACATAATATTTCCCTGCCGTCTACCAGTGCAGGGTTTTCTGTATAAATAGGTGGATTCGCTTGTACAAATAGCGCAGCACTGCTCGAGTTGCTATACAGATCGCTGCTGAATCTTTTTTCATTGCTTCTTATATTTTTATGCCACCAAGCGAGTATGCCTTTTTTATGCAGATACGGTATTTCCCGTAAGGCATAAAGGGCTTTAGCTGCTGCGTGGGTGATATCCAAATGGCGGGGATGGGGTAGGGTAGTTAGCTCATGGATAATAGCTGAAAGCTGGCTATGACCTACTGCCTCTTTAGGCAATACGATATCATTAAGCAAAGCCAGTAGCGCTGTTTTTTCTTGGTTATGCTCCTTTATTAATGCCTGCCAGGCTGCTTGTTGCGCTGTTTTTACTTTTTCATCTGCTGTTGCTGCAATTTGCCCAAGCCTTTCTGCTGTAGCTATGCCATTTTCTACGATCCATGCTGCCATCTTTGGTAGGCAATCATAGGTCTCCTCCCACTTTAACCGCTCTGCTGACTTATACCGTTCATGAGAGCCAGATGTAGAATGGCCTTGTGGTTGGGTCAGTTCTTTAACATGAATCAGTACAGGCACATGCTGGCTTCTACAAATGGTTACGGCCTGGTGATAGGTGTTGCATAACTCCATATAATCCCACCCCTTGGTAACAAATATTTCATAGCCAGGTTGCGCCTTGGTTCTTTTAAAGCCTGCTAGAACGGCAGAGATATCCTCCTTAGTAGTATGATACCGCTGAGGTACAGAGATACCATAGCCATCATCCCAAATAGAGATACACATGGGTACTTGCAGGACTCCCCTGCATTAATGGTTTCAAAAAACATACCCTCTGAGGTACTAGCGTCACCAATCGTTCCAAATGCTACTTCATTCCCTTGATTAGAAAAATTTTGTTGGATCTTTTGAAAAGCAACGGTGCGATACAACTTAGAGGCATAGGCTAGCCCCAATAACCTGGGCATTTGTGCAGCCGTACAGGAAAGATCCGCTGAAACATTCTTGCGCGTTAGCTGATTCAGCCAGTTGCCCGCGCTATCTATCAATCTGGTTGCAAAATGGCTGTTCATCATTCTCCCCCAGAAGCCGGGTCAGCCTCTACGGAAGCGTGGGCATATAGCTGGGCAAAATATTGCTGTAAGGTTAAAGCACCAATTGCAAACATAAAAGTTTGGTCTCTATAGTAACCGGACCGCCAATCTCCACACTGGAAATATTTAGCCATAGCCAGTTGCGCCACCTCTTTGCCATCTCCAAAAATGCCAAACTTAGCCTTTCCTGAAAAGACTTCCTTACGTGCTAATAAGCTTGCTGACCTGCTTTCGTAGGCTATGCGGTAGTCATTGAGTATCTCAGCAGGGGACAACGATTGTAACATATGCTTTCTATAAGTAGCTACGCTAGAATAGACCTTCTGCAAAACCTATTGCTAAATGGCAATTTTGTGGTCTATGCTCCTCAAATACATTTAGTATTCTGGCGACTGCACTTCTCCTAAAAACTGCTGATCACAAATAAGTTTTGCAGAAGGTCTAATGATAGATCATTAATATGTAAATTTAAATCCTTTTTAAGTCATTACCTATCCAAAAAGGTCTATTGATCATCAACGGCTACTGACAATTAGTCAGTAGCTGTCCATTTATACTTTACATATTCAATGGGTTAAATAGTTTGGCATGAAATCTGCTGTAATGCAGATCAGATTAAAGTCCGTGCGACCAAGTCATTTTCTGGTTCACGTTTTAATTTCGATTGATATAATCAACCATTATTATAAAATATACGTTATGAGCAAAGTTCATATAAAACCATTAGCTGATAGGGTTCTAGTAGAGCCTGCAGCAGCTGAAGAGAAGACAGTAGGTGGCATCATTATTCCTGACAGTGCCAAAGAAAAACCTCAAAAAGGAGAGGTTATTGCAGTAGGCCCAGGAAAGAAAGATGAACCTATCACCGTTAAAGTAGGGGATAAGGTGCTTTATGGTAAGTATAGTGGTACCGAGTTACATATAGATGGTAAGCTCTATCTTATCATGAAAGAATCCGATATTTATGCCATCGCCTAGTAGCATGGCAGCAGTGAGTCAGATTTTTATAACCTTATAATCAACGAATGTACAATGGCAAAGAATATAATTTTTGATGCAGAAGCACGAGAAAAGCTCAAGCGAGGTATTGATACCATGGCTAATGCTGTGAAGGTTACGCTAGGCCCAAAAGGCAGAAACGTTATTTTAGATAAAAAGTTTGGTGCCCCTAGCGTCACTAAGGATGGTGTATCGGTAGCAAAGGAAATTAGCCTAAAAGACCCTATAGAAAACATGGGTGCGCAACTGGTCAAAGAAGTCGCTTCTAAAACAGCAGATAGTGCTGGAGATGGTACGACTACTGCTACCCTTTTGGCGCAATCTATTTTTACACATGGCATTAAAAACGTCGCTGCAGGTGCCAATCCTATGGACATCAAACGTGGCATAGACAAAGGCGTAGCAGCAGTTGTTAAAAAGTTACAAGAAACCTCTAAAAAGATTAACAACTCCAAGGAGATAGAACAGGTAGCCACTATTTCCGCTAATAGTGATAGCAAGATAGGCAAAATGATTGCAAATGCTATGGACAAAGTGGGTAAAGATGGTGTAATTACCGTTGAAGAGGCCAAGGGTACCGAAACAGAAGTAAAGGTAGTAGAGGGAATGGAGTTTGACCGGGGCTATTTATCGCCTTATTTTGCTACCAATACAGAAAAAATGGAGGTAGAGCTTTCTAATCCTTACATTCTAATTTGTGATAAGAAAATTTCTACCATGAAGGATCTGCTCCCTATTCTAGAGGCAGTTTCTCAAAGTGGAAGGCCACTTGTGATTATTGCCGAAGATGTAGATGGAGAAGCATTGGCCACACTTGTTGTGAATAAAATTCGGGGTGTATTGCGTGTAGCTGCTGTAAAGGCACCTGGGTTTGGCGATAGAAGAAAAGCGATGCTTGAAGATATTGCAGTCCTTACAGGAGGCGCCGTTATTTCTGAAGAAAAAGGTTGCAAGCTTGAAACCGCTACTTTACAATCTTTAGGCACTGCAGAGAAAGTCAATATCGATAAAGACAATACAGTTATTGTGAATGGTGGGGAGATAAGAAGGATATTGAAGCTAGAGTAGCCCAAATTAAAGCACAAATAGCCCATGTTACTTCTGATTACGATAAAGAAAAGCTACAAGAACGGTTGGCCAAGCTATCCGGTGGTGTAGCGATTCTTTATATTGGTGCTGCTACAGAGGTAGAAATGAAAGAGAAAAAAGACCGCGTAGATGATGCCTTACATGCAACAAGGGCAGCTGTACAAGAAGGTATTATTCCAGGAGGAGGTGTTGCATTGTTACGTGCAGCTACATCTGGGGTATTAGACACCATAGCTGTAGAGAATGAAGATGAGCGCACTGGTGTTAAAATCTTAAAGCTTGCACTAGAGTCTCCTTTAAGAACCATTGTAGCAAATGCAGGTGGTGAGCCATCCGTGGTGGTACAACGCGTTAAAGAAGGTAAGGATTCTTTTGGATACAATGCCCGTACAGATCTATTTGAAGACCTCTATACAGCTGGTATCATTGATCCAACGAAAGTAACCAGACTTGCGCTAGAGAATGCGGCTTCTATTGCTTCTCTTTTACTCACTACCGCTTGTGTAGTAGCAGAAGATCCTGAAGATGAGAAAGCTGCTCCTATGCCTCAAATGGGCGGCGGAATGGGTGGCATGATGTAACACACTGCTTAGTCAGTATCATCTATTGGCAAAATCAGGTGGTCGGTAAACCGATCATCTGATTTTTTTTTATGCTTTTAGGACGGCGTGAAAAACGAGACCTTCTGCAAAACCTATTTTTGATCAGCAGTTTTTAGGAGAAGCGCAGTCGAGCACCGCAGCATATTAAATGTATTTGAGGAGCATAGACAAGCTTCGACACCAAAATTGCCATTAGAAATAGGTTTTGCAGAAGGTCTACGGATATAGAGTGGTTATAATGGATAGAAAGATAAAGATAAAGATGGGAACAGCCTAGTGGATCAGTTCCTGAAATGCCCAAAGATGAAGGATAATATTAACTCCGTGAATAAGGATGGCAATACCTGTGCTCATCTAGCAGTAATGCAGCTATCACCTACTTATAATCCATATGCATTAAAAGAAATGCTAAAAGCATATCCAAATGATATTGATCTTAATATAAAGAATAATGAAGGTAAAGCTCCTTTGGATATCGCAAAAGAAAACGGTGATTCATATGTGTGCGCAATCATCGAGGAACATCAGAAACAATACCCTAAATAGGAAATAGCAACCGCTATACCTCTATTCACTCCTAAGAAACTTCAGTAAAATGAAGTTTCTTTTTTTGTGGCTATTCAGCTATATGGCCACACCAACCACAAAATAAGCAAAAACGCGCCCTTGGGAAAAGCTGCGATCAGAAAGTGCCAGCTTACAGTAACTTTTTTCATTAGCGTTTTGATTTTCTCTTGCTTTTTTATCAAGGAAAAATCCCTTTACACAGCTAACCCATTCACTCTTTACAGCTAAACGACCACAATTCAATACCTCCACCTGCACTAGATTCGCATAGATTATTTTATTAGATTCTATTTTGATATAATCAAGATATTTATTATGCAAAATAATTATATCTAATTGTGCCATTATATAGCATCAGTAAGAAATAAATCTTGTACTAGGGAGCTATGCACTTTGGTTTACTATCTATTTTTGGCATGGCTTCTATACGCATGTAGCAACATAGCCAGGTTTCATTTGGGTGACGATATACCAACCTATCTAAATGGCTCTATAGAAGATATCACTCCAAATGACATAGATCAACATTTTCTTATGCTAGACAAACCATTTATTATTGCAGTTATAAAAGAAGATATAGATTTTTTTCAGCAGGCCATTCAATACGGTATGTCACTTGGTGCATTACAAAATATTATTCATGCAAAAGGATGTTTTTGTGGTAAAAATTTGGTTAGGTATTTATATACATGTATCAACAAAATAGATGAATACGGAAATACCGTTTTGCGTACTGCAACAAGTAAAAATGAAACTATGTCTCCTTGTTTTGATTTCCTTAATCATTATCAAGATGTGCCGCTCCATCAGTATAAAAATATAATTGCAAATCTAAAAATAAAAAATACAGCAGGAGAAACCCCATTCCATTTTTTAGCCAGTAAGAGGGATACATCTTTTGCTAAAGTGATCTTAGACCAATTAAATAAACTAGCCTTATTGGTAAAAAATTTTAACCTAAATCAGGATATAAACAGCATTTTAAGTATAAAAAATAAAAAAAAATTGACCGCCCTTGATATTGCAAAAACAAAGAAGGATACAGAAATGATGGAATTGCTATTGCCTTATGTAGCCATCAAACAATCAAAACCTATGCCTCATTCTGTCCATTCATATGCGCTTCGTTCTGCAAGTTTCGGGTTTCCAAATGATTTAATAAAACATGAATGAAGACATAGAGGAAAAATACCGCACGAATGTAACCACTGTGGGAAAAAGTTCACTCATAAATCTCGTTTAAAAAACCATATAAGAATTCATACAGGAGAAAGGCCCTATGCATGTAAGACATGTGGGAAAAGGTTTAAGCAAAATAGCAATTTAATAGTCCATATAAAAATTCACACAGGAGAAAGAAAGTACAAATGTGAAACGTGTGGTAAAAGGTTTATTACTAAATCTCATTTAAGAGCGCACAGAGAAAAAAGCCTGTTTAAATGTGATGACTGCGGTAAAATGCTTTCTACAAAAAGTCATTTAACCGCCCATAAAAAAATCCACACAAGAGAAAAACGGCATAACTAGACCTTCTTCAAAACCTATTTGTGATCAGCAGTTTTTAGGAGAAGCGCAGTCGAGCACCGCGGAATACTAAATGTATTTGAGGAGCATAGACAAGCTTCGACACCAAAATTGCCATTAGAAATAGGTTGTGCAGAAGGTCTAATGTGATAAGTGTGATTACAAATGTACTACTGCGGGCGGATTAAACATACATAAAAAATGGATGCACCAAAATTAGCATACTAGGAAAATCGGAAATACATACTACCCACCTGCACTAGATTCGCATAGATTATTTTCTTACATTCTATTTTGATACAATCAGGATATGTATTATACAAAATAATTATATCTATCTAATGTGCCATTATATAGCATCAGTAAGAAATAGATCTTGTACTAGGGGGCTATGCGCTTTGGTTTACTATCTATTTTTGGTATGGCTTCTATACGCATGTAGCAGCATAGCCAGGTTGCATTTGGGTGATAAAGCCAATATACCAACCTATCTAAATGGCGCTATAGAAGATACCCCTCCAAATGGCATAGATATAGATCAAGATTTTCCTACGCTAGACAAACCATTTATTATTGCAGTTATAAAAAAAGATATAAAATTTTTTGAGCAGGCCATTCAAGACGATACGCCATCTGATGTATTACAAAATATTATTCATACAATTCATACAAAAGGATGTTTTTGTGATGAAAATTTGGTTAGGTATTTATATGCATGTACGAATAAGAGAGACAATAAAACAGATAAATACGGAAATACTGCTTTGCATACTGCAAGTAAAAATGGAACTATTTTTTCTTTTTTTCGCTTTCTTGACGCTCATAAAAATCTACCACTACGCCATCAGTATAAAAATATAATTGCAGGTCTAGAAGTAAAAAATACAGCAGGAGAAACCCCATTCCATTGTTTAGCCAGTGAGGGACATAGACTTTTTGCTAAAGTGATCTTAGATCAGTTAAATAAACTAGCCTTATCGGTAAATGTTAACCCCAAAAAAGATATAAATAGCATTTTAAGTATAAAAAATAACAAAAAATTGACCGCCCTTGATATTGCAAAAACAAAGAAGGATACAAAGATGGTTGAATTGCTATATCCAGAAAATTATTATACATGTGCTGCATGTGATAAAAGTTTCAGGTTTCCAGATGATTTAATAACACATGAAAGGACACATACAGGAAAAACACCCCACGGGTGTAACCACTGTGGAAAAAGATTCATGAAGCCATTTCAGTTAACAGTCCATATAAGAAGTCATACAGGATAAAAATCGCACGAATGTACCCACTGTGGGAAAAGGTTTAAGCCCAATAGCGATTTAAACGTCCATATAAAGCGTCACACAGGAGAAAGACCGAACAGGTGTAATGAGTGTGGTAAAGGGTTCATTAGGCCATCTCATTTAAAATATCATATGAGAATTCATACAGGAGAAAAACCGTTCATATGTAACAAATGTGGTATAAGTTTTACGCACAATAGTAATTTAAACGTCCATATAAAACGTCACACAGAAAAACAACTACACGAATGTAACCAATGTGGTATAAGATTCACTCAGCAATACCATTTAACACTCCATATAAGAACCCACACAGGAGAAAGACCTTTCAAATGTAACCAGTGTGATAAAAAATTCACTACTTTTAGTAGTTTAAAAAAACATAAACAAAGATACAAAAAAGAACAACCGTACAAATGTAATTATGAGAATTGTAATTACGAATCTATTTATTTATGCAAATTAACAAGACATAAAGAAACACACATAAGAAAAAGTTTATATAAATGTGATAAGTGTGATTACCAATGCATTACTGCTAGTAGTTTAAAGAGACACAAAGAACAGATGCACCAAAACTAGCGTAACACTAGCATAGCCAGGTCTAATTGAGCGCTTTTTGCAGCTAAAAATGGTGATGTAGCATTTATTAAACAAGCCCTTGAAATTTAACAAGCTACATGGCCTGGTGTACGTGGAAATGGAATCACATCACGTATGTTTTCCATACCTGTTACAAATAATACAAACCGGTCGAGCCCTAAACCAAATCCGCTATGGGGTATGGTACCAAAACGTCTGGTATCCAGATACCAGTTTAAGTCTTCAATATGGCTATGTTGCATGGCTTTTTTCAAATAATCGATGCGCTCTTCCCGCTGGGATCCTCCAATAATTTCTCCTATGCCAGGGAAAAGCACATCCATAGCGGCTACTGTTTTTCCATCATCATTTTGGCGCATGTAAAACGCTTTGATATCTTTTGGATAATCAGTTACTACTATAGGTCTTTTAAAATGATGCTCTACCAGATAACGTTCATGTTCTGATTGAAGATCCATCCCCCAACCAGTAATAGGATAGACAAATGTACCATTCTGATTGGGCGGCGCTTCCATTAAAATAGAAATGGCCTCTGTATAGGTAATACGGACAAAAGGTTGTTCTAATACAAATTGTAACCGTTCCAATAACGCCATGGATGGGGTTGCACTTTGCGCATTGTTATGAAGCAAACGTTGGTTCAAAAATTCAAGTTCTGCTGGACATTTTTTAAGCACATAATCTAATAAGAATTTTAATAATGCTTCTGCTAGTGCAATGTTATCATCTAAATTATTAAAAGCTACCTCTGGTTCAACCATCCAGAACTCTGCTAGGTGCCTAGATGTATTGGAATTTTCTGCTCTAAAAGTAGGCCCAAAAGTATAAACCGCCCCTAGGCCCATAGCAGCTGCTTCTGCAGCAAGCTGCCCAGAAACGGTTAAGTTGGTAGGCCTATTGAAAAACTCCTTGCTAAAATCAACAGGACCATCTGTATGGTTAAGTGCTAAGCTTGTAACACGAAACAATTCCCCTGCACCTTCTGCATCAGCTGCCGTAATAATAGGCGTATGAAGATAGCAAAAACCACGTTCGTGAAAAAAGTGATGAATGGCATAACTAATGGCATGCCTGATGCGGAATACTGCACCAAAGGTGTTGGTACGAAAACGAAGATGTACCCATGTACGTAGAAATTCCAATGAATGGGACTTTGGTTGCAATGGATAGTCCGGGGCATTGCCCAGTAGGGTCAGCTGATCACCATGTAGTTCTACCGATTGTCTAGTGCCTGCTGAAGCAACTAAACTGCCAGAGATGGCAATACTGGCACCTGTAGTCAGTTGGTTCAGCAGTGTTTTTGGCAGTTTAGATGGTGCCATGACCACCTGTAAACTTTGCTGACAAGAGCCATCATTAATGGTAAGAAATACAACCTGTTTATTGGCCCGCTTGGTGCGGATCCAACCTTTTATCTCAACGCTTGCACCAACTGTGCCAAATTGTAAAAGTTCTTTAATTTTGTTATGCAATGTATTCTTTTTTAGATTAAAGATTAAATATTTGTTGTGGTTTTAGCAGCACTAACTATATAAGACCTTCTGCAAAACCTATTTCTAATGGCAATTTTGGTGTCGAAGCTTGTCTATGCTCCTCAAATACACCTGAGTATTCTGCGGTGCTCGACTGCGCTTCTCCTAAAAACTGCTGATCACAAATAGGTTTTGAAGAAGGTCTATAGCGCGCCTGGTAAGGCCCAATCTATAAATAGTTTTCATTTAATCCAACTAAATGCTAAGATGCAGAAGTTACAATTAGAACAAAAGTTAACCCAGAAGTTATCTGGACAACAAATTCAATTTATTAAACTGTTACAAGTGCCTACTGTAGCACTCAACGACTATATCTCAAAAGAGGTCACAGCCAATCCTTTGCTCGATGAAGAGACAGAAAATATAGAAGAAGAAGCTCCATTCGCTCAGGATTTTTCTGATTATCGTTCCACAGATTTAAGAATATATAAAACACAACCTGCCCGTGACCTTTGGACCCCAGCTATCGTTTCGCTGCAAGAAAAATTAAAAGAACAACTCCATTTGCTCCATCTCAGCAAAGTAGGGTATACCATAGGTGAACACCTCATCGGCAGCTTAGACCAAGATGGTTACCTTCAATGTGATCTAGAAATTGTTGTGCAGGATCTGCATGTAATCCATTACTTAGAACTCTCTTTAGAAGAAGTAGAAGAGGTATTAGCCGCTATTCAGCGGCTAGATCCACCTGGTATTGCAGCTAGAAATCTCCAGGAATGCTTATTGATACAATTGCAAGGGCAAAATCAGAAAGATCCACTCATTCAGTTGGCACAGCGTGTGGTAAGCAGTTGCTTTGAAGCTTTTACCAAGAAACACTATCAGACAATAGTCAAAAAATTAGGGCTTACGGATACCCATCTTTTGAAAGATGCCCTGGCCCATATTGCTCGACTAAACCCTAGACCAGGGCGGCATAATAATAGTACAACCTATACCAATGATTACCTTACCCCAGATTTTATAATCGTAACGCATCAAGGAAAGCTTGCGGTTGAGTTGGTCCATTATCCAGTGCATAAACCACGCTTTAACAAAAAGTATCTGACCATGCTGGAAACCTATGAACAAAAAGCAAAACAGGACTTAGAAAGCCAAGAGATGATTGCTTTTTTAAAAAAAAAGTTAGACCATGCCAAGTGGTTTATGGAGGCGCTTAGTCAACGGAATCAAACCCTTTTAAAGACAATGGAAGCAATTCTACACTTGCAATATACCTTCTTTGTAGAAGGAGAAGAAACAGATAAATTAAAACCAATGATTTTACAACATGTAGCCGATAAGGTTGGCATGGACGCTTCGACCATTTCAAGAATTGTCAACCAAAAATCAGTGCAAGGAAAGTTTGGTATCTATCCGCTAAAGTTTTTCTTTTCTGAAGGAATCAGCACAGCTACTGGAGCCGATATCAGCAATAAAGTTATTAAAAATAGAATTATAAATATAATTGATAATGAGGATAAAAAAAACCCTTATTCGGATGAGCATATGGTAGCATTATTAATAGCTGAGGGGTATAATGTGGCGCGCCGTACTGTAACGAAGTATAGAAAGCAATTGCATGTACCAGTTGCTAGGTTACGCAAGGTATTGATGTAATCGCCTATGGACCTTCTGCAAAATCTATTGCTAAATGGCAATTTTGTGGTCTATGCTCCTCAAATATATTTAGTATGCTGGCGACTGCGCTTCTCCTAAAAACTACTGATCACAAATAGGTTTTGCAGAAGGTCTTATGCTTCACCCAATGGCTTTGACGCTTCACTGATTTGTAGTTGGCCAGGGCTTTGGTAGTATATTTCTTTGGCATCTAGCATGCGCCTTATGGTATCCAATAATGCCTTTTCTTTTTCGGAAGCAACCTCTTCTATCAGTTTTTTAAGATCCTGTTTGCCCTGTCTAATCGCATTGATCACATAATGGCGACTTTCTACCATAAGGTTATTTTGTGTTTTTGCTGTTGACTTTCTTTTACAAACATCACATTGGTTGCAAATTAATTCATTTTCATCAAAATAATCTAATAATATAGCTAAGCGACAGCGCCGGTCATTGGTAACGTATTGTATAACCGCTTCTATTTGTTGATAAGCTGTTTTATTTCTTTGTTCGATTTTATGAATCGGTAATGGCAATTCGGTAGCCAGATAGCGTGGTGTTAAAAAAGTAATTTGTGGATTTGCTTTTTGTGGAAGATATTCTAGAACCTTTAGTCGATGCAAGGCAGCTAGTTGGTCTTGTATCTTGCATACTGTAAGCTGGACAAACTGGGCTATTTTTTTTTCAAAAATTGTACAGTATGGCGTAAAAAGTGTACCACCATAGAGCCTTAAAAGTGCTTTGATGCATAAATCATAAGCAGGATGACGGAGTTGAAATGCATACAATGCCTCCCTAGATAGGAGAAAATAGACCCTAGATGGTTGGTAACAGGCTTCATTAAGCTGGATAAAACCTTCTGACTCCAATGCTTTTAAGCCATAGTAGGCTTCTTTCGTGTAGAGTCCGGTTGTGTTTTTAAAGTCTTCTAAGTCAAAGTCATAGGTTACAAATGCATGGGAGCCTACTGCAATTTTATAATAATTAACCAGATGTTGGTAGACCTTTCTTATCTGGTCAATGGTAGGATAGCTTTCTTTCCATTTTTGTTTTAACTGTGCAATATCTTGTAAATCATACCAAAGAATGGCATAAGCTGTCGCATGATTCCGGCCAGCTCTTCCTGCTTCTTGGCAATAGGCTTCTAATGAAGAAGGCAGATCTAAATGGACTACTAAGGAAACATCTGCTTTATCAATCCCCATGCCAAAGGCCGCTGTAGACACCATGGTGCGTACTTTATTTTCACTCCACATGGTTTGTTTCATAGCTCTATCAGAGATGGTTAAACCAGCATGGTAAAATGCACTAGTAATACCATTGTTATGCAAAAACTTAGCAATCGTTTCTGTCTTTTTACGTGTGTTTACATAGACAATAGCTGGACCAGCAGTTTGTTGTAAGGCTTTGAGCAGCTGTGATTCTTTATGATCTGTTTTGCGTACCCAGTAAATTAGATTGGACCTATGAAAAGTTTGTGCAAAAAGAAGGGGATTATGAAGCTGCAATCGGTCTTGAATATCCTGTTTAACCGTTTTAGTGGCCGTAGCTGTAAAGGCTACTGTATTGGCCGTTGGAATCATTTGCTTAAAATGGGCAATTTCTAAATAGGAGGGCCTAAAGTCATATCCCCATTGGGAAATACAATGGGCTTCATCTACTACTAAAGTAGTAATAGGCATGGTAGGCGCACGCAACTTAAAAAGATCGGTTTGCAGCCGTTCTGGAGATACGTAAAGTAGCTTTACATTACCATATACACAATTATCTAGTTTGCGCTCTATTTCGAGACTAGACATGCCTGAAAAAATCGCTTCTGCATAAATACCCCTCTGCGTCAGCTGGCTTACTTGATCCTTCATCAGCGCAATAAGCGGCGTGACTACAAGCGTTAAACCCGCTTTACATAAGGCCGGGAGTTGAAAACAAAGTGATTTTCCACTGCCAGTAGGTAAAAAAACCAATAGGTCTTTGCCATCTAGAATGCCCCTAATGATTGTTTCTTGAAGCGGCCTAAAGGAGTGATAGCCCCAATGCTTGCTTAATAAATCATAAATTTTATCCATGGTTTAGGGTAGCTTTCTAACTGATTTAGGAAGGAATTTTTATCTTAATTTTTTTCTTGATAAAAAAGTACGATAAAAATGCTTTATTTACCTCTCAATGAGAAGATACTGCTGCGCTTAGAATCTTTTTTTTTCGGATTTTTGGCACAGTATTCACTGAATGCGTCACGAACCAAGGTAGATTCTATTACATCCCATGCTTTTTTTACTTTATCGAATGCAGCATTATAATGTTTCTTTTCTTCATCAGTTAATGCCTGACCTAGTTCTTGTTGTTTTTTATCTGGATGAGTTTCTAAAACCAATTTATTGTAAATTTTCCTTGCTTCTTTATATGAGGTACCTTTAGGAATCCCTAAGGTTTTATATGCTCCGTCTACTTCAGATGAATTGAAAGTAGTCTTATCTGAATCCCGAGAATGATGAGTTTTCGGAATTGTATACGTAAGGATTACCTCAAAAGGCTTAGCAAGGTAATAATCACCATAAAAAATATTTGGCATAATCATTGCGTAACCAGGATAGTTCTCATGGGTAAAAACGTGAATCGCTTCAGGCTCTAGCTTACATAGTTTTTGTAAGAGATTTTTAATCTCTTCTTCTAAAAGCCTTCCACAGGGGTTAATCTCGCCTAGGTCACGCTTTGTAATGATATCACTTAAACGCTTTGTCGGAGTTGTATACGTAAGTTCTACGCAACCAGGCTTATAACCAGAGTTGCCTTCAAAAACAGATACTATTTTCCTTCCAAATTTCCTTCCAAAAACACTTTCTATACAGATCTCAAGCCCGTCAAGAATCAAGTTAGGGAATAATTCTTTTAACCTATTTTCAACTTCCTTTTTTGAAGGCGTTCCACTGTGATCAGAAGTTTCAATCATTCCTAAGTCACGCTTTGTAATGATATCACTTAAACTTGTTTTCCCTAAATTCTTTTTCGGAGTTGTATACGTAAGCTCTACCGAACCAAGCCCATAACCAGAGTTGCCTGGAAAAATATATACTGTTCTCTTGAATATACGGATCTCAAGCCCGTCAAGAATCAAGTTAGGGAATAATTCTTTTAACCTATTTTCAACTTCCTTTTTTGAAGGCGTTCCACTGCGATCAGAAGTTTCAATTGTTCCTAAGTCACGCTTTGTAATGATATCACTTAAACTTGTTTCATGTTTTTTTCCTAAACTTATATCGCTTGAGCCTGTTTCATGTTTTTTCCCTAAGTTTATATCACTTAAACCTGTTTCATGTTTTCTCAGAGACTCCTTATCAGTCTTTTTTTTACACTTACCAAAGAGGCCGCAGGAAGTGCTTATTAATAGAGTCGATATAGCTATTAGCAATGGCGTAAGTGCCTTTTTTACCTGCATAGCAAACTTATTTTTTAAAAACTTTTGTTTTGATTTTTTTAGCTACTTTTTGCCTTATCAAAAGGCAAGCAAAAAAATCAAACCCTTATGCAAAAAGCAGCCTACCAATGCGCTTTCAATTGTTCGGAGCATACAATTGGAAAAAGACCAAGATAAGTTTTTAGTAGTTTTGCATCTTCTTTTTCTTCTAATGCTGCTTCGGATAGAATTTTCCTTATTAGATCTATGCCATGCGGTATGGTTTCTAGTAAATCCTTATAGGTTAAATCCTTATTAGCTGCCCAATCATCAATACGCATTAAACATTTCTTAATGGATTCTTGGTTTACTGAACGCTTTACACCGTCGCGCTTAACGGTTACTGAATACCACTGAACATTCTCTAGTAGATTCTTGTACTTTTCTTCAATCTTTTCCCAAAGATCTGTACCAGTTGGACGCTCAGCATCTTTCCATTTTACTAGATTATACCGCGATTCTTCTAACTTATCAAATTTCGCATATCTTTCTAAGATAAAATAAAGAAATTTTTGGTATTCTAGTATCGGCTGAATAAAACAAATATTTTCTGGTTCAGCATGCCTTTTTGCTATAGCCTCTTCAAATGCCGCTATAAGTTTAGTATCGGCTTGTAGCGCTTTGCTTGCGCTTATCAACGCTTCTTCACTTGCTGCTGTAGGACCCTTAAATAGCTTGCCGAGCTGTTCATAATAATCTTCTAAAAGGTGGGTATTATGTGTTCTTTTTAATTGGTCTGTTATATTTGGTTGTATTTCTTGCGTAAAAAAATCCTTCCAGATTGCATATAGTTGTTTCTCTTGGCCAGTGTCACACCATTTGGGGATTCTATCTTGTAGTTTCTTGCTAAACTTAATAATTTCATTGGCTGGTTTTAGTATTAGTTTGAATGGCTCTACTTCGCCTAACTTATAGGGATTCCATGTATAATACCCTTCTCGTTCTTCATCTGTGTATTTATTGGTAAAACATCCGCAGCAAAGGAGGAGTGCAAAAATGTAGCTAGAATATTTTTTTAAATTCATTTTTAAGTTAGGTATATTGCGCTGTTTGCAAGGATTTACTAGACCTTCTGGAAAACCTATTGCTAAATGGCAATTTTGTGGTCTATGCTCCTCAAATACATTTAGTATGCTGACGACTGCGCTTCTCCTAAAAACTGCTGATCACAAATAGGTTTTGCAGAAGGTCTACTTTTAAAATCTGCCTTAAGACTTGAGCAAGATAGTTTTTTATCTCTTTTTTTCCTACTTCCAGCCTTAAGTTTTTATGAATAAATTGATTTTCTAGCAGGCTGCCGCCTATCCAGTTTGGCTGACTACTTTTTTTGTTGTAACTTTAGAAGTTGTAATCCCTATTTTTCTTGATTTAATATTTTTTATATATCTTAATATCCTATTTATATATCTTAATATCCTATGGTCGTTGTACGCTGCTTAAAAAAGTTTTTTTGTTGTTTCCTTATAAGTACTTTTTTAAGTAGCATACATGCTAAAACTGCCCGGGAAGTAGGGCCTCCTTTTCTGCAAGGGGAATGCCTAACCTATGAAGTTTACTATAGTTTTCTCCATGCTAGTTTTCTCCATGCTGGTACTGCTACCATGCGTGTGGATGAGGAGCGGCACAAGCTTAACGGGCATGCTTGCTATAAGGTTGAAGTACAAGGTACCTCTAGTAATGCATTAGCGCTTTTAGGCTTTAAGGTATTGGATAGATGGGAGAGCTATTTAGATGTTGATTGCGCGCATGCATTGCGTCCGCATAGATGTGTTACCCATCTTGAAGAAAATGGTTATGTTAGGAAAGAGCAAACTGACTTTGACTATAAAGAAAATATAGCTAAGGTAGAAATAGCTGAGAGTAAGAATAATATGGAGCCTAAAGAGACCTCTCATGATATCCCTAGTACAAAAATTAAAGACCTAATCGGTGGCTACTATAGCTTGCGTTCGATTGATACTACAAAGTTAAAACCAGATGATGAGCTTATCATAACGGTTTTCCATGACCAACAGGTCTATAAAGATGTTAAGATTCGATTTCTTGGTAAGAAGATCATTAACACCAAGCTAGGAAAAACATCAGCGTTGGTTTTTGCACCGATGATCCCCGACAAGTACGAGTGTAGTATATTTTCCGGAGATCGTCCAGTGGAAGTATATATATCAAATGATGTCAATAAAATTCCGCTGCTATTAAAAGTTAACCTGGTAGTAGGTTCGCTAGAAATAAAGCTCACAGATTGTAAAGGTCTCAAAGAACCTATTCGTTTCCAGCCATCTTAATTTTAGACCTTCTTCAAAACCTATTTGTGATCAGCAGTTTTTAGGAGAAGCACAGTCGCCAGCATACTAAATGTATTTGAGGAGCATAGACCACAAAATTGCCATTTAGCAATAGGTTTTGCAGAAGGTCTTTTGTAATGTTGTATCTATATGTCTGACCATTATTATTCTTTTAGTGCGCTCCGCCCATTGCTGGCATCGCAAAAAATTACGGTTACAGAAGTGGTTAAACAACTGTTGCAAGATACGCAAAGACAAAAAGAGTTGAATGCTTTTGTAAATGTTTATGATCAAGAAATTATAGAAGGTGCCCCTGTCGTCAACCAAAAAATAAAGCAGGGTAAAAGCGGTCCACTGGCTGGAATGGTCATTGGCTTAAAGGATATGATTGCCTATAAAAATCATCCCCTACATGCTGGTAGTAAAATCTTGACCAATTACATCTCACCATTTGATGCAACGGTTACGCAGCGACTTTTGGCAGCTGATGCATTGATTATTGGCCATCAGAATTGTGATGAGTTTGGCATGGGCTCCTCTTCAGAAAATGCTTACTTTGGCACCGTACTGAATCCTTTAGATAAAACAAGGGTTGCAGGTGGTTCTTCTGGTGGCTCTGCAGCAGCTGTAAAAGCAAAGATGTGCCATGTCTCTATTGGTACCGATACGGGTGGATCTGTTAGGCAGCCAGCTGCATTTTGTGGCCTTGTAGGGCTTAAGCCTTCTTATGGAAGGGTGTCTAGGCATGGTCTAGTGGCCTATGCTTCTTCTTTTGATACGGCTGGTATTTTTTCCCATACAGTAGAAGACTGTGCAACTATACTGGAGGTAATAGCTGGACCTGATGCATTTGATGATACCGCCGCTACGCAAGAGGTGCCCCGTTATACTACTGCATTAGATAATCCAGGGCGCTATAAGGTAGCCTGCTTAGCAGAAACACTTGACAATGGAGGCTTGCAACCAGAAATAAAAGAACATACCTTACATGCTTTGGAACTGCTAAAGAAAGAAGGCCATCAAGTAGATGATGTCCATTTTGCGCTGCTTAAATATGCCTTGCCTACCTATTATATCTTGGTAAATGCAGAAGCAAGTACCAATCTTGCACGCTTTGATGGCATTCGTTACGGCTACCGAAGCAGCCATGCTACCACATTAGAGGAGGTCTATATCAAGACAAGAACAGAAGGTTTTGCCAAAGAAGTAAAAAAACGGATTATGCTAGGCTCTTTTGTGCTGAGTGCGTCTCAATGTGAGACACACTATATTAAAGCACTAAAAGTACGTAACGTGATTAAAAAAGCTATGCAAGATATCTTGAGTCAATATGACTTTATCATATTGCCTACCACTACTGCTACTGCTTTTAAGGTGAATAGTTTTGCAAACAATCCATTGTCAATGTATTGGAGTGACCTCTATACGGTATTGGCATCTGTAGCTGGTTTACCTGCTATTTCTTTACCAAATGGAGTAGACCAAAAGAATTTACCCATTGGCATTCAAGTTATTGGCAACTACTTTGAAGAAGCCAAATTGCTTACCTTTGCAAGACATTTTGAGACTATTGTAAAATAATCTTCCTTCAAAAAGAAGTCTAACTATATCTTCTAACTATAATTAATTTTAATTAAACGATTTGTATTCTATGGAAATTCCAATTGTTAACCAATCGCACCATCCATTACCTACTTATGCTACGTTAGGGGCAAGCGGGATGGATTTACGTGCTTTTACCGCTGCGCCTATTTGGTTGGCTGCTGGGCAGAGGATACTCATTGCTACCGGTATTGCTATTGCTTTACCAAAAGGATATGAGGCTCAAGTAAGGCCACGTAGTGGCTTGGCACTGCACCATGGCATTACCGTTTTAAATAGCCCTGGAACCATTGATGCAGATTACAGAGGAGAGATTAAAGTATTACTGATCAACCTCTCTGATCAGCGTTTTCTAGTCGAAGATGGAGATAGGATTGCGCAGCTGGTAGTTACCAAATACGAATCGGTTGGTTGGAAAGTAGTACCAGCGCTAGACCAAACCGCTAGAGGGGTAGGAGGCCATGGTAGTACAGGGCATCACTAGTATTAGCCTTCTTTGGACCTTCTGCAAAACCTATTGCTAAATGGCAATTTTGTGGTCTATGCTCCTCAAATACATTTAGTATTCTGGCGACTACGCTTCTCCTAAAAACTGCTGATCACAAATAGGTTTTGAAGAAGGTCTTTTGAAAAGGCTACTGCTGCTGGTAATCTGCTGGTCGATTCTAATGGATTAGGCACTAGGTACCTTTTGCATCATTTCATCTAACAGGTCATCTATCGCTGTATAAGTATCAGCAGTTACCAAGCTAGATCTATAGTGCTTTATATCTGGCACACCCCTAAAATAATTGGTATAATGGCGTCTCATTTCTAATATTCCCGTTCGTTCGCCTTTCCATTGTATGTCATGTACCAAGTGTTTTTTTACCGTTTCAATGCGTTCTATTAAAGTAGGAGGGGGAGTAGCTCACCTGTTGCGTGGTAGTGTTTGATTTCCTTAAAAATCCAAGGGTAGCCAATGCTGGCACGGCCAATCATAATGCCATCCACCCCATATTTATTTTTATAGGCAATTGCCTTAGCAGGGCTGTCAATATCACCATTCCCAAAGATGGGGATATGGATACTCGGATCTGCTTTTACAGCCGCAATATAGCTCCAATCTGCTGATCCCTTATACATTTGTTGTCTGGTTCTGCCATGAATGGTTACAGCCTGTACGCCAACATCTTGAAGACGTTGCACAACTTCTAAAATTTTAATCGATTCGTGGTCCCACCCTAAGCGTGTTTTCACCGTAACTGGAATGGAGACCTGTTTGACAATTTCTGCAGCCATGGCTTGCATCTTAGGCAAATCTAAAAGAATACCGGCACCTGCGCCTTTGCAAGCGACCTGCTTAACAGGACATCCATAGTTGATGTCCAATAAAGTAGGCTGAGACCTTTCTACAATAGCAGCTGCTTCCCGCATAACCTCTATTACATCTCCAAATATTTGGATCCCAATAGGACGCTCCTCTTCATATATCTCTAACTTTTTTACACTTTTAGTAGCATCTCGAATAAGCCCTTCTGAGGAAATAAATTCTGTATACATCAGATCTGCACCATGTGCCTTGCATATGGCACGAAAGGGCGGATCACTCACATCTTCCATAGGTGCCAATAAAAGTGGGAAATCACCCAATATACAATCTCCAATTTGTAACATACATTAAATAAAAAATCCTTACTACCTGCAAATCTACGCTTAAAGTTAGCATTTCCTATGGATGAAACGATTCTGCTGATGATTTATGGTACAAAACATAGACCTTCTGCAAAACCTATTTGTGATTAGCAGTTTTTAGGAGAAGCGCAATCGAGCACCGCAGCATACATAAATGTATTTGAGGAGCATAGACAAGCTTCGACACCAAAATTGCCATTTAGCAATAGGTTTTCCAGAAAGCCTCATCTAAAAATAAAGATTTCTTACAGCTATTTGTTGGGTATATACAGAATATATACGTAATTTAGCTGTGCTGGCAGCATAACTGTTTTGCAATGCATAGAAAAACCTTTGTATGGAACAGTAGCGCTATTCAATCTATTGGTCCCTATGCCTTAGATATAAGTAGGTTGTGGTAGTAGTTTACTAGAAAGTAGCTTTCTAGCCTCACTGGTATATTTTTTTGTGCTCCGTGTTGGTATGGCAAGTAGCCCCCATAGATTTTAGGGCCTGTAGCTCAGCTGGTTAGAGCGCTACACTGATAATGTAGAGGTCCGCGGTTCAAGTCCGCGCAGGCCCACGCTTACGCAAGCATAAAACAATACTATATAAGCAGACAAACACACTTTCCCTGTTGGCTTTAAGCGTACGAGTTATCTTACTATTTTTTTATAATCAAAATGAAAATAAAGTCTTTTCTTAAGCAAGTCGTTACAATTGCTATAGGGTTTTTTATCTCTTTAATAGCTTTATGTTCCCTCGTTGTTTTTGGATTTTTAAAATTAACCGCTAGCGACCCCAAGCCAGTAGCACCTAATTCAGTGCTAACATTGAAGATGAAAGGACGAATAGTTGAGTGGATGCCTATTTCATTGTTTGGTTCCAATAAAGGTATGATTGACTTTAAGGCAGTTCAAAAGGCTATTCACCAGGCAACCAAAGATAGCCGTATTTCCGCTATCTACTTAGATGTATCCAATCTGCGTGCAGGATGGGCTAGTTTAGAGGAAACAAGAGAAAGCCTATTGGCTTTTAAAAAGAAAGGTAAACCCATCATCGCATATGGAGAGTCATATACACAGCAGTCCTATTATTTGGCTTCTGTAGCAGATGAAATCATACTAAACCCCAGTGGTATTTTAGAATTCAAAGGCCTTGCTAAAACCGTTTTTTTTCTATACAAAACTTTTTGAGAATATTTCTATAAAGCCGGTAATATTTCGTATTGGAGCCTACAAGAGTTATGTAGAACCCTTTTGTTTGACTAAAATGAGTGAAGAAAGTAGAGCGCAAACAAAAACATGGCTTAACTCTATCAATGAACACTTTTTAACTAAAATAAGTGCCTCTAGAGGTATAGCAGTTGCTGCACTTAAAGCACACGCTAATAATCTTTCAGCGGTACTACCCAATGATGCCCTCCATGCCAACCTAATTACCAGAATAGGCTATGAAAACGATGCTAAAAAGCTGCTTAAAGAAAAACTAAAATCTCCTTCTTTTATCAAATATAGGATCAAGTATAGGCATTATAGTACTTCAGAAACTTCATCTGAAGTGGATAAGGTTGCTGTGCTAATTGCTGAAGGAGAAATTATAAATGGGCCAAGTGGGGCTGGTTATATCGGTGCCCATGACTTTGTTAAAAGGCTAAAAGCTATTCAAGAAGATAGTAGTATAAAAGCTGTAGTATTGCGCATTAATTCACCAGGAGGTGGTGTAGTTGCTGCAGATCTTATGTGGAAAGCAATAGAAGAACTAAAATCTATTAAGCCAGTTGTTGCTTCTATGTCTAATGTGGCTGCTTCTGGTGGTTATTATATTGCTGCACCTTGTAACTATATTTTTGCACAACCTACTACTATTACAGGTTCCATTGGTATTTTTGGTATATTACCTGATCCAAGTGCATTGATGGATAAAATAGGTATTCACCGTGATGTAGTCAAGACAGCTCCTTCTGCAGATTTTTTAAATCCTAGATTAAGTTGTTCTGAGCTGGAGTCTAAATTCATGCATAAAATGTTACAGAACAGTTATGATGACTTTTTATGTAAGGTCTCTAATGGGCGTAAGATGGATGTAGCCTCTGTAGAAAAATTAGCTGGTGGCAGGGTATATACTGGTTTAGCAGCACTAAATAATGGGCTAGTGGATGAATTGGGTGGACTAGATGCTGCCATTACTAAAGCTGCTTCCTTAGCCAATTTAACCCAAAAATATGGTGTTTGTTATTTTCCTCGTCTTAAAACAAGGCTGCAACAATTGCTAAACTATACCACTGATAATATTAAAATGGAGGCATTGCATTCCTTAGTGCAAGCATATCCTATATTGAGTCACTATCAAATCCTATCTAGGTCTCATGGCGTACAAGCGATACTACCTTATACGATTGATATTAGTTAATATAATCCAGCTTTTATTTGTTCTGTGAATAGTAGAAAGGGAAAATAGCTACTTTTTTATTGCTATTTGCTTGAGAAGCCTGTTTTTTCTATTTTTGTAAAAGAGCTATTTGTTGTCTTTTACTGTCCTACGGATGTGGCGGAATTGGTAGACGCGCTAGACTTAGGATCTAGTACTGTAAAGTGTGGGGGTTCGAGTCCCTTCATCCGTACTTTTTTGTGTATTTTGTAGTATAAAAGCATCCGCTTTTTATCTTTTAAATCTGTTTTACCTTGAATATTCAGTTTAATAAGCTTGACCCTAGTCATGGGATTATTTCCATTACGTTAGATGAACCTGATTATAAACCATCTGTTGATAAACAGCTCAAGCATTATGCTCAAAACGCTCGTTTAAAGGGGTTCAGATTCGGGGCCGTTCCTGCAGATCTTATTAAAAAGATGCATGGCCCTTCTATTCTTGCTGAAGAGCTCCATAAAATAGCAGCAGCTTCTTTAAAAAATTACATTATACAAGAGCGTATTGCTATTTTTATGGAACCACTTTTAGTGCCTTCTTCGGAAGAAATAGATCTTAAAAATCAACGTAGCTTTACCTTCTCTTATGAAGTTGGATTAATTGAAGAACGTGCTATTGTATTGGATCCTACTATTTCTATTACTGAGTTTCAAATAGATTCTGTTGGTTCTAAATTGGTTGATGAGTTTTTAGAAGGGTTACAGATTGTTCATGGTGAAGCTGTTCATCTTGAAGAAAGTACAACGGATGCCATATTGTATGGTACACTTACAGATAGCACAGGTGCAGTTGGTCTGGATATCCGTATTGTTATAATGCGTATTCCTGAGCATTCAAGGCAAACATTAGTGGGTCTTCGTATTGGTAATAAGGTAACCATAACAGAAGAGCTATTGAAGGATCACTTTTCTGCTCTTTTAGGTGTAAGTTTTGGTGCATTTGCTTCTTTTAAAAGGCATAAATCTGCTTGGCCAGCTGTTTTTACGATTGACAAAATTCTCCGTGTTGTGCCAGCGCCTCTTGAACCTAAGTTTTTTGACCTTGTATTAGGAAAAGGGATTGCTGCTACTGAAAGCGACTTTAGAGAAGCTATTGCTAAAATTATTTTGCTTGACAAGCGTATGGAAGCACGTCATGCATTCTATGAAGACTTGCAAACAGCACTTTGTAAGCATAATGCGGTTGACTTGCCAGAAGCCTTTCTAAAAAAGTGGCTTTCAATGAATAATCCAAAGGCAACACTAGAGGAGATCGAAGGCTACTATCGTGCAAATGAAGAAAGTTTAAAGTGGGAACTGTTATTAACTACTATAATACGTCAAAATAACCTATCGGTTAATGCTTCGGATGTAGTAGAAGAAACCAAGCGTGCTTATATTGATTATGCCCATAACAATAATTTGGAGATAGAAGGTGGTGATGCTGCTATCCATGCCAGTGCGGTTTCTTTTCTAAAGGGCAGCAATAAGGGAAGCCAATATTATGCTAAAGTATATCATGAGTTGACTAGAGATAGAGCTATAAATTTTATAAAAGAGCAAATGGCTGTAGTAACCGAAACAGTTACAGCTGAAGCGTTTGATGCAAGGAGGTAGGCTGTCTTTTCTTATCGTATCCATTCAGCCTTCTGCTAATATCCTTTAAGAACAAAAAACACCCGTAGCAATTCCTAGAATTGCTATTTTCTTTTTTATGGTCGCTTATAAAGCCATGTAAATATCAATACCTAATCATGATGTCTCGCTCCATTTGAAAAGCAGCATATAGCCAAACTATCCTGTGAAGCTTTAACAAAGCATATTATATAGAATTTGTAAACAAGACACAAAAAGGTAACAATAGAAACGTGCATTATGATAAATTATAGATTACGATATGATAAATTATAGATTACGATTAACGGCTAGGGCGTTAATTGTACAGGAAGAAAAGCTCCTTTTAGTAAGTAATGATGGCCATTTTTGGTATACACCTGGAGGTGGCATGGAAGCAAGTGAAACATTACCTGAATGTGTTATTAGAGAAGTAAAAGAAGAAACAGGAATCAGTGTTCAAGCAAATGACGTAATCTACGTTTATGATTTTTTTGATACTAAAAATCACTTACACAAGGTAGAAATCTATTTTACAACTGAAATCACCTCTGATTGTATCCCCAAGAATTGGTCAGACCAGGATGGTAATGTTCAATATGTTAAATTTTTTTCGCTTGAGGAATTAAGTCGTATGCATAATGTTGCACCTAGTTTTCTAAAAGAAGGCAAATGGCTTAAAACTAATGTTGAAAACATATATGAAGGCAATTCCGTCTAATTTATGTGGCCTTATGTCGCATGTCCGTAGCGTCACCATGCAGTTTAGAGCTGGATAATCCAGTTGCTCTTTTCTCTAATTTTTCATTCCTAGACAACATAAAAATCAACCGGGCTAACTCGTCAAGAACGATAGCCATTTTTACTTCCGAGCCAACAGCTGGTCCAATGGTATCAAAACCATATGCCTGAGAGGCAACTGTTCTGGTCACTACATCCTGTCGATTGATATAGGGACTATTTGTTACTGCTAAATAATTTCCGACAGTAGGAGCTGTTTGAAGCCATGCTTGTACTGTATCATCTGTTGTAGGGCGAAGATTATTTTTCATAGGTGCATTAATAAAATACACTTTGATTTGTTGCTTCATAGCTTCAGGTAACTCCGATTGCTCCCAAATAAGTTGTATCATTTCACATTCTGTTTTTGGAAGATCTAAAAGTTTCCAATCTTTTCGTATTTTCAGCGGTGAGTTCTTGCCCCTTATCAGCTCATCTTTATTTTCACGTTGTGGGTCTAAAGGCCGCTCACCACTCAAGAAATAAAGATCCGAAAATCGTACCCCTTCCTTCCACTGTTTGATCAGATAGTAAAGACGAATACGTACCGCTGGTAAAAGCGCACCGTGGACAATCGCCCCTATATATTCCTGAAAGTGAGCAGATCTTCCATTGATAAATCCTAAATCAGCAAGAAGGGGCTGAATGCTATTTTTAATGGTTCAAATCGACTAGTTTGCTCTTGCCAGCGTTCCCCTTTTCTTAACAAGTTGGCTTGAGCCCATGCACTAATTTCCTCTATGGATTTTTTAGATGGCTGTTGCATACCTAAAATCTGCAAAAGTTGACAAAACTTTGGTTGTGGCTTTCCATCTTGGCTAAAGAAAATCCCTGAATATCCCAAATGAAGCAATTTTTCTTCCAATTGCACTATAATAGGTGAATAGGTTATTAACTTTATCACCATTATTATTTAAAAGTTTTTTCTGCGTTTCTCTTGCTATATCTAAGGCTTGGTCATAGCGGCCTGCTCGTTCATATGTATCAATGCGTTTTTTAATCTTGTAGGCCTGGATAAAAGCTGAGTAAGACACTAGCGATCACACCCCAAACAAAAGAAATACTTCGCATAATATTATTTAAATATCTTAGAAACTCTACGCCTGTACAAATAGAATTATATTAAAAATTATTTAAAATAATGAACCATCTCTGTATTAATATCTATTATTTTTACAATAGTGCCATATAACTACGATATTTGCTACTTTACTGCTTATTTTTTATTCCAGTTTCGGCGGTATTCGTGCTGCTACCTTTACAGATATATTACAATTTATATCCTTGCCATAATTAGGTAATAGGGCACTACTCTAGGTCTATAGTTTTTTTATATTTTTTAAATGCCCTTATTAGCTGTTGCATTCTTTTATATTGATCATTTATCCCAACCCACCCTTTACCAGCTGGTTGGGGTAGTAGATAATGTGCAGCCATCATGGCTAAGCCGTTAGCCATAATGCAATAAAAATCACCTTCTATTCCTGTTAATGGCTTAATCCATTTATTCCAAGACAAAGTCGCTAATACACTGATGGCCATACCCTATCAAGGCAGTACGAGAAGTGCCTCTAAAACCAAAAATAGCCAAGATAAAAGGAGCAGATATGATAGGTGTAGACAATGCCATGCCCCAAATAATCAATTCTAATGGATTTTTGTAGTAAAGGCTTAATAGCATAGCTAATAAGCCTGTAGCTATTACAGTTAGTTTGGCCAGTCGGATTTGATAAGCATGAGAAGGGCTACCTTTTGTGCCCTGTATAATTTCCATCATATCGTGACTCACTACGATACTACAAGCATGTAAACTCGAATCAGCTGTAGACATGGTCATTGCTAATAAGACAATGGCAATACACCCTTTAAAAGTGGGTGAAATGTTAGCCATTATGTACTCCCAAACTTCCATTTCTGGTAGGGTTGGATTTATTATAAAAACAAATAGACCAATCAGTACTATAGCAAAGAATATAAGCATACCAAAAAAATTACCATATAAAAAAACTTTTTTGGCTTGAATGGGGCTAGAAGACATATATACTTTTGGGATCGATAAGAGATCAAAGGACAAGGCCACATTTTGTAACATTAGAAAAAATAGACTCAATGGCTTAAGACGGTATGAGCTGCTCAATTGAAAATTTTCTTGTTTTTTTAAACATGATACTATTTCTAAAATAGGTTTATCTGTTTTTGCAAATAGAAGCTTTGCAAGCAGAAAAATAATAATGGTCAAAGTTATAAATTGTAATACATCGGTAGTGGTGACGGAGCGAATGCCTCCAAAAGTAGCATAAATAATAAGAATTAAAGTTGCAAGTATAGTAATCATACGTGGGTCAATCGAATCTATGCACATCTTGATGGCTAGTGACATTGCATGGATTTGCATGTTGGCAACAATAATATAAAATGCCATACAAAATAGCGCAGTAATAAGTCTTGGATATTTGCCATATATCTTACCTATTGTGTCTGCAATAGAAAGGTCCTGCATGAAGGGCCCCATATGTAAGGATAATCTACTAATCAACCAAAAATTGATGGTACTAAAAAGCATATGGATGATCCACCAGAGACCATTATGATGCACACGTATTACATTAGTTATTAGCGCCCCTCCTCCAAAACAGGTGGCCAATAACGTGGCCATCAAAGTAACCGTAGAAAATCGTTTATTACCCACAACATATTCCCGGAAGGAAGTTGCTTTTTGACTAGCACAAAAACCTACCAATAGGGTCAATAACAAAAAAACCAATACCATGAGCAAGGGGATGTTATACAGCATCATAGATAGGTAGATAAAAACTTAATAACGCTATTCGTAGGTGCGAATTTAATAAAAATGTTGAAATTTTTTTCTTCTTTTAGAAACAATATGATTTCTAAAAATGACTTGCCGGTTTGTATAAATACAAACCTGACAAGGAGGGCAATAATAACCATAAAGGTTACAAATTGGACCATCGGGCATGAATCGACAGAGCGTTAGGGTTAAGATTTCGTCAGGTAGATGCACTGCCTATTGGTTATTCAAATGTTGAATCAGTTATTGAAACAGGCTACTACGTGGATAAAACCAAATATGCGCAAGAGTTAATAGAGAAGAGAAATCCTATTTTCATAGCCCGGCCTCGTAGATTTGGGAAGTCTTTGTTTATAGATACACTGGCTACTATATGTAGCGGAAAGAAAGCAATTTTTAAGGATTATCATAATATTAATTATGCATATAAAAATTTCTAGACTGTTAAACGATTTACCTATATGATAATCTCATTGGATGAACAAATGCTTTGTGCTTATTATCCACCTGTAGATTACAATTTTAAAATTAATTATTAATAACTAAAATTAAAAATTATCGTATTAATATTTAGTGGAGTCCGATTTTATTCCTTAGTTCCTTCTGTTTCTGCATCATACACAAATAAACTTGGATAACTCCACAATTACTTTTCAATCAAATAAAAAATTCTACTACACAAACATTTAATATTACCCATATATCTCATATATAGTCTCAAATGTAATCAGATTAAGGTAATAATCTGATTACATAAAAATATTTTTGAATTGATTATGAATATTTAATGAATTTTGTAAGCAGAAGTAACTAGATTAACTATATAACTTTAATAGATTAGGCTTTAATAAAAGATAAATGTAACTATTATACTCAATTTATTTGACTACATTATTCTATATCAGAAATATAGTTATAATTATATAGCACATTTTCAATCTATTTTATAGACATGTTGATGTAGTCAGATTTAAATTTTAATCTGACTACATCTGCTTACAATGATAAACTTATTCATCGACTCTAGCTAATTTATAACGTAAACCTGCTGCAATAGACTGATTTTGCATAAGAATATTTCCTGGTGCGACATGTGAGATCACTCATCTTCTATATCATCTAAATCCTTAGCAAGTTCTGCTTCCAGTTCCTCAATGGTTGGAAGCACTGTTTGTAACTTTTTAGGCAAGCTTTTAGTAAGCCTGTATGTTGAGAGACCTATAGGTTTATTGATATCACGTAAGGTGTATTCTGCTAAAACACCTACCTTGGATAGGCATAAGATTAACCCAATAGAAGGATTATCACTTGAGTGGCGTAATAAATCATCCACAGCAGAAAGATAAAAATTCATTTTTCCTACATATTCAGGCTTGAAATCTCCAGATTTTAACTCTATAACTATAAAAGAACGAAGCTTGATATGGTAAAATAACAGGTCTATATAAAAATCTTGTTCTTCAACTTGAATATGATACTGACGACCTAAGAAGGCAAATCCTTCACCTAATTCAAGCAGAAATTTTTCAATGTGTGCAACCAGTCCTTTTTCTAATGCGCTCTCATGGGCTTCATCCCCAAGACTTAGAAAATCGAATAAATAAGGATTCTTTAGAGTAGCTTGGGCTAAGGCGGCGTGTGAGGGAGGTAATTGTTTATCAAAGTTGGTGATGGCATCTGCCTGACGTTCATATAAATTGGTCTCTATTTGCATAGATAAACTATTTCTTGACCAGCCATTTTTAATAGTACATTCTATGTAAAACCTTTGTTGAATTTTATCAAGCCCAGAATAGATTAGGACTACAATATGGCCCCATGGTATTTGGTCAACAGCTTGTTGACCAATTTCATCTTGATCATATGCTTGAGCAAACTTCCGCATATATTTGAGGTTTTGTGGGCTGAACCCTTTCATCTCTGGAAAAGCAGCTCTTAAATCCTTGGACAACTCAGCAATAACACCAGTTCCCCATCGTTCTTGCATTTGCGTATGCAGGATACGACTTCCTATATGATGATATAGGGAAACAAGTGCTTTATTAACATGAAGAGAGGCGTTGTATTTAGCACTGGCTACACTGGTTTTTAAATCATTTAGTAATTGATGATAAGCTTGGTTAATGATACTTTTATTCATACAATGAAGAGATCAGATAATACAAACGTGTGATAGATATAAAATTTTAACTTCGACCACTAGTGACACTTACGCACGCTACCTTTTACGGGCTAATCTCCAATATTCTATCTACCCTAAATACTCTATATTCTTGCCGTTTTAAGCAAAAAGCCTTTACTCCAATATAAGGTTTATTCAAATATTCCATTTCTCCTACAGCAATAGGTGTAATAGATCTTTTCGATTTTTCATCTTTTGCTTTTAAATAAGTAATATGGATAGTAGCCTTATGCTGAATAGCTTTTTCTAGTATCGTAATCTTATTTTCTAAAGTACATAAAAGATTAGATTTTTTATACTGATAATCTGTTATAAATTTTACAACATTAAAATCCATCCAAACATGTTTCTTAGCAATTTGTTTCTTTAATATTAACCCTTCTAAACTGGTACATCTGCTAAGGGCAACATAGATTTGACCGTGCGCAAATGTCCCGTTTCCTATATCTAGGATTACTTTTTCAAAGGTTTTACCTTGGCTTTTATGGATGGTAATAGCCCATGCAAGCATTACTGGATATTGGGTAAAAGTACCCGTAATAGTTGATTTTAATGCACTGTTTTCTAAGTAGAATTTATAAGATTCCCAAGTATAAGGAGCAATACTGACCTTCTTTCCCGTTTCAAGTAAAATGACCAATTTAGGAGTAGCATGATCTGTATCAATATCTATGATTTTGCCAATAGTGCCATTAATAAATTTTCCATTAGCTTCATTACTAAGCATCATTATTTGCGCACCAATTTTTAACTTTAATGCAACAAGTGTAGGTAGTTGTTCTTTTGCAAACTCTCCTTCTACTATACCAGTAAAGGTAAACTCTTTCCGCTTGATACCTTTTAATTTTTGGGCGTTAATAGCTTGGGCATTTGCATTAGTAGTGGTTAAATAGATATAAAAATCATCTAAAGAAGGCTCAAAACTAGCATCATATCGCTCATTAATGATTGCTATTTCACTGTCTGTTATAGAATTATTGCGAATATTGTTTAACAGCTGGATAAATTTTGTATCACTTTGCCGGTATATTTTATCAAGTTCTATTAATTCAAGGTCTAGTGATTTGAAACAATGTGCGCTAAAGAAATAGGGGGTAGGATAGTGTGATTGAACGATTGCCTTTTCTTTACTTTGTACCACTGGTGGCAATTGATATAAATCACCGATACATATTATTTGTATTCCTCCAAATGGCTCACTTTCCTGCTTACCATTAAGGCGGAGAAAGCCATCTATACAATCCAGTAAATCAGCCCTAACCATTGAAATTTCATCAATGATGATGGCATCTATATTTTTATAAACATCCTCTTTTTTCTTACTTTTTTTAGCCGTTTGGATTACTTCAAGGGTTACGTCAGGTTTAAAACCAAAAAATGAATGAATCGTCTGACCTTTAATATTTACTGCAGCAGTACCTGTAGGCGCAAGCACTGCTATTTTCTTTTGGGTATTTTCTCTAAAATGCTTTAATAAAGTCGATTTCCCTGTCCCTGCTTTACCAGTAATAAAAATATTCTTTGCACTTGATTCCATAAGATCAAGTGCTTTAATAAACTGCTCATTTAGTTCTATATTGGTCTGAGTCATTCAATGAATTACTTATTTAATAACCTGTATGGAGGCTTAGAGGTTACAATTGAGTTTTAAAAAGCTCCTTTATATTTTAAACTTGAAGATCAAATTTTTCACTAAACTAGCAAAGAAGAAAACCATGAGTGTAGCACAGTTAATGGTCTTTTAAAAAATGATGATTGCTTACATTGATACTATTGGTCGAACAAGTGTATAATTTAAGCAAATTTTTACAAAAAATGTATTAACTATCTTTATCCTTTCTTTTACTATTTTCTTTACCTTTACAAGCCTTTAGCGCTTGTTTAGCGGCTTCTTCTAATAGTGGTCCTATCTCTGGGCCCAAATATTCGTTTGCTAACCTAACATCTATGGCTAGCGTTTCTTTAACCATATGTGATACTTCTTGTGTATAAATATAGTCTGCTGCATGGCGTAGGTCATAGAGTCGTTCGGCTAGTTTAATAAAAAGAACCGAAAGTTGTACGTGATCTTCTTTAATCGCCTCTTTCAATCGATTCTGCACATACAGCAAAGAAGGATGATCTAAGTCTTGGCGCTTATCTATACCTACTAGATTTAACACAAAGGCATAGACACCTAAATTATAATGTTCTTTAATGTAAGAAATAGGTAAACAGGTATGGCGAACCAATTCATAGAGCAAAGAAGCATAAATCACTTTAGGAGAGTGAAAAACCCATTCTATCACTAATTCAATAATCCCTACCGCACGCACATAAAACAATTGACCAGAGGCATGCCGTTTAAATCCAAAATGTTGCCTTAACAGTAAAAGCAAACCTGAAATGATTTTTACATCAATAGGATCAGCTTTACAAAATGATTTGCAGACATGGTCATGGAACCTCATTAATGCCATCATAGAATTAGCTTGCTCTTTAGGCGTGACAAGTCCTTCTGAGGCTAAACAATCTAAAGGCAATTCGACAGTCATATTGTCTAGAATATCCGTGACATCGCTAGGAAATACCAGCAACATAGTAGGGTGCTGACTGTCAATAGAAACTTCCAAATAGCCATAATGGGCACTCACTATAGTGGATATTGGTGTCTTGCTCCAGATCTATGGATGGTAGTACCTTTTTCTTGCCTTGAGCATCCGTAGTATCTATTGTATCATTATAGATCTCCTTTACCTTAAGAAGTGCATCAGAATCAATAGTAGCCTGGCTAATTACTAAAGCAGTAGCTTGAAAATCTATAAAAGCAGCATGGCTGCTGTCAATAGGATTAGCTCTCTTAAATTGCAAAGAAGTGGCATACAGTTGTATTCTAATAATAGGTACGTTTGGGCCCTCTAGCTTACCAACTCGTAAAATAGACTTAACCAATGAATAGACTACTTGATGGATATCGCATACCATGTCGAGACATGGTTCTCCATTAGGAAGACTTATGGTTTCTACCAGCAGCTTAGGTGGAGCAGCTACTTCTTGAGATAAAGCAATCTCTACCTTACGTATCAACTTTTCTAAAGTGATTTTATCAGGTTGTAGTAGTGCGTGATCCTTAGCTTTTTCTCTTCTGTTAAAATAGATAATCCAGTCATAAAATTTATTAATAATACTTTGAAGGTCTTCTTTAAAAAGTGGAGTATGGTTGTCTAAAAAGAAGATAGATTCTTCAACTTTACGAACTACTTGGTTTAAAATAAAGCCATACCCTTTAGGTGGAGTAGCTCCATTGGAGGGAACCAAAGCTGCGTCATAGAGGGATGCTTTGAGTTGTTGGGATGCTCTAATCCCTTCTTGATTTTTTAGGTAGCGCACTTGCTTCATACGATTACCTAGGTTGACTTTCAAGCAAATAATAATGGTAAATAGCAACAGAATCACTATAAATATCGGGAATAATGAGCATAATACTGGATAGGGTAACCCAGTAGAGATCGGATAAATGGCCACTAATAAAGTAACCGTTAAACCTGCTATGCCTAGATAGAGTGGCAATACCCATAAGATTACGGCGCAATGGGCCAAAAATAATGATGTGGTAAAGATGGAATTTCCCGCATTCCACGAATGCCAAAGTAAATTTAAAGGCAGATACAGTGTTAAGCCTATTAACCAACATAGGCCAATACACCAAGCTGGAATGGATCTTATCTTTTTCGAAATATCATAAATAAATGGATAACCTAAACAACAAGTAGATACAAAGAGTTGAAGTATAAGCCAAGAACCATGATGCGTAATATGCTCTATAAAATAAGCTAGCAAACTAGTGACGGTAGTATAGCATGCTATATATACAATCGTAGTATGGCTGGGTACTAGATTAGCTAATAGAACTTTTCTATTTGTCCAAGCATTTTTAATTGTTTCTTTTCGTTCCGCGCGCTTACGGGCATTTTCTTGTTGAATCTGTGTAAACATGCTATCTGGCTTAACCCAACCTGTACCTTTTGGCTGTTTTAGAAGATAATGGGCCGCCATCATGGCTAACCCATTGGCTAACATACAAGGAAAAGCACCATCTATACCTATCTCTGGATCAAGTGGTTCAACCCATTTGCTCCAAACTAAAATAGCTAGTGTGCCTGTAGCCATACCAATTAAGGATGTACGAGAAGTGCCTCGAAAGCCAAAAACAGCTAATATAAAAGGAGCAGTTACTATGGGTATTGAAAAATCAATAGCTAGAAACATTAATTTCAATAAATCCCTGCACCAAAAAGCTACACACATAGCACACAGGCCAATTACTATAGTAGTCAGCCTAGCTATCCGTATTTGATAGACATAGGGAGTTTTTTTTACCCCTCGGACACTTCCCACAATATCATGACTAACCATAACGGCACAAGAATTTAAGTACGAATCAGCTGTAGACATAGACATGGCTAGCAAACTAATGGAAAAAAAACCTTTAAAAGTAGAGGGGATATTGTGCATTATATAGGACCAAATCTTTTCTTTTGGTAAATCAGGTGTTCCAACAAAAATAAATAGACCCACTAGGATAATACAACCCTCTATAAGAAGACTAAAAATGCTACCATATGAGAAAACTTTTTGGGCCTGAAGTGGGTCTGAAGCCATATATAATCTCTGGATAGTTGTAGGTTTTATATAATACACTATGCCAGATAAAACCAGTGAAACCATAGCTGCCAGCTTAGTATCAAAGTGCAATACAGTTCTAAACTGAAATTTTTCCTGTCTTTGTAAAGAAGAAATAACTTCTGATATGTGGATCTCAGTTTTTATAAAAATAAACCAAGCTAAAAGAGGAATAATCATGGAAAAGGTTAGAAACTGCAATACATCTGTAAAGGTAACTGAACGAATACCCCCAAAAGCAGAATAAGCAATAAGAATTAAGGTAGCGAGGATTGTAATTTCTCTGGAGTCAACTGGTCCTACACAGATACTAATTGTTTTGGATATTACAACAATTTGGATAGAAAGACTAACAATAGATCGACAAATATTGGATATAGCAGTAATAATCCTTGGATACGTACCATATACATACCCTATGGTCTCTGCCATAGAGAGGTGTTTCATAAATAGTCTCATACGTACTGCTAATCGACTAATAATCCAAATGCAAAAACTGCTATCGAAGATTAGAAATATTATCCAATAAAGGCCTATATCATGGATTTTCTCTACCTCACGCACCAACCCTCCTCCACCAAAATTAGTAGCCAACATTGTAGCTACTAACGTAGCGGTAGCAAACTGTTTTATTCCCTACTGCATATTCCCGGAAGGTGGTTGTTTGTCTACTAAAATAAAATCCCACGGCTAGTGTCAATAACAAAAAGATCACTACAATTAAAAGGGGAATATTAAAAGATATCATAATGAGATGAATCTATATTTTGGGTTCTATGTTTTCTCTCGTTTGGTCTATACATGCCTTATTTTCAAGGAAAATGTATACGGCTTGATAAAAGAATTCATCTTGAGTCATATTTTTCCAATAACAATAATCCTGAATTTCCTCTATCATATTGGTTGGTAACACTGCTGGTATTTTTCGTGTCTCAATGCTTTTATCAGTATCAGTTGCATGATATTGATCCTCTTGTTCCTTCATTTTGTATTAGGTTTTTTTATGAAATGGTATCTAATATTAGTTTGGAAACTATCCCTTACTTAAAACGAATATAATATATATATATATATATGTACGTATATATGTATGTATATTTTTAAGAGACAAACTACTTATTTAAATTGATTATCTGATTATTATAAAATAGGAGAGGGTGGTTAAGAAATATTAAATAGTTTTTTTATTAAAAATTTAGTCTAAAGCTAGTTGGATAAACTATAGATTCTTGTTGAGAACAACTAATATAGATATATTGTTTTTCTATGAAATTCTGTAGATTATGTATCTGCGAAGAAATACTAGGTGTTTTTTGAAGGATTTAACTTCAGGTATTGAAAACTCAGCTTTCAAAACTAAATCGAAACACCTACTATAATCTGTTTAGAGAGGTTATTGGGAGAACGTCAACTTGATAGTTTACAAAGAATTAATTAAAATTAGTTTATGATTCTGGTGCGGGGTATTTCAAAATTGCTTTGTTAGTATTAATATGTTTGATTATATTTATATGTATATATGTGCGGTATACTTGTTAATTGTATGCTAAGGAACAATTTCTAAATTCAGATTTAGATCTGGTTGCTTCAATTTCAGTTCAAAAATAGTAAAAAATGAAAGAAAAAGAAGATCAAGGTACTACAACTGATACTGATAAAAGCATTGAGACACGAAAAATACTCGCAGTTTTGCCAATCAGTATGATAGAGAAGATTCAAGATTATTGTTATTGGAAAAACATGACTCAAAAAGAGTTCTTGTATCAAGCTGTAGCTGCGTTTCTAAAAGGGAAAAAAATTGAAAGTAGACCAGATTCAGTTAAACATAGAGATGAATTTCTTAGAAAACGTAAAGCTAAAAAAAACAACATACCATAAATGGTTAATCGGGTCTTTTGTTTTCATTGTTGTAAGTTTAAAGATTAATATCTAAAGGAATATGCAACCTGAAAAAATATTTACACACTTAAGTGGGCAGACCCGCATGTTTTATTGGAAAGAACTAGATCCCTTTCAATAATTGAAGTGCCTATTATCCGGGGCGTGTTTTCTTCTGCTACAAGTTCCAATAGAGCAACTTTCCAAGGTACGATGGCTGATCTGTTGATGGCTTTTTGGACGATAGGTACAATTCAGGCCTATCAGCCATACACTATAATCCTCAAGATATTTTTCATAATATAGCCATTATAGTAGGAAGTGTTCAATAAACCATAGGCGTCAAGTTAAGGCTATAGTTTATCGAACACTTCCTACTTATATGTACAGAGGCCTCTTTTTGCTCAAATTACTACTAGAACTACTCCTTTAGTAGAGATAATGTATTTTAATTGAAATGGGCTATCAACTCATTATATTCTTTATCATCATTATCTACCATATCTATATCATCTAGATTATCGAGGTTAAGTAGTGAGTGTGGGTGTTTCGTTCTTTCATGTTGTGTGCGACTATTGCTTTGGCTGAAAGCTTTCGTACAGTACCGACATTGGTAAGGTTTTTCTCCTGTGTGTCTTCTTTCATGTACTATTCGACCATTTATGTCAGCAAATTTTTTCGTACAGTACTGACATTGGTAAGGTTTTTCTCCTGTGTATCTTCTTTCATGTACTATTAGACCACTTGTGTCAGCAAATTTTTTCGTACAGTACTGACATTGGTAAGGTTTTTCTCCTGTGTGTCTTCTTTCATGTACTGTTCGGTCATTTGTGTCAGCAAATTTTTTCGTACAGTACCGACATTGGTAAGGCTTTTCTCCTGTGTGTCTTCTTCTTTCATGTACTATTTGACTACTTGTGTCAGCAAATTTTTTCGTACAGTACTGACATTGGTAAGGTTTTTCTCCTGTGTGTCTTCTTCTTTCATGTACTATTCGACTAATTTCTTTAGCAAATTTTTTCGTACAGTACTGACATTGGTAAGGTTGTTCTCCTGTATGAGTTCGTAGATGTGTTTTTAAAATATGTGAAGTTGTGTATCTCCCCTTCTCGCACCCGACCACCTACATATGCAATTTCCAGATGCGTGACTGTATACATGTGTGTAATAATCACTTTCTTGATCTTGGTTGTAAGTCCCATTACAGTTTTTCCAAAGACATCTGAAAGTTTTTGTTTCAGTGATCTCATCTACATGTTTACCTAACTCATTTATTTGATCATTCAAATATTGAACTGATTGATTATCACCAATTTCTATATTACCTAAGTCGAGTAGCTCTGATTTTTCCTGTAGGTTATCGTTTTCATTAGTGTGCTTTTTGATGTAATCGTTTATTTCCTGAATCACAGCTTTAATATTGTCAATGTTTTTAATATTTTTATTACTTGAAATATCGTCTTTTGCAAAATCAATAGAATGTTGTAGTATATATGTTTGTATAGTATATCCATATTGCTCTGACTCCTTGAATATCTTTTTGATTAAACCTATATTACCATTTACAGTTATCAAATCAATACAAGTCGAACGACCACTATTTTTAATATCTAAAATTTCATCTATTGTAGAATGGGGTGTTTGTATGGAAAATAATTTACGTATGATTATCATAAATATAGCTGGATTCGATTTGACTGCATGATGCAAGAAATTATCTCCTCCGCTATTTGTTTTTTCTAACAAATTAATTAGTGTAGGATGGTCACCTTTATGAAAATCATTTAAACACTGATTGAAATAATTCTCACCATCCTTGCCCATTTCGAGTTGATTATGCAGACATTCAACCATTTTTTCATAAAATACTATAGAAGGATCTTCTATAGAGCCATTGCTATGGTGAGGTAAATCTATTTGGCCATCTTGGCCACCATAATTGCTAATGTTTTTTGTATTACAACCATATATCAAGCATGCCAAGAACAGACAGTGCAAAAAGGAATACAAAGCCTTGGTATAAAATCTATTGTTTATTATATTTAAGTAATAGTTCACTTGGATGAAATTTTAAGTTAAAAATATAGATATGTTGAATGCATTAGTGAATATCAAATCAAGTTATTTTGATGAGCGGATGATCATACATCATACACCATAAAAATGGGGGTAGTATAATCCTTGGCATTAATTCAGTTAATTTTCACGCTAAAATGGCAGATAGGGAAACCTGCTAGCATCCATTGACCATAACCTAAACAGATATTATATATATAATAATATTATAAGTAGCCTGTTAATTTACAACTTGAAGTCATTGCATTCAAGCTATTATTTGTTATCTACACCTACGATTAAACTTACATGTCTGACTCAACAACCTTTTGCAAGGATGAAAAATTATTTATCAAAAAGCAAAAAATACCATAAAATAATTTTTATATTTTAACTACTCCGTTTGAAAATGTTATGTAAACATAGAGCAGTTATTTAAAACCTGATCTCACCTCAAATTGACTGGTTTGATTCTTTGTTTACAAGTAGGACAATTCTTGTCACGACCTTGCTGAGTTTGATGCCATTGTTCAAGGCATGCTTTATGAAAAAAATGGCTACATCTAGTTATATATAAATTATCTATACATGGATGGGACCAGCATATAGCACAATACGTATCGCATCCAGTCCTTTTAGCTTCTAGCAATAATTTATTAGCTTCTAGCAATAATTTACATACTTCTTTGTGACCTTCGCCGAAGGATATCGAAAGAGCGGTTTCTTTATGTCTATTTTTTGCATTGAGAACAATAGTGCTAGAGCCTAGTAATACTTGCACAGTCTCTGGACAACCTATATGCGCTGCTAGATGAAGAGGGGAATTGCCATCATTATTTTGTTTATTAAGATCAGTCCTTTGATCTTCAATTAAAAGTTTGACTTTGGCTAGATCTCCCTCTTTAACTGCCATATGAAGAGGGGAATTTCCACCGTTATCTGCCTCATTGAGGCCATACCCGCTTTCTGATGGGATATATTGCGTTCATTCAACATTTCAGGACCATATGTTTGTTCCTCTTTTACACCATACTTCTCGGACAATTTCTCACAACCAGTAGTCAGTACTATAGATAATCCAAAAACTAACCCATCTGCTAATTTGGAAATTAAAGTACCTGTTATATGTTTTTTATATTCGTTAGACATAATAAAATAAATTTAGATATACCCCAGAAGTGTTCGTTAAATCATACGCGTCAATTTAAGGGTTAATGAACACACCCTCAATTTTTACGCATAAGCCTGACGCAATTGATCAACATATTCATGATAGAAGGACCACTTAGCTATGTCAAGAGGTGTTTGGTTATACTGATTTTTAATATGGACATTAATTCGCTTTAATTTAAGCAATAACTTAGCTGCTTCTAAGTGTGCGTGGCAAGTAGCTAAATGGAGTGGCGTACTACTATACTTATTTTTTGCATTTATATCGATGGATGGTATGGCTAGTAAAACTTTAACCACTTCTATATGACCTTGATAAGCTGCCATATGTAGTGGTGTATTGGTATCTTTATCCCTAGCATTTATATTAATATCATTAACATTTAATAGTATTTTAACGGTTTCTATGCTACCATTGTAGCATGCTAAATGAAAAGGCGTCAAGCCATCTTTACCTTTACTATTTACGTTAATAAAAGGTTGATCCAATAATACTTGAATAATATTTAAATGATTTGCATATACTGCCAAATGTAGTGCAGTATCACCATCCTTATTTTTAATATTGACATTAATTTCTTTCATTGTCAATAACAATTGAATGTGTTTTACATTACCTTCACATGCTGCAAAATGTAACGAGGTATCGCCATATATATTTTTTGCATTCACATCAATTCCTTCAATTTTAAGTAGTTTGTTGAGGCGCTCTATATCATTAATGACTGCTGCCCAATGCAGGAAAGTATTCTCATGGTCATCTTTTGTATGCATTAACATCTGATCTTTTTGATTTAGTAAGCGTTAGGTGATTCATTTGATGGACTATTCCATTTCTTAACAGATGGCTATGCGTCGTATGCATATACAACTTAAGTTTATATGACTGTATTAGGTAAATGTAGTTTAATAGTTAATTTTAACTGACAACGAAATGTTTGCATAATATAAGGCATATTTATATAAAAAAGAATATAAAAATGCAAGTTAATGTCATATATTGATCTGTTTTAACTGTATAAATTCTTTTACAAGTTTTTTATCTACCTTAGGAGTTAAGAAATGCACAATTATATGCGTAATAAGAAATTGGTGTGGCTACATCACACATTTTTCAGTTCGATCTGCAAGTCACCACTTTATGAAGTTTAAATTCTTCTTTTTCTTAGAAATCAGTTACATAACACATGGCAACCAGATTAAAACATGACGCACTGGTCAAGAAAATCCTAACACAACAAGAGGCTGCTCAAGAATTTTTAGCACACTATTTACCGTCAGAGGTCAAAGAAAAGTTGGATTTAACCCGCATTACTATTGAAAGAGAATCTTATGTGGAACATAAGCTCAGAAAATCCCTAAGTGACCTAGTCTACTCGGTACGAACGAAAGATAATGACCAAGCCTTCGTCTACATCCTTATAGAGGCAGAGGTAAAACCTAATTATTGGATTGCACTGAAATTATGGCAATATATGCTTCGTTTATGTGAGCGCCATAAAAAAAAAGATAAAGACAAATTACCTCTGATCATACCAATTTTATTTTACCATGGCAGTAGACCCTTTAATGCACCAAAGAATTTATGGGCATTATTTAGTGATCCAAAACTTGCCAAACAGCTTATGGGTGGGGACTATAAACTAGTAGATTTGCAGTCCATGTCAGATGATGATATCAAGCAAAAGCAATATGTAGGAATGCTTGAATATGTTATGAAACATATCTATCAGCGAGACATGCTTAATCTATGGGAGGAATTTTTACAAAACTTTAAACCTTATATTCTACTTGACAAAGAAAAAGGCTATATTTATATTAAAAATTTCTTATGGTACACTGATAGCAAATTACCTGAAGATAAACAACAAGATTTAGAAAGAATCATCGATCAACATTTACCTGAACAAGATAAAGAAGATATTATGAGAACTATAGCACAAAAATATAGGGAAGAAGGCGTTCAAATTGGTCAAAAAAAAGGGAAACTAATAGGTATCCAAATTGGCCAAGAGAAAGGCAAGCTAGAGGGCAAGCTAGAAATAGCTAGAGTCCTGTTATCCGAAGGCGAATCGTTAGAGAGGGTGCTTCGGTTAACCGGTCTATCTCGTTCTCAGCTTAAGAGCATTATGTAGTTATGGTGTTTTACGAACGCCTACCTATTAAAACATCTACTTCTTGGTATATTTTTTTAAAATTTTGCTCAATGTCCACATATTGATGGCTCTCTTTCAGGTCTTTTAATTTTTGATTTTCAAATTTTTTATCAAAACTGCTTACCTTTTTCAAATTGTATTTGAAGAAAGCTTGATTGCTTTCCACTACCCTGCCAGCAAACGCTCCCACTTTAAAGTCCATAAAATCTTGAGAAGAAAGAATAGATTTTTCCTGTAGATGGGTACCCTCTCCGGCTGTTTCTGTACGACCGCTTTGGTAATGACTAGTTGAGAAAGAAGAAGAAACTACTTTTTTTTCTTTTTTTCCCATTAGGTGACTAGCCCAGTCAGCAGAAACCCCTTCTACATTGCCAATAATCTTATTGACAAGTGTATCCTGTATGCGTTTAGCCCCTATGCTACCGTAGGTATGTTCTAACTGTGCATTAGATTGTAGGCAAGCCACTGTGCTGATGCCATATTTTCTAGCAGTAGCCGGTAGCTCTGCTAACTCTGGAATAAACAATGTAGGCAACTCATCTATGGCTACAAAACTTTTGGTCCTATTATGGCCCATAGCTTTAAAGCAAACCGTTAGCAATAGCGAGATAACTGGTGAGAAGGCAGATTTAGCAGATGGATGGTTACCTATACATAGGATCGTTGGTTTCTCGCTATTATTGATCGTTAAGTCTAAATCATCCTGACTTAATACCCAAAATAAGTCTTTATTTAAAAGGATTTGCAAGTTCGTTTTAAAGGTAGCTATAATACCCACCAACTGCCCAGCTGTTTTTTCTCCACCCTTAAAAGCATCCAATATAGAACTAGCGTAACTAGCCGATTCGTCATCTTTTTCAATCAATTAAATAGGCCCTGTTTAGAATATATCTTGGCGCAATAGGGTTAACGCGTATACTATGTCTAAGAGAAGTAAAATTGATGCTATGGAATTGAAATTTAGTAGGAGCACAGAACTGTAAAAAACAATTAAAAACGAACTTGGTAAAACAGTAGTTATGATCAGGTGCAGTAGGCCTTCCTTCAAAGTCATAATCATAGATGATACCAGCGTAGCCTTTTTTAATCAATGCGTATAATATAGGCTCCAGTACATAGCGTGTCTTGCCACTACCTTGGTTTCCTAAAATGTATATGCCCCTTTGTGGATTATTAATGGGCAATTGTCCATTATATGCATGTAATGTGATACTTTTTTCTCTGTTTTGCGTCTTAGTAGGATTAATCAGTTGGAAATGGCCTTCATCGTTACTAAATGGAATCAGAAAGGTAACTAACGCAAACAGCAAGGGATATAACCAGATATGAAAACTTCCTTTTACCCAGAATATAGGGTAATACATTAAATAACAATAGAAAAGCACCGTCCAACCTAATACTAACAAACTGTTAAAGTGCCATTTTTGTTTAAGTCTTTCAATCAACCTAGTGACTTTATCATATTGATAGTGGAGTAAGCATAGTACGTATAGGCTATTAACCATCCAGTTATGTTGCACAGCTATACAATAAGATAGGAATGTAGCCAATGCATCAGGTATAAGTGCTATATCATTTAAGTAGAGTAGGTGTAGGTAAAAGAACAGCTGATAGCCTATCAAAAAAGCAAATACTATAGAAATATTTTGGTTCATTCATGAAAATATGAAAAAATAATTTTAAATCTATTGCTTTTATAGAATTAATTTTGTATAGTCCATAAATTTTTATAAGTATGCAATACTTTCGTAAAACATTTATACTACTTTTAATATTTTATACTCATTTGCAGGGAAAAGAAGATTTAGGAAATCATACTAGTTACACAGTTAGTCATATAAAAGAAGTTAAGTCACCCTTTTTAAGACATACAGAAGGTTGTAGATCTGTAGGGTTAGCTTGGAATAGAATGCCTGATGATCAGTTATGTTATGGTATATACTATTATATGTATATGAATCCATCCATATCCTTACGCTTTAGTGGAGGTATTTCACCTGTTAAACGTAACTATAAAAACCATATGCGATGGGTTATTTCACCCTCGTTTTTTATACACTTTGTGCTATAAATGCCGACCATTACATCAGTTTGTTTCTAGGTCCTATTGTAGAATATGGTCCTTATCAGGCTGTTATTTTTGGATTACCAAATCGGAATAGGTGGGATATCAGAGTAACCTTAGGATCCCATTATACTTTTTATTTCAATCAAAACTGGGCTATTGGCATAGGAATAGGCCCCTGCATTGGCTTGCTTAAAGATAAAGGAGCAAGCGGGTTACTCGCTAGTATTTGCTTGCAATACAACCTGTAAACCAGCCAATTTACTATATCTGACCTAAAACATTAATCATCTATGGCATTACATGACAACTTAGAAGAATTAAAAGACTGGGCTAGTAGTATAACCAATAGTATATTTATTATTGCGGCCACCGTTACAGGATTGATGGTAGCAGCCAAATTCATCAATAGCAGAGATAAAAAAGAAGCAATGAGTTATGCGATTTGGTGGATAGTGGGCATTTTCTTTTTCTTTGTATGCTCTTCTATTATTTCAGAGATTATGGATATGTTTGGTAATCAATGATTATCGTTAATAAAAGCATAGAAAAAAGAGAGATGATAGGCCCTCTTTATACCCATGAAGCATTGCTACTGGTACTCTTTAGCATGGTGTCTCTCTTTGGGCTAATGGTTTTAAATAAAATCTTTAAGATCAGTAAGCTATGGATGCTAACTTGTCCTGCTTTATTTTTTCTGCTATTGATCCTATTGAGATATATGAGAAAAAATCAAAACCCAACTTATTTGTTTTCTTGGATGGCTTTTCATTTCAAGCAACCTAAGTATATAAACGCAAAAAAAAGCAAGCTGTGTTACAAGATCACTATATAGAAAACTATATACCCATTGTTGAGTTTCAAGATGAATGCATCATTTTGGAAGATGGAGCAGTAGCCATAGGTTATGAGTTGAAACTGTTTCTCGATGAAGGAGTAGGAGAGGGGGAGTATAAAAATTGTATAGATACCCTAGCCCAAACCATTCGAAGATTTCCTATCGGAACCGTTATACAACAGTTAGATAGCTATTCCAATAAAACATTTCATACAGAGATCCAAAATGGCTACAATTTTTTTCATCAAAAGCAACTAGAACATTGTAATGGACATATTTTCTTAACCCATGTAACCTATCTATTCGTCATATGTAGGCCTACTACCCATAGCATAGAGCCGCATACTACTACTTTTTCTTGTGGAAAGGGTTACTTTAAACACCCACTGTCAGAACTAAAAAAAACAATTGATCAAGCAAAAAAGTGTAGTATAGAGTTAGAAGCGGCCTTTCCAGATGGTTGGCAGTATAGACAGTTAACTGCGTCAGATAATCTTAGCTTGCTCTATGATTGGTTAAACCTAGACTTTAGTGGCACCATAGATGGTTTAGAGCATGGCCTAACCAATCAAAAAGGATTTTTTAAAATTGGCAATAAGCAAGTCGCTATTGTATCAATGCAAAGCCAATCGAATAAGCCTGACTATACCAGTAAAAATGGGCTAGGTAATGGGGGAGGGGTGACGGTACCTTTTACCTGGGCGTTAAGCCACTATATGTACTGCCCTCATATTGTTGTACAAGCCATTGCCATTCAAAATACAGAAGACTTTTTACAAAGCCGTACCAAAGCATTAGAATGGAGCCAAGCGACTAAGCGCAACAACCGAGAGATTCGTAATGTAAACCAAGATATGGAAGCACTGATTGCCTTTGAAGCAGCCATTAGAGCGCAAGAAGAAGTGATCGTAACCTTGAACTATCTGGTTATCCTTTATGAAGTAGATCCACAACGGTTGGTTTGTAACATCGAAAAGGTTAAAAAAGTATTCAAAAAGCTAGATATGGGCCCTTTTGTAGAGGACTATGATACGGCTAATCTATATTTTTCAGCGATACCTGGCAATGGCCATCAGCTTTATAGAGGACAACCGATTGCACTTAAAACTGCACTAAGTTATTTCAATAAGATTACCCCTAGAAGTGGTGGTAGCAATGGTATACTATTAGCGAATAGACAACAGACACCGATTTATTATGACCCCTTTAACCTAAACTTAGACAACCAAAATGCTTTTGTTTTTGGGCCTTCTGGATCTGGTAAATCTTTTTTTAATGGCAAAATGATTAAAGATCGCTTTCAATCAGGTCATATAGTCATTGTGATAGATAGTGGAGGTACCTACAGAAGGCTTTTTCAAATACTAGGTGGGAAGTATATAGAATACAATGCAGCAACACCGCTCCATTTAAATCCATTTCTGATAAAACCTGAAGCAGATGGCTTATTTAAGCCAGATATCAATAAAGTAACTTTTTTGGTACAATTGATTGGAAAAATCTGGAAAGGAGATTTAAATACAAATCCTATGAGTAAAGTAGAAAAAGCGCTACTAGCTGGATGGATTCCCGAATATTATGCCATTTTACATAAGGACTCTGTACCAAGTCTAACTGGGTTTTATGATTACCTCAAAAAACTAGTAGATCAGAAAGGCCAACAGGTTAAAAAATTAACCGATGAGGGATTGTTTCCATTTCATGGGTTTTTCATTGTACTGCATCCTTTTGCCCATGGGATCTATAAAGAGCACTTTAATTCCTACGAGCAGGTCTATTTAGAAGACCACAAACTGATTTGTTTTGAGCTAGAAGTGATCAAAAATAATCCTAAACTCTATCCCCTAGTCGTACAAGTGCTATTTGAGTTTGCATTTGAAATGGTCGCCCAATATCCTGACGTGACTAAGTTTATTGACATTGAAGAAGGGTGGACCATGTTAGATGACTATGCCGAAGAAAACATTGAAGCCTTTTTTAGAAAAGGCAGAAAAACCAAAACTTCCATTCGGATCATTACCCAAAACATAGATGAAATCAAAGCCTCTAAAATAGCTGGTGCCATGAAAAACAATACCTCCACTTTTATATTGATTTACAATGAAAAAAATCGAGTAGGGAAGATATTGGGGCATTTATAGGCATGACCCCCTTTGAAATGGAAAAATATGAAAGCTTAAGACGAAAAAATGGTTCAAATGGGTATAGAGAAGTTTTCATTAAAGAAATGGGAGATTCTAATATATGGCTACTGCATACCTCTCTTTGGGAACATGCATTACTCACCTCTAGGCCAGATGAAAGAAACGCTATTACCAGACTGATTCAAGCAAAAGGAGATGCCCAATTGGGTATTGCCGAGTGGGTAGACGGGCAACAAAAATTACAAACTAAATAGCCATGGAATATCTATCTGTGCACTATGTTTCCAGTGAGGTCTGGAGTGTTATGAAACAGGTTACCAAGACTACAACAGAAATTGCGTTGTTCTTGCTGCCTACCTTTAAGCATTGATTTTTGCGTGCGATACATCAAAGAGGGATTAAATGAATCCAGTAGTAAATCGGCCATTATGGAAAATATCGCTAAAGGGATGGTATTGACGCTATTGTTCTGCCACTTCGAAGAGATCAATGGGCTATTAGATAGGATAACCAGCGCACTAATTGATGAATTGGGCTTGAATCAGGCCATGCAAAAATATCTAGAAGCACAAAAAGAAAACCTAGAGAACAATCAAGCAGATGGGTTTTGGGGATCAGGTAACTATGTCATTCAATCGATACTCAATAAAATCAAAAATCTTGTATTGGGCTTTTTACAAATGTTTTCCAGAGGGGTAATGCATGCTATAAGGGGCCATTTACTCGTTTTTTCTACCCAAATAGGGCCACTAGCCATTGCTATGAGTTCGCTTCCAGGTAGGTATCAAAAAATAGCCGCTAATTGGTTTAGCTTGCACCTCTCTTTTTTTATGTGGGGGTTCACGATGGCTTTAATAGACCTAAGCATTATTCAGTTAAATATCAAAACGGTAGCGGGGTGCGATATGTTAAACTTAATAGGAGCGGTAGCATTAGTAGCCATGTATTTAATTGTGGGCACCATTACTGGATTATATATAGGAGAAATGATGGGTGGCACGATCTTTACCACCGTAACCAGTTTTGCTATACATCAAATTGTAGCAACTGGTAAACAGATCTATAAACTTAAAAAAGAGCGTTTCAATAAAAATGGTTAACGTAGATGCATTCAATAGCTATAAGCTCAGCAGGCTGATTGGGCGTATACAATATTTATCTATAGGGGTTATCGCTATTTTAACGGGATTAAACTGTTTCTTTGCTACCAAATGGATCGGTGCTATAAACAATGACTTAACCTATTTTGTAACGCCAGAAGGGAGCTATTGTAGTAGAAAAAGAAAACAATCGATTCGACGAGAACCCTTTGAAATAGAAAATTTTACCATTTGGTTTCTTAAAAATGCTTTTGAGAATAATGAATATACCTATCAAGCTAACTTACTGTCCTGTTTACAGGTTATGGATAAAAAAAGTGATCTGTTTCTAAAAAGCAAATACAATGAAGAAGAGGTATTTCAGGTATATAAAAGCTATAACGGTATATCCACTTTGTCAGTTGAACAGATAGAGACCAACCTGATGGATTATCCATACGAAGTAGTAGCCTTTTACACGACTACTTTGCAGTTCTTGGGGTTAGAAGGCAAAAAGCTTAGCGGAATAGATCATAAAGAATTACCCGGAGGGGTCTATTTTAAAGTGAAAACAACCCACAGAAGCAAAGAAAATCCCTATGGATTACTCATTACTGAATTTACTTTTGTTGACCCTAAAAATAAGCGTGAATATGTGCAAAATAATACGTAACCTGCTAATAAGTTGTCTTTTTTGTTTGAACGCTCAAGCAAAAATAACCAGTTATAGTCCTTTAGAGGAGATACAAGTGGCCCATCGATTTTCCTCGATGCTATTGTTTGATGAGGCTATTAAAGAGGTCATTATGCCAAATAAAGATTATATCGCTAATATCAACCAAAACATGGTCTTGTTGCGGGCTACCAAACCCAGTACGGGTGCTACTTCTATAGTGGTCACTTTTAAAAAGGGGAGTAAGGTCTTTAATGGCCTATTGCGATCTACCAATAAACCGCAAGAAGTCTATGATTTTACAAGTAAAGAGGAAGAAGAGGCTAGCCCCCATCCTACATTAGACCATCAGGTATTACAAAAAATAAAACAGATTCAATCAATGGATCAAACCTATTTTAATATAGGCAAACATACCAGGTATTATGACCTTATACTTACCAATTTATTTCATGATGAGGAGTATACCTACCTAAAAGTATATTTAGAGAACAAAACAGGTCTAACCTTTGAACTCTTTGAAACCAATTTCCAGCACTACAATAGTAAAAAAAGTAGAAAGTTTTACCACGCTATACTACATCTACTAATGGCAAACTATTAGTCCACTTTGTGGAACAATCTGGTAGTCGTTTGGTGAACCTATCTATACCTGCGCGTCTACTTTTAGAAGCACCCTACTATGGTAAAGCGTAAATATCTATTATTGGTTGTCATTGGTACTATTGTAACCTTTGGAAAGATCTTTGTGGGAAAACGCAAAATAGAAAATTTTAACCCTGTAAACGTCAAAGTACCGGATTTTCAAGAGATTAAAAAGAATGATGCCAAAACATTACTCGACGAGTATGATGAAGAGCTATCTGGTAAAAAAGAATCGCTCCTAAAGAAAACTTCTAGAAAGGGGATCTCATCACTAGCTGGCCTCTTTAACCTAAAACCTTTAGAAAAACCTAAAAAGCCTAAAAAAAAGCAAACTATGTTTACGAAATTACCTAAAAAAACTACTGTTCAAACAGCACCAAGCCAGGGTTTTATTTCCTATCAAGACAACCCAAAAGAAGAAATTTTGAATACCTTCTACCGTGTCCACTTAGAGGAAAATCAAAAAGTAACAGACGAAAGTGCTGTAATCCTTAAACTAGAAGAAAACGGTATCATCGACGAAACGGTGTTGCCAGCGGGTACGGTTTTATACGGCAAAGCTAAATTTGCTAAAAATAGAATATTAGTAGCCATACATGTAGCCCAATATCTAGACAGGGCCTTTCCGATCTCTCTATCTTGTTACGATACTGATTTCCTACCTGGCCTCTTCTGCGAAGGTGTAAATCCTATTATTGAAAACAACAGTCATAAAGTATTGGATATGGTCACCGATCAAGTCGATTCGGGCTTAGCCAGTGAAGTCAGTAAAATGGCTACCCAATTCGTTAAAGATGTAACCAAAACCAAGTCCTTTAAACTGCATAAAGGTAGAGAGGTATATGTTTGTGCAGGAAAACAATTAAAAAATAAATGAAAAAATATTTATGGGTAGTATTTCTATCAACCGCTACTGTAGCTTACGCAGGAGATAAATGGGATAAGGCCAAAGAGACCCTGAAAGATGTGGTGAATAGTACGTTAGATTATATACCATTCGGCAATACGATCAAAAAACTATTTGGCAAGCAAGATAAACAAGTAGACCTTCTAAAAACGATTGCAAAAACAGAACAAAGCACCTTTGATAAAATCAGAGATAGTGCCCGAACAGCTATGGAAACCAAAAGAGCCATAGAAAAGGCTGGTAGAGCGGTAAGAGATGCGGTTAACTTAGGTAAGAAACTCAAAAATATGAGTTTTAAAAAAATGATCTTAGGTCAAACAGAAGATCTATTGGGCATTAGTTTAAACCCTGCTCGGTATATACCGGAAACAAAATATACCAATAAACTTAAAAAGAACATGAAATATAGCTGTGCAAGAGAAAAACAAACCATTCATTCAGTGAATAGATTTCTGAAAAATACAGGTAAATTAGTAGGCATCAAGGCAGCAAATGGGAAATATACCGATTTGAAAAAACTTAATAAAGAGATCGAAAAATCGATTCAATATGATCGTACGGTCGGGGAATATGCCCATACCAAACAGCTACTCCTAGCAGACGCTTACCAAAGAGAAGCCGATGAGTTACTAGCCAATAATAAAGAGATTCAGTATTTATTAGATGATGATGCAGCGGGTCTTAAAGTCAATGAACGGCTAGCAGCTTATAATCTGCTGCAAAAAAATATCATTTCCTCAACAAAACTTAAAGAAAAAGCTGTAAAATTACGAGAGAAGGCTTCTACTTTAACTAAAGTTGACCAGCAAGTTATCGCAGCAGAACAAGATAGGCTTACTTGGAAAAGTATGGTAACATACGAAATCAATGAAAGAGAGAGAAAAAGAAACTTAAAATAGACAAAATGATGCGTAAGATAGATGCACTGCCTATTGGCTATTCAGATGTTGAAAGGGTTATCCGAACAGGCTACTATGTAGATAAAACTCGATATGCACAAGAGCTAATAGAAAAAGAAAATCCTATTTTCATAGCCCGGCCTCGCAGATTTGGGAAATCGCTATTTATCAATACACTGGCTACTATAGCTAGTGGAGAAAAAGAGATTTTTAAAGATTATCATATAGGTAAACCAGAAAATGGGTATCAATGGAAGAAATATCCGGTGATTGATTTGGATTTTTCAGGTGTATCTAATAACACACCTGAAGAACTAAGCGCATCTATTAAAATGGTACTAAAAGAAATAGCCTTTTCATATAATGTAAAAATAGAAGATGCTACCGTGAAAGATGCGCTACGTAGTCTAGTGCTACAACTCTTAAACCTAGAAGATACTATAGAAAGCAAGGAAAGTATAAAATCTGTTTATGAATCCAAAATAGTAGTATTGATAGACGAATACGATGCACCTATAGTTCATCTAACAAAAGGCTCAGATCTAGAAAAATCCAATATTAAAGTCATGAAAGATTTCTTTATGACTTTAAAATCCCTTAACAAACATTTTCAATTTACCTTTATCACTGGGGTTAGTAAGTTTAGTTTATCTGATGTGTTTTCAGGGGCTAATCATTTAGACGATATTACTATTTCCAAAGATGCTGATGCCATGTTTGGATATACGCAAGAAGAGATCGTAACTATATTCTCAAAAAACTTACAAGATATTGCTAAAAAATGGAGTGTAAAAGAAAATAAAAAAGTTACTAAATCAGAAGTTATGAGTGGTATTGCGACTTATTACAATGGTTATAAGTTCCATCAAGATGGTGTAAGTGTGTATAATCCCTGGTCTACGTTAAAGTTTTTAAACAGTAGTGAACTAGAAAACTACTGGTACGAATCAGGCAGCCCAACTATCCTCATTAACCAGATGCTAGCAGACCCTGATAGATTTCAGTTAGATGCACTACCTATTGATGCCTATAGACATCAGTTAATGTATACAGGCAGCAGGAATGAGATTAGTTTAAAAGCCCTGATGTTTCAAACCGGCTACCTAACAATAGATAGTTATGGGCCATCTACAGGCGTTTATAAGCTCAAGTTTCCTAATCAAGAAATAGCAAAAGCTTTTCATCAAACGATCCAAGATAGCTTAGAACGGCGTGTTAAAGACTATTTTCTATCCATACAAGATCAAATAAAAAGCGCTTTACAAACAAAAGACATTGAGTCCTTTATTATCGCCATTAATATAGCCTTTGCTAGCATCCCTTACTATATCACTAGTAAAACGGAAAAAGATTATCACAGTAACCTCCATATGTTACTCTATGGTCTAAACTGCTTAGAGGGTATTAATAGTCATATGGCTAGTGAAGCTTCTTCTAGCAAAGGTAGGGCTGATATAGTACTAACTATTGGTAGCATCGTCTATATTATAGAAATCAAGTATAAATCGAGTGGTAAAGTAGCTTTACAACAAATTAAAGATAATCGCTATTATACTTCCTATCTATTGAAAGCCAAAGAGATTATCTTATTGGGTATTAACTTTGACGAAGCATCAAAATCTATAGATAGCTGGGCACATGAAACCGTAAACAGAGCAGCGCATCTAAAAAAATAAAATCAGTGGCTTTATAAATTTTATAAAAACAACGTAACACCACTACAACTACACAAAATAGTACTACTTTTTCCCATACAGTTTACATATAAATGTAGGCTACTTTTTCAAAAGTATAGCACACTATACTTTACTACGTAAAGTGTATCCACACAAACGCTCTATATCTCCAATTTCGTTAATCTATAATCAAGCAAAGGGGAAAGAAATTTCCCATGATTTATGCAGCAATATACGATACAACCCATACAATATGTCGTACTACACATCACTAAATATAAAGAAACAGGCAGAATAGGCACACATATAGACAGAAAAAATTTGACTCAAAATGTAGCACACTTTAAAAGCGATATAGACCCAGCAATGCGTGAATTATTGGGACCACATATTGATCATACACGTTGTAGTATGCATGCTTGATTGATTTTAAGATTTGATCCGAGTGGGGCTAGTTTCTATTTTTTAGGTGTCCAAACCTCAAAAAAAATAAATTTTTTAGCCTTCTTCGGGAGGCTTTTTTTATGCCCTTCGAATGGATAATTTTTATTGTTAAATAGTCACCATGCTTCGACAGTGCTTTACAAAATTTATAAATACTTAATAATGAGCCTTTTATACATTACTTTCTTCCATAATTCTATTTAACATAATATTAATTATATAACAAATACAGGAAAGGAATAAGCCAATGAAATGCTGGTTCATTATATCATAGAAACAGAAATCTGTTTAACCTGTCTCTACATATTACCTAATTAATGGTAAAAAAGTTATGCGGGTTAAGCGATATCTTACCGATGACTTATCTAATAAGGTAGCAGAAACTGATGAAAGTTTAATTCAAGAAAAAGAGCTCATTAGTCTGCTTGTAAACAAAACAACTTTAACTGAGCAAAAGGTAACTGAAACCATTAATTTTATTAAGAACGCACATGGCAATACGATACGTAAGTCAGGTGAGCCTTATTATACCCACCCTATGGAGGTAGCTAAGATTGTATTAGAGGCTACAAATAATGCTGATACCATTTTGGCTGCTCTATTGCATGATGTAGTAGAGGATACAATGGTTACATTGGAGCAAATCGAACTACTATATGGAATGGAAGTTGCTTATATAGTAGACATGGTTACGTATTATAATACTTATGGTTATCGATGGAAATTAGATCATTCAGATAGTCAAATTATATTAAATCAGTGTAAGGACATTCGTGTCGTTCAGATTAAATTAGCTGATAGGCTGCATAATCTAAGAACTATATCTGTAAGAAAGCTAGCAGACCAAAAAAGAATAGCCAAAGATACTATAGACTTTTATATTCCATGGTCCAAAAAAAATAATATTTTAATCTGGTTATCAGAAATAGAGCATATATGTGAGCAGATTTTACATACTAATCCTACATAGTCGTCCCTGAAGTGTTAATGTGAGCTTGGGGGTAATTTGTTTTTAATTTGATAATCATAAAAATTACAACTATACATCCAACGAATCGGGAGATGAAAACTGGTGTAATACTACTGTGCCATTTATCAACATTACAAGTCCGTTGCAATAGAAAATTATACAGGTTTTTTTCTTGTAAATCTATTCTTAATTCAGACATTTTTATAATTTTATAATAAGGAATAATCTTTATTTATGTACTTTTTAGGACTTATACGAAACTATTAGATAAAATTTTTCATATAGTCAAGATACTGTTTTGTTAGATTTTCAGTTTCGAATAAACATTATTGAGCATTGATCATGATATTATATAACACACCACTGCTAATGGTATTGGTCTTTTTGGGATTGAACCTAGTCTTAGGCCTTTATTGTACCAATAAAACAACCACATTTCGCCAATACGCTGTTGGTAATAAGCGGTTTAAAACTGCTACCTTGGTGCTTACAGTATTGGCTACAACTTTTGGAGGAGGAACGTTGATGTGTACTATGCCTAGTTATTATAATTTTGGTATAGAATACATAATTCCACTAATAGGTACTTGCGCCAATATTTGGATGATCAGTCTACTGGGACTGCGTATGGGTCCATTTATGAAGCACCTTTCTATTGCAGAAACGATAGGTAACGTATATGGTAAGTATCCTAGGGTTATTGCCGCTTTATTGGGTATCTGTTTTTCTATTGGTGTTCTTGCTATGCAGATCAATGTAATGTCCTATGCTATAGGCGTGTGCATAGATTCTGTTGACCCTCGTATCGTAACATTACTAGCCACCTTAATCTTTATAGTTTATGATATGCTTGGCGGTGTTCGTGCCATTACTATTACTGATATATTCCAGTTTATCATATCTATAGTTATTATTGCCTTGCTTACAAGCCTACAAAGTTTTCTTTCGTGTAATGCTTTGCAGCTTTGTTATGTTAGGTTCTATTGTAACAATTAGCCTACTTGTTTTTGTGTGTAATCCAACGCTACAAAGAGTAGAAATTTGGCCATATATATTAACCCATATCCCATATGTTTATAAAGGATGTTTGGTAATTTGTATCCTAGGGATGGCCATATCGACAGCTGATTCAATCTTACACACTGCTACCATTATGGCTTGCCATGATCTAGTGAAACCTATCCGAGATGTGGAAGCAGTACTTGATGTGAAACAGCTTCGCTTAGTTAGGTTAACTACATTAGTTATTGGCCTATTGGCTATGACCCTGACGGTTTACTATCCTGGTATATTTCAATTAAATATTTTTGTTTTTGGCTATGCGTTGCCATTTTTTATAGTAACAGTAGTTCCTCCTTTTATATTAGCCGTTTTTGGCTTCCGCGGTAGTTCTCTTACAGCTTTGATTGGGATGACTACAGGTATACTAGTTGCCTTAGTTTTTGAAAAGTGTGTTGAGCATAAAGTAGCAAATTTTTATGAATCTTTTGGCGTGATGGCCAATGGAATAGCTATGATGGTTGCACACTATCTACTACCACAACCACCCGGTAAGGGGTGGGTTGAAAAAGATCACAAACTAAGAAGAATAGAACAGCTGATACGAGTATTTAAAATACATAAAAAAAAGATAGACCTAGAGTAGGTTTATCCTAGTACATCGGGTCAGCTTGTATATTGGATTGTTCTTTGTATATCTTAAAAACTGCTACTTGGACCATCGGGTCACGCATGGCCATAAAGTTGCGGTTTTTCTTTGATCCATGATTTCTTTATCGACTACTGGTTAAGATTCGACATACTGAAAGCAGATAGCTTGAATTGTCTTATTAAACGAGCGTTATTTCTTTTGGGACAAGTTGGCTAACGCACAGGATGAACCATCTTTTAGTGAACTTAACATTAATAAAAATTTTGGTATATACCCCAGAAAAAAGGACTTAAGTATAAGTCCAAACCCTGACATAGTGGTGTCTTATAAGGCAAAAGATAGTAGGTTATCACAAGATGAATAAGAATGGGTCCAAAAGCTACGCGAATATGGATATGATATCAAAGCAGATGGTACTTATAATGATTCAGTCCGAAGAGGTATTTTAGCATTTAAAATACACCATTCTGGTGATGATATACTTCGTACTGATGCTTCACATAAGGATTGGGAAAAAAATATATCATGGAAAGGAAGGAGCTCTTTTATATCAGTTTGATGCGAACGATGGTAAATATCTAGATGATCTATTAGATCAGTTTTCTAAATAGTTTCTTCAATAGGCTTTTATAAATCCATAGGCTTTATTGTTTTATATGCTCTTCATGGATTTCATATGCCCAATTATCTATCATTCTGGTTTCCTCATTGAAGTTTATGCCTAGTAGTATAATGGATTTTTGCCTAAGTAAATAAGGTTTATAATAGCCGTGTTTGCTTTGATTTGTGCTAAGGCTATTTTTCCGCTGGATTTGTACTTTATTTCTATGATATATATGGCCGTTTTTAATTCTAAAACAATATCTGACCTGCCTTGACTAGATGGAGATGCGCTATGCATATGCATCGTATGACCTCCTAGAAATCCTAAACCTTGGAGCAACATATGTAAATTGCTGTGGTACTGTTTTTCTTGTTTGGTATCGATGTAGTATGGAAGTGTGGCAAAAGCTGTATTGATATGATCTATAAAGGTTTCAATGTTTTGATCCGCTAATGCACCTAGGATTCTATCACGTTCTTGTATAAAATAATCTTGTATACCCTTTTTTAAACTGGACTGTATACTTTTTTGAAAGGAATCTGCTATTTCCTTATTAGGGAATCTTAAAGTATATAGACTACTAGACTCATCATAATCATAAATGGTTAAATAGCCCGTTTGGAACATCAACGATTTTAAACTAATCTCATTTCTATTACCTGTATACATGAGGTCATCTCTAGTAGCTTGCATCTCAAGATTATCCATATTAAGGTTAAATCTATCAGGATCTGTTAGCATCTGGTTAATAAGTATAGTAGGACTGCCTGACTCGTACCAGTAGTTTTCTAGTTCTCCAGTATTTAAAAACTTTAATGTAGACCAAGGATTATAGACACTTATGCCATCTCTATGGAATCTATATCCATTGTAATGCGTTGTCATACGGCTCATTACTTCTGATGGAGTGACCTTGTTATTTTCTTTTGTACTCCATTTTTTAGCAATATCTTCTAAGTTTTTTGAGAATATGGTTACGATTTCTTGCTGGGTATAACCAAACATGGCATTGGCAGATTCATTGATCGTAATATCATCTAAATGATTGGCCCCTGAAAATACATCCGATAAACTAAATTTGCTTACGCCAGTGATAAAGGTGAGTTGAAAGTATTCATTGAGTGATTTCAAAGTCATAAAGAAATCTTTCATGACTTTAATATTAGCCTTTTCTAGGTCAGACCCTTTGGTTAGATGAACTATAGGTGCATCGTATTCGTCTATTAATAATACTATTTTCGATTCATAATCATTTCCTAATTTAGTCATATCTTCAACCAAGTTAGAGAGCTTTGTTTTAAGAACCTGTCCAGTAAGCTTCAACTGGTATATTGAAGCAATCCGTATAAGTAAATCTTCTAAAGATAGTTGTAATAATTCTGCTGATTCATTGGTCAATCTAGAGTGATCCAGTTTAATGACGGGATATTTCTTCCATCCATATCCATTTTCTGGCCTGCCTATATAGCAATCTTTAAAAATCTCTTTTTCTCCACTAGCTATAGTAGCCAGTGTATTGATAAACAGTGATTTCCCAAATCTGCGAGGCCGGGCTATGAAAATAGGATTTCTCTTCTCTATTAACTCTTGCGCATATTTGGTTTTATCTACGTAGTAGCCTGTTTCAATAACTGATGTAACATCTGAATACCCAATAGGCAGTGCATCTATCTTACGCATCATTTTATCTATTTTGATTTCTTTTTCTTTCTCTTTCTCTTACTTTTCCAAGCCAGCCGATCTTGTTCTGCTGCGATAGAAACCCGGCTGGCTTTAGTTAAAGTAGAAGCCTTCTCTCGTAATTTTACGGCTTTTTCTTTAAGTTTTGTTGAGGCAATGATATTTTTTTGCAGCAAATTATAAGCTGCTAGCCGTTCATTGACTTTAAGACCCGCTGCTCATCTGTTTTGTAATGGTTTTCCTGCACAGACATATACCTCTCTACCTTTATGCAGTTTAAAGAACTTGGTTTTGGTTATATCTTTCATAAACTGGGTAGCCATTTTACTTATTTCACTGGCTAAGCCTGAATCAGCTTGATCAGTGATCATATCCAATACTTTATGACTATTGTTTTCAATAATCGGATTGACCCCTTCACAGAAGAGACCAGGTAAGCAATCGGTATCGTAACAAGCTAGAGAGACCGGGAAAGTCCGATCTAGATACTGGGCCACAAGGACAAGGCCACATTTTGTAACATTAGAAAAAATAGACTCAATGGCTTAAGACGGTATGAGCTGCTCAATTGAAAATTTTCTTGCTTTTTTAAACATGATACTATTTCTAAAAAAGGTGACTGATATCTTAAATAACTATTTGACTTATAGGTCTAATAATGAGAAAATTGAAAATGAGTACCTATCATCTATAGATGATCTAATGGTTATGGTATCTAAGTTACCAAGGATTTGCCTTCTTAGGTCGTCAGTATCATCTTCAAGTTGAAGAACAAGATTTTTATATAGACCTGTTATTTTATCATATTAAGCTTCGTTCCTTTATAGTTATAGAGTTAAAATCTGGAGATTTCAAGCCTGAATATGTAGGAAAATTAATATTATGATAATCCTTAAAAATTGCTTTCTTTCCGCTACATATAGTAGCCAGTGTATCTATAAACAAAGACTTCCCGAATCTACGAGGCCGGGCTATGAAAATAGGATTTCTCTTCTCTATTAACTCTTGCGTATATTTGGTTTTATCCACGTAGTAACCTGTTTCAATAACTGATTCAACATTTGAATAACCAATAGGCAGTGCATCTACCTGACGAAATCTTAACCCTAACGCTCTGTCGATTCATGCCCGATGGTCCAATTTGTAACCTTTATGGTTATTATTGCCCTCCTTGTCAAGTTTGTATTTATACAAACCGGCAAGTCATTTTTAGAAATCATATTGTTTCTAAAAGAAGAAAAAAATTTCAACATTTTTATTAAATTCGCACCTACGAATAGCGTTATTAAGTTTTTATCTACCTATCTATGATGCTGTATAACATCCCCTTGCTCATGGTATTGGTTTTTTTGTTATTGACCCTATTGGTAGGTTTTTGTGCTAGTCAAAAAGCAACTTCCTTCCGGGAATATGTTGTGGGTAATAAACGATTTTCTACGGTTACTTTGATGGCCACGTTATTGGCCACCTGTTTTGGAGGAGGGGCGCTAATAACTAATGTAATACGTGTGCATCATAATGGTCTCTGGTGGATCATCCATATGCTTTTTAGTACCATCAATTTTTGGTTGATTAGTAGATTATCCTTACATATGGGGCCCTTCATGCAGGACCTTTCTATTGCAGACACAATAGGTAAGATATATGGCAAATATCCAAGACTTATTACTGCGCTATTTTGTATGGCATTTTATATTATTGTTGCCAACATGCAAATCCATGCAATGTCACTAGCCATCAAGATGTGCATAGATTCGATTGACCCACGTATGATTACTATACTTGCAACTTTAATTCTTATTATTTATGCTACTTTTGGAGGCATTCGCTCCGTCACCACTACCGATGTATTACAATTTATAACTTTGACCATTATTATTTTTCTGCTTGCAAAGCTTCTATTTGCAAAAACAGATAAACCTATTTTAGAAATAGTATCATGTTTAAAAAAACAAGAAAATTTTCAATTGAGCAGCTCATACCGTCTTAAGCCATTGAGTCTATTTTTTCTAATGTTACAAAATGTGGCCTTGTCCTTTGATCTCTTATCGATCCCAAAAGTATATATGTCTTCTAGCCCCATTCAAGCCAAAAAAGTTTTTTTATATGGTAATTTTTTTGGTATGCTTATATTCTTTGCTATAGTACTGATTGGTCTATTTGTTTTTATAATAAATCCAACCCTACCAGAAATGGAAGTTTGGGAGTACATAATGGCTAACATTTCACCCACTTTTAAAGGGTGTATTGCCATTGTCTTATTAGCAATGACCATGTCTACAGCTGATTCGAGTTTACATGCTTGTAGTATCGTAGTGAGTCACGATATGATGGAAATTATACAGGGCACAAAAGGTAGCCCTTCTCATGCTTATCAAATCCGACTGGCCAAACTAACTGTAATAGCTACAGGCTTATTAGCTATGCTATTAAGCCTTTACTACAAAAATCCATTAGAATTGATTATTTGGGGCATGGCATTGTCTACACCTATCATATCTGCTCCTTTTATCTTGGCTATTTTTGGTTTTAGAGGCACTTCTCGTACTGCCTTGATAGGTATGGCCATCAGTGTATTAGCGACTTTGTCTTGGAATAAATGGATTAAGCCATTAACAAGGAATAGAAGGTGATTTTTATTGCATTATGGCTAACGGCTTAGCCATGATGGCTGCACATTATCTACTACCCCAACCAGCTGGTAAAGGGTGGGTTGGGATAAATGATCAATATAAAAGAATGCAACAGCTAATAAGGGCATTTAAAAAATATAAAAAAACTATAGACCTAGAGTAGTGCCCTATTACCTAATTATGGCAAGGATATAAATTATATGATAACAAAAGAACAAATCCTGGAAAAGGTAGGGGGAGAGGAATATCTCATCCGCCACTTGGTTCCTACATTTAATTCAAATGTAAGAAAAAAAATTACAAATCTATATTTTCCGAGAAAGATGATAGACCAAGTATGTCTATTTATAAGGAAAAAAGGACAGGTACGTTAAAATTTAAATCTTTTAATACGGGTCACCAGGGCGATGCCTTCAGAATGTGGGCTGATTATTATGGATTAGACTGTAGGACGCAGTTTAAGGAACTTTTAGAACTCATTGACCAAGAGATGTGTCTGGGTTTGAATACTGAAAAGAAATCAAGAGTTATTCTAAAACCTATTTTTCCTAATTCACCCACTGTTAAAGACCCTGAAGCATCTTTTCCTTCTCAAACACTTCGTATTGAATACATATCTTGTTTAGAATCTCCTATTTCTAAGTTATATTTAAAATACTGGCTACAGTATGGTATTGACCAATCTGTTTTAGAAAAGTTTGATGTTAAACAAGTAAGTTTTTTATCTTATACCGCTAACTCAGGTCGTTATTTGTCTTTTAAATATTTTGATAAGCATCAGGTTGTAGCTGCCTATCATGTATCAGGTAGAGTTAAAGTATATATTCCAGAGATATCACCTTCATTTTCTAATGATCATTCTTTTAAAGGTCAGAAAAAATCATTTTCGTATAAGAATCAAAATAAAGATGATGTTTTTGGGTTGGTTCAATTACCTGAAGGAAATTTAGACTATATACTTCTTACAGCAGGGGAAAAAGATTGCATGAGTGCTTATGCACATGGGTTTAGAAATGTTATTTCTTTGCAGTCGGAGCACCAGATGCCTAGTGAGGATCTGTTGAGAGTTTTACGTGGTAAGACTTCCGTACTATTATGTTGTTATGATAATGATGAGGCAGGGAAGAATGCTTCTAAGAAGTTACGAGATTCTTTTGGTATTGTATCCGTTCAATTGCCAGGAGATGTAAAGGATATAGCGGAATACTTTCAAAGGTATACTACTAATGATTTTCAGATACTTCTAGATTGTGGTGTACAACAGGTACAATCTGTTACTATAAATTCTATTAATAACAATTATGCTGGAAAATCATGTAATACTAAACGTGGTAAAGTAAAAACCTATTTGAGTAATAAATTTAATTTTCGGTTGAATGTAGTTACCCAAGAGCGTGAGATGAGTACTAAACGTAATCCTGGTTTATGGGAAAAAGTTAACATAAATGAACTAAGGGATAATTTAGATAGGCATGGTTTTGAGTGCTCTTTGGATTTGATTAACTGCATATTAAAATATTTTTTTGTAGAACGTTTTAATCCTATAGAAGCTTATTTTTTAGCTTTTGAAAGAAATGAATTTGATGGTAGTAAGGATTATATTCGTCAACTGGCGAGTTACGTTCATTTAAAGGATTCTGCTTCTATTAATATTCACTATTGGTATACGCATCTTAAGCAGTGGATGATTAGGGCTGTTCGTACTGTTTTTGAACCTGGGAGTATAAATAAACATGCCTTGATTTTATGTTCTGTAAAAGAAAATATAGGTAAGAGTTATTTTTGTGAGTTTTTGTGCCCTCCTTCTCTTATAAGGTATTATAATGGGAACCCTGTTATTAGTAATGAGAAGGATGCGCAGAAGTCCCTAATTAGAAACTTTATTATAAACTTAGATGAACTTCATCAGCTTCGTTCTAATGCCCATGTGATCAAGACTTGGTTGTCCCAACGTTATGTTAATGTCCGGTTTACCTTACCAAGAAGATGAAATAACCGCCTCTCGTATAGCTTCTTTTTTAGGCAGTACCAATGATGTTGAATTTTTACGATCAGATTTAGGTCATAGTAGATGGATTAGTTTTGAAGTAGAGTTTATTGAATATATAGATGATGAAGTAAAATATATTTTAGAGAAATCTTGGGAGCAAGCCTATCATTTGTATAAATTAGATGCTGGTAGTGGGGAATTGAGTAAGGAAGAGTTATTAGAACTGACACAAAGATCTGATCAATTTACTACTAAATCTACCGAAACTGAGTTGATTACTCAGTATCTTGCTCCATCTACTAAAGAGGTAGGAGAATTCATGACTACAACTGATATTCTTAGGTACTTGCAAGAAATCGTAGGAAGTAATATTAGACTGAATACTAAGTTAATAGGAAGTGCGTTAAGGGAGATTGGGTTTGAAAGGGTAAAATATTATATGTTAGATAGACGTGGCTATTTTGTCCAAAAGGTAAATGTCTAATTTTTAGAAATTGGTATATGGTTGTAATTATTTGCAGATTTTGTGAATTTTTTGTAAAATTATTGGATTGAATATATATAAGATGCTATTAATATTCTGAATGGAATTTAATTTATGGTAATTATGATTAAGGTATATAGGAACAGAAGATATTCATTTATTGCATTAACTGGATTATTATTATGGTTTTTTAGTTTTTCTTTACAGTCTTGCTCTATTAGAGGAAGAGAGTTGAATATAAATACTATTCCAATTAATCGTTTGCAAAGAAACTTGTCTAGTCATGTAAATGGATGTATTCCCAGAGAGACAAGGGCTAAGTTTCAAAGGTTGGAAGATGAAGGTTTTCTCGGTCAGACTGCTCCAGATTGTCGTGATATTCTAACTAATGATGATGTTAGAAAACATTTTATGTTTTTATTCTATCATTGTCTTACATATAAGGAACCTGGACTAATGTTTCGTACTCGAAACGAACGGGATGAATTTGTAAATAGTTTTAGAAGACTTCCAGGTAGTGCAGCCTTATTTTGGAAGCCTATACGGGTAGATAGGCCTAACAGTCTTAGGGGACGACCGTGGACGGTAGAATTTAGGATAAGAGATCTTTTAGTGGATTTTCGTGATGTTGAGTTGCCTGACCTAAATGAGTCAAGAAATCTGGATGATTCAGGTAATCTGAACATAAATAAGTTAACAAATCTGAATGTTGAGGTATTATATCAATTACATAATGTACGACGTAGGCGTGCTCCTCAATACCTCGGTGATACTGTGCAAATAGATTATTTATTTAGAGATAATAGTATTACGGTTGAACTACCAGATTATCTTCATTCCCAAAAAACTATGTTGATAGACAATATAATTCGTGTGCCCACACCAGAACAGACAGAAGGATTAATAAGGCAACCTGGTACGTACTGGCATGGTAGATATGGGAGAGGTTATGCATAATTTTAGAAATCAAATACAAACCCTATAATAATTCATATTATGTTAAGTAGAAAAAATATATACACTATATTATTTATATGTGTCACACATTTGGGATGTATGTCAAACTATTCTAACGAAATGTACAAACAAAAAGGAGATGATTCAAGTTTTAAGTTCAGTTCTAAAACGGAAGGTATACATACATTTGGTGGTGAAGGCAGTAATGTTGAGGTTATGAATGAATCTGAAGAAGAAAAATGTTCTGAAGATGATCTTTCTTGTAAAGTAAATAGTTTTTTGGACAAAAATGAACTTGAGTTAGGTTTTGCTATAACTGATGATATACTTGATTCAGTACTTATAAACTTATCTATGAATAAGGATAGTTTGAATTCATATGAGTTAAAAGAGTATAGGGAATTTTTAAATAAATACGGATCTATACGTGATACGGCATTCGATATATATCAATGTGAAATTCAAGAGGATGAAGAGTTGGATGATAAAATTCGAAAAAGTAATATAGAAGAAAAAGTTAAAAAAATAACATCAACTCAAATTTCATTTCATCGTTCTATTAAGAAACGAGGAAGAAATGAAAAAAATTATTGGTTAATAGCTAAAGATCGAGATACTCAATATTGTATAAATTTAGAAAAAAATTCTAATTTAGGACATGTATCTTATGTAGATAGTTCTGGTAACTTTGTAAATTTTGCTAAATATTTTTCAGAGTTTTTAGATAAAATTTTTAAAAAGTATGAAAAAAGTATTCAAAAATAAGTGTTTCTGTTCAGATTACACGATATTATTCCTTAAACCATAAGCTTCAACTTTAGGGTTTCTGTTTAGAAATTTGGCAAAAAACTTTTTTATAGTTTTTTATTAAAAATTAGATATTTGTATAAATTTTTTCGTGACAACATGCAGAAAAATTAATTTTCTGCACGTTTTATCCACAGTGGTAAACAAAAATAATTCGTATCCGTTGGCGACTATGGTTTTTAGGTGATTATATTTTTGAGCTTTTGTAAACAATTTAGTTTTTGTTTCTTCCAATTTAGGTATAAAAAGATAACGCATTCTAGGAATCTATTTCCTCTTTCGGATTACGTAAAGTAGTAATTTTTACGGTATACGACGTAGTGCCTGATTTGTCTTTCAGAAAGGTTATTGGTCAAAGGAATATTTATAGAATCCTGAAAAATTTCCATAACATAGGCTCTGCTCTCATTATATTTCTAGCTACTCAACTATCCTGGGCAGCACATGGTATCATAGAAATCGCTTTTAAGCCATACCAGATCCCCTTCCGAAATTTTATAATGCGTCTTAGAAGAGTATATAAGGGTATGGGTATTAGGCAAAATCGTGCGTGTAGGGTCGAGCAATGGCGCGGTAGTTTTACCCCCGTTTCCATCGCCCGCCTCGTCAAACGCAGCATACAGATTTTCCGTACTACGCTTTCCTGAAAACTTCTTATCATTGCCTATGTCCTATCTAATAGTTTTGCTTTCAGAATAAGTCTTACTCCACCTTGAACTATAAAAACCTTGCTTTAAGACACGACTTGTCAGCTTTAGCTTTGATATATACCCTCCTTCTCAGGTCCTGTAATATTATGGGCGTATTTATCATCATACCCTTACCTCCCTTTTTGTCGGAGCAATGTTATCAGTAGGGTGCCTTCGCTCCACATCCATTACGCTGTTTCCTCACTACTATACACCCGTCCGCCATCCTCTCATCTTTCAGCTCATTTCCTGGTGTTGCCAGTTATAGAGCCTACCCTGCTCCAGGAGTTTTCTTCCTGGGATGAGGAGGACTTCTCCAGTCACTCAGTATCTCCTTATGATCATGCTGCCACTAACACCCCGCTCAGGTATTAAGTCGTTTCAGTTAGTTTTCAACTTAATATATTGCCTTCACTATACATTCATTAGTTCGGCCCTGAGAGTTATTAGCTTTCGAGGCTACCCGTGTGTTCGCTTGCGCTGCGGCCTGATCATTCGCACTTATGCTTTAGATAAGTCTGTCAATAGGTTTCAGTATTTTGATTTCTCATGATACTGCTATCCAAGCTATAGACTTCTAACTTTTGGTCTAGTAGGACTTTCACCTACCGGAAAATACTAGTCTCTCTGGACACACAAATACACGCTAAGCGCTTACCACTTAGTGGCATATTCCTCCATAACATGCGCATCTGTAAAATTAAGATAGATTGCAGTAGTCATTAACCTATCATGTCGTACGTTTGTATTAACAAGATAATCTTATTAAAGAGCTGGAATAAAGCCGCTATCATGTTGGTAGTAGATACCGTTTTGGACGTTCCGCTCCCAGCTCTTTTCATCTTAAAAACTGAATAGTTCGTTGGCCATTCAAGCCCGTGTATGCGACGATAGTTCACAAGATGAATAAATTTAATACAAACATCTAATACTATGAAATATATAGGCATCGATATATCAAAAAGTAGTTTTGTGTCAGCTTTTCGTAAAGGTGAAGGCTATACTACGACTACATATACCAATGATCCAGATGGTATTGCCGTATTTTTGGCTCAACTTGATCAATCATTGCATCACTGTATTTTAGAGGCAACTGGCAACTATGGTGCTTTATTAGTAGAGATGCTGCTAGAATCTGAGATAGCTGTTTCAGTTATTAACCCTAAGCAAATCAAACATTTTGCTCGTGTGATGCAGCATACAACAAAAACAGATAAGATAGATGCCAAACTTATTGCGCTGTATGGCTCAAAGATGGAACCTAAGCCCTACACAATTCCTTCAGAAAGTATACAGGCTTTAAAGCAACAAAAAACACTCCTTTCTCAGCTCAAGAAACAACTTACGATGTCTTATAATTTGCTAGAGTCTTTTAGTGTATTGCCTAAAACAGATGATATATCCTTAACCATGCTTAAGTCAACTATAGCCTATCAGGAAGATCAAATAGCTGTATTAGAGCAAAAAATGCTTTCTATTACGGAGGAGGCTTATCAGGATCTCTATAAACGGATTAGCTCTATTAAAGGGATTGGTGATAGAACTGCTATCGAACTTATCGTTTCTATTGGTGGAGGTAGCCATTTTCAGAGTGCTAAACAGTTTTCTAAGTACGTGGGACTGGCACCTGTTTATGAGCATTCAGGCTCATCAATAAGAAAAAAAGGCCATATTAATCGTCATGGGAACCCGGGGTTACGTTCTTTACTCTATATGGCTTCTTGGTCAGCTATACGCTTTAATAAGGCCTGTAAAGCATTTTATGAAAGGTTAAAGGAAAGGGGAAAACCTAGCAAATTGGCCCTTATTGCTGTAGCTAATAAACTTATTAGACAGGTGTTTGCTATCATGAGAGATAATACTTTTTATGTAGATGGCCATCTATCTAAACTCAAGGTAAATCATTAGTATTGGGTGGATAGGCAATGTGATATTGCATAACTGAATAAATTATAAATTTATTATTTGATTATCAATATAAATTGTAATTATAATAGCTATAATGTGGACTTATGGATAACTTGATAAAGTTATCCATAAGTCCACATCCCAATTAAAATAGACCTTAAAGACCAAAAATTTTTGTCATAAAAAATTTGCTTATTAACATAGTTCGTCCAAGTATTTTTTGTATTGATGCTAAAGATATTCCTTTTTGTAGTGCTAAAGTTACGAATGTATGACGTAAGACATGAGGGGGTAATTTCTTGTGTTATTTTTGCTCTGTTAGCAATCTGTTTAATAATTTTTTGCACTTGCCTTACCCCAACAGGCCAGGCATTATTAATGGCGAAATAATGTTCAAGTAATGTTTGAACACGCTTAGACATGGGCACCACACGTTTTTTAGATTTTGTTCCATACGGCCCACCTTTTCCAGAAACACGAATCGCTTTTTGTTGCCATAGGATTTGCTGCGGAGTAAGCCCACATAGTTCGGATACTCTTAACCCTGTATCTAACAAAGTCCAAACGATTAATTTTTCTTGCACAGTTTCACAAGCCTGAGAGAGCCGATCCGTTTCTTCAAATCGTAAAGGTTCCATTACATATTGATACGCCATTTTATAATCTTTGCTTTAAGTTCGTAAAGGGTTAAATTTTACGAATTTAATTCGTTATTTTTTACTTTTACTAGCAGTAATTTATTAATTAATAAAACGTGAAATATACCAGATATTGAGTTATAAATATCTTATTATTACTGAAAGTCATTTTGTCTTGATAGTTCGTTTTATTAAGTGGATCACGAAGTCAAGAAGTTGTTGTTTTTGTGTCCATTTTTTTTAGGCTACTATACTCTTAGTGTGCTTTATTTTCCGCTTTCTGAGATCACTTCTTAATATGTTTGTTTAGTAATACGTAAATTTTGATACTATTGTGATATTAATATTGTATATTTGATTAATTCTCATTAAGAATGATATGTAAGTAATACTAAAAAAGTATCACTATAATATTAAGTAATGTTTATTATGACATATAAAATATATTGTAATAAATCTATATTAGTGTAAAAATGATATATGTAATAGGTGGTATTAAAGGAGGATCTGGTAAATCTACTATTTCTACAAATTTAGCAGTTTTAATGGCCAGAAAATTCAAAGATATTCTTTTAATTGATGCAGACGATCAACAAACAGCTTCTGATTTTACTGTGTTTAGAAGTGAAACGATGAAAGATAACTTGGATTATACATCCATTCAATTGTCAGATAGAACAGTTCGTGATCAAACAATAAAGTTAAGATCAAAGTATGACCATATTATTATTGATACAGGTGGTAGGGATACTACTAGTCAACGCGCTGCTATAAGCATTGCTGATATCTACTTAGTCCCATTTGTTCCTAGATCATTTGATATTTGGACAATAGAAAAAGTATCCACACTAATAGAAGAAATGAAGATCATTAACCCAAAGTTAAAATCATTTTCTTTTATCAATAAGGCTGATTTTAGTGGGCAAGATAATAGTGAGGCTGCTAACCTTCTTAAGGAGAATAAAACGTTGGAGTTCATAGATATTTTCATAGGAAACAGGAAGTCGTTTCCAAATGCATCTTCAAAAGGACTAGCAATTACTGAGATAAAGCCTAAAGATGTAAAAGCTATACAGGAGTTTAATGCTTTATTTAATTTTCTAATTAATATTAACTTAGATTTAAATTAATACTAAATTGGTTCTATAATACAATTAAAACGATATTAAAAAAATGGCTATTTCTAAAAAGTTACCATCTCATGATCGTAAAGTAAGTGATCTTATAAACAAGGGCGGTGCTGTTCCTAATACTAGTAAAAAAGAAGAGCGAAGTATACAAAATATACAATTAAGATTGCCTAATAGTCTAATTCAAAAGATTGATAGTCAATGTATAAATGATTACTATCAAGTAAAAAGATCTAGACATAGTTGGATATTGGATGCAATTTTAGAGAAAATTGATAGGGAAAGTGTGTAATTAGGGTACTAGGCAAAACCTTTTCTAAATAAACGTTATGTGGATCCATTTATCAGGATATTCCTACATAACATGAGTCTATTATTATTTAATGCTTATTAAAAAGCTACCTTTATGACAAAAAGACTAAAACATGACAGCTTAGCCAAAAAAATCCTTTCCGATCCAATAGCTGTTCAGGAGTTTTTAAACTATTATTTACCAGAATCGTGTAAATCATTGTTAGATCTAAGCACGCTTAAGGTAGAAAAAGAATCATTTGTAGAGGAAAATTTGAAACAAAAATTCAGTGATTTAGTATTCTCTATCAAAACTAAAAATAATCAGCAAGCTTTTGTGTATGCCTTGATCAAAGCCGAGGTAAGCCCTAAGTATTGGACAGCCTTTAAGCTATGGAAATATATGTTTCTCTTACTTGAAAGGCATAAGACGAAAAATAAATCAAAACTTCCACTAATAATTCCGCTGGTCGTATACCATGGTAATACACCTTTTACTGTCCCAAGAAATCTATGGGATTTGTTTAGTGAACCTAGTCTTTCTAAAGAACTTATGGGAGGAGATTATCAATTGGTAAATCTCTATGCTATGCCAGATAATGAAATCAAAAAGAAGGCACACTTGGACATGATGGAATATTTCATGAAATATGTTCACACCCGTGATATGCTTAAGTTATGGGAGGAATTTTTAGAAAATTTTAAATCATGTATTGTCCTAGACAAAGAAAAAGGTTATATTTACACAAGAAGCTTTTTATGGTATAGTGACAGTAAATTACCTGAAGATCAGCAGGCTGCTCTAGAAAATATTATAACAAAGCATCCACCTAGTGAAGATAAAGAAGATGTTATGAGAACTATAGCACAAAAATATAGGGACGAAGGTATCCGAATAGGACAAGATAAAGGAAAGTTGATGGGTATTCAGGATAGGACAAGAGAAAGGTATCCAAATAGGAGAGCAAAAAGGGAAGCTAGATATTGCCCGATCCATGCTTAATAAGGGCTACCCTGTAGAGGATATTATTGCTCTTACTGGTTTACCTGTATCTCGTATCGAGGAACTTGTGTAGACCTATTTGTATCTATCTTCTTCGGTACATTCTAAGTATTTAAGTTGAAAGATTCCAGTTCTAAAGAAATCATTATTCACCCAATATAGATCTGGATCTTTGGTCTTTGCTAATACCTTTTTGGCGCATAGTTCTGCTATTCCATCACAAGGATATTCCATATTTATATATATCATAAACCTATTAAACTCATTTAGCTTAAATAAGAATTTTTCTTCTTTAAATGAATGTTTACACATTAAATACTTTATGATATTCTTAGCTTTATTTGACAATTCATCTATGAAAAACTCGTCGAATTGTACCTCTGACCTGTAGTTTACAAAAGGGTTATAAGTAAACTCCTTCACTTCTTCTAGTTTGTATTTTTTGCTCATATTCATTTAGAATCTACTATTTCTTTTTATTTTACTTTTAACAATATGCTGTATTAGATCCTTGTTTAACTTCTCACTATATAGCTCTACAATAGATTCTTTATCATTTTTAGAAACTTCCTCTGATTGAATTTGAAGCCTATTAATTCGTTCCACGAGTTCTCCCATATCTAAGATATTTTTGTTTTTGATGCTTTCTAATTGAAAATACTTTACGGGGTCATTTTTATAAAAATTAGGATTAGATAGCGTTTTATCTATCTTTTTATTTTGAATCTTTAGATTTTTGATTTGTTCTTTGTAAACTGGAATCAGTCTATTATTGGCCTCTTTAGCTGCTATTTTTATCTGATCCGATCGGCGCAACTCTCTTTGAATGTCTGAGCAAATGGAATTTAAGCTTTTTGGAGGTTTTACACTTAGGAAATTACTACTTCTACCAGTAAAATAATCTACCCTACCTAACAGCGATTTTTCTCTATAACAGGAAAAAGAACAATCTCTTTTAAGCTCTCTAGTACAATCTAAGCTAGGAATATAATCACTAGGGTTTAAACTAATACCACTGATTTTTTCTGATATACCTAGTACAACTTTACCATATTTAGCATCAGATAGATCTTCGAATAATGCTTTTCCTTCGTTCTTAATAGAATTGGCATCTTCTACACTCTGTTTTAATTTTCTCATGCTATCAGCTGCATCCTTCATTTGTGCCAAAACATTACTAGAAGTGTCTACTTGTTCTTCCATTAACTGGGCTGTCTTTTCTTCTGGAGATAGACCAGGAATCCACTTTTTTAATCCATTAGGTAGGATTTTGTTTAAACCTGATTTGATAGAAGATCCTATACTTGCAGCAGAGGTTATAGGCATTAACAAGCATAAACAGACCACACCATATTTTTTAAACTTATTCATTTTTCTATTGGTTTAAGGAATACTTTTCTTCTATTTTCTATTGTTATTTTTTGCTCATTTTTAACAGATTTAATACCATCTACTACTACTCCGCTTATCTCTCTGATCCAAGAATTACTGCTACTACTAGCTGCTCTACTGAGCAATTTATTTTGCGCTTGATCAATGAAAGGATGTAAATTTTCTACTAATAGTCCAATCATATAATCTGAATCATATAAACCAATAGCAACCGGAATCACATTTTTACCAAATTCAGCTGTTTCTAATTTAGCCAGAATTCTCTCTTTTCCAAAAGCAACTATTCCGTATAAAAATGCACCTTTGGGAATTTCTTGCCCTTTGTAAGTAAAAGCTTCTTTGACACCTATTTTAATACTTCTGCCATGTTTGAGTTCTTGTGTGCCATAGACATAACCTGCAGCAAAGCTGTTTTTTACCTTAATATTCCTTTTTCTGCCTTTTCTTTCAAAGGATATTGGGAAGTAGTTTTTTTCCTGCTTTTGAGGAGGAACTACATTGTTAATTTTTTGCACTACCTTTTTGGTTTAACACTAACTGGTTCGACTTTTTTAGCCGGTTTTGGTACATCAGACTCTGGTTCAACTGTTGAGATATCTTTATTGATATTTTTGGCCATATCTTCAAACAAGGAGCAGCGTACCTGTGCTGATTGCATGCCACCAACACCTTTAATTCTTTGATTCGTTTCTTTAGTAATCGATAAGGGCTCTGCTTTTTCGAGTAGCTTACAAGGTTTGGGAGGAGTGGCTACAAAAAAATCATGCCAACTCTTTGTTTTTCTTACATCCCGTAATATAACCCAAGCAATAACCAACAATCCAGCTAACCCAAAAATTAATTGCTTCTTATCCAATTGTTCGCCAATGAAAAAGTCAAGACATACAAGAAAAGCACTAAAATATTAGTGATATACCGTTAATGTTAACCTTTTATTTATTTCTAGCTTTATTTCTATTTCAGTTACTTTACTGTGTGAAAATCAGTAGAATTTGTATTAATGACCGATACTTGAAATGGGCAGTTGATTTAGTATTCTATTCAGGGTTTGGGTGCTATACTCGCCTGATTTTAGTAGGGTCTATTTATTTTCTAGCATGGGATAGATTAAAGCTATTTTTATCAAAATCTTTCGGTAAAAATAATAATTTTACATCTATAGTATTAATTTTTTTATGGTTAATTTTTACATTTTGTTTTATCATTTTTGAAAGAACATGTATCTATTTATCCAGTTATGATTTTATAAAATCACGTGAATGGTTAATACCTTATCTATTTATACTATTTTTTGCCTCTTTTAGTATTCCATTTTGGTTTAATAGAGATATAAAGCCTTCTGTAAAAAAAGATAAAAATTCAATCATTAGTCCTAAATTTTACGATAAAAAGTCACCTTTTAGCATTGCTTTACCTACTAAAAATGGTCTATTGCCCATCAATAATCCTCATAGAGGAATTTATATACTAGGTGGTCCTGGAAGCGGTAAAACCAGGTATGTTTTAGAGCCAATATTATATGAAATGATACGAAAAAGTTATTGTGGACTTGTATATGACTATGATTTCGAAGGTACTCCAGTAAATCCAAAAAAGAGTTATTGCCTATCTAAATTTGTATATAATTGTTATTTACAATTACCAGAAAGGGACAGGAAAAATATTGCTTTTAAGACGATTAATTTTACAGATCTGAATAAAAGTAGTCGAATCAATCCTATTGATCCTATCTATATATCAGATAGAGCCTATTTAGAAGAAAATGTTACTGTTTTGTTAAAAAATCTTAATCCTGGAGGGAAAGATGATTTTTGGTATTTAAGTACTAAATCTCTTCTAAAAGGAATTATCGTCTACTTATCCAATCAAGCAAAAAGCTGTTGTACGTTACCACACGTATTAACGTTAGCTACTAAGCCTATTGACAAAACACTAGGTTTAATAGAACAAGACCCGGAAGCTTATTCTTATTCTAGTTCCATATTTGATGCATATAGAGGCGGAGATAAATCATCAAGTCAGTTAATAAGTATCATAGCAAGTTTTAAAACAAGCTTACAACCACTAATTGACAAGAATTTATTTTGGGTCTTGAGTAAAAATGAAATAAAGTTAAATATCAACGATAATATTGCTCCAACCATACTCTGTATTGGCAATTTTCCACCTGCCAAATCAGCTTTCAGTCCAGTTATATCTCTACTGATTACCATATGTTTTAAATCTATGTATGGGCATAATAGAACGAAGAGTTTTGTGGCCATAGATGAGCTACCTACCTTATACATCCCAGGTCTTTCAGAGGTCCCAGCCACGGCAAGAAAGTATGGTATTAGTACCATTTCTTGTATACAATCGAATGCCCAATTAGAAGATACCTATGGCAATATAGGCGCTAAAAAGATACAAGGTACCCTAAGTAATCAATTTATGGGCAACTGTGGTGTGGAATCTTCTAGATATGCCAGTTCCCTCTTTTGGCAAGGAAGAACATACGGTCAAATCTACAAGTTCCTCAGAAACCTGTCACAGTAATACTCAAGGTCACCATACTACGCATGGGAAAAATATCACTATACATGAACAAGAGTTGATCAAACCTAATGAGTTTTCAAGTTTTGATGTGGGTTTTTTTGCTGGGAAAGTAGTAGAAAGTGATAATGTATTTTTTCAGGAACAGTTCAAGGAGGTATCTTCTTATGATAAAAAATTTAAAGATGAGTTGTTAAAAGATTTACCAGATGTTACAAAGGTTAGTAATGAAGATATTGCATCCAATCAAAGGAAAATAGAAAAAGATATGGATCTACTTTTAGAGTATATGTAGATATTTTATTTTTTAGTTAAAAATTTTTGTATATTTTAAAATAATTTCATATATTTTTGCTACATTTATTATATATAGCAAAAATATATGAAATTATCATCATGTTATTTATATTTTTTAGCTTGTAGTTGTTTAGCTACTACTTGTGGAAAAACAGAGGTTAAGCCAAAAATTGAACATAATCAGCTGAATCAAAAGAAAGATTCCTCTAAAAATAGTCAGATGGGTTCCAAGAAGTGTTTAGATGTCAATGGAATAGATTCAGGAAGTCTTCCATCTTTATATAAGGCAGTAGGTTTCAATGATTTACAAGAAGCTAGGATCCTATTGGAATCAGGCGCTGATCCGAATGTTATCTATAAAGATGACTGCCCTCTTGAGGCAGCTGTTCGTAAGAGAAACAAGGAAATGGTTTCTTTATTACTCTCTTATGGGGCTAAAATTGTTTTTCAAGAAGATGGAAGATCAAAGGTTTTGGACTATGTGCGCTATGAAAAAGATGATGCATCCAAAGAGATATATGATATATTAGTTTCTAACCTACCTCCAGATGAGGCTGCTAGGTTAGACCTAGAGTGGCAAAAAGATATTAATGAAGTTAATAACAGAAGTACGCTTTTGTTACAAGCTGTTAGAAAAAATGATTTAGAAAAGGCGAGAAAACTTTTAAAGTTAGGCGCAGATCCGAATATAACTAATGTAAGTAGTAACCCTCTTGAGGTAGCTATACGTAATAAGAATAAAGAGATGATCTCTTTATTACTTTCTCATGGAGCAGAGGTAATATTTAGAAAAGATGGGAAGTCGGATATTTTAATCTCTTTAGAGTTAGATAACGATCAAGAAACTCTTGACATAATCCTTTGCCATTTCGCTAGGAAAGGTAAGAAAGATTCAGTGGGTTTATCTCCTATTCATTGGGCTTGTAGGGATGGCCATCTAAGTATAGTAAAGCATATTTTAGAGGAATATCCTTCTCTGGTTCACAATACAGATAATCCTTATAAATTCACACCGCTTCATTGGGCTTCCAGACGAGGGTTCAAAGAGATCGTTGCATTACTTATTGCTAAAGGTGCCAGCAAAACAGCTATAAGCAAAAGCGGATTTACACCTTTGATGTTAGCCATATCTAATAAACATGAAGCTTTGAGCGATATTCTTTCCCAGATGGTTTTTCAAGACATTCAAAATTGGTAGACAAAGATTGGCAGTGTAGTATCTGTATAGAAGGCGTACAGGATTCTAGGGATAAAATATTTCCAGTTATTCCGTTGGATTGTGGTCATAAGTTCCACTTCAGGTGTATTACTATGCATGTGTTGAACCAGCATGACAATGATCAAACCATTAACTGTCCTAACTGCCGTAGAAATCTATCAGAAGATATGATTCAAAAAATAGTTTCTAGTGCTACTACTCCAACCATGAGTGCATTTAGTACGTTAAATGCAGTTAAGCAAAAAGATATGCCAAAGTTAAAGTTTTTATTAGAAAAAGGTGGCAATCCTAATGAATCATCTATTTCCAATGCAGCCTTAGAAGACGCCGTTCGTCAATCTAATTATGAGATGGTAACCTTGTTATTGGACTATGGAGCTGATCCTACATACCAAGACCCTGGAACAAATAATACGCCTCTACATTATGCAGCAGATAATATGCTTTTTGAAAGAACTAGTCAGGATGTATCTGATAAAATATTCATAGACCTTATTAAGCATGGTGCTAAGGTAAATATGCAACGATTAGGGTCTGATAGCCGTGAAACACCTAGAGATTGTGTGTGTACGTGTGACAATCCTCTGCTTGTTTTAACGGAAGCTGGCGGTATTCGTTCAGGCTATAATGTGGGGGTAACCATCAATTTGCTAGACTATTCACTGATTTCTTTAGAGTTCAATAACGTAGATGGTATCGGTGCTGCCATAGCTACTTGCTTTATGCTATGGTAGGTCCGCTTACCTCTCTATATATAGGTAACACGGTAGGAACAGCCTTTTTGCGATAGGAGAAGCAAAGACCAGTCAGTTTATGGCTTATGGGGTTAGTCATCTGCCAAAATTTGGAAAAAAAGATAAATAATAATCCTTACTGCGTAAGGACTTTTGACAAACGAGCTAATGGGAGAAAAGGGTTGTAACTCTATTATAAAAAACTTAATAAAATATGTCAGATTAAAAAGATTATCAGTCATCAACCGTTCAATCGATTCATAAGCTAAACAGCTATCATTACGGGAATACCATTAACCTACTACGATTTTTAGTCGTTTTTCTTTTGGTATCCTTAGGTGGTTTATCTGCTTTTTTAGGCTATTTGGTATTTAAACAGAACAGAAGTGATTTGGTCTATTTTGCTACCCTTGAAGGGACCCATGTAGGTATAAGAAAAGATAATCCTACTAATAACAGTAGAGAAACCTTTGAGGTAGAAAATTTTGCTATACGCTTTATCCAAGATGGCTTTGCCCATAGCGAAAACAATTACCAAGAAAACATTGAAAGAGCTTTAACCGTTATGAATAATACTCTAGAGTCACCTTAAAAAAACTCTTTTCTGATGATAGTTTGTTTCAAGTATATAAGGAATCTAATGGGGTAACTACGGTTTATGTTAAAAGCATACATACTGATACACAGAACTATCCTATAGATCACAGATTTACTTTCAAACAGATTTAAAATTTTTAACTGGACAAGGGAAAGTCAAAACCCATAGCTACCATCAAGGCATTGCATTAGAAATGCAACCAACAGCTAGATGCAGTAAAAATCCATATGGGTTAATGATAACTGATTTAACCTTTTTAAACCATGAAGAAAAGTAGCTTATTCATATTTTTGGTACCTTATTTTCCTGTTTTTGCATTGGATATCAAAGTTTCAGATCAATATCCTATTTTGCTGGAACTCAATGGTACGATTGAAAAGATTTCTTTTGGCAATGGAGATAAAGAATATGTATCCAAAGAAGGAGGTAGGTTTTTAGAAGTCAAGGCTAAACATCCGAAAACAGGTAAAACCACTATTACAGTCTTTTACCTATCCAACGAAGGCAAAAAAATGAAAAGGTTGATGTATTTTATGGAACCGTTAGTTATGATGCAGGCATACAGCCAATGTATGATCTTACCCAGCATAAAGTTAAGCAGATAGAAGAAGCAGAGAAATGGGACACCGATGAACCTTTAACTGAATCCTTAACAGAAGCTATAGAATACGTATCGCAGGAACAGCCAAATATTAAACGTTTTCATCAGACTAAACAATAAGTTGTTTTTTGAGTAATGCGGTAAGCACAGGGGAAGAAATTGTTTTAAAGTTTGTATTGAGAAATGGATCTCCTTATAACTATAAGGTAGGAAGCGTATATTTTGTAGGAAACAACAAAGACAAAACCGCTATTCCTATTAAACTAAAACCTAAACGAATGGTAGTAGCGCCTGGAGAAATCATACCTATGATTTTCGTTATCAAACACAAGGTAGAAAAATCAGGTATAATCGTTCGTTTTGAAGAGAAAAAAGGTCATAGAGATTTAAGTTTGAACCTACCTAACAGATTGTTGCTGAGTATACCCTGTTTGGTTAAAGAATCTAAAGAAGTGTAGTGCCTATGGACAAGAAGCAATTAGGTTTTGGACTCGCTGGATTGTTGGTTATTGCTTGGGTGATATTACGTGATGTTAGAAAAACAAATAGTTGGCATGATTTTTTTGTAGCGCCTCCACCTAAAACTTGTAAGCTACTCGAAAAAGCAGAACCCTTATCGATTACTAAAGAAACCAATCAAAGAATGAAGGGAGTAGGTCGCATGCAATCAGCACAGGTACGTTGCTCTTTGTTTGAAGATATGGCTAAAAATATACATCAAGATGTATCAATAGTTGAACCAGAACCGGTTAAAGAACCTGAAAAAGTTAGTGTTAAACCTAAAAAGGTAGTGCAAAAAGTTAATAAGGTAGTGTATCCTACAAAACAGGAAAAAAACTACTTTCCAGTAGCCTTTGAAAGAAAAGGCAGAAAAAGGAATATTAAGGTAAAAAACAGCTTTGCTGCAGGTTATGTGTATGGGACACAAGAACTCAAACATGGCAGAAGTATTAAAATACGTGTCAAAGAAGCTTTTACTTACAAAGGTCAAGAAATCCCCAAAGGTGCGTTTTTATACGGCATCGTTGCTTTTGGAAAAGAAAGAATTCTGTCTAAGTTAGAAACAGCTGAATTTGGTAAAAATGTGATTCCAGTTGCTGTTGGTTTATATGATTCAGATTATATGATTGGACTATTAGTAGAAAATTTACATCCTTTCATTGATCAAGCGCAAAACAAATTGCTTAGCAAAGCAGCTAGTAGTGGCAGTAATTCTTGGATAAGAGAGATCAGTGGAGTAGTAGTAGATGGTATTAAATCCGTTAAAAATGAGCAAAAAATAACAATAGAAAATAGAAGAAAAGTGTTTCTTAAACCAATAGAAAAATGAATAAATTTAAAAAATATGGTGTGGTCTGTTTATGCCTGCTCATTCCTGTAACCTCTTCAGCAAGTATAGGATCTTCTATCAAATCAGGATTAAATAAAATCCTGCCTAACGGATTAAAGAAGTGGATACCTGGTCTATCTCCAGAAGAAAAGACCGCACAGTTGATGGAAGAGCAAGTAGGTACCTCTAACAACGTTTTAGAACAAATGAAGGATGCGGCTGATAGTATGAGAAAACTAAAAAAGAGTGTGGAAGACGCTAATTCTATTAAAAACCAAGGTAAATCATTATTCAAAGATCTATCTGATGCGAAATATGGTAAAGTAGTGCTGGGTATATCAGAAAAAATAAGTGGTATTAGTCTCAACCTTAGTGATTATATTCCTAGTTTAGATTGTACTAGAGACCTTAAAAGAAATTGTTCTTTTTCCTGTTATAGAGAAAAATCCCTATTAGGTAGAGTGGATTCTTTTACTGGTAGAAGTAGTAATTTCCTAAACACAAAACCACCAAAAAGTTTAAACTCCATTTGCTCAGACATTCAAGGAGAGTTGCGCCGATCAGATCAGATAAAAATAGCCTCTAAAGAGGCCAATAATAGACTGATTCCAGTTTATAAAGAACAGATCAAAAATCTAGAGATTCAAAATAAAAAAATAGATAAAACGCTATCTAATCCTAATTTTTATAAAAATGACCCCGTAAAATACTTTCAACTAGAAAGCATTAAAAATAAAAATATCTTAGATATGGGAGAACTAGTGGAACGAATCAACAGACTTCAAGTGGCATCGGAAGAAGTGTCTAAAAATGATAAAGAAGCTATTGCAGAGCTTCACAGTGAAAAGTTAAACAAAGATCTAATACAGCATATCGTTAAAGGTAAAATAAAAAGAAATAGTAAATTTTAAATGAAAATGAGTAAAAAATACAAACTAGAAAAAGTGAAGGAGTTTCCTTATAATCCTTTTTTAAACTACAGGTCAGAGGTACAGTTCGATGAGTTTTTCATAGATGAACTGTCAAATAAAGCTAAGAATATCATTAAGTATTTAATGTGTAAACATTCATTTAAAGAAGAAAAATTCTTATTTAAGCTAAATGAGTTTAATAGGTTTATGATATATATAAATATGGAATACCCCTGCGATGGGATAGCAGAACTATGCGCCAAAAATGTATTAGCAAAGACCAAAGATCCAGATCTATATTGGGTGAATAATGATTTCTTTAGAACTGGAATCTTTCAACCTAAATACTTAGAATGTACCGAAGAAGATAGATACAAATAGGTCTACACAAGTCCCTCGATACGAGATACAGGTAAACCAGTAAGAGCAATAATATCCTCTACAGGGTAGCCCTTATTAAGCATGGATTTGGCGATCTCTACTTTACCCTCTAGCTTTCCTTTTTCCTCTCCTATTCGGATACCATTCTCTTCTCCTATTCGGATACCATTCTCCTCTCCTATTCGGATACCTTCATCCCTATATTTTTGTGCTATAGTTCTCATAATATCTTCTTTATCTTCACTAGGTAGATGCTTTGTGATAATATTTTCTAGAACAGATTGCTGATCTTCAGGTAATTTACTATCACTATACCATAAAAAGCTTCTTATGTAAATATAACCTTTTTCCTTGTCAAGAACAATACATGATTTAAAGTTTTCTAAAAATTCTTCCCATAACTTAAGTATATCACGGGAGTGAACATACTTCATAAAATATTCGAGCATGCCGAGATGTTCCTTTTTTTTGATCTCATTATCTGGCATAGCATACAAGTCTACTAATTGGTAATCACCGCCCATAAACTCTTTAGCAAGAGTAGGTTCACTAAATAACTCCCATAAATTTCTTGGGACAGTAAAAGGTGTATTACCATGGTATACGACCAGCGGAATTATTAGTGGAAGTTTTGATTTATTTTTCACCTTATGCCTTTCAAGTAAGAGAAACATATATTTCCATAACTTGAATGCTGTCCAATATCTAGGGCTAACCTCGGCCTCAACAAGTGTATATATGAAAGCTTTCTGATTATTCTTCATCTTGATAGAGAATACTAAATCACTAAATTTTTGCTTTAAATTATCCTCTACATATGATTCTTTTTCTATTTTAAGAGTGTTTAGATCTAACAATGATTTACACGATTCTGGTAAATAATGGCTAAGAAACTCACGGGCAGCTACTGGATCGGAAAGGACTTTCTTAGCGAGGCCATCATGTTTCAATCTCTCTGTCATAAAGATAACTTCTTAAGAAGCATGAAATAGTTAAATGTGATAAGATAAAAAACTAATGAGTAAATATTACTAAAATAGGAAGAACCCATATATAGTTACCAAAACGTATCCAATATTACAAATATAACATTTTAATTCTAAAAACATGCAAAAATGAACTTATTCAAGTTCTATTTCTCATAGGAATACGTTTTAACATTGGACAACAAAATTTTATGTTGAAACTGCAAATTTCTATTCATTCGCTACAACTGGTTTAAAATTCACAATATACTTCAATCAATTGGTACTACATTCATAATTGGCTACTTTAATGATTTAATTATTTAACTATATAATGAATTAACGCTTTGCTTATTTAGTTAAATAGTCAATTCTGTCTGCCACAGATTGGACAACTTCTTCACATTTATTAGTTAACCGAATATAACGTGTCTCGGAAATTGATCTACCTTCTCTTACAGCTTGTCTAAAAGCTGTTTTTTCTAAGATATGACCAGAAAGTATCATATATCCTGTTTGATTCAAATAGTTTAATACTTCATCTAACTCTGCATGACTATTACCAACCCGAGATAAAACAAATGCCAGTTTATTTTTATTTATTCCATCATTGACCAACTCATGTGCTAATCTAATTTGAGGATTTAGATCATCTATAGAGTTCCCTGTTGGTAAAAGTAATAAGTGAACAATATTGGCAATACTTTTTGTCATCCTACTTGCATGTGGTGCGCCATCAAAAATAACAAGATCGTACGATTCTTGAACTTGTATGGTATCTTCAACATCTATAAAACGTTCTACATGAATTAACGGGCTAACTTTATTTTTTTGTCTACGCAAATTCCATTCATAAGATGTGCTTTGAGAACTGTCCATGTCAGCTATAAGAACATTCCAATCAACGCGTGCATATTCCATTGCAAGTAACCTGCTTATCATACTTTTGCCTACACCACCTTTTTGAGAAACTACACCAATTAACACTGCCATATATATTACATTTAGTTAAATCATTATTAAATTATTTAACTAAATAAATATTTAGTTATTTAGTTAAATTTATATGTTTTTTGAACGATATAAATCAAAAGACTCTTTTAATATCTCTACCATAGATTTATCTTTTTCCAGTGCATATTTTTTATATGCTCGTCTTAACTCTGCAGTTACTTTAAAATTCATGGTAACTAACTGATCAGAAGGATACTTAGTTAAATTAGTAATCTTACTTTCATTCATTCTAGGCGCAATACCTAAACCAACTTGAGTTTTCTTAACCTTTATTGCCATGAACATCAATTTTATATTAGAAGTTATAATATTAAATAAAGAATTAACTGTTTAGTTATTTAACTAATATACATAATTAATTGGACGATCAGACCCAGATTAGCAGAAAGTTACGGTTTCAATTCAAAGTTCTAATAAACTTATTTTTAAAACTGTAATTTTTTTATCTGTTTAAATTTCCATAAACCTCACGGATAATCATGATTTACGGATGTAGTATCTGTTATATGTCCAATGAATTTATTCTCCGATTTATTAAGACATAAATGCAACTTTGAATATGAAGGATTATCTAAAATAGAAGTAAAAACAGGTATTAAATTATCTTCGTCCTAATATGTAAACTGTTAACGCTCGTTAAATAATTATTATTTTGTTTATATTTTACATAATATAAAACAAATACAAAATGTTAAGCCTTACGGTATAATTTAAGTTAAAAGATAACATGAGTAAAATTTTAGCTTATTTGCGTGCTTCAACAGATAAACAAGATGTAACGCACCAAAAATATGAAATACTCGAATACGCACGGAGGAATGATCTGAAGATTGATGAATATATTGAAGTGACCATATCAGCAACCAAAAATAGCAAACAAAGAAGAATTGATGAGCTGACAAAAAATTATCCCCTCAGGATACATTAGTCGTCACAGAACTAAGCCGATTAGGAAGAAGTACAGCTGAAGTGGTTGATCTAGTTAATACCTTAATTGACCGACAAGTATGCATTATAATTATAAAGCAGCATCTCAATTTTAATCGTCATGACCTTAATTCAAAAGTGGTTGTTACCTTATTTTCATTTTTTGGGGAACTTGAACGAGATTTTATCAGTTTAAGAACCAAGGAAGCATTAGCCTCAAAGAGAGCAAAGGGAATAAAACTCGGCAAACCTGAAGGAACACTGCAAAAAAGTCAGTTTGATGTCGATAGAGAGAAAATTGTCGAATTATTAACTTTGGGTCTATCAGTTAGAAAAATAGCTAAATTTTTTAATTATAAAAATCATATTTCCCTAAACACATACATTAACAAACGAAAATTGTCTGACAAAAAACTATGAGTTTTATAGAAATGTAAAATAATTGATAGTCAAATGATTATAATAAAATTGATAAGGGAAAATGAAAATTATTTCTATACTAAATGGATTGATTAATAAGTGGTTTTGAACCAAAATCAGACAAACCGGGCTTTTAGTTAAATTACCCCTTTATGTTAGCTAATGGAACCATATAGGGGGTCTGTCTACTTAAGTGTGTAAATTATTTTTTTGTTTATTGAATTCTACTTTCAAATTTAATTAAAAAATGTGCCATAGCCTCACTCCAATTTTGAATAGCGTTGGTCCATTTTCTGGTCATATAGTTAATAGTTAAATATAATGTTTTAAAGACAGCTGTATCGTTAGGAAATACCCTTTTATTTTTGGTGACTCTACGGAATTGGCTATTTACAGATTCTACAGCATTGGTTGTGTAAATGACTCTTCGTATAGGCTAGGGTATTGTATTATCCGGATGGCACAAATCATGAAACAGAAGCTGTAGATCTTTCTATTTTCTTATTTGAAGCACTAGCTTCTAAAATAGATTCATTAGACAATGATGGAAAAGAGTTATACAATCCTTTGGTTGAGGACTACAGTATACCTTCAGCACCAGCCTTGCAAACTTTAAAAGAGATAGAACCAGTTTGGTGTAGCCGTCACTCTAATTTGCATGACATATTGGTCTATATGCAGCATGATACGGCTGTTTCTCGTCAAGTTTCGGACGTACTTAATAATCTACAGACTCTTAAACAAGACACTAAAGATAGAGTAAAGACTAGAGTATTAACCACTAGATTATTAAATGATTGGCATAAAGAAATGAATCATATTAACGCTAATCAAGAACCAGATGGTCGTAAAATACATACAAATATATTAGAAAGAGAGGTAAATAGTTTTTCTGATATCTTTCGGTCATGTGCAGGTATATCAAATATGGAAGATGTAATACAATCTTTAGAAGATGTAATTGTAAAAATTACAGATTTAAAGAGAGAAACAACAAGATTAGATATTAAAAAAGCTGAAAAAGAAGCAGAATACCAATCTTTTCAAAGAGAAACTAGGCGTGCTATAGAAGATGAGCGCAAAACTAGAGAGGCCGATGTTGAACATTTAGAAGAAGAAATAAAAGACCTCTGTGAAAGTATGGACGAATTAGCCTCTAAGGTAAGAAGACATGATGGAAATATTTTAGATTTAAATGAGTCGTTTGATAAATTCATTAAGGATAAGAAGGATCTACTATATAGGTTAAGTAGATTAGAATCAGAAGTAAACAAACACGATATGGAAATAGATAAAATAATTGATAAAGTGTGTTATCTATTAAGTAAACGTAGTGTGGTTAGACCAAATAAAATAGATAGAAAAGTATCTGACTCTGACTAGGTTCTTACTTTAAACTCTAGAAAAATAAAGTATTCTTTCCCATTAGCTCGTTCTTTTTTGGTCAAAAAAATCCTTACGCAGTAAGGGTATAACATTAAAACAGAAGAAAAATGATATTGCTGGATATCACAGGTGCCCTTGAGGGTTGGATTACAAGTGGCTATCAGTTGCTAACCTTGGTAGCCAAACTACTAGGCGTAGTAGGCGCCTTTAGACTAACCTATTTGTACAATATTGGTAGGGATAGAGGCATGATATTTCATGAGTTATTACACTGGATAGCTGCTATTGTCTTTTTTTCGTCAATTGGCCCCTTGTATGATATGATTTCTAATTTTTTTAAACTCTAAATCAGGTAAAAAAATAAATATAACATGCAAAAATTAGTCAATAGCCCCTACTTAAAAGAAAAAGGCTTTTTAGGTCCTTTTTCGTTACCAGAAGCCTTAGTGTCGCTAGGTATTTGCTGCCTGACCTATATTACCTCTTGCTACTGTGAGGATTGGTTACACTACAACCGAATGTGGACCATTTCTTTAACCAGCCTCATGGTTATTATTTCTTTTTTGGTAAAAATATTCTTGAAAAATAGTAATCCTGCCTGGTTATCAAGTATTTTTGCTTATCAGTTTTTGCATGTACCGATAGATAGTTTTAGGATAAAATTTAAGATCAATGCTTTTCTCAAAGAAAGATAAGAAAGAAGACTTACATAGAGTCCTACCTTTTGTAGATTTTCATGATGATATGGCCATATCTGCAGATGGGACTATTTCTGTTCTATTTAAAGCCTCTTTAGTCTTTCAGGAACAGTATACCGAGCAACAGTATATAGATTGGACTACTATGCTCTCTAATAGCATGAAAGAATTGCCCTGTAACAGCCTTGTGCAACAAGTAGATATATACTACCCAGATCAATGGCATAACCCATCCATAGATAGTAACGAGCTTGATTTCTTTAAACAAAAACAATTCAGTCATACAGAAAGTCGTCCTATACTGCGCCATGAATCCTATATCATACTTTCCTTTCCTGGATTGTATAAGGACCATACGCCACTATCTACTTTTTATTCTAGGGATGAGACAAAAAGTTTTAGTAAAAATCCATTTGCTAGTTTAGAAAAGCGACTCACAATAGCTAAAAAAGATGCTGCCCAATTTCGTCAAAGTGTATCTATCCATCTTCCCTTAACCCCTCTTACTGCTGGTGCATTTTCCAGACTGGTACATAGATGTTTATCCTTAAACTTTGAAGATCCTGAAGGCACATTATATGGTGGCTTTGTCAAAGACAAGGAATATCTATTACTAGCTAATAGAAAAGCACAAGTAATTTCTTTAATGGAAAGTGCTGCTGAGCCTAGTTATACAGTGTTGGATAAATTTGGTAACAATGGTGGCGTTTATGCCCCTTTAACAGAAGGTCTTGGGCGTAGCCTAGACTTTCCACATATCATTTCTAGAGTCATTCGTATGATTGACTCTGAAGCATTTTTAAAAAACCACTTCAATGCATTTGCCTGGAGTGAGGCTACCAAACTAGATGAGCGTAAGCTGCAAAACATCAGACATATACGCAGCGAGATGGCTAAATTTGAACAAACCCTTCTCCAGCGTAACGAACCCATTGTCTATTTATCTTTCTTAGTCATACCATTTGGCATAACTGATTTGGATACCCTTAATCAATATACTTCTCAAGTATTAGCTGCTTTTTCAGGTATAGGCATGAGGGGTTATTTAGAAACCATCGATACCGCTAACTTATTTTGTACTGCTTTACCAGGCAATGGCAATCAAGTATATGGACGTATACCTATTCCTTTGTTAACAGCGGTCGCCCATATGAATAGTACCACACCCTTTACAGGCTATAAAGAAGATGTTTTACTGGTCAATAGATACAGAGAACCCATCTATTTCAACCCATTTAACACCGATTTAGACAATCAAAATACATTTATTTTCGGTCCTTCTGGATCTGGAAAATCCTTTTTTAACGGCAAAATGATTAAAGATCGATTTGAAGCAGGCCATATAGTTATTGTCATTGACAGTGGTGGCACCTATCGTCACTTATTCGGGGCTTTAGGAGGCAAATATATTGAACTCAGTGCAGAAAAATCTTTAGGCCTAAATCCTTTTTTATTTCCATCTGATGAATCTGGCAGATACCTGCCAGATAGCAGCAAAATCATCTTTCTGGTTCAACTGATTGGCAAAATGTGGAAGGGAGATTTGAATGAAAATCCAATGAGTGAAGTAGAAAAATCTTTACTCTCTCAATGGATTAGTGATTATTATAGAGATTTACCAAAAGCGGTCATCCCTACTTTAACGGGATTTTATGACTATTTACAAGCATTGGTAGCAGCTAATGGACAAGCTATTCTTGATCTAAAAAAAGATCAGTTATTCCCTTTTCAAGAATTTTTTATTGTTTTACAGCCTTTTGCCCATGGTATTTACAAAGATCATTTTAGTGCATTATCGCAAGACTATCTAGTCGACCATATGTTAGTATGTTTTGAACTAGAGGCCATTAAAGGAAATAGCAAACTCTATCCATTGGTGGTGCAAATTCTTTTTGACTTTGCTTTTGAGATGGTCGCTAAACATCCAGACTCTACTAAGTTCATAGATATTGAAGAAGGTTGGACGAATTTAGATGATGCTTCTAGAGAGCACATAGAAGCTTTTTACCGAAAAGGCAGAAAAACCAAGACTTCTATCCGAATCATCACACAAGATATTCAAGAAATAAAATCATCTAAGATAGCCAGTGCCATTAAAAACAATACAATGCAGCTACCTTTATCCTTCTGTATAACGAAAAAGCCTCTAGTAGGGAAGAAATAGGTGCTTTCCTAGGTATGAATGAGTTAGACATGCAAAAGTATGCCAGTCTGCGCAGACACAATGGCCCAGGCGGTTTTAGGGAAATCTTTATTAAAGAGATGGGTAAAAGCCATGTGTGGCTGCTAGAACCCTCTCTTTGGGAGCATGCTATATTTACCTCTCATCCATCAGAAAGAAACCAAATCGCTGCATTGACTAAAAAACATGGAAATATAGAAGATGACATTGCAGAATGGGTATATCATACTAAACAAAAATATTATGTCTAGTCATTTTCAAGGTATTCTATCTTCTTCAGTTCACCTAAACCTGGAAGCACAAAACCTAATGGTGGATACCACCATTGGAAAGATGATTGAGTTAGCCAAGTTATTACTATTGCCTTTCTTGTTGGTACGTTTAATGGTCTATTATTTTCAGTATCATTTAAGCACTGCCGAGTTATTAAAATCCTGTTATACCAGTCTGTTAACACTGACTGTTACCTTTTTGCTTTTACAGTTCTACTTGGATATTTTTCATATGCTAGACAAATTAACCGCTTTGATTATGAAGGGGTTTGATTGGCATGATCTTGTTAAACCTGATAGTTTTGAAAGTATAAAAGATCCTTCCGTAAGTATATGGCAGCTGATTAAAAATGGTTTTTCGAATGTTACTATTAGCTTTTTAAAAGGAATATCTCGTGTGATGGGTTTAACCACTACTATATTCCGTCATCAATCGATCCTATTTACCCTACAAGTAGGCCCTTTGGCCATTGCTGCTAGCCTCTTACCAGGAAATTTTAGTGGATAGTTAATTATTGGCTCAATATGCTGATTTCCTTTTTAATGTGGGGGGTAACCATTGATTTGCTAGACTATTCACTGATTTCTTTAGAGTTCAATAACGTAGATGGTATCGGTGCTGCCATAGCTACTTGCTTGATGTATGCTATGGTAGGTCCGCTTACCTCTCTATATATAGGTAACACGGTAGGGAACAGCCTTTTTGCGATAGGAGAAGCAAAGACCAGTCAGTTTATGGCTTATGGGGTTAGTCATCTGCCAAAATTTGGAAAAAAAGATAAACAATAATCCTTACTGCGTAAGGACTTTTGACAAACGAGCTAATGGGAGAAAAGGGTTGTAATTCTATTATAAAAAACTTAATAAAATATGTCAGATTAAAAAGATTATCAGTCATCAACCGTTCAATCGATTCATAAGCTAAACAGCTATCATTACGGGAATATCATTAACCTACTACGATTTTTAGTCGTTTTTCTTTTGGTATCCTTAGGTGGTTTATCTGCTTTTTTAGGCTATTTGGTATTTAAATAGAACAGAAGTGATTTGGTCTATTTTGCTACCCTTGAAGGGACCCATGTAGGTATAAGAAAAGATAATCCTACTAATAACAGTAAAGAAACCTTTGAGGTAGAAAATTTTGCTATACGCTTTATCCAAGATGGCTTTGCCCATAGCGAAAACAATTACCAAGAAAACATTGAAAGAGCTTTAACCGTTATGAATAATACCTCTAGAGTCACCTTAAAAAAACTCTTTTCTGATGATAGTTTGTTTCAAGTATATAAGGAATCTAATGGGGTAACTACGGTTTATGTTAAAAGCATACATACTGATACACAGAACTATCCCTATAGATCACAGATTTACTTTCAAACAGATTTAAAATTTTTAACTGGACAAGGGAAAGTCAAAACCCATAGCTACCATCAAGGCATTGCATTAGAAATGCAACCAACAGCTAGATGCAGTAAAAATCCATATGGGTTAATGATAACTGATTTAACCTTTTTAAACCATGAAGAAAAATAGCTTATTCATATTTTTGGTATCTTATTTTCCTGTTTTTGCATTGGATATCAAAGTTTCAGATCAATATCCTATTTTGCTGGAACTCAATGGTACGATTGAAAAGATTTCTTTTGGCAATGGAGATAAAGAGTATGTATCCAAAGAAGAAGGTAGGTTTTTAGAAGTCAAGGCTAAACATCCGAAAACAGGTAAAACCACTATTACAGTCTTTTACCTATCCAACGAAGGCAAAAAAATGAAAAGGTTGATGTATTTTATGGAACCGTTAGTTATGATGCAGGCATACAGCCAATGTATGATCTTACCCAGCATAAAGTTAAGCAGATAGAAGAAGCAGAGAAATGGGACACCGATGAACCTTTAACTGAATCCTTAACAGAAGCTTATAGAATACGTATCGCAGGAACAGCCAAATATTAAACGTTTTCATCAGACTAAACAATAAGTTGTTTTTTGAGTAATGCGGTAAGCACAGGGGAAGAAATTGTTTTAAAGTTTGTATTGAGAAATGGATCTCCTTATAACTATAAGGTAGGAAGCGTATATTTTGTAGGAAACAACAAAGACAAAACCGCTATTCCTATTAAACTAAAACCTAAACGAATGGTAGTAGCGCCTGGAGAAATCATACCTATGATTTTCGTTATCAAACACAAGGTAGAAAAATCAGGTATAATCGTTCGTTTTGAAGAGAAAAAAGGTCGTAGAGATTTAAGTTTGAACCTACCTAACAGGGGTCTCCTTGGATATGGGAAATTATTGTACGTTAAGGCTGTTTTTGTATTTTTCTATGTTAGCCGGTCGTAGAGGTCGGAACTTACTTAATGTTTTTTACGCTTTCTTGTCCAGATATAATCTCCTGTCAAATTGATATGCTCCCATCCTAATGGAGATAGATGTGATAACAATTGATCATTGATTTTTATTCCCTGTTTTTTCAGAGAGTCTACAGCTCTTTCGATGTAGACCGTGTTCCATAGCGTGATGGCAGCTGTGAGCAGTGTTAGTCCACTGGCACGATAGCTCTGATTTTCCAGGTTTCTGTCCCTGATTTCCCCCAACCTGTGCATAAATACCGCACGGGCAAGGGCATTACGGGCTTCTCCTTTATTAAGCCCTTTTTGTACACGTCGACGCAATGCTGGATCTCGAAACCAGTTCAGCATGAATAATGTTCTTTCTATTCTCCCGATTTCTCTGAGAGCTTTTGCCAGACCGTTCTGTTTTGGATAACTGGCCAACTTCTTGAGCATTAGGGATGCAGTAACTGTCCCCTGGCTGATCGAGGTGGCTAGACGAAGCACGTCAGCCCAGTTTGATTTGATATCTTTCAGATTCAGGCTGTTCGAAGATATAATAGACTGAAGTCCAGGGTATTGTTGGGCTTTTCCTTGAATAAAAAGCCGTTTGTCATGTAGATCTCGAATTCTTGGGCAGAATTCAAAACCAAGTAGGTGCATCATGGCAAATACATGATCGGTGAAACCAGATGTATCGGTATAGTGTTCCCGGATTTCTAGATCACTTTCGTGATACAGCAAGCCATCGAGTACATGAGTTGAATCTCTTACCCGGCTGATAACCCTGGTATAAAATGGACTGTATTGATCAGAGATATTCGTATAAAACTGAATACCAGGATCCTGTCCATATTTAGGATTGACTTGTCCAGCGTAGCGTCTAAGGCTTCCGACTCTGAAGTTCTGACCGTCTGAAGACGATGTAGTACCGTCACCCCAGTATATCGCCATAGGTTGCTTTCCCTGCGCATTAACTAATTCAGCAAGAGCAGCTGAATACGTTTCATCTCGTATATACCACGCCTGAATACTTTCCAGTGAAGATCTAGTAACTCCAGGACAGGCCTCTACCATTTTACCTAGCCCAAGGTTAATTCCATCAGCCAGGATAGTGGTTAGGAGGAGCCGAGTATCAGGGCGGATGACCTCATTTTTGAGATGAGAAAAATGGTCAGTAAACGCTGTCCAGTCGTTTACTTCATCCAGTATCTCTGTAATTTTAGGATGAGGTAACATACTATAAACCAGGGCTGTCAGCGGTGAAACCTCTGCAGGAACACTATTATCCAATGGCGTGACCTTTACTCTTTTATTAGATATTTCAACATTAGGTAAATCACCTATAAGGGCCATTTTGTTTACCTCTTCGAGTCGTGATTTCAATAATGTTAGGCGACTTCCAATATATTGACTGTAATCAAAAGGGACAGAAAGTGGTAACTGATGATTCTGAATCAACTTATTAAACTCCTTTTTAGGAATGAGGTAATCGTCAAAATTTTTATATCGGCGAGAACCTTTTACCCAGATATCCCCTGAACGAAGCGCGTCTTTCAGTTCGTTAAGAGCGAAAAATTCATAGTACTGTCGATTTATTCCGGTGGGTGCAATAACCACTTTCCTCCAGCTTTCAGGGATAAAATCCAACGGTTCCATTGGTGGGACCTTTCGTAACTGTTTATGATACATTTCTCTGATGACTGTCAGAGCCTCGGCTAGTGACTGTGCAGCTGGCGTGGCATTCAGTTCCAACGCAGACAACATTCTTGGAGCGTATTTACGTAACGTACTATATTTCTCAATAATAATATGCAGTGGATCAAAATTACTTTTTTTGGTCAAAAAACGGGTTTCTTCTAGACTTATAATAAATTTTTGCCATGGCATAACATGTTCAATAGCAGTCCATGGATCTTCTCCGGATTCACGGGCTTCAGTTAATGCTTGACCAATAGCAATATACTGGTACAGTTTAGACTGGATAAGTTTACCTGTTTGCTGGAGTCGCTCCGCCTGAGTCCTTTTAGCCCGGCTGAACATACTGTTCAAGATACGCTCATGCAAATCGATGATCTCATCTGTAAGTGTAGCTCTGGCTTCTTCAATCACACATATTAGAATAGCGTATCGTCTGCTTGATGAGAACTTAGTCAAATCTCGGCTGCTCATATTCCGACCCCTCACGGGCCAGTTTCAGTAACCGATTCTGATGAACTAAACGTCCGATCCCTACCGGTAAGTCTATTGCCATGATCGTATTCAAGCGTTCAATGTGCTGTAATACATTTTTTCCGTTAATTTTACCAGGAGGTTGAAGAATCCAAGATAGACGTGAAAGATGATTATTTAATGCAATCAGAAGGCTGTCTAGATTGACCTTATACTCTGATATAAGTTGAGCATTCAGTTCCGAGAATACTATTTTATCACCAGCAGCCATGGCCTTTGAGCACGTTCGTTCCAGTACATCAATAGTGGGAATAATCACGCAATTCCGCTGCATATACTTTAGAAGTTCTTGTGCAAGAAGAATACCCTTGTCAGTGCGTTTTGCAAGTGGAATTAAATACGAAATGCAATCATTTTGAATCTGTTTTGTAAATTTTTTTAGTCCTAGATAGTGGTATAGTTCTATTAAATGTTCCCTGCGAGTGGTGTCTCGTCCTGATGCATAATCTTTCCAAAGTTCATTTGATAAATTAAGTCTGCTAGCGATATGCTTGAGTAAAAAATCGGAAAGTAGTGATTTTTTATCTGGGATCATCCCTATGTTCTTCAGGTAACAAAGCAAGACAGAAAAACCGAACCTATTGGCTGGCTTGCGGTGCGTATTAAATATTTGTCTCCTAGGCATATAGTTTGCATTGATAATTATTTTGTAGATTAATTTTCGTTTAAATTTTTATCGCATAATGGTACACCTCAATGAAATATCTTAAAAATTATTAAATTGAATCAATGAAATAACCTATATGCAATAGATTCAATGACATAACCTAAATACGATAAATTCGTTAGAATATGTTCATCAGAGCTTATTTGAGAGCTTCAATAGAAGATCAGTTTGCAGATCGAGCAAAAGAAATGCTCGAGCAGTTTGTTCAGGAGAGAGGACACAAAATCGCTAGCTACTACCGAGAAAATATCAGCGGAACAAAACTGGAAAGACCAGAACTGGGACGATTACTAATGGATAGTCACCGAAATGATATTCTACTAGTAGAACAAATAGATCGGCTGACCAGACTTAGTAACAGTGACTGGCTAACACTCAAAAAGCAGATTGAACATCATGAATTGAGAATTGTAAGTCTGGACATCCCAACTTCATGGCAGGTTTTGTCTGACAAAGAACCATCACAAAATGATCCAGTAACTCGTGCTGTGATTTCTGCCATCAATAATATGCTCATGGATCTAATGGCCGCAATGTCGTATAAGGATTGGTTGAGTCGTCAGCAACGGCAAAAACAGGGAATCGAAAGAGCACGTCAAGAGGGTAAATATCGTGGAAAACAGGCTGATCATGAGCGTCACCAGAAGGTAATATATTATCGAAGTGTTAAAAAACTATAAGCATTCAAGATATCGCACGAGCTACCGGGTACAGCGCTTCGCAGGTATGTCGTATTCAGAAATTGTACTTTGTAAACAATGAAAAAAGCGATGCTAAGCACTTTTAATAATAGGAAATATTACAATGGTAATCCGATTATAAGCAATGAAAAAGATGCTCAAAAGGCTCTTATAAGAAACTTTATTATAGATTTGGATGAGCTACATCAGCTCCGTTCTAACTCAGAGGTAATTAAGACTTGGCTGTCTCAGCCTTATATTAATGTACGTTTGCCTTATCAGGAAGATGAAATAACAGCATCACGTATAGCTTCTTTTGTAGGTAGTACCAATAATATTGAATTTTTAAGGTCAGATTTGGGTAATAGTAGATGGATTAGTTTTGAAATAGATTCCATTGACTATTTAGATGATGAGGCCATATATATATTAGAGAAAGCCTGGGAACAAGCCTATAGTTTGTATAAATTAGATCACGGTAGTGGGGAACTAAGTGAAGAAGAATTTTTAGAGTTAAAAACTCGTTCTAATCAATTTAATACTAAGTCTACAGAGTCTGAATTGATAGTCCAGTATCTTTATCCCTCTACTAAGGAAGAAGGTGAGTTTATGACTACTACTGATATACTGAGATATATACAGAATATTGTTGGTACTACTATTAGACTGAATACTAAATTGATAGGCAGTGCTCTAAGAGAATCAGGGTTTATTAGGGTTATGTATGGTAATTTAAATAGAGGACCTTTGTATGGCTATTTTGTTCAAAAGTTAAATGTTTAGTTTTTGTGGAGTGGTATATGTCTGTAATCATTTGCAGATTTTTTGATTTTTTTATAAAATTAGTGGTCTTAATTGTATTAAGACGTTATTAATGTTTTGGATTAAGGTTAACGTATGGCAGGTATAGTAAATACATATAGAGGGGTATGGTATTCATTTTCTTCATTAATTGGGTTATTATTATGGTTTTTTAGTTTTTTCTTACAGTCTTGTAGCTCTATTTCATCTGGTAAGTTAAATGTGCATCTTAACAGAGGCGATTTATTAAGAGAAAATCTATTAGAAAGGCGAAAAAGGGATATTCAAGAAGGCAGACCTATTACAGTAAGAGAGGAGAACCAACCAATGCTCCATGAGATAAGAGGTAAACTTGGAAGATTGCGAAATGAAGGTTTTTTGGATCATTATAATATTCCTGCTAATCCAACTAGGATTGACAGGATGAAAAAAGAATTAATGTTTGTGTTCTGTAATTGGCTTAGGTGCAAACAAAGCAGAGATATGAACGTTCGGGCCAAGGTTACACATTTTTCTCGATTTATAGATATACAAGGACGTTATTATTACCCCAATCTTATAGATAACCCAGGTGTACAGGAGCACCCAGACACACTTTGGAAACTTATATATAATATAGAACATGATAGAGCAGAGTTTAAAATAAAAGATCTTTATAATGATCAAAGAATTCTTATGGCTGATCCTGATGAACGAGATGAACTAAAAGAGGAACAGGCTAATAATTTAGATAATACAGAACGTGGGGTAGCACCTCATTCAGATTTCGGGGAAGGATTTGAAAGGGTAGACATAGACCATTTAATTAGAAATAACCATGTGACGATCGAGTTACCATACAGTTTACATAAGTTTAAAAATAGATTTATAGATAGTCTTACAAATATTCCTAAAAGAACTGTAGATAGGAATTCCCGTGTTTATTGGATAAGCAGATTTGAAGAGAGAAATGCAGGAATATTCTAAAATAGATTTAGAGAATTTGTTAGAAGGTAGTGTTATAAATCGAATAAAAATAGGTTGACAGGATAAATTCAAAAGTAAAATAAATATTATGTGCTATACAAAAAATCACGTTATGTTAAGTATAAATAATATATACAATATATACCCTTTTTTATTAATGTGTGTGGCACAATTAGGATGTTCATCAAGTTATCGTTGTCAAATGAATACAGGAGGTGAAGGGTCTAGTTCTAAGGAGGAAATCATGTGTAGTGTATCTGGAGAAGGAGATAACAATAGCGTACCTATTGATGAAAAGATAAAGAAGTTATTGGATAAAGAAGATTTTAAAGAAGGATCACCTATAACTAGTACAGAAATAGCTTCTGTAGTTAAAGAGTTAGGTAGGAGTGTAGATATGTTCACAGTGGATAGTATAGATAAAGAGTATATAGGCTTCTTGAATAAATATGGCTCTATAAATGGTGGGGGCTTTTATATATGTGGACCTACTCAACGTACTACTAATAAAGTTAGATATATGTCATCAATACAACGTGGATTTGAAAATCGTTGTAAATCGAATGGAATGAAAGCTTTACAAATAAAATCATGTTGGTTAATAGCAGGCATAGATCAAGGTGACGAGTATTATATTAATTTATCTAGGACAAATAAAAATAATATATATTCTATGAGCCTTGATGGTAGGTCCAGCTTATTTGCTAGAAGTTTTTCAGAGTTTTTAGATAAGTTTTCTGAAGCTTATGAAAGGAAAAATGAGAAAGAAGATTATGAAAAAGATCTTTATAAGGAAGAGGAAGACGTAGAGTCGGAAGAGTTCAATCGTATGTATCAAAACTAAAAAAAATATAAAAATTTAAAAATGGGCCTGTCTGCGTAAGTGTGTAATTATGTGTGTGGTTCGTATAGGTTATTAAACCTCCCTTGTCCGGTCAAGTTTAAACCTGAAAAGTAGAAGATTGTGAAATGCTTTTGCTCACATTTCGCACCAGAAAATATTTAATAAATTGATTATTTTCTACTGATTCATAATATTTTATAACAATTATGTTTTTTACAAAAAATGATATATTTTCTTATTAAATTATAGTGGAAAATTTTTGCATTGAAAATCAGTCATCCGAAAATTAATTATAAATTAAGCGATTTTTATATTTCGCTCATAATCAATATTAAGTTTGATTAGGAATATGAGTTTTGTGTTTTCTAAGTGATTTTAATATTAGATCATATTTATAATTTTTCGTCATAAATGGCTCTTTTGACGGAGTGTAATTTTGGACCAGCAGGAGAGAATGGACATAAAGTTAGGGTTTCAAGACAAAATTCTAATAGATTTAGTTTTTGAACTTTAATTCTCTGGTTCAATTTCCATAAATAAATCTCACGGATACTTATGATTTCTAATAAAATATGTCCAATTTGGTAGTACATGTTTGCATGAGGGTACTAGTAAAAATCGCTCGTGTAGGGTCGAACAATGGCGCGGTGGTGTTATCCCCGTTTCCATTGCCCGCCTCGTCAAACGTAGCATACAGATTTCCCGTACTACGCTTTCCTGACAACTTCTTATCATTACCTATGGCCTATCTAATAGTTTTGCTTTCAGAATAAGTCTTACTCCACCTTGAACTATAGGGGTCTCCTTGGATATAGGAAATTATTGTACGTTAAGGCTGTTTTCTGTACTAAAGATGTTCTTCTTTTTCTTCCAGGTTATTGTATAAATTTACCTGATTAGCAACATGTTTCAGACATTACTTTTCCCACTTTCCAGCAATTTATTAAAAGTGCTTAGCATCGCTTTTTTCATTGTTTACAAAGTACAATTTCTGAATACGACATACCTGCGAAGCGCTGTACCCGGTAGCTCGTGCGATATCTTGAATGCTTATAGTTTTTTAACACTTCGATAATATATTACCTTCTGGTGACGCTCATGATCAGCCTGTTTTCCACGATATTTACCCTCTTGACGTGCTCTTTCGATTCCCTGTTTTTGCCGTTGCTGACGACTCAACCAATCCTTATACGACATTGCGGCCATTAGATCCATGAGCATATTATTGATGGCAGAAATCACAGCACGAGTTACTGGATCATTTTGTGATGGTTCTTTGTCAGACAAAACCTGCCATGAAGTTGGGATGTCCAGACTTACAATTCTCAATTCATGATGTTCAATCTGCTTTTTGAGTGTTAGCCAGTCACTGTTACTAAGTCTGGTCAGCCGATCTATTTGTTCTACTAGTAGAATATCATTTCGGTGACTATCCATTAGTAATCGTCCCAGTTCTGGTCTTTCCAGTTTTGTTCCGCTGATATTTTCTCGGTAGTAGCTAGCGATTTTGTGTCCTCTCTCCTGAACAAACTGCTCGAGCATTTCTTTTGCTCGATCTGCAAACTGATCTTCTGTTGAAGCTCTCAAATAAGCTCTGATGAACATATTCTAACGAATTTATCGTATTTAGGTTATGTCATTGAATCTATTGCATATAGGTTATTTCATTGATTCAATTTAATAATTTTTAAGATATTTCATTGAGGTGTACCATTATGCGATAAAAATTTAAACGAAAATTAATCTACAAAATAATTATCAATGCAAACTATATGCCTAGGAGACAAATATTAATACGCACCGCAAGCCAGCCAATAGGTTCGGTTTTTCTGTCTTGCTTTGTTACCTGAAGAACATAGGGATGATCCCAGATAAAAAATCACTACTTTCCGATTTTTTACTCAAGCATATCGCTAGCAGACTTAATTTATCAAATGAACTTTGGAAAGATTATGCATCAGGACGAGACACCACTCGCAGGGAACATTTAATAGAACTATACCACTATCTAGGACTAAAAAAATTTACAAAACAGATTCAAAATGATTGCATTTCGTATTTAATTCCACTTGCAAAACGCACTGACAAGGGTATTCTTCTTGCACAAGAACTTCTAAAGTATATGCAGCGGAATTGCGTGATTATTCCCACTATTGATGTACTGGAGCGAACGTGCTCAAAGGCCATGGCTGCTGGCGATAAAATAATATTCTCGGAACTGAATGCTCAACTTATATCAGAGCATAAGGTCAATCTAGACAGCCTTCTGATTGCATCAAATAATCATCTTTCACGTCTATCTTGGATTCTTCAACCTCCTGGTAAAATTAACGGAAAAAATGTATTACAGCACATTGAATGCTTGAATACGATCGTGGCAATAGACTTACCGGTAGGGATCGGACGTTTAGTTCATCAGAATCGGTTACTGAAACTGGCCCGTGAGGGTCGGAATATGAGCAGCCGAGATTTGACTAAGTTCTCATCAAGCAGACGATACGCTATTCTAATATGTGTGATTGAAGAAGCCAGAGCTACACTTACAGATGAGATCATCGATTTGCATGAGCGTATCTTGAACAGTATGTTCAGCCGGGCTAAAAGGACTCAGGCGGAGCGACTCCAGCAAACAGGTAAACTTATCCAGTCTAAACTGTACCAGTATATTGCTATTGGTCAAGCATTAACTGAAGCCCGTGAATCCGGAGAAGATCCATGGACTGCTATTGAACATGTTATGCCATGGCAAAAATTTATTATAAGTCTAGAAGAAACCCGTTTTTTGACCAAAAAAAGTAATTTTGATCCACTGCATATTATTATTGAGAAATATAGTACGTTACGTAAATACGCTCCAAGAATGTTGTCTGCGTTGGAACTGAATGCCACGCCAGCTACACAGTCACTAGCCGAGGCTCTGACAGTCATCAGAGAAATGTATCATAAACAGTTACGAAAGGTCCCACCAATGGAACCGTTGGATTTTATTCCTGAAAGCTGGAGGAAAGTGGTTATTGCACCCACCGGAATAAATCGACAGTACTATGAATTTTTCGCTCTTAACGAACTGAAAGACGCGCTTCGTTCAGGGGATATCTGGGTAAAAGGTTCTCGCCGATATAAAAATTTTGACGATTACCTCATTCCTAAAAAGAAGTTTAATAAGTTGATTCAGAATCATCAGTTACCACTTTCTGTCCCTTTTGATTACAGTCAATATATTGGAAGTCGCCTAACATTATTGAAATCATGACTCGAAGAGGTAAACAAAATGGCCCTTATAGGTGATTTACCTAATGTTGAAATATCTAATAAAAGAGTAAAGGTCACGCCATTGGATAATAGTGTTCCTGCAGAGGTTTCACCGCTGACAGCCCTGGTTTATAGTATGTTACCTCATCCTAAAATTACAGAGATACTGGATGAAGTAAACGACTGGACAGCGTTTACTAACCATTTTTCTCATCTCAAAAATGAGGTCATCCGCCCTGATACTCGGCTCCTCCTAACCATTATCCTGGCTGATGGAATTAACCTTGGGCTAGGTAAAATGGCAGAGGCCTGTCCTGGAGTTACTAGATCTTCACTGGAAAGTATTCAGGCGTGGTATATACGAGATGAAACGTATTCAGCTGCTCTTGCTGAATTAGTTAATGCGCAGGGAAAGCAACCTATGGCGATATACTGGGGTGACGGTACTACATCGTCTTCAGACGGTCAGAACTTCAGAGTCGGAAGCCTTAGACGCTACGCTGGACAAGTCAATCCTAAATATGGACAGGATCCTGGTATTCAGTTTTATACGAATATCTCTGATCAATACAGTCCATTTTATACCAGGGTTATCAGTCGGGTAAAAGATTCAACTCATGTACTCGATGGCTTGCTGTATCACGAAAGTGATCTAGAAATCCGGGAACACTATACCGATACATCTGGTTTCACCGATCATGTATTTGCCATGATGCACCTACTTGGTTTTGAATTCTGCCCAAGAATTCGAGATCTACATGACAAACGACTTTTTATTCAAGGAAAAGCCCAACAATACCCTGGACTTCAGTCTATTATATCTTCGAACAGCCTGAATCTGAAAGATATTAAATCAAACTGGGCTGACGTGCTTCGTCTAGCCACCTCGATCAGCCAGGGGACAGTTACTGCATCCCTAATGCTCAAGAAGTTGGCCAGTTATCCAAAACAGAACGGTCTGGCAAAAGCTCTCAGAGAAATCGGGAGAATAGAAAGAACATTATTCATGCTGAACTGGTTTCGAGATCCAGCATTGCGTCGACGTGTACAAAAAGGGCTTAATAAAGGAGAAGCCCGTAATGCCCTTGCCCGTGCGGTATTTATGCACAGGTTGGGGGAAATCAGGGACAGAAACCTGGAAAATCAGAGCTACCGTGCCAGTGGACTAACACTGCTCACAGCTGCCATCACGCTATGGAACACGGTCTACATCGAAAGAGCTGTAGACTCTCTGAAAAAACAGGGAATAAAAATCAATGATCAATTGTTATCACATCTATCTCCATTAGGATGGGAGCATATCAATTTGACAGGAGATTATATCTGGACAAGAAAGCGTAAAAAAACATTAAGTAAGTTCCGACCTCTACGACCGGCTAACATAGAAAAATACAAAAACAGCCTTAACGTACAATAATTTCCCATATCCAAGGAGACCCTATAAAAGCAGATAAACTAGATCTGCTGAAAAAATTTCTAGCACACATTAAAAGTAACCCCGAAAAATATCCTATTAAAAAAGTAATACACCTAATAGCCGGCCCTGAAAACGAAATAAAAGGCATGAAAATACCGCTTTTGATGCGCGTAGTGAGTAAAAGCGGTCCTGATAACACGCACAACCAGAGTATTATATTGAGTATATTAAGGATATTATTTGACACACTCCGTGATTATGACTTAGCCGCGTATGAAGAAGTTTTTGTTCTAAAAGTTGGTGCCCAGCAATACACCATAATCCACGAAGTGGTAGAACGCTGTAGCTTAATAACATTACAATACTTAGTAAACGAATACCGTAACATCAAAACAGCACAAGGGCTAACAGGTGTTTCCCTATCAAATAGCGTAGTAGAAATTTTAACCACAAAAAATAGTATAGGCGTAACACCAATACGCCTACTGGTTCAAAACTGCTCTTTATTAAAGCCTCAACCCCTTTTAAAGATGCTGCAATACTTGTCACAATATCTGATTTATTTTTCGGAATCAGAAATACAATCGGAACTTAGTCCTATATTTGATGCTATAGTCGTCCGTGGCAATACCAAGCTCTTAAAAGATATCATCGATGCTGTAATAACAGGGTCAGAAAAAGAAGATAAGCAACAAGGCAATGAGATGGCACGCAGGATTGCCAATCTAATTGTCAATCTATCAGACGACCATAGTCGTACCCTACTACATCATGTGATTATATGCGAAGGGGCAAAACAATCTAGGCCTGATACAGTCGAATATCTTATGCAATTAGGGGCTAGTTGCACATGCTTCGATGATAATGGAATATCCCCACTCTTTATAGCGATTGCCTTTGGTGCGCTACACATAGTGGAGATGCTATTAGATAAAACATTTGTTCAGAATAGATATTTACAATGGGATATCAATAAGCAAGGTAGGGATGACCTAACGCCTCTGAATTTTGCAGTTTACGGCAAAGATAAGGTGATTATCTCAGTCATATCAACATTATTTAGTTCATTTCTAAGAAAGTGTGATGCAGCTATGGATCAAGAAAATATAAACCGTTCCATTTTAATAGGAAAAGTTGATCTTCAGATAATTAAATTATTGCTACATGCTGGTGCTGATGTTTCAGAAGGAAATAATGCTGGTGAAAAGCCTATTCATAGAGTAGCTAAAAACAATAAAAATCTAAGCCATGAGACTACAACTGAGCTTATAAAGCTGCTTCTGAATGCTGGAGCTAATCCATTGGAAACAGATTCCAAAATATATAATGCTTTCGATATGGTATTGGACCAGATACCTATTAAAGACCCTAAAGGAGATAAGCAGAGAGCGATCAATCACCTGCTTGCCCTACTCGTCTGTAAAGCAATAATGTTAAACCAAGCTGGCGCACAAGTTAACTTCATGGATAGATACATGGATATATACATGGATATTGATGCCATTTACAAATATAGTGACCACAAAGGTGAGCGGGCTCGACTGCAACAGTTGTTGGCTTCATTCCTCCAAAGTCATAACATAGAAATTAATGGGCAATATAACGCTAGGAAAAAGCCCTGCGATTCTGATATAAGCTGTATTGTAAGTAAAAAGCGCAAACAGAAAAGTGCGCAGCAGTGTGATGGTTCAGGTAGTGGCAGGTCCCATGCAACCTAATTGTATGCTTTAGCGCACTTTTTGCTTGATAAAAAAGTAGCCAAAAAATCAAGCCCTTGGCAAAAAGCTTTTATCTAAGCTCTAAGCGGATACCTAGGCAAAGATTTCGCATCTAAACCAGTAAAGGCTTTTAGCTGATGCTTATAATAAGCGGTAATGGCTACCATAGCGGCATTATCGGTACAATAGGCGATAGCTGGTACAAAAATGGTCCAATGGTGTTGTGCAGCTAACGCTTTGAGCTGCTGGCGCAAATAGCTATTGGCTGCTACGCCTCCGGCCAATGCAATGGTGCCAATACCGCTTTTTTGAGCCGCTTTGGTTAACTTATCCAATAACATATGCACCAGAACGGCTTGAATACTAGCAGCGATATCGGCTCGATTGGCTTGGATAAACGCAGGGGTTTTGCTGCGAATAAAAAGGGAAAAAACGGTTTTAATGCCGCTAAAGGAAAAATCAAAATGGGGCATATGGGTAGCTGGAAAGGCAAAAGCTTGGGGGTTGCCTTCTTCTTGGGCATAGCGATCGATTAACGCACCACCTGGATAGCCCAGCCCCATTAAATGGGCTATTTTATCAAAAGCCTCTCCTGCGGCATCATCTTGCGTTTCTCCTAAAACCTCCATAGAAAAATAGTCTTTGACCAAGATAATTTGGGTATGCCCGCCACTCACGGTCAAACAGAGAAAAGGGAAATGGGGTTTAGGGTCATCGATAAAATTGGCCAGTACATGTGCTTGAATATGGTGAACACCTATTAAGGGTATACCCAGCGAAAAGGCTAAGGACTTGGCAAAGCAACTGCCGACTAAAAGGGGACCTAGTAACCCTGGACCTTGTGTAAACCCAATCGCATGCAATTGCTCTTTTTCCATGGCTGCTTCTTTGAGTGCAGCGGTTACAACAGGGATTATATTGGTTTCATGGGCTCTTGCTGCAAGCTCTGGAACAACGCCACCATACTGTTGATGGATCAATTGGCTCATGACTACATTGCTAACTATCTTGCCATCATGGATGACAGCAGCAGCTGTTTCATCGCAAGAGGATTCAATACCAAGAATGGTTAATGGATGGGTCATTTTATCTGAATGGATATTATTTTGCTACTGAAACAAACGCCTAAAAACTACGATTGGGAGGCTTACCCCTCTTGTAATGCTTCTACCAGCTTTTTTTGCCTTAACCAGTGCATGGCAAGGTATAAGACAACAGAAAGGGTGCCAAATATCAACAAATTGGGAAATAGCATCACTTTCCAATGGCTATAAATGGGAACGTAACGCATATAGTAGAGTGCTGGTTCAAGTGTAACCCATCTATAATGGTCCTGCAATAGACACAATCCTATACCTAGGATATTGCCATATACCATGCCCAAAGATAAAGTGCGTAGACTATTATAGAGCAAGATGGCATCTACCTGCCAATGATAGGCTCCCAAAACTTTTAATACCCCTACCATATAGCTGCGCTCCATCAGTTGAATGGTAACGGTAGCAACCATAGTAGATGCTGCTACCAATAATATAAAAGCAATAAGAATAGCTGTATTCTTTTGAATAATAGCGAGCCAATTATAAAAACTAGCATACTTGCGCGCAGTGGGCATAAGGCACAAATCGGGGTCTATCAGACGTAGAATAGTGTCTCGTAATGGTTTGGTCGGAGTCGCATCTGCTTTCAAAAAGATGGTATAGCCATTGACCGTTTCTGAAGACCAATTGTTGAGCCGCTGTATAAGCCGCATATCAGCAAAAGCTAAGTTTTCATCTATATCACTTAAATAGGTGCAATAGATGCCAACAATCTTTAACTTCCGGTAGCGTGGATCTACTGTATGGACTACTACGCTGTCGCCTAATTGAATGGATAGCCTTTGGGCAAGATAATGGCTAATAACCAATTCATTTTGATAGACGGCCTTGGTTACATCAGGCAGCCTGCCTGCTACTAGGTAATCTGCTAATGTGGTATGGGTCACGATAGGGTCAATCCCTTGCACAATATACCTTCTACACCTGATTTTGTATGGATGAGCATAAGCTTTTGGGTAAATGGGACTACTTTTTCAATGGAGCTGGGTAAATGCGTGATGAGACGACTCACTTGTGCAGCTTGCAAAGATGGGTCTTGGGTACTGCTGTATGTAGTAATCTGGAAGTCTCCAGCAAAAGCAGTTATCTTTTTTGTAATTTCTTTTTGAAACCCAATCATTACCATTGAAGCCATCAATATAGCAGCGGTACCTACGGTAATGCTTAAAGTGACGATTTTATCTATGGAGGCAGAAAAGGCACCCCTACCGCGCTGCCTTACGCGACCTGCAACCCATCTAATCCAGCAAAGGGCCTGAAAGGACAGCATTGGGTTAATAGGCCTGCGCAAAAACCACCCGCCCTTTAGAGGGCTTTCCTGAATAGATACAATGGCCTGGCTCCTGGCTGCCATCTAATGGTATACAACGGATCGTAGCTTTTGTCTCGGCTTTAATCTTTTCTTCTGTTTCGGTAGTACCATCCCAATGGGCCAGCAAAAAGCCACCTGTGGTAGCGATAAGCCTTTTAAAGGTAGCATAATCATCTACCAATAGCGTACGCTGTTGGTGTGTTATAAGGGCCCGCTGGTAGATGTGTGTCTGAATCGCTTCTAGCCAATCGGTAATGTGCTGGACCAAATGGCCGCTAGGGATGGTTATTTTCTCCTTTGTATCTCTACGTGCCAGTTCCACCGTCTCGTTTTGCAAATCATTAGGCCCTAACGCTATACGAATGGGTACACCTTTTTGCTCATACTCCGCAAATTTATAACCTGGCTTACGGGTATCCCGATCATCTAATTGTACACGCACCCCATGGGTAATTAATAACTGCTGCCAATCAGCCAATTTAGAAACTACTGCAGCACGTTCTACCTCTGTTTTATAGATTGGCACCATTACTACCTGTATGGGGGCAATTTTAGGAGGCAGCACCAAGCCATCATCATCTGAATGGATCATAATCAATGCGCCCATCAGCCGGGTGGTAATCCCCCAGGAAGTACCCCATACATAGTCACGTATGCCTGCTTGATTGGTAAAGGTTACGTCAAAGGCTTTGGCAAACCGTTGGCCTAGGTAATGGGCCGTACCGGCTTGTAGCGCTTTGCCATCCTGCATAAGGGCTTCAATGGTATAGGTCGTTTCTGCACCAGCAAAACGCTCATTGAGGGTTTTCATACCTTTTATTACAGGTATAGCCATATAGTCTTTGACAATGCGCTCATACAAATGCAAGATTTGCAACGCTTCTTGTTCAGCTTCTGCTTGGGTAGCATGGGCGGTATGGCCTTCTTGCCATAAAAACTCTGTGGTACGTAAAAAGAGCCGCGTACGCATTTCCCAACGGACTATGTTACACCACTGATTGAGTAAAATAGGTAGATCCCTGTAGGATTGAATCCAATTTTTATAGGTACTCCATATAACGGCTTCTGAAGTAGGGCGCACAATAAGTTCTTCCTCCAGCTTAGCAGCAGGGTCGACTACCACACCAGAACCATCTTCTGCCATTTTCAAGCGATAGTGGGTGACAACCGCACATTCCTTAACAAAACCTTCCACATGGCCCGCCTCTTTGCTGAAGTAAGACTTTGGAATGAATAAAGGAAAATAGCCATTTACATGGCCTGTTTCTTTAAAGGCAGCATCAAAAATGATTTGCAACTTTTCCCAAATGGCATAGCCATAAGGTTTAATAATCATACAGCCCCGTACAGCAGCATTTTCTGCCAGACCTGCACGTACCACTAATTCATTATACCAAGCGGAAAAATTCGATGCTCTTGTAGGTAAAGGAGCCATAATTTAAAGTTCATAAATAAAGAAAAACAAGCCTATAAGCCGGGTTCTGTAGTGCGCCAAGGCGCACTGCTTGTCATTTATCTGGAGCCATAATCACTTATGGCCTCTAGCGGCCCACCCACATGGCTTAAAAACGAACGAGCAGCCCGTCACGCTATAGCGTAGCCATGCCTATTTGGCCTTGCAATCCCTAAGGTTTACCCTGCCTCTATGGTCACCCATAGAGCGGTAAGCTCTTACCTTACCTTTTCACCCTTACTATCCAGAGATAGCGGTTTGTTTTCTGTGGCACTTGCTGTCATATATTTAGACCGCTTTCGAAAGCAAGTTTCGAAAGCGGTCTAAATATGCCTTCCCGTTAGGAAGTAGGGTGCTCTATATTGCCCGGACTTTCCTCTTTGGCCTTACATAACCAAAGCGACAAGCCAGCTTGTTTTTCGATTGGCTAATTTACGAAGTGAAACAACCTATTCCAACGCATACCACTAAAAAAAGATTTGTTTCTATCTGAAGACAACAACACCATAACTGCTTTACCCACAATATGATCTTCTGGAATAAACCCAATAAATCTAGAGTCACCAGACTGGTCCCGATTGTCTCCCATTGCAAAATAGTAATCCTTAGCAAAAGTATAGTGGGCTACTTCCTGGCCATCTATCCAACATGCGGTTTTAGTAAACCGAATATTCTTTTTTCCTTCAAATTTTTTGATAGTAGGGCTATATAATAAGATATGGCGTGCATCCATTGGCACAACCATGCCTTTTTTAGGCACCTGCAGTGGTCCAAAGTTATCTTTACTCCAACCCAAAGCAGGGTTAAAAGCATACATACTAGGGTACAATACCTCTTTCTCATCTTCTACGGGATCTATAGACTGTATACAGGTAGGCAAGACAGTAATCAATTGCTTGACCTTTTCTGGTGTAGTATAAATCGTATAGCCTTCACGACCTGGAATAGTAGACCGTACCGGGTTTTTAATATCATTTTTTTCAAAAAAAGCAGCCGTTAAGATCCGTTTAGTTTTCATAAAATAACGATATTGAACGCTATATGGGAGATCAGCTGGCGTATGGTTCACATAAAGTTGCTTATGGACTATATGGACCAGGTCACCAGGAAGGCCAATGCAACGTTTGATCCAATACTCGCGTAAATCAGGGGGCTCATGACCCACTGGGGTATTAAAAACAATAACATCATTGCGTTGGATCTTACTGAATCCAGGCAAACGATATTGCGGCAATTCAATCCAGTCTAGGTAAGCAGGAATCTTTGTACCTGGAATGGTTTGATGGGTAATTGGAATTTGCAATGGAGTAGCGGGTGTACGGGCACCATAGTGCAGCTTGCTGACCAGTACAAAATCTCCAGGAAAAAGTGTTGGCTCCATGGAGCCAGAAGGTATAACGTATAGCCCAATCACCATCCAACGGATTACGGCAGCTGCCATAGCGGCAAAAAAAACAGAGCCTACCCAACTCCGAATGGCAGCTATAACTGAGCCCCCCCTCCTGTTTTTTAGCTGAAAAAGAAGTATTCATTCGTGCGCTTTATTATAAAATAACTACTTTAATCGATTAAAGGGCAATATAAGATACTCTTGGGAATTTTGCTACAAAAAAGGCGATTATACAAGAGGTCTAATAATAGACCTTCTTCAAAACCTATTTGTGATCAGCAGTTTTTAGGAGAAGCGCAGTCGCCAGAGTACTAAATGTATTTGAGGAGCATAGACAAGCTTCGACACCAAAATTGCCATTTAGCAATAGATTTTGCAGAAGGTCTAATAAAATAGCGCCTAAGCTTAGCCTATACAAACTTAGCAAAATTATAGCCAAGAGATAGCTGAAAGGATGCTACATTAGGCCGAAGCTCCTTATCCTTTTCATTCATCAGATTATAAGGCAACATAGCTTTTATTTCCAGCAGCAACCCATTGGTAAACTCTAAAGAGGTTCCACCTATAAAACCAACTTTAAACCTTTGGTAATCTATCTTTTTGGTCATCTTTAGGGAATTCGATATCTTTTTTGTGAGTTTTACCATTTACTTGACACAATACGCTATACGTACGTGCAACCAAATAAAAAGGGTGCACACCCACAAAAAGACGACCAAGGAAATAATCATCTTTGAAATCTGGTCGAACAGCCGACGTCCAGTACCATGTAAGCAGCATAGGCAGCCCAATGGTATCAAAAGATGTTTGAATTTTGATTTCGTTTGAAGGTAATACACCTTTATCATTCGGTTTATCTAAACTCTGAAGAGTTTTTTGATATCCATCTTCAGTGAGCTTCATATGTACTAATTGGTCAAATCTATTATACAGTAACTCTGCACCTAATCCTAGGTGATCATTAAGGGCATATTCCATATATAGCGCTACTCCAAACGAAGGATTCCACATCCTAGAATCTAATTCTAGATATTGCTTGCCATTTTCCTTTTGTTTGTCGTTTAATCTAGCAAAAGAAGTAGCGAATCCTACTTTTACACCATAACTCAAACTTTCTGCTGCAGCTTTTGGGGGTAGCATAAAGCCAAAAGCAATTAAAAATGGCAGGCCTTTTTTTAATCTATTCATTTTAATTTTAGTTAAGGATTTAATGATAAGGCATTTTTATACTACCTTTTGCTTGATCAAAAAGTTTAATCCCCCTCATCTAACTCAACTCAACCACCTCTTTAAATTCTTCGTAGCTGCCAGGGAAGACTTTAACTTTTTTGTTTTCGATATACCAAATCTTATTGGCAACTTGTTGGATAAAGTTACGGTCGTGTGATACAAACAAACAGGTGCCTTCATATTGTTGTAGCGCTTGTCCAAGTGTATCAATGGAATGCATATCTAAATGGTTGGTTGGCTCGTCGAGTACTAGAAAATTGGCTTGCGAGAGGAGTACCGTTGCTAAGGCAACGCGGGCTTTTTCTCCACCGGAAAGGACCTCTATCTTTTTAAATACATCATCCTTAGTAAAAAGAAACATACCGGCTATGGCACGCAGTTCTTGCTCTGTACGTTCTACGCCATTGCTGCTGCTATGGGCACGCAGTGCTTCTATAATGGTGTGTGCTAGATTTAATGCTTCCAACTGATGCTGGGCATAAAAAGCCATCTCTACATTATTACCAAAACGTCTTTGTTGCTGCTCAGCTGGTTCGTGCTCAGCTATAATGCGCAGCAACGTGGTTTTACCACGTCCATTTGCACCAATTAAAGCAATTTTATCGCCTCTGTTGATTTCTACAGTGGCATCTTTTAGAATCGATACAGGACCATAGGATTTGTTTATCTTTTCTATTACAGCAATAATCTTACTGGGATTTTGTTTGATGGAAAACTGTATTTTTATGGTTTTGCGATGGGCAGAAGGGGCTTCTATTTTCTCTACCTTATCTAATGCTTTAATCCTAGACTGAACGAGCTTAGCTTTACTGGCCTTTGCTCTAAAACGATCTATAAATTCTTGTGCATGCTTGAGTTGTTTTTGTTGATTGGCATAGGCGTTTTCAAGTAAGGCGCCTCTTTCTGACTTTTGTATTTCATAAGCACTGTAGTTGCCTACATAAACGGTAAACTTCTTATCGGAAATCTCTACAATTTTACTAGTGGTACCATCTAAGAAGCTTCTATCGTGTGAAACGACTATAAAGGCACTATCGTAGTTTTTTAAATAGGCCTCTACCCACTTAATGGAAACCAAGTCTAGGTGGTTGGTAGGTTCATCCAATATCAATAAAGAAGGTTGCTGCAACAGCAGCTTGGCAAACATAACGCGCATGCGCCACCCTCCTGAAAACTCAGCAAGCGAACGGTCCAAGTCTTTAGTTAAAAAACCCATACCCTCTAACATCGCTTCCGTCCTTGACTGCATATCATACCCTCCTATCCGTTCAAAGGTTTCTTGTAGATTCGATAGCTGCGTTAGCAAATCATCTGAATAGTTGCGCTCCATATCTTGGCACAACGACTCAATCTTTTTTTGGGTAACCAATGCCTCATCAAAGGCTTGCATGGCCACATTGCGAATGCTATCTTGAGATTGATAAGAAAGCAAGTCCTGGTTTAAAAAGCCAATAGAGCATTCTTTTCTTCTGGTTACCTTGCCACTATCTGGTCTAAGGTCACCCGTAATAATCTTTAACAAAGTAGATTTTCCGGCTCCATTAGGGCCTATTAGGCCAATTTTATCTTTGGGTTTAATGTGCAGCGAAGCTGCATCATATAAAGTTCGTTTGCCCAAATGGTAGGTAAGGTCATTGATTACAATCATGGAATTTTTTTAGCTTTTTCGAGCATTTTAGGGAAAAGAGACCACTAAAAATAGCATCGTAGGAAATGATATAAGATCACTTTTAATAGAAGGCAAATATAAGATAATTTTTATAATGATGATATGCTTACTGTAGATGGATGTCTAATAGACCTTCTGCAAAACCTATTGCTAAATGGCAATTTTGTGGTCTATGCTCCTCAAATACATTTAGTATTCTGGCGACTGCGCTTCTCCTAAAAACTGCTGATCACAAATAGGTTTTGAAGAAGATCTTATATTGCACAGGTTTTGATATATTGGAGCTCTCTAAGCTATAAAGCATTAAGCTATTTTTTAATCATTACCATGGAGCCAAAAACACCACCGATTCCAACGACCCAACGCCCAGATTGGCTGCGGGTTAAGTTACCAATAGGTAAGCACTATAGAGCCGTTCGTGACATTGTAGATCAGCACAAGCTACATACCATTTGCACCAGTGGCAACTGTCCCAATATGGGTGAATGTTGGGGAGCCGGTACGGCTACTTTTATGATATTGGGCAATATTTGCACACGAAGTTGTGGCTTTTGTGCAGTAGCAACTGGCAGACCTACTGCTTATGATAAGGAAGAACCAAAACGGGTTGCACAAGCGATTCAGCTGATGGGGGTTAAACATGCGGTGATTACTTCGGTGAACAGAGATGAGCTGAAAGATTGTGGCGCAGAAATTTGGCATCAAACCGTCAAAGCGATCAAAGCCTTGAATCCGACTACCACTATAGAAACCTTAATTCCAGATGTTAAAGCAATTTGGTGGGCACTAGAGCGGATGATTAGTGCGGGTCAAGAGGTAGTCTCTCACAATATGGAAACGGTAGAAAGACTCTATAAAACCGTCCGGCCACAGGCTAAGTATGCACGCAGCTTAGAGCAACTGAAACGGATTAAAGCATATGGAAAACGCTCTAAATCAGGTATTATGATCGGATTAGGCGAAACAGACGCAGAGGTGTATCAGGTTATGGATGACCTGCGGGAGCATGGCTTGGATGTGTTAACATTAGGTCAATACCTACAACCTACTAAGCAACATCTTGCAGTCGTGGATTTCGTACATCCAGATAAATTTGCCCATTTTAAAGAAGAGGGGCTCAAGCGTGGCTTTTCTTATGTAGAGTCAGGTCCACTTGTGCGTTCGTCTTACCATGCCGAACGACATGTATAGCAATATTATTTTTAATACTGTTGCCTATCAATTTAAAAGTTAAAATATGATTCAGAATAAGGCCTCTATAATAGGCAATATGGACAGCTTTGTCAAATAATAATAGTCTTGTAAGACATTTTTATCTTAACCTTTTGCTTGATCAAACGGATGATGATGCCTACCATCTTTTGCTTGATCAAAAAGTGGAAAAAAAATCAAGCCCTGTGCAAAAAGTTGCTAAAAGCAACGCCTAGAGCTGGAAAAACAGAAGCCACCCTGTGGCCTCCATTAAACTGTTTTTTCTATTCAGCTCTAGGCGCTGCTTTCTAAACGTAACTTTTTACAATGGGCGTTTTTCTTTTTTTGGAGTATAACATTGCCAGATGGCTTCCAAGAAACTGCACCCAAATGTAGTTTCTTTTTTAGGTATAACCCGCGTCCGTGGGTGGGAGCTGAATGGATACCGTTGAACGCATACCTTATTTTGGAGTCAATATTGCGATACCGCTTTCTAGCCGTAACTTTCTCCAAAGGCGCAGTTTTGCTTGCTTTTGAGGTAGTAGTACCGGCTAAAAAGATAGATTTACTTATTGTCAGAAATATTAAGCTTCAAATTAATCGCAAAGAAGGTATAAATATTTGTACAATAATCCACACGATCTTTTAGATCATTTCCTGCTCCATGTCCACTGTCGTTACTTTCCAACAACCAGGATTTTGCATTAGGATGCTTTTCCGTGTGCGTCGTTCAGCACAGTGATTTTTAGGCCATTATATTTTGCAACTGTTTGAAAGGATTTAGTTTTTGTTGTTTAGCAGTTAGATACAAAGAGATGACGCGTTCTAAGAATCTATCATCCCTTTCTGATTGGGTAAAGTAAGAGTTTTTACGGTATACCACATAACGCCTGATTTGTCTTTCAGCTAAGTTGTTGGTCAAAGGAATGTTGTCCGGATTTTGTACTCGTTCAGCCTTATATCACTTTTCAAAACCTGTAGCATATTTCCCCTCTTTAAAGGGTCCGCTAGCGGAGCGCGCTTTGTAGGAAAAGTTATGCGTTTCTGGAAGTTTTCCAGAAACAGCAACAGCAAGCCGTTTCCGATTCTCCCTAGAGAAAAACTCCTTGGCATATTTTAAAAAGTCTTCATAACGCAGTGCTTTGGCAGCTGCAATCTGCTTGTCTAGCCACTTAAAGTCTCCATCACATTTAAAGGCAAGGGCATCTAAATACACCGCCTTATCTTGGAGGTTAGGGAATAGATTTTTTAAAGTAAGCAGATAGTTTTCCCGTATTGTTTCAAAGCGTTCCATAGGAATATCATGGGGCATTTCTTGAAGGCAATTTTCTAAGAATAGCTCAAAACGACAAAGAAGATCTTGAGGATGATGGGAATTTGACTGGACAGCAAAGAACTGAAATAATCTTTTTTCTATCTCTTGACCCCAACTCCAAACGATATATCCTGTTTCTTGCTTTGTTCGGAGCGTGGTAAAAAATGCTTCTTGTAAAGCGATTGCAAGCATGGCTTGTGCTGCTCGTTTTTCAAAAGAAAACGCACCTTGATCAATGGCTAAGATGATCCCATTGCCTTGCGCCGTAGTTTGTTCTTCCACTAGATAAGGACCTTGATCAGAAAGGCAAAAAACACCCCCTTTTGGATGGAGTTCCTTTGGAAAAGGAGTATGACCTAGGAGCTGTTTAAGGTCAAACCAACAATTTTTTGCTTCTTTAATGGTAAGGTTTCCTGAAAAAAAGCCTTCAATATAAGTCTGTGCAAAAAGCTTGGAATGAAATGCAAGAAAATCTTGATAGGTCAAGGAATCCAGTTCTTTTAATTTTTCTATAGAAGCAATCCTTGTTTTTTGAAGGATACTAAAAAGCCTTTCGCCTGCTTGTTGCACAGGCAATTTCTTTTGGGCATTTTCATAACATTTTGAAAGGCTAGCGCAATAAAGCTCAAAATCGCTGCTCTGAGGTTTAACACGTGTTAATTCTTTTAAAACCTCTTTAAGGAAAACGCGCGCTTTATCACTGAATCCGGAAATCTTGATTTTAAAACTGTTTCGAGCATGTTCAAAGTGCGCCTTCAATCCTGCAGCTGCTGCAGAAGCAAGGAGTGGTGAAAGCTTATCTTGGATGGACGCAAGATAAAGATCCATTAAGGTTGCACTGCGTGGCGTGCCATCGATAAGGGGACTCTTGATATGGACCAAGTGAACGACTTCTGGTGTCTGATAGACATTGTCTTTGAAATAAAAAGCTTTGCCATGTTTATTATCTGCTATTTTTAAAGGGACTGTGCTTTTAGTTACTGGAAGCAGCTGCAGTTTTGAAGGAACAAAAAGATTCCTTTTCGGAAGCACAATAGCTGGATGAGGACAAGCGGCTTTCCAAGCGGATAGCTGTGCTTCGGGAACTGCTCGAACGGCATATTCGCCTCCTAGCCATTTCTCTTTTCGATCAGGTCGAACTTTTGTTTTTTCAGCATGGGCAAGCATATAGTACTGGCAATTTTCAGGTTGTAAAAATTCTACAAGCGATTGGACTTTTTGAGGTTCATAACGACTCGGCAATAAAGTTTTTGCTGGATAGGTTACCAGGGGTTCATATAAAAAATCCCTGGAGTGATCCATAATAAATTTAAAAGCATCTTTTCGTGGTTGATATTGATAGAAAAGCTTGCGCATCGCAATCATTTCTTCAAAAAGATAGCTGGGAATGCCTGTATTACGAAAACCAGCTAATGTTTCAAAACAACGCTGAATCACAAGTGGGATTTGTGCTACCCCTTGATCTGTTAAGATGATTCGGACTTGAAAAAAAGCGTTATGACGCCCCATCTTGTATGTAGAAACCTTAATATTTTCAGCTAGTCTTTCTTTTTTTAGCGTTTCTAAAAGATTATTTTTTGCCCTTGGTTGATGGTGTACGCAAGGAGATCTGCTGCCTTTGTTTCATCTTCTACAAACGAAGCAGGAAGCTCCCACCTCATAGTTAGATGTTGGATTTTTTTAACAGGTTCAATATAGATAAAGTGGCCAAGCTGTGCATTTGAAGATAAAGGCTGATCTATTTCAGCAGGTTGAATTTTTTTATTTTCAATCTGAGTAAAAGTATCTGTAACCAGTTTTATTAATGCATCTATAGGTTTAGAGGAATAAATCGCAAGGGTCATTAGGTTGGCGTTGTAGTTTGTTTCATACCATTTACGGAGCACATCTTGAGGAATCTGACCAAGCGTTTGAGCGTTTCCTGTTGAGAAGGCTCGGTTGGGGTGATTAGGGTTACCCAATTCTTTACTAATCATATATGCTCTCCGTCCATCATCTTCAATATTTTTCGCATATTCTTGATCAACTGCATACAGCTCCCTTGCGACAGCTGATGGATTAAAAAGAGGAGCGATAAAGAACTGAGCCAAACGATCGATCGCTTGGTCAAAAGCTTGGTGGTGAATGGAAAATAAATAGACCGTACGATCTGGAGCAGTATAAGCATTATGTATTCCACCATGGTCTTTTATAAAACGAACAAACGCATATTCATCCAGATATTTTTCACTACCCATAAAGAGCATATGCTCGAGAAAATGTGCAGTTCCAGGATACTCTTTTAGATCTTGCCAGGCCCCAACTCTTACGCCTAAGGCTACTGAGGATTGCTCGGCTTTCTGGTCAGAAATTAAATAGACCTCCAGACCATTCTTTAATCGAAGCTTTGCCGTTTTGCGCTTTTGTAAAGAAGGAGCCAGCAGTGGAAGAGCGCATTCATCTTTGATAAATTCATAACTTTCATTTGCAAAGGCAAAAGTAGCTATAAAAAGGAATAAAATAATTTTTTTAATCATATTGAAACGGTTGAATATAACAAAACGGCAAAAGAAGCTTTGCAAGCTTCTTGCACTAAAAAGAATAGGCAATCTTAACTATAATATAGAATAAACACAATAGCTGCTATATATCCTTTTTCAAAGCAACCAAGAAAGAACGCAATGCATGCAATCGCTGAACAACCGCTGCTGGTGTAATGGTAGGCGCACTGCTATGCTTCTGGATTACCTTACGCGCGCCTGCTAAGCTGTATCCTTTTTCTTTAACAAGCATATAGATATAACGCAATTGAACAATATCTTTTTCTTGGTACCTTCTAGCCCCTTTGCTATTTTTACTGGGTTGGAGAATCCCACTAAAAGCTTTTTCCCAAAAACGTATCAAAGAAGAAGCTACCCCAAAATGACGGGCTACCTCCTGAATGGTAAAATACTTTTTTTCCATTGTATTGCTCCGATAGCAATCTATACAAGATCCTGAAGATGCGATCTAGATAAACCCGTAAGGAGTATAATATCATCTATAGGATACCCCTTTCTAACCATAGACCGCGCTATTTCTATCTTACCCTCTAGCTTACCTTTTTCTTGACCTATTTGGATGCCTTCTTGAATGTCTTGTTCGATGCCTTCTTCTTTAGCTTTCTTTTGAAGCTTTTCTATTGTACCAGCTTCTATTCTGAGCCATTTCAAGCGATCTTCATAAGCCATTCTTTCCTCATCGGTAAAGTTCAGCGTCTCTAAAATATGTAAGGCCTTTTTTAAGCTGCTGCTGGCCAACAGACCGGGCAAGTTATCCTTATTAAGTAAGTCGTTACGGGTCAGAAAAGCGGTCCAAATGTCTAGCCCATTCTTTACCTTTTGCAATAAGCTGTCTAGCGTTTCCTTAGGATCGTTGCTGAACTTAACCAACTCTATTGTATGCAATTCTAAATCGGAAAAATAGGGCATGCGACTCTCTTTTTCTGTGATATGGAAGACATTATGATACTTCTTACTATCCGGTATAGAAGCAAAGTTAAGAATATGAATGCCTATTGCTTTGTTTAAAGTGGAATAATGCTGTGAAGCTTTTAATTGGTCTGTATACAACTTAGCCCAATAATATAAAGCACGTTTATCATAATCTGACTCATCTGTGATTTGAATCTCTATATTAAACCGCTTGCCTGTCTCACTTACTGCTTTTATATCTAGTATAGATAATTTATCCACTACAAAATTTTTGGCATTATAGGGATTTAATAGGGTCACATCACATACTTGATCTTCTGGCGAAACCGTAGCATTGATTAAGGAAATCAGCAAATCCTTATGCTCCTCTACACCAAAGATTTTTTTAAAGGCAAGGCCGACTTTTGGGGTAATTTTTTCCATAACTTGTTCCATAGACCTTCTTCAAAACTTATTTGTGATCAGCAGTTTTTAGGAGAAGCGCAGTCGAGCACCGCAGCATACTAAATGTATTCGAGGAGCATAGACAAGCTTCGACACCAAAATTGCCATTAGAAATAGGTTTTGCAAAAGATCTTATTTTATTTAGCTGTAACAACAAATATATAAGCTTTTTGGATCAGTGCTTGATTTTTTTGCTTATTTTTTGACAAAAAAAAAAGAAGCAGCACAGCAATGATCTACCTCCTAAAAATTTGAACAAAGGGCTTGTGTTTGATGTACAGCTTGCTTATGGATCGCTTCATATTCAATAGGTGTAAGCTCACTTACAAAATACTTAGCCGGATTGACACATTTTCCATGATAGTAGACCTCATAATGGAGATGAGGGGCGGTTGAATCCCCGGAATTGCCAACAGTGCCAATCTTCTGCCCTCTTGTTACGACCTGCCCTTCTTTAACGTTTATAGCATGCATATGGGCATAGTGGGTTTGAAAGCCATTGCCATGTTCAATAAGCAGATGATTGCCATATCCTTTTTTATCATTTTTAACCCATTTAACATGGCCATTCGCAGCAGAATAGACATGCGTACCAGTACGAGCTGCAAAATCAATACCTTCGTGCATCCTAAATATTTTATAGATTGGATGTATACGCTTACCAAACTGGGCGGATATCCTTTTCAAATTGTCCTTATCAACGGGTATCAGGGAAGGCATGGATTGCAACTTACTCGCGGTTTTTTTAGCAAGATTGAGTATTTGATCATACGATTTCTTTTGAATGGTTAGCTGACTGGTTAATTGGTCTACTTTAGACAGTGTTTGCGCAATTAATGTATCTTTCCCTAAATGGGCATATGTATTGACCCCTCCTATGCCTGCGTTGCGCTCTGAAGCAGAAAGTGGGGTAGTATTCAACAATACCCTGATGGTATCATCACGCTCTTGCAGGATATTTAAAAGCGCAGTGCTGCTTTCTATTTTTTTTTGTACCATATGGTAATAGGCCTTCAGCTTTTCATTAGCCTGCAATAGCTCTATCTCCTTAGGAGAAACAAAACGACCTTGATAATATTTAACCATTAAAATAGCTAATACTACAGCAAAAAATATATAAACAAAGCTACGTACAATAAAGGATGATATAGATGTTTCTACAGGCTCATAGCTACAAGCAGCAGGGTTGTAATAGTACTTGGTTTTAAGCATAAAAAATATATAATTATGGAATATAGAGACCCAGGCTACTTTAATGTAACTAAATTAAACAAAATAGTCAACAATGGAAGCTATTTCTAATGCCAATTTTGTTGTCGAAGCTAGTCTATGCTCCTCAAATAGATCCAGTATGCTGCGGTGCTCGACTACACTTCAAAATTGCTGATCACAAATAGCTTCCATTTGAAAGCTATTGCTAAATGGCAATTTTGTTAAGGCATATTACCTGCAGACGCAATATAAAAAAGCGACTTCCTAAAAGCAAATTAGAAAGCCGCTCTTAGAATATAGAGGCATAAAGAAAAAATATTATTTTACCTCTTCAAATTCAGCATCTGTGACATTTCCGCTACCTTCTTTGGGCTGTTCCTGCTCCACAGTGGAAGCTGATGTAGCCCCGGTGGTCTGCGATTTTTGGTAAACCTTAACCATGACCTCACCCCAAATCTTGTTTAAAGCTTCTAAGCCACGATCCACACCGGCCATATCTTTGTCGGCATGTGCTTTTTTCAAATCTGCTAAAACGGGCTCTACATTTTTTCTATCTTCTTCTCCAATTTTATCACCCAATTCTTTGAGTTGTTTTTCAACATCAAATATCAATGAATCGGCTTGATTGAGTTTATCTATTTGCTCTTTTTCTGCTTTATCTTCCGCTGCATTGGCTTCTGCTTCCTCGCGCATTCGTTTGATTTCATCTTCGGTTAAACCAGATGAAGCTTCGATTCGAATCTTTTGTTCTTTTCCAGTGCCTCTATCTTTTGCAGAAACATTCAAGATACCATTGGCATCTACATCAAAAGCAACCTCTATCTGCGGAGCGCCTTTAGGAGCGGGTGGTATATCAGATAGGTGGAACTGACCAATGGTACGGTTGTGTTTGGCCATAGGTCTATTGCCTTGTAGTACATGCACCATAACAGAAGATTGGTTATCTGAAGCTGTAGAAAACACTTCTGATTTCCTTGTCGGAATGGTAGTATTGGCTTCAATCAACCTGGTAAAAACACCGCCTAATGTTTCAATACCTAACGATAGCGGAATCACATCCAGCAATAAAACATCTTTTACCTCTCCAGTCAAGACACCTCCTTGAATAGCTGCACCTACAGCGACCACTTCATCAGGGTTAACGCCCTTAGAAGGTTTTTTACCAAAGAAACGCCCTACTTCTTCTTGAATCTTTGGTATACGGGTAGACCCGCCTACTAAAATAACCTCATGAATCTTGCTGCGTGGATCAGAGATATCACCAAATGCATCTTTTAAAGCTTGTCTACAAGGGGTTAGGGTACGTTTTACCAAGTCATCTACCAATTTCTCAAACTGTGCCCTAGATAGCTGTTGTACCAAGTGTTTAGGAACCCCATCAATGGCTGTAATGTAGGGAAGATTAATTTCGGTAGTGGTTGCACTAGAAAGCTCAATTTTGGCTTTTTCAGCAGCTTCTCTTAGGCGCTGTAACGCTGTTGGATCTTTTCTTAAATCAGTCCCTTCTTCTTTTTGAAAGTTATCTGCCAGCCAATCTGTTATCTTTTGGTCAAAATCATCTCCACCTAGATGGATGTCTCCATTGGTAGATTTTACTTCAAAAACGCCATCACCTAGCTCTAGAATAGAAATATCAAAGGTCCCCCCCCCAAGGTCAAATACAGCAATGGTGCTATCTTTATTTTTTTTGTCCAGGCCATAGGCCAAAGCAGCAGCAGTTGGTTCATTAATAATGCGCTTTACAGTTAGCCCAGCTATTTCTCCTGCTTCCTTAGTGGCTTGCCGTTCTGCATCGTTAAAATAAGCAGGCACCGTAATCACCGCATCTGTAACGGTAGTACCTAAATAATCTTCTGCACTACTTTTCATCTTCTGCAAGATAATAGCGGAAATCTCTTGGGGTGTATAGAGCCGATCACCAATCCGCACACGGACGGTATTGTTGGCCCCGCTTTCTACCTTATAGGCCACTTCATTGAGCTCATTGGCTACACTATTGTAACCTTTACCCATAAAACGCTTAATCGAGCTTATAGTATTGTGCGGGTTGATAATCGCCTGACGTTTGGCAGGATCACCTACTTTACGTTCACCCTTTCCTCCATTTAAAAAAGCAACTACAGATGGCGTAGTTCTTTTACCTTCATTATTAGGAATCACTACTGGCTCGTTGCCTTCCATAACGGCAACACAGGAGTTAGTGGTTCCTAAGTCGATTCCAATTATTTTTCCCATGTCTAATTTCTAGTTTGATGTGATTATTTTCTCTATCGTAGAACAATTTATTTTATACATTAGGGAAATACAAAGTCCATGCCAAAATAGCTATTTTATACTAGGTTATGCCAAAATGACATAATCTGCAACAGCATAGTGCATAAAAGGTAGTTTGAAAAGCTTTGCTTATGCCCTTTTCGCTCGAACTGGTTGAGCACCTTTCTGGCTTTTTACAATGTTTTGGTTGGATGGCTCTTCTGAAAAGTTTTTCTTGTACTTGTCTGGATGGCTGATAATATCTCTGGCTTGCTGCAACATTTCAGCTGCATAGCCTTGTTCTGCCAGTATATCTATGGCAATGGTTTGGTTAGAGGCACCAGGGACCACTTTATAGGTATACTGTATTTTGCCATCTTTGCCCATAGGTTTGATAAAAACTTTATAATTTTTAAAGCCTTTTTGGGGTTCGCGTTTTTCTAAAAGCATAACGATTGGGTAGTGGGTGGCCACAATGTTGAGCGCATTGCTATATCTTGCAATATAATTTAATACGGAATATTCTGCTGCGGCACCTTCTATTGGATTGGTTCCACTAAAGGGTTCATCAAAAATAGTAAAACTAAATTCTCTTTCTTTTAACTGTTTCAATAGGTTTAAATGGGACTGAAACCGATCCACTTCTGCCATAAAAAACGATTTACCGGCGGCAATGTCATCGGTAATATCGATATAGGTATTGATCTTACTAAATGGGGTCATTTCACAAGACTTAGCGGGTGCAATACCAAAGGTTTGACTGAGCAAAATAGTGATGGCCACGCCGGTTAAAAAGGTAGATTTACCACCTGCATTGGGACCGGTTAAAATGATATTTTGACTTTTAGTGGCGCCATCCATGGTTACATCATTGCCAATAGCAGTAGTAGGGGTTAACATGGGGTTCCACATTTCAACAAAGGACAAACGAGGCTTTGTATATAGTTTGGAGGATAAGAACTTGGTAAATGTATAGCGATGTGGCCCATTGATAGCAGCTGTTTCTTGCATCAGTGTGGCCATGGCTAAAAAAGTATCCAACTCCCCTAAGGCATACATGGCATCATGGAAAACTGCTTTATGCTCCACAAAAAGCTTATAGCTGGCAAGTAACTTACCAGCATTATTCCACAAATAGGACCAAGAACGGAGGGGCAAGCTCTCTAGGTAACGCAATAAATTACCAAACTCGGAGGATTCATTCGAGCGTGCCAGTAGCGCGCTTATAGGCTGGATTTGCTTGCTATACAGTGCTGCCAACTCAGGATTCTGTTCAACCAATGCATTGACTCTTTTAGCAGCAAATAAAAAGGTTTGCAGATCTGCCATACGCAAAGCAAGGTTTCTCAAAACGCCTGCATACTCTTTGTAGTTGGCATATCCTCTATAGTATTGGTAAAACGAATGGATAGTATAAAAGGCATTAATGGTATAGATCGCGTACTGATCTTTAGAAGAGATCGGTTTCCCGTTTTTTTTTGCTTCATTAAGCAAATCATTAGTTTAGTGTGGAAAAAATTGTATATAGGTATCCACGTCCCAAACCCTTTGTAGTGATCAGAATGTGATTTTTTTTCACTCTTAAAGAAGAAATATTGTATTTCTGTAGACAAAAACCCCATCACTGGATACCAGATATAATTAGAATAGATATTCCAAATATCTCGCAGCCATATTTTTTTTGTCTGCAATAGGCTAGCCGATTTATTTGAAGCAGGAGAACTCGTATAAAAGAGATTGGTTAAATATTTAACATATTCTTTGGTATAGAGCGGATCTGTTTCTGTCCATAAAGAGAGCATCGTTTTTTCAGATGTTCTATAATTTTTTAGCTCGTTTCTTAAATCATGATATAGCTGACTATTTTGGCACAAAAAGGCTATCAGTCGCTGCCGCTGCGTAAGGGTTTCTAGGTTGGTAATGGGTGCGCTAATAAATGAAGCAAGCGCTACTTCTCCTAAAACGGTAATGGTCTTATTAATCCGGGATAAGAAATGATAATCAGGCGTAGTAGTAGTAGTACCACAAAAAAGATTCAAATCATTCCAAACATATGGGTTCAATAGCTTACCCGCCTCTTGACACTGCGCCTGGTAGGCATCACTCTTGGCAAAAATTTCATTGAATACTACCGCTCGTTCTGTTCTTGGTGAAAGATGGATATTGGTAACATCTACACGGCTGCCTTGTTTAGCTTGAGGAGCCACGGGTTGTACCGCTTCAGCAAATGATTTCAGATAGTGATCGGCCAATTGTGTAGCCAGGGAAGGACGCTTTTCGGTAGCTGTAACCGCAACCGGCAAACAAAACATAAATAGTAAGGATGAAATGATACGCATAAAAAATTAAATTTATCTATTAAAATTTGACTTGCTAGAACAAGGTATTCAGTATCTGCTCCAATCAGTAGTAAAAAGGCGTTTATATCACATTTTTTCTTGATCACCAGGATGATTATGCCTACCACTTTTTGCTTGATCAAAAAGTGGGCAAAAAATCAAGCCCTGTGCAAAAAGTTGCTAAAAGCAGCGCTTAGAGCTAGAAAAACAGAACTCGCCCGCTATGCGGGCTCAGACATGCTGTTTTTCTAGCTCTAAGCGCTGCTTTCTAAACGTAACTTTTTACAATGGGCGTTTTTCTTTTTCTCGGGTATAACCTTTCCAGACAGCTGAATGGATAGCCTACTTAGTTAATAGGTATAAAGTTACACAAAAAAAACAAACCTTGCCTAGCTACTGATTGAGCGCACAGGCCCTCTTTTGAAACGCGATATGCTAAATGGCACACCACAAATAAAGACCTTCTGCAAAACCTCTTTCTAATGGCAATTTTGTGGTCTATGCTCCTCAAATACATTTAGTATGCTGCGGTGCTCGACTGCGCTTCTCCTAAAAACTGCTGATCACAAATAGGTTTTGAAAAAGGTCTTAGGCTTCGAAAGCGGACTACCATATGGCACATCTACAATTTTTTACTAAATTGCCACGGAAGCGCAGATTTTGATCTAAATCAACCACTATGACACAACAGACATCTTTATCCTGGTTTAAAAAGTGGTTACAGGTTATTTTTCCCATACAAAAGGGGAAAAGCAAAAAATATTCCTGCTGCTTTTTTTAAAATTTCTTATCTCTTTTGTTTATTGCATCTTAGCGGCACTTAAAGACACGGTTATCGTTACAGCGAACTGCTCTGCTGCTGAGGTTATTCCGATTGTAAAAGGTTCGGTCATCTTTCCCATCTCCATAGGTGTGGTAGTGTTGTACACCAAGCTAAACAATTGTTTAAAGCAGTCTACCCTTTTTTATAGCACCATTCTCTTTTTTTTAGGGTTATTCTTCTATATGGTTTTGTTTTGTATCCCAATTCGGGTAAGGTAAGTCCGCATGCGCTAGCAGATTGGCTAAGCATGCATTATATGGGGTGGTCGCATTGGATTGCGGTATTCCGCCATTGGATTCACGTATTATTTTTTGTAGTTGCAGAGCTTTGGGGCAAGTAGCACTTATGTTACTCTATTGGAGTTTTGTAAACAATGTTTGTAGGATGCAAGATGCGAAACGCTTCTATGCTATTTTAATTGCTGCGGGAGATGTAGCACTGATTATTACGGGACCACTGGTTTTGGCCTATACTAAAAAGTATAGCCATAGTGACTTTATATACACGGTACAAGCATTAATAGGATATGTGGCTTGCTGTTGCCTAGCGATTCTATTTACCTATTGGTTTACCAATCACACCCTACAGCCAGATGCGGCAAGCATGCAGCGCAACACCCCAACTAAAACCCTACGGTTATCCCTCTGGGAGAGCCTAAAACATGTAGCCGCTTCTGGGTATCTAGGCAATATAACCATTATGGTGGTTGCCTGCGGGCTCTCTATCAATATTGTAGAAGGGACTTGGAAAGCTTATCTCAAAGAAGCCTTTCCAAAAGCAGTAGCTTATCAAAGTTTTGTATCAGCGCTTAACTTTTGGACAGGGGTTATTGCCCTGATCATCTCGCTGTTCTTTAGTGGCGGTATGCTTAGAAAATTTGGGTGGAAAGCAACTGCACGCATCGCACCAGTCGTTATTGGAATTACCGGTAGCCTTTTCTTTTTAATGAGTTATAGTAAAACCAACGCACCTTGTTTAACCCATTGGATGGGGTCTAAACTGGTTCTATACTTAGTAATCTTTGGTGGCATCCACAATATAGCCGCCAAGTCTATAAAATATGCTTTTTTTGATAAAACCACCCAAATGGCTTATATCCCACTTGACCCAGAAACAAAAATCAAAGGCAAAGCTGCTGTAGACCTATTAGGTTCTCGCCTGGCAAAGCAGGCTCCTCTTGGATTCAAATTGGCTTACTAGAGTTGCTGCATACCAATAGCATTCAACCGATTTCTGGATATTACTGTTTTTCTTGCTTATAACCACTATTGCTTGGTACCGCGCCACTGGCAAGGTGGGTCAAGCATTAGATCAATTGGAAGCAAAAGCAGCCAAACAAACTTAGACCTTCTGGAAAACCTATTTCTAATGGCAATTTTGGTGTCGAAGCTTGTCTATGCTCCTCAAATACATTTAGTATGCTGCGGTGCTCGACTGCGCTTCTCCTAAAAACTGCTGATCACAAATAGGTTTTGAAGAAGGTCTCTTAAATAAAAGGGTTACTTTTTTTCAAAAGCCGCCACAATCCATCCCCTCCTATTACATCTTCTTCCTCATAAAAAACAGCGGCTTGGCCTGGTGTAATGGCATGGACACCGGTGCCAAAAAATACATGCATTTGATCACCTACTTGTTCAATGACGGCAGGGGTGCCTGGGTCGTTATACCTAACCTTTGTAACGGTATCTAACTTTTTTCCTTTTAGGTCTAGGTATTTAGATAAATTGAGTTGGTGTACATACATACCATCCCGGCGCAACTGATCAAAGGTACCCAATACAACCCGATTGGTTGCTTTCTCTATAGCAGTTACATAGACTGGATAGCCCAAGGCAATATGTAACCCTTTCCGTTGGCCAATGGTATAAAAGGGATAGCCTTCATGATGGCCTACTACGGTCCCATCTTCTAATATAAATTCTCCTCCCTTAACCCTTTCTTCTAATCCAGGGACTTGTCTTTTTAAGAAGCCACGGTAATCATTATCTGGAATAAAACAGATTTCGTATGACTCAGATTTATTCACCAAATCTGTAAAGCCACGTTCAGCAGCAAAGGTACGAATAAAAGATTTTGTAAATCCGCCCAGTGGCAGCAAGGTCCTACTCAGGCTTTCCTGCGAGACGCCCCATAGGGCATAGGATTGGTCTTTTTTAGGATCTAGCCCTTTGGATATAATATAACGCCCCCTTCTGCGCGTACCTTTGCATAATGCCCCGTTGCCAGGTAATCACAGCCCAACTGATTGGCACGTTGCAAGAGTGCATCCCATTTAATATGGGTATTACACAATACACATGGATTCGGCGTCCTACCTGCTAAATATTCAGCTTTAAAATGGTTAATAACATGGCCCCCAAATGCTTCCCTTATATCGACCACAATATGAGGGAAGCCCAATTCAACCGCCACATTCCTTGCATCATTGATCGCATCTAAGCTACAACACCCCGTCTCTTTTTTCTTACCACCACTACCCGCATAGCTCCATGTTTTCATCGTAATACCCACTACTTCATACCCTTCCTCATGCAGCATCACAGCCGCTACAGAACTATCTATGCCACCACTCATGGCTACCAATACACGCCCTTTTTTACGCATTTGAGTAAATTCTTAAAAGATATAAGACCTTCTGCAAAACCTATTTGTGATCAGCAGTTTTTAGGAGAAGCGCAGTCGAGCACCGCAGCATACTAAATGTATTTGAGGAGCATAGACAAGCTTCGATACCAAAATTGCCATTAGAAATAGGTTCTCCAGAAGGTCTATACACTAAATCTTTACCAAATATACTATAAAATTTTAGCGCGCATAGCGCCGGCTACTACGCAATAGGGTTAAAAGGGGGAGACAAAAGGTCTAGGATAATTTTTTTTGGTAAAGGATACATATTTTGCAGAATCCATTATTTATTGCTAGAATTGCAAATATACATAGTTATTATGTAAGCCTAGCCAACCTAGGTTAGGGTAGGCTTTGATATAGGCTCTGGCGCTTAGCCCACAGCCATTGAAATGTGATCTTTATGTTTCAAATACTTAACCGTGTATAGTAATACTAAACTAAATTTAAACACATTAATAATATCATATCTCATTTTTCACCTTCTTCACTTAAAAAGCTATTTGTTTATCCAATAGGATTAATCGTTACCTGGTTTTTCTATTTCAAGTTGTGAGTCTCCGCCTCAATCTCCGCTAGGTGATGTCAATACGGCCTCTATCAGGGATATAAACTTGAAAGGTATAAGCGTTAAAAGTATAGCTTGCAATGGTATTTCGTGCATAGCAAAATATGAACACTACTATATTGATTTCAAGCAATTCCGTAAAGACTATGAGATTACTAAAGAAGGGTCATTATATTTATATATGGGCAAGATGCTTGTTGTGTTACAACTAAAGGAAATACAGTTGTAGCTATTACCGCAGATGGTGTGGCTGGAGCTGGTATAGGTTCACGAGAATTTGCTAAGAAATTAGTCGGCCATATCGCATCATCCCCTTTTAAAAATCCAACAGAAATGCTTAATGATGTGTACAAAAAAATACCGAAAATATTCCCTAAAAATAGTCTGAAGGGATCTTCCACTGTTTTTGTATAATAGCTATTGACCCATCTCGTAAACTAAAATACAGGAATATAGGAGATTCCGCATTCATCATAGTTCGCAACAACGAGATTAAGCATGAATCCATAATAAACCCAAAAATGCCTAACGCACCCTACTGCTTATCTTTGTGTTTCGATCCAGGGCATCGGTCATGCCTTCATGATAGATCAGTAGACTCTACTTCCGGAGAATTTCAATTAGAACCAGGAGACGTTGTGATTTCATGTACAGATGGTGTATGGGATCAGTACCCTAACAAACAAGATCTTGTTGATGATATTCTACAGAATCTTAATGCACAAGAAGAAGATAATATTTTACAGAATCTTAAGAATCTTGAGGATTTTAATGCACAAGAAATAGCAAACTACATGCGAGAAAAAATAGCCGAAGTTCATAGAGGTCCAGGACCTGTCACAAAGGGTTCTAAAAAAGGTAACAAAGATGATGCATCTATAACTGTTATTATAATTAAATGATTTATCCGTATAGCGGGCTGAGCTGTTAATTTTCCAGCTGGAAAACCGGACATTCCATTAATATTACTCCTAAGAAACTGCAGTCAAATGCAGTTTCTTTTTTAGGTATAACCGACATCTGTGGGTGGGAGCTGAATGGATACAAATCTTTACTGCTGTGCGTTGCTATCCTACTTCTTGAAAATAACCAACCGCATCAACGGTAAAATGCTTACGTGGCATCACTTGAAAGATATGTTCCTTATTGCGTTGATGTACTTCAATAGCTTCCTCTGTAATATTGAGTCTTATAGGATCATATTTTAAACCTATAAGCACTTTCTTATGGCATAAATCATACTGAATGCTATAATCTTTGCTATGTATTTGCTCCAGCGCTTCTAAAGCTGGTTTGTCTACTTTTAACTCAAATACATAAGACCTTCTGCAAAACCTATTTCTAATGGCAATTTTGGTGTCGAAGCTTGTCTACGCTCCTCAAATACATTTAGTATTCTGCGGTGCTCGACTGCGCTTCTCCTAAAAACTGCTGATCACAAATAGGTTTTGAAGAAGGTCTATTGATTTTGTATATCACTCTCCGTAATTTATAGCATATTTTTAGATTTTCCATCTTACTTCCTCGAGGCAAGTAGAATTGAAAAAAGTCTTTTAATAAGCAGCACTTACCTGGCTCGGTAGTGCCACGGTAGGAAGGGAAAACGCTTGATTTGCCCCTTGCCTTTGGATCAAGAGGCAAATAAGATAAGATAAAGTAAAAGCGCTATGCTTTATCAGCAACGGTTTCAACAGCTGTTTCAGCTGCTTCTTCTACAGGAGTAGTGGCACTTTTTCTCCTCCTTCGTCGTGTTGTTTTAACGGCTTTAGCTTCTTTTGTATACATGTCATTGTAATCAACCAATTCAATCATACACATAGCTGCATTATCGCCAGCACGATTGGCCAACTTAATGATGCGCGTATAGCCACCTGGACGCTGCTCAATCTTTTCAGCAATATGATTAAAGAGTTCTTTTACAGGCTCTTTGTCTTGAAAATGCGAAAAAACCATTCTTCTAGAATGGGTAGTATCCTGCTTTGCTCTGGTAAGAATAGGCTCAATAAATGAACGCAACACCTTTCCCTTAGCCAGGGTGGTAACAATACGCTTATGCATAATGAGCGACTTAGATAAATTCATAAGCAATGCCCTCCTATGACCTGCCGGCCTGCCGATCCGATTAACTTTGTTTCTATGCCTCATTGGTTTGTCCTAATACGACCTTAAATTTACTAGACTTTACTACAAAACGCGCTTATGCTCTGGAATTTGTAGGAGATACGGAGCGCAAAACCGCAGCGTACTAGGTGTACGTGAGGATTTAAACACTGGATCGGATCTCCTGGATCATCGTGCAAATTACCAGCAAAAGTTAGCGTTTAGCAGGAAGCCTACTCTATAACTTAACTTTAAATAAAACCTACCCATCTAACTTATAGCCAGAGAGATCCATACCAATTTTTAAATTCTTTTCTGCTAAAAGTTGATCGATCTCATCACGTGACTTCCGGCCAAAGTTTCTAAACTTCATGTTGTCAAAATCCTTGACCGTTACCAAGTCTTCTAAGGTCTCGATGCCTGCGGATTTCAGACAATTTAACACGCGAGAAGAACACTTCAACTCAGTAATATGGGTTTTAAGATTTCTTTGCATGGCTACCGTTTCTTCATCTAAGATCTGAACGATTTCATCATCTGGTGATTGTGGAACAATCTCCTGACCAGATAACAAATTCAGATGCTGAATCATTAACTTAGCCGCTTGCCTAATGCTTTCCTCTGGACTTATAGAACCATCCGTTTTTACTTCAAAGGTCAATTGCTCATAATCTGTACGCTGCTCCACACGCATGTTCTCTACACGGTATTGAACGCTTACAATAGGAGAAAAAATGGCATCAATAGAGATAAGACCTAAAACTGGATCTTTAGGTTTATTATCCTCAGCTGAAAGATACCCCCTATGCTTGACTATATGGAGCTCTATATCAAAACTGGCCGATGCATCAAGCCTACAAATTAACAAATCTGGATTTAAAACCTCAAAAAAAGGAGTGGCTTTAGCAATGTCACCTGCACGAAACTCAGATTTATTAACCCGAACCGAAACAACAGCATCACCGCCTTCTGCAATCTTCTTTAAACGAACTTGTTTAAGATTTAAAATAATCTCTACCAGATCTTCTTGTACCCCTTCAATGGTAGAAAACTCATGACGGATGCCAGGAATCTTAATGGAAACAATAGCATACCCCTCCAGGGAAGATAACAATACCCGCCTAAGGGTATTACCAATCGTAGTGCCATACCCCTTTTCAAGTGGACGAAAACTAAAAATGCCACGTACGGGATCAACCTTCTCCACAAATATCTTTTCGGGCATTTGAAATGCTAATGACGACATATAGAATTTATATTTTATTTAAAAAGTCTAATAGACCGCTTTCAAAACTGAATGGCCAGTGGCAACTAGGTCTTGAAAAAAGCCTATATAGAAGCACTATTTAGAATGGAGCTCAACAATGCTTCGTTCATTAATTTCTTCTGGTATTTCAGAACGCTGTGGAAAAGCAAGAAATTTTCCTACCATCAATGATGGATCCCACTCCAACCAACTATATTTATTAGATGGATTAGTTGCTACGTTATGAACAATCAAAGCCATTTTTTGTGCTTTCTTTGCGATGCCGATTATTTCCCCAGGCCTTAAAGTATAAGAAGGAATATCCACTATTCCTCCATTCACTGTAATGTGCCCATGGGATACCATTTGCCTTGCTTCGCCGCGTGTAGTAGCAATGCCTAGCCTATAAACGGTATTGTCTAAACGTGCCTCTAGCCGCTGAAGGATTACTTCACCGGTAATGCCTTTCGCTTTAGCAGCTTTTTCACAAAGGTTCTTAAACTGACGCTGCAGTAAACCATAGGTATATTTTGCTTTTTGCTGCTCTACCAATTGAAGCCCAAACTGGGAACGCCTTTTACGCCTTTTACCATGCTGCCCCGGTGGGTAATTTTTTTTCTGCAACACCTTATTAACAGACGAACCAAATATGGAACTATTATATCTTCTTGCAACTTTTGCTTTTGGACCACGATATCTTGCCATAGATTATTTTCTTCTCTAACTTAAAAATAAGTAACCTTAAGCCTCTTTCGAAACTCGATTGCTAAATGGCAATTTTGGTATCAAAGCTGGTCTTTGCTCCTCAAATACAGCTAAGTATGCTGCGGTGCTCGACTGCGCTTCTCCTAAAAATTGCTGATCACAAACCGCTTTCGACAGCGGCTTATTTTATGGGCGCCTACGCTTAGGTGGCCTACAACCATTATGCGGGAGAGGCGTAACATCTTTAATCGACATTACTTCTATAGAATGCTCTTGAAGGGTGCGAATGGCTGATTCACGACCAATCCCTAGCCCCTTTACAAATACATTTACCCGTCGTAAACCCAACTCATGGGCAGCTTTTGCACAGTCGGCCGATGCCATCTGAGCAGCATATGGAGTGTTTTTTTTAGATCCCTTAAAACCCATCTTACCGGAAGAAGACCAAGCAATCACCTGACCAACCTCATTTGTAATCGAAATAATAAGATTATTAAAAGTAGCTTGAATATGGACCTGCCCCTCTTTACCAACCTTTACAACCCTTTTTTTAACTTTACTTTTTCCCGTATTTTTCATAGTAATTTTCTATAAACTTCCTTTAATAAGAAAGGAAAAGCATGCACTGAAAGGAAACCTTATTTAATAGCCTTCTTCTTATTGGCAATGGTTTTAGGCTTTCCTTTACGCGTTCTGGCATTGGTTTTGGTCCGCTGACCACGAACAGGTAACCCCATTTGATGTCTATGGCCTCTATAACACTTAATCTCAACCAACCGCTTAATATTCAAACGAATCTCTGATTTTAAGTCTCCTTCTATTTTATATACACCACGAATGGCCGTTCTGATGGATTTTAATTCATCATCTGTCCAAGTAGATACCCGACGGTCTTTGTCCATCTGAACCGATTCAAGAATTTTATTTGCAGAACTTCTGCCAATTCCATATATATATGTAAGCGCAATCTCTCCTCGCTTGTTATCTGGAATGTCTACACCTAATACCCTAGCCATATTCTACCCTTGTCTTTGTTTAAATTTAGGCTGCTTCTTATTGATTACATACAATACACCTTTACGGCGTACAATCTTGCAATCCACACTTCTTTTTCTAACAGATGTTTTAACTTTCATAATTCGTCTACCTATTCGGTTGTTTTGTATCTGTGCACAATCCTGGCTTGCGTTAAATCATACGGGGTTAATTCCATTCTAACGGAATCGCCAGGAAGAATCCTAATATAGTTTTTACGCATCTTCCCAGAAATATGCGCCCTAACGATATGACCATTTTTAAGCGCAACCTTGAACACTGCATTTGGCAATGCTTCTTGTACTATTCCACCTTGTTCAATAGGAGGTATCTTAGCCATACTATTTTTTCTAATCTTGCTTTATCTTTGCTTATCTACGCTTTTCTATTTTGCCTAGCACCGTGGCTACACTACTCAAAAGCCAAGGACAACGCCCCTTGTAACAATCTGTTTTTAGCCGTTCGGGGGTAATATACTAAATTATTGCGAACATTAATAACCTCCTTTCGAAACGCTAACTTCTGCTGGTAATTTTCAGACCGTTTCTCCTACAAATTCTGCACTATAAGCGCATTTCAATTAGAAGGCTAAGTATTCAACATACTATAATTACTACGCCCTAACTCCTTTGTTAATAATTACTTCATACCGACGCATTAACAGGTAACTTTCAATTTGTTGAATCGTTTCCAACATGGAACTGACCATAATTAACAAAGAAGTGCCTCCGTAGAATCTAGAAAAAGGTAAACTTAAACCAGCCATACAGGCGAAAGCAGGCAAAATAGCAATTATGGCCAAAAAAACAGCACCTGGAAGAGTAATCCGATCCAAGACACCATCTAAAAAACGAGCGGTTGCATTGCCAGAGGTTACACCAGGAATAAAGCTACCGGCACGCTTCATATCTTCTGCTATTTGAACAGGGTTGACTGTAATAGCAGTATAAAAAAATGTAAAAACAATAATGAAAAAGGCAAACAAAAGGTTAAATAGCCAACTAGTGATATCTTGCAACATGCCACTGATATGGGCCAAACAAACAAACTTATCTTTCCATAAACCCAATAAAAATGAAACAGCAACAATCAAAAGATTGGCAAATATAATGGGCATTACACCTGCACTATTGAGCTTAAAAGGTATATATTGACGCTGGCCTCCATATATAGTACTGGTACTCAATTGCTTTGCATATTGAATGGGAACCTTACGTGTGGCTTGTGTAAAGGCAACTAGGGTCAGGACAATTAAAAACAAGACGAATAGTTCAAGTACAAATAAAAACATAGACCTACTGCCACGGTAGACTGCTTCTTGGTATAAAGCAGAGGGAAAAGAAGATACGATACCAACCATCATTAACATGGTTACGCCATTGCCAATGCCTTTGTCTGTAATTTTTTCTCCTAGCCACATGCAAAATAGGGCGCCTGCGGTTAAAATAATAATAGAAATAAAAATAAAAAAGGTGCGACTGATAGACACATTGCCGCTGCCTGTAGCAATGAACAAATATTGAAAAGACTGAAATATAGCAATAAAAATAGTAAGGATGCGGGAAATTTGGGCGATTTTACGTTTGCCCATCTCTCCTTCACGTTGTATCTTTTGAATTTTTGGCCAAGCAATGGACAAAAGCTGCATAATGATAGAGGCGGAAATATAGGGGGTAACACCAACTGAAAAAACAGAAACTTGGCTCAGCGAACCGCCTAGAAAACTATCAAGTAAGCCAAAGACGCGTTTTGCACTGCCAGAAATTTGTGTTACATCTATACCGGGCAAAACAATAATGCTACCTATTCGGAAAATTGCCAAAAAGAACAAAGTATTCCTTATACGGATACTAAGCTCCTTGATCAAAAATATATCCTTAATAACCTTAAATAATTTATTCATAAATAGGCAATATAGTAACTGCTCCGCCAAGATCTTGAATAGCTTGTAAAGCAGCAGCTGAACAACGATGGGCAGCAACAGAAAGCTTAAAGGTTAATGCGCCACCTCCTAATATTTTGTACTTTTCATGCTTGCCAATGATGCTATGCTTTCTCAAAAAGAGATGATCTATACAAGGGACTTGATACTTCTCGGCCAATACTTGTAAGGTAGAAAGATTTAAAGGTGTAAACTCAATGCGACTAGGACATTTAAATCCATACATGGGAATACGCCTCTGCAATGGCTGCTGCCCGCCTTCAAAGCCAATTTTTCTTTTATAACCAGATCTAGACTGGGCACCATTATGACCACGGGTAGCAGTGCCTCCTTTACCAGAACCTTGACCTCTACCTACACGCTTTTTATGCTTTAAAGCGCCTACTGCTGGTTTAAGTGTATGTAATTCCATAAGCAATTATATCTTTTCTGTAACCACTAAATGGTTAACTTTTGCTACCATACCCAATATTTGAGGCGTAGCTGCAACGACAACAGGCTTGTTGATGCGACCCAACCCAAGTGCTTTAATGGTAGCTTTTTGGGATTTAGGACGCCTGATTAAACTGCGTACCTGAGTAATTTTAATTTTTTCCATAAGAACCTTATCCATTAAAGACTTTATCTAAGGAGATGCCACGCTGTTTGGCAATGGTCAAGGGATCACGCAATTGCAATAGGGCTTTAAAGGTTGCCTTGACTACATTATGCGGGTTAGAAGAACCTTGAGACTTAGACAAAACATTTTTCACGCCTACACTTTCTAAAACAATGCGCACACCGCCACCGGCAATGACACCGGTACCAGAGGCTGCTGGCTTAATCAGCACATGCCCACCACCATACTTACCAACTGCACCATGCGGAATGGTGTCACGTAAAATAGGCACTTTGATGAGGTTTCGCTTGGCTTCTTCTACTCCTTTTGCAATCGCATCTGTTAACTCTTTTGCCTTGCCAAGTCCATAGCCTACCACACCATCTCCATTGCCCACTACTACCACCGCAGCGGAACTAAACCTACGCCCACCCTCGACTACCTTGGTAACACGCTTAATGGCTACTACCCTCTCTTCAAGATTATAGTCACTGGCTTTGAGTTTTCTACCACGTAATATCATTTTAACTAAAATTTAAGACCTTTTACCCGAGCACCTTCAGCCAACGCTTTGACCTTACCATGGTAAATATAGCCAGAACGATCAAATACAATGGCTGTAATACCTTTAGCTAGCGCTTGCTCAGCAATAGCTTCTCCTAACGCCAATGCTCCAGCAACATTATTTTTACCAATCTTTAACTTATACAGAGAAGTAGAGAGTAGCGTTTCTCCTTTATCATCATTAATAAGCTGTACATACATAGAAGTATTGCTCTTAAAAAGAGAGAGACGGGGCTGCTCTAGTGTCCCATGCAAACGCCTTCTAATCCTTTTTCTAACTTTAAGCCTTCTTTCTACTTTTTTATCCTTTACTTTCATCTTTTCTACTGGATACTAAATAGTTCAAATATACATTAGACCTTTTTTGAAACCTATTTGTAATGCGCAATGACACCAAAATTGCCATTTAGCAATAGATTTGCAATCTATTTCTTAGTAGACTTACCCACCTTACGTCGCACCTGCTCACCCAAGAATCTAACACCTTTGCCTTTGTAAGGCTCTACTTTTCTCAAGGAACGAATTTTAGCAGCCATCTGACCAAGGAGTTGCTTGTCGATGCATTCCAAGTGCACCAGTGGACTTTTTCCTTTAGGCAGTTCAGCCGTAACAGTTATTTCTTCTGGCAAAACCAAAACAATATCATGAGAATAACCTAAACTTAGCTCTAACAAGTTGCCTTGAACATTGGCTTTGTAACCAACCCCACTAACTCTAAGGTGCACTTAAACCCAACACTAACGCCTACCACCATATTTTGAATCAAAGCCCTATATAGGCCATAAAGGGCCTTAGACTTTTTAGCATCTAACGGTACAACCTTAACCAATCCCTCGGAAACTTCAACCATAATGGTTGGATCAACTTGCTGTTGCAAGACACCCTTAGCCCTTTAACTTGTATGATTCCTCCATCTACCACGGATACTACAACGCCTGGTGGCACATTAATGGGCTGCTTCCCTATCCTTGACATTTTTCCTAATTTTAGTAAACATAACAAAGTACTTCACCACCAACATGGGCTTTTCGCGCTTCTTTATCGGTCATAATGCCCTTGGAGGTAGACAATATGGCAATACCCAATCCATTAATAACACTGGGCATAGCAGCAACCGTGGCATATTTACGCAAGCCTGGTTTGCTTACACGCGTTAACTTTACAATAGCTGATTGCTTTGTAAAAGTATCATACTTGAGGGCAATTTTAATAATGGGCTGGACGCCATTTGGCACCACCTTATAGCCGCAAATGTATCCTTTTTCTTGTAATACTTCTGTAAGCTTCGTCTTTGTTTTTGAAGCGGGAATTTCTACAATGCTATGTTTGGCATGAATAGCATTCCTGATCCTAGTAAGATAATCAGCTATTGGATCTGTAGTCATAGTAATTATATATATATTAACGAAATCATAAAAAGATATATAATATCTTTCAAAACTCGATTGCTAAATGGCAATTTTGGTGTCATAGTAAGATGCCTACCAACTTGCTTTTTGTATACCTGGTAGCTTCCCCTCTAAAGCCCATTTTCTAAAGACCAATCGGGAGACGCCAAATTTTCTAATATAGCCACGGGCCCTGCCGGTTATATTACACCTGTTGCGCAACCTAACAGGAGAAGCATTTTTAGGAAGCTTATCGAGTGCCATATAGTTTCCCTGTTCTTTTAACGCAGCTCTTTTGGCAGCATATTTTGCTACCAAGTTCCTTCTTTTCCTATCTCTTGCTTTGACGGATTCTTTTGCCATAACTTTTTAAATTAATCTTGCTCGACATTAAAGGGCATGCCTAAAGCTTTCAAGAGCTGAAATGCAACTTCATTGTTCCAGCAGTTGTAACAAAAGTTATATTCATACCATTGATCTTAATCACTTTATCAATGCTAATTTCTGGGAATATGATTTGTTCCTGAATGCCAATATTGTAGTTACCTTTCCCATCGAACCCAGTGGTGCGTAAGCCCCAAAAATTTCTAATCCTGGGCAATGCAATAGATATCAGTCGATCGAGAAATTCATACATAAGGCGCCCACGTAAAGTAACCTTTACACCAATAGGCATACCAAGCCTCAGCTTAAAGTTAGAAACTGATTTTTTTGCACGGGTAGCTACTGCACACTGGCCAGTAATAGCGGTTAACTCTTCTAACCCAAGCTGGATAAGCTTTTTATTGGATACGCCATCACCTAATCCTTGATTGATACATATCTTATGTAATCTAGGGACTTGCATAGGAGATGCATACCCAAATAGCGCTTTAAGGGAGGGAATAACTTCCGAAAAATACTTTTCTTGTAATCTAGGCTTAAACATTTTTTATAAAATTTCCTGTTTTTTTAGCATACCGCTGGAGCGAACCGGCTTCATTGTGCTTTCTGCCCACACGAGTAGGCTGGCCACTTGCCGGATCTATTAACATGAGATTGCTGATATGGATAGGCGATGGCTGTCTCTGGATCATTCCTTTAGGATGCTCCGCAGAAGGCTTTAAATGTCTAGCTACTAGGTTCATACCCTCTACAACTGCACGATATGTTTTAGGAAATACTTTTAAAACAGCACCTTCTTCATTTTTATGCTTCCCTGTTAAAATTTTTACACGATCTCCTCTTCGAATGTGAATCTTGAGGTTCTTTTTTATTGTTGTCTTCATGCTTTATAGTACTTCATCAGCTAAAGAGGCGATTTTCATAAATTTCTTATCTCGAACCTCACGCGCAACTGGCCCAAAAACACCTGTTCCTTTAGGCTCATTGTTGTTTTCAATTAAAACAATAGCATTGTCTTCAAAACGAATGTAAGACCCATCTTTGCGCCTTACCTCCTTTCGGGTACGAACGACGACAGCTTTAGAAATGGTGCCCTTTTTAAGGGTACTAGAAGGGTTAGCTGTCTTTACGGTTACTACAATTTTATCACCCACATGGGCATAGCGCCTGCGCGTTCCACCCAAAACGCGAATGCAAAGGGCTGTTTTTGCGCCACTATTATCGGCTACTTTTAGTATTGATTCCTGTTGTATCATGGTTATTTAGCTCTTTCTATGATTTCAACCAGCCTCCATCGCTTTTTTTTACTTAAAGGACGTGTTTCCATAATGCGCACCAGGTCACCAATACTGCAACTATTTTCTTGGTCATGTGCCATAAACTTGGTGGCTTTTTTGACAAACTTACCATATATAGGATGGATGGCCTTCGTATCCATGACAACGGTTATGGTCTTATGGGACTTATTACTGGTGACCCTCCCTACTTTTTCTTTTCTTCTATTTCTCAGCATGGTAATTACAATTCTAACGGTTGCCGCCGCAATCTATTCTGAGCTGTTTTTAGTCTTGCAATGCATTTTCTTGCCCTCCTAATCTTCATCGGATTCTCAATCGGAGAAACCGAATGGGCAAATCTTAACTTTACTAAATAATCCAACTCTTGCTTTAACTTATCGTTGCATTCTTCAGAAGAAAGTAACTGAATTTCTCTATATTTCATTTTAACACCTTGTTAGACTTCTTTGAAAACGCTACCTTCTACTGGTAATTTGCTTATCGATCCGGTGCTCAAATCCTCACGTACATCTAGTACGCTCCGGTTTTCCGCTCCGTGTCTCCTACAAATTCCTCAGCACAAGCGCATTTCGAAAGAAGTCTATTGAATATCCACCTAACTTAACCACCCTACACTTCATACGACCCATGCAATCTATAGGGCTACATGATAATCCCTCCGGACAACAAAATTTGCCTTAATGGGTAACTTATGCATGGCAAGACGCATGGCACGCTCTGCTACTTCCCTAGAAACCCCATCTAACTCAAAAAGAATTCTACCAGGTTTAACAACCGCTACAAAAGAATCTGGAGCACCTTTACCTTTACCCATCCTTACCTCAGCTGGCTTTTTGGTTAAAGACTTATCTGGAAAGATTCTATTCCAAACTTGCCCTTGCCGTTTCATCTCTCTTGTAATGGCAATACGCATCGCCTCAATCTGCCGAGCAGTAATATAGGAAGGTTCCAATGCCTTCAGCCCAAAGGTACCAAATTCTAATGAATTTCCCTTCATAGATAAGCCCTTTATTCTACCCTTCTGCGTTTTTCTGTAACGTACTCGTTTTGGTTGTAACATTTTAGTTTATTCAATATAATGGGCATCTAGCTATTTCCGCTCCCTAGAGGAGGCCATAGCTTTCTCTCCTATTCTACTTGATTTGGCTGCTGAACGTTGGGCATGGTGGAATACTACATCACCCCTGGAAATCCAAACTTTAACACCTATTCTACCATAAATGGTATGGGCTTCAACAGCAGTATAATCTATATCATTACGAAGCGTATGGAGTGGAACAGAGCCTTCTTTAAATTCATCTGACCTGGCCATTTCAGCGCCATCTAATCTTCCGGAAATCTTCACCTTAACGCCTTGTGCACCGGAACGGATGACTGCAGCTACCGCTTGCTTTACCACGCGCTTATAAGGCATACGCCCTCTAATCTGTTGTGCAATTTGCAAGGCAACCAACCTAGCTTCTAAATCTGGTTTTTTTATCTCAACAATATTGAGCTCAACTTCTTTTTTAGTAAGCTTTTTTAGCTCTTCTTTTACTTTATCAACCTCTGTACCCGACTTGCCAATCACAATGCCTGGACGAGCGGTCCGAATGGTAACGGTAATTTTTTTTCCCGCACGCTCTATAAGTACTCTAGCAACACTAGCTTTAGCCATTCGGGCATCTAGATAGGCACGTATTTTTTCATCCTCCATTAATTTTTCCGCATAGGAGGCTTTTGATGCAAACCAACTGGAATCTGGCTTTCGGATGAACCCAACTCTAAAGCCGACGGGATTAACTTTTTGACCCATTGTAGTATTTTTTCGTCTATAGTGTGGTTACGTTGTTGTATCTGAGGCGACCTCATGGGGTAGCGTAGCAAAATGTTCTATGCTATCTACCACAATAACAACATGACTAGATCTTTTTCTAATTCTGTGCGCCACACCTCTTGGTGCAGGCATAATTCTTTTGAACATACCTGCTCTATCTACCGTTATGCTTTTTATAAAAATCAACGCCTCTTCCAAATCAATTCCATAATGATTTTGCCAATTTGAAATAGCAGAAAGTAGGAGTTTTTTAAGCTGAACAGCAGCTTGCTGTGGCTTACTCTCTAAAATAGCCAATGACCTAACTACGTTTTTACCTCTAATAAGGGCTGCTAAGCGTCCAATCTTACGCGCAGATATAGGCAGTTTTCTTAACTTTGCGGTTGCCTCCATAGTTCAAATTATCTTTTTTTAGACGTATGGCCTTTAAAATTTTTTGTTAAGGCAAACTCACCGACCTTATGGCTTACCATGGACTCTGTAATAAAAACGGGAATAAATTTATGACCATTGTGTACCGCAAGGGTATGGCTACAAAATCTGGTGTAATGGTTGACCGCCTAGACCAGGTTTTGACTACCGTTTTTTTACCACTTTGATTCAGCATATCTATTTTTTGTTGTAGATGATGTGCCACATAGGGTCCCTTTTTTATAGATCTACCCATTATTTTTTCTTTTTACTAATGATCAGTCTAGCAGAATATTTATTGCGATTTCGGGTCTTTTTACCTTTTGTATACAACCCTTTAGCAGACCTAGGATGTCCTCCAGAAGCTTTTCCTTCTCCTCCACCCATTGGGTGATCGACAGGGTTCATTACAACGGCTCGGACACGTGGTCGCTTGCCTAGCCAACGGCTTCTGCCTGCTTTAGCAATGGTAACATTATCATGATCACTATTGGAAACAGATCCAATAGTAGCCATACAGTGGCTTAATACCAAACGCCTTTCACCAGAGGGCAACTTAATGGTCACATACTTGCCACTTTTAGAAAGCAGCTGCGCATAAGACCCAGCACTTCTGGCCAATGCAGCGCCACGCCCAGGGGCCAGCTCAATATTATGGATAATGGTTCCGAGTGGAATATCTTTCATCTCCATAGCATTACCTAAGTCTATTGGTGCATCTGAACCCGCTACAACTTTGGACCCAACTTTAATGCCTTCCGGAGCTATAATATAACTCTTTTCACCATCTACATAATGCAATAGCGCAATGTATGCCGTACGCATGGGATCATACTCAATAGAACGGACAAATGCAGGAATACCCAATTTCTTTCTTTTGAAATCAATAAGACGGGCACGCCGCTTATGTCCACCTCCTCTATGCGGAACAGTTATTCTACCTCGATTATTCCGACCACTTGTACGCTTGGTCTTCACTAAGAGTGACTTTTCCGGTTTGCGCGCAGTGATAACGGTAGAAAAATCTGGCGCTATCCTAAAACGCTGACCGGGAGTGGTTGGATTAAGTTTCTTTAATGGCATAACTAGATCAACTAACAGCTATAAATTCAATATAAAAGGCTAGAAATTACTGTAAAAATCTATAATATCTCCTGCCTTAAGGGTTACAAGAACTTTCTTATAAGAAGGCTTTTTCCCTTTCATCACGTGGGATTTGGTATGCCGCGTAACGGATTTACCAGCATAACGCATGGTATTAATTTTATCCACTGTAACGCCATAAAAGCGTTCAATTTCTTTTCGTATCTGCTGCTTACCAGCACGGTTATCCACAATTAGACCATATACACCATACTTATTCAGTGCGGATACTTTTTCGGTTACCAGCGGTTTTTTTAAGATACTCATCTGCTACTGTCTCAATTTTTCTACGATAGGTGCTATAGCACTCTCCACAATCAACAATCTTTTTGCATGCAACAGGTCATAGGTATTGACGTGATCGACACAAATTACTTTTGTTTGCTTAATATTCCTACTGGATAGGACAATATTTTTATCTACATTAGGCAGGATCAACAATGTTTTGCTATCCAGAAAAGACAAGTTCTGCAACATGCCTAAGTAATTTTTTGTCTTTGGTGCATCAAAAGAAAAAGACTCTAAAATCGAGATACGATTTTCCCTAGCTTTATAGGTAAATGCAGACTTTCTAGCCAACTTCTTTACCTTTCGATTTAACTTAAAGCTATAATCCCTTGGCTTTGGCCCAAAAACACGCCCACCTCCTCTGAATAAAGGTGACTTGGTGTCACCGGCTCTAGCGGTACCGGTACCCTTTTGTCTTTTAATTTTTCTTCTAGAACCGCTTACTGCATTGCGCTCTTTGGACTGATGGGTTCCTTGACGCTGGCCTGCTAGAATAGCTTTTACATCCAGGTACATAGCATGATCATTTGGCTCGATGCCAAACACTTCCTCTGGCAATAGAATAGAACGACCTGCCGCTTCCCCTGTATATTTTAATACTGATAGGTTCATTTTATTTCTCCAAAATTAGATAACCATTATTGGCACCAGGGACTGCGCCATGGAGCACAATCAGATCTTTCTCTGGCAACACTTTAACCACCTGCAGATTGGCTACCTTAACCCTACTGCCACCTGTTCTTCCAGCCATACGCATTCCCTTGAATACGCGGGATGGAAAAGAAGCAGCACCAACAGAGCCGGGTGCTCTTTCTCGATTGTGTTGACCATGAGAACGTCCGCCTACCCCACTAAAACCATGCCGCTTGACCACACCCTGAAAGCCCTTGCCTTTGGATGTACCGACAACATCTATAAACTCACCCTCGGCAAAAACATCTGCTATACGAATGACTTGACCCAATGCAACTTGCTGCAACAGCTCCTCATCACACCTAAACTCAACCTGTTTTTGCTTGGGGGTAGTACGAGCCTTAGCAAAATGACCGATAAGGGGCTTGATCGTATTTTTCTCTTTTTTATCGCCATAAGCCAACTGAATAGCCTGATAACCATCTATGGCCTTTGTTCTAAGCTGGGTAACTACACAAGGCCCCCCTCGAATAACGGTGCATGCCCTCTTTTGACCTTTACTGTCATAAAGACTGGTCATCCCAATTTTTTTTCCTATGATTCCAATCATGACTTAACATTAATCATACCCACTCAATCGCTCCAAAGCTAGCAAAAAAAACCAGGAAGGATATACAGCGAGAGGGCAAATTTAAATAAAAATCTAAGCCGGATCAAGAGATCCTTCTTAAAACCCCACCACATCGAGGATGCGCGTGATCCAAAGATATGAAAATTAACGAATAAAGAAAAATGAATTTTGATTTTACTTTTTGTAACCCTCTTTACCCGACTGGTCCGCTGTATGCCCTTTGCCTGGCAATTGCACATAACGAGGGGCATGAAACAAGAAAGAAATAATTTCTTGGCTGACGGTAGCCATAAATTTTCTAAATAAGTGGTAGGCTTCAAACTTAAAAGTTATAATAGGATCTTGCCTTTCATAAACCGCATTTTGAACCGATTGCTTTAAATCATCCATCACCCGTAAATGACTTTTCCAATGCTGATCAATTACATGAAGGACAACCATGCACTCTAAATTTTTAACCAGTGCCCTACCCTGCGTATCCATAAAAAGAAGAGGGTAAGCAGTGGCGCTGATATATGTTTTACCATCAAAAAATGGGACTTCCAAGCCATCACCCTTGGCTGGAGGAGACTCCTTGAAATGGGAAAACAACAGCTGCTGCAATGCTCTAGTGCGCTGGGCATATAGCTTTGCTAGCCGCTGATAGCTATCCTCTATAAGGACTTCTTTCTTTTTGCCCTCAAAAAATGATGCTGGAAAACTATCTCCAAATACAGTAGAAAAAATCGGGTTTAGAAACGCTGCTTCTAGTTTACTATCTTCATGTTCTATAATATTGGTCACCGTATCGTAGAGCATATTCATAATATCCACCTCAACGCCCTTTCCTAATAAGGCATGGTTGCGCCTTTGATAAACCGCATTACGATGGGTACCCATTTCGCGGTCATACTCCAACAAGCGCTTGCGCATAGCAAAGTTGTTCTGCTCGACTTTTTTTTGTGCCCGCTCAATAGACCTACTGACCATGCTGTGCTGAATGACCTCTCCCTCTTCTAAACCAATTCTATCCATTATAACCGCAATTCTATCGGAACCAAAAAGACGCATTAAACTATCTTCTAAGGAAAGAAAAAACTGAGAGGAGCCTGGATCACCTTGCCTTCCAGAACGGCCACGCAATTGCCTATCGACGCGTCTTGATTCATGGCGTTCCGTTCCAATAATGGCCAATCCACCGGCTTCCTTTGAGGCCTGGTCCAATTTAATATCTGTACCACGACCTGCCATATTGGTGGCAATCGTAACGGTACCCGCCACGCCGGCTTGTGCTACTATTTCTGCTTCTTTTTGATGGTGCTTGGCATTTAAAATTTGATGCGGAATTTTACGAAAGGTCAGCATCTTACTGACCAATTCAGATATTTCTACCGAGGTAGTACCTACTAAAACTGGCCTGCCTTGACTCGATAAGGCAACAATTTCTTCAATGATGGCATTAAATTTCTCCCGTACTGTCTTGTAAACTTTATCTTCTCTGTCGGCTCGCAAGAGTGGCCTATGGGTGGGAATGGGTACTACCGCAAGGCCATAAATATCCCAAAACTCCTCCGCATCTGTCTCGGCTGTACCGGTCATACCGGCCAACTTATCATACATATGGAAATAGCTTTGCAGCGTAATGGAGGCATAGGTCTGAGAGGGTTTTTCAATCTTAACGCCCTCTTTTGCTTCTAAGGCTTGATGCAGACCATCTGAATACCTACGGCCATCCAATACCCGACCAGTTTGTTCATCTACAATTTTTACCTTACCCTTGGCCACAATATAGGCCACATCTTTTTCAAATAAGGCATATGCTTTTAACAATTGGTGCAAGGCATGAATGCGTTGTGCTTTTACCTTATAGGCTTGCTGAAAATAAGAACGCTTGGCCATGCGGGCTTCATGGGTCAAAGCAGTATCATGCTCAATAGCTGCAATATGGGCTGCTACATCTGGTAATACAAAGAAAGATGGATCTTGCTCTTGCTCGGTTAAGTAGGTTAACCCTTTTTCGGTGATCTCCACATTGTTGTGTCGTTCATCAATGGCAAAGAAAAGCGGCTGGTCTGCTTCAGGCATCATCTTAGCATTCTCCTGTATGTAGTAAGATTCTACATTATCTAGCATCTGACGCATGCCTTTTTCACTAAGGAACTTAATTAAAGGCTTATATTTAGGCAATCCCCTATAGGCACGAAAGAGCGCAAGCCCTCCTTCCTCAATATTGCCTTCTTTTATTTTTTGCTTTGCTTCTTGTAACAGCTTAATAACGAGCTCCTTTTGTAGCATATAGAGCTGGGCAATCTTAGCAGCCAACTCTTTATAAATATGCTCGTCGCTCTCTTCTACAGGACCTGAAATAATAAGTGGGGTTCTAGCATCATCAATAAGAACAGAATCAACCTCATCTACAATAGCAAAATAGTGCGCACATTGTACCAAATCACTGGCATCGGTTACCATATTATCCCTTAGGTAATCAAAACCAAACTCATTATTGGTACCAAATATAATATCTGCCTGATAGGCACGCTGACGCTCGATGGAGTAGGCAGGATAGTTATCGATACAGTCGACGGTAAAACCATGAAATTCAAAAATAGGTGCCATCCATTCTGCATCTCTTTTGGCCAAATAGTCATTTACGGTAACTACATGAACGCCTTGATTGCTTAATGCATTTAAAAAAGCAGCTAAAGTAGTAATAAGGGTTTTACCCTCTCCAGTAGCCATTTCAGCTATCTTTCCTTGGTGTAAAACCATGCCACCTATTAACTGAACATCATAGTGCACCATTTCCCATACAACCATACGCGCACTGACTTCCCATCGATTTTGCCAAATGGCTTGATCACCGGCTATGGTCACATAAGACTTACACGCAGCAATGGCTTGATCATGATGATTGCATGAAACGCTTAGCTGGCTATGATCCCTAAAACGGCGCGCGGTTTCTTTTACAATGGCAAAAACACGGGGCAACACCCGATCTAAAATGGTTGCCAAAGCTGCTTTGTGGACTTTTGTTAGCTGCTCCAACTCCTTATACCCATCTAGCTTGGCATGTATTAACCCATCGGTTAGCTGTTCATTGGCTGACCTGTTTAATGCTTCGATTTGAGATGCAATAGGCTGCAAGTGAGCGGCTATCTCTTCACGAATAGCTGTAACTTCGGCTCGTAATGCATCATGAGAAAGGGGCTGCAACAACTGATAAATTTGATTGATTTCAGCTACTTTTTGATGGTACAAACGGCGTTGTTTTTCTTTCTTGGAAGTAAAAAGCTTAGTAAAAAGTTGATTAAACATCTTAGTATGGATAAAAAGAGGCCTATTGATAAGATATAAGGTGGTGATGAGAGGACTCGAACCCCGGCCCACGGATTTTCAGTCCGATGCTCTACCGACTGAGCTACATCACCAACATAACTAAGGGAAAGGCAATTTAAGCATTTTAAAAAACTTACACAAATGAATCAAGCAGTTGCACCTTGCTTTTTGTTTAGACCTTCTTCAAAACCTATTTGTGATCAGCAGTTTTTAGGAGAAGCGCAGTCGCCAGAATACTAAATGTATTTGAGGAGCATAGACCACAAAATTGCCATTTAGCAATAGGTTTTGCAGAAGGTCTTTTGTCAAGTATCCTTTTGCAGGGAAGCTTGATCTACTGCATCATCCAACTGATAGCGGATGCATTCTTTTGCTGGATCTGCAGCATCAAGCACTATTTTTTTTCTCAGATAAGTAGGTATTTCCAATTGTTCTTTTAAATAACGGTCATCCCAACTTCTGGGTGGACTGTCGCGTTTGGCATGGGTATTGACCGCATGGCCATATGGACAACTTTTTTCCAACACTGCACTAAAAGGTAAAGGCAACTGTATAGCAGCTTCTTCCGCTTCACTAGATTCTTTTGCTCTTTTTTTAGATGATTTTACTTCAACGATTGGCTTATCGGCTTCCAAGACCTGCCTATTGGGTGCTGGATGATGCAACGTTTCAGGGCTCAGCTGCATGGCATGGGGTTTTGAATCGTCACAAAGCGCTTGACTGACCGCCTCTTCATCTCTACTAAACCCGGTGGCAATAACCGTAACCCTAATGCGTTCTGACATTTCCGGATCAGAACCATGGCCAAAAATCATTTCCGCATCATTGCCTGTTTGCTCTTGTATATAATTGGTAATAATGGTTAACTCATCCATTTGCAGCTCGGCTGCTTTACCAGAAACGATAGATAAGAGAATCTTTTTTGCACCACGGATATCGGTATAGTCCAATAAAGGAGAAGCAAGGGCTATTTCAGCAGCTTGCAATGCCCTGCCTTCACCCTCCGCTTCACCAGAACCCATAACAGCTGCACCTGCATTTTTCATTACAGTCTTGACATCTTCAAAATCCACATTTACATAACCAGGAACCGTAATAATTTCCGCAATGCTTTTAGCAGCTGTGGTTAAGACATTGTCTGCTTCTAGAAAAGCTTCACTAATAGATAGCCCCCCTAATATGGTTTGGATTTTATCATTTAAAATGATCAGAACGGTATCACAATGCTTACGCAATTCATTGATGCCTTCTTGCGCTTGCAAATGCTTTTTTTTACCCTCAAATGAAAAAGGTAAGGTAACAATGCCAACGGTCAAGATACCCTGCTTACGGGCAATGCCAGCAATTACAGGGGCAGCGCCTGTACCGGTTCCACCACCCATACCAGCGGTAACAAAAAGCATTTTTGTATCATTATCCAAGAGTTCTCGAATGCTTTCTTTGCTTTCTAATGCAGCATTACGCCCTACTTCTGGATTGGCACCAGCGCCTAGCCCACTGGTAAGTGCCGCGCCAATTTGAAGCTTAATGGGTATAGGACTACTTTGTAGCGCCTGCACATCGGTATTGCACACAATAAAAGAAACATCTTTAATGCCACGCTTGTACATATTGTTTACCGCATTGCTGCCACCACCCCCTACTCCTATTACTCTAATAATAGACTTATGGTGCGTAGGTACATCAAACTTATAGGTAATCTCCTTCATAATTTATACGATGAGGTAGTAAAACAACTTGGGCATTTTTTCTTTTCTCTTAACATGACCCACATGACCAAGGAAAAGATACAATATTTTGATCACTAATTATCGTCATAATCATCTACTAAAAAAGCCTTCGTCTTGGTAATCATACGCGCAAAAGAAAAACTGCTTTTCTTTACTTTTTTAGTATTCTTTTTGGTAAAATTCAAATCAGCAGACTGAGCTGCTCTATAGTAGGCTTCTCTATAATCTAATGTTTTAAATCCAGCCAACGCCAACCCAACAGCAGTGGCATAGCTGGGGTCACGTAGCTGTTTTCTACTGCCCTCTTCTAAGTACTCATCTGGGAAGCCCAAACGTGTATCCAGCCCGGTGATCTGCTGAACAATGGATTGAATGCCTGGCAAATTAGCCGTTCCACCTGTTACAACGATACCAGCCACCAGTTTTTCATAAAAACCGGAGCGTAGCATTTCTTCATGTATAAAGGTTACCATTTCTTCTACACGTGCCGCTATAATTTTAGTCAAATTGGTGCTAGCCACCTCTTTTGGCGCACGGTTGCGCAATCCTGGAATGGTGATGACCGCTTGAGCAGCATTAGGTTCAATATTACCAAATTTTACTTTTAACAGCTCCGCTTGCCGCTCCATCACCATACAACTCTGTTGTATATCTGAAGTAATCATATGCCCTCCAAGTGGAATGGTAGCAGTATACCGAATAATGGCATCGCAAAAGATGACTAGGTTAATAATACTCCCACCAAAATCAATCAAACAGACACCTGCTTCTTTCTCTTCGTCGCTCAATAGAGCCAAACTGGCTGCTAGTCCAGATGCCATAACCATTTCTGCTTCTACACCAGCCTTTTTAATACATTTGTGTATGTTTTGAATGGCATGCGTCTTAGCGGTAATGAGATGAAAATTTGCTTCTAACTTTACGCCTAACATACCTACTGGATCCTGGATTACAATTTCATAATCTATGGTATATTCTTGCGGCACGGCATGCACAATTTCTGTACCTAGAGGAGTTACAATGCGGTACATATCGCTGGTAAGCTTTTTGATGTCTTCGACTGTAATCTCTTCTTCTACAGTATCTCTAGTAATGCTACCATGGTGGCAAGAACCTGCCACATGCTTGCCCGAAACATTGACATTAACGACATTGATATTGATACCAGAATCCTCCTCAGCAGCTTGCAGTGCTTGCTTGATGGCAATAGCTGCTTTGTCAATGTTAACAATCATACCACGTACCATCCCATCTGCAGCAGCAGTTCCCATGCCTAGCACCTCAAGTTTACCAGCATCATACTGGCTTTGTGCCCCTATAACTACACAAATTTTACTGGTACCTATGTCAAGACTAGCGATAATTTCTGACATGCCTAAAAGGATATATGGTGATGAACACTGCGCTATAAAGAGCAGACAGATGTATAGTTAAATAAAACCTACCCTATTGCCTGGTAATAAAGGACTTATGTTAAGCACAGCAATTTATTAAAATTTATCGAAAATAAACATGGTAACATGGATTAACTACAACAGCAACTACCTATTTGCATAAATAGAAAAATTTACTTAATATAAAATAATGTGGATTTATTTTTTAGGTATCCATTCAAGCAATGGAGTCAGTTTCAGCGTTCTACGGTTGGCAAATCTTAGCAAATTAGAGCACAACGTTCATTTAATTAATAATAGACCTTCTGTAAAACCTATTTGTGATCAGCAGTTTTTAGAAGAAGCGCAGTCGCCAGAATACTAAATGTATTTGAGGAGCATAGACAAGCTTCGACACCAAAATTGCCATTTAGCAATAGGTTTTGCAGAAGGTCTAATGTAAACTTAACGCATCATATCATGAATAATATATACAGATTACCAAAGCATATTAGCCATATCATATCACGGTATATAATGGCTAGCATTATAGGCACACCACTTATTACTGCTTGCAGCAATGGCGGCCCCAGTTATGGCATGGACAGCAAAGAAGCTAATCAAATAAGTTCAAGCCCAGCAACTAAAAACGCAGCAGTACAAACGCTAGATGAACACGACAATGCTGCAATACATGTAGCAGCAGAAAGAGATAATCTGGATGATTTTAAAAGGCTAATTACAGAAAATCCAAAAGTTTTGGAAACAGTTAATAAATATGGGAATACACCACTCCACATAGCAGCACTTAGGGGCCATATAGCGCTAGTCAAATGGATAGTTGAATGGATAAAAAATGACCCAACAAGCAGTAACCTACTCAACATACAAAATAACAATGGGCATATTCCGGCACATCAGGCAGCACGTAAAGGTCGTCAAGAAGTATACAATTTACTCGCAGCAGCTGGAAGTGATTTAACCATAAAATGTATAAAACATGGAATGACTCCTCCAGAGGAACTGGAAAAGGCATTGAAAGAGGCGCTGGAAACTAAAAAGTAGGATTTTATATCCTACTTTCTATTGCATCAAAAGGCATTTCCTTCATTTAAAGCTATGGATATATCATCAAAAGGATTCCATCAAAGCAACTGCTCAACTGTGCGATATTCTGGGGCAAAATAAATTACAAACTCCGACTTAGCGGTTTGAATCCATTTGTCAACGGCTTCTTTTTTTCTCTTTTGGAGCAAGCCATAATGGATCTGTTCATAATCCTGCGTGAGGTTCATCAGATGGGCCTCTACTTTTTGTTTGAGCAAGAGCAAGCGCCAAGCTGATTTATGAGATGTACCCATATACTGGGGCGCGCTGACTTCACCTACTTGAAGCCTATCAATGGCAAAATAGACTTCTGAATCTAAGGATTCAACAGGAACAAATAGGCTAGGCAAGCGGTCACCGCCTTGGTAAGGGGTTGCAATCAATCCTCCCTGAGCGGCTGTTTCCTTGTCTTCTGAATATTGCTGGACAGCTGCTTCAAAGGTCAATTTCCCAGCAACTATTTCGGCTTTAATCTTATCCAATTCAACCTTAGCCAATCTAATTTCTTCTTCTGTTGGTTGGACAACCTGCAGGATATGGCGGGTATTGTACTGGTTTTTATTACGGCCTATTAACTGTATAAGATGCCACCCAAATTCAGAAGCAATAGGATCACTGATCTCCCCACTCTTGAGTGCAAGCGCAGTTGATTCATAAGCTGGAGCCAATGCACCCAAAGGAACCCAGCCGATTTCACCCCCTTTATGGGCAGAATAGGGGTCATCGGAATGTTCCTTAGCCAATTGCACAAAATCCGCCCTACCAGCTAGCAGCAATTTTTTTAGATGCAAAAGTTTATTTTTGACAGTTTCTTGTCTGGCTGCAGCTACCTTAGGATAAACAACCAGTTGATGCACCTGAACAGAAGAAGGACAGTAAGAACGTTTATCTAAAGGTAATGCATTGAAATAAGCTTTTACCTCTGCTGGCGTAACCACTACATGTTTTGTAAGATGCTGATAGACCTGTGAAGCCAAAATTTCTGACTCTATCCGTTGCTTGATATTTTTCTTAATATGGTAAATAGGTTGACGCGCAGCCTCTACAAGTTTTTCCTCAGAACCAAACCGCTGTACCAAACCAGCTATTCTAAAGTCACATGTCTTTTGAATATGTTTCTTGGGAATGTTAATATTATAGGATTTCGCCTTTGATAGAAAAATCTTGTTTAAAACCAACTCCCGCAATACATGCATCTGTAGCTGTTCATCAATCTTTTTGCCCTCTAAAGCCAATCGGTTGCACTCTCTTTGTAAATCAGAGTATAAAATCTCCTCTTTGTTGACTTTAGCAATGACCTTATCCAACAACACTGTACCACTGACCCTAGCTAGGGGCAACGCCATACAAGTGAGTAGCACAAAAACGCCCATAAGGCTTCTAGTTAATCTGGATAATACAGGTATGGTTTTTTTTAGCATTTTCTAAAAGTTTATATTTTATTTTGTTAATCAGATCTACCCTTCTTTTATGTAGTATAATCGCCCTAATCCGACCTTCCACTACTTCTAATGGAGCAATTTCTTGTGCTATTTTATACTGATTTATTTTTAAAAAATAGATATGCTTCCGGCCTGCTACATGGATAAATTTATTTGTTTTTAACAATCTAGTTGCATCCACAAGTGGGCGGTAACCAATTTTAGCTAAAACCGCTTCCCAAGCAAACCATTGATCTGCTTCTAAAATAGCAGTATCGAGATAAGGCTTGCAACAGGCTTGTAATTTTTTTTGATCCGCAGTTTTATTCGATAACATGAGTGATTTTACAGCATTAACACAAGCTGCTTTTTTGGGAATCGCCAAAAAAATACCCTTTACAATATCATGATGGAGTATAAAGTCACTTTGCTTGTATTTTTGGTAATAATCGGCCACCTCTTCTGACGATACATGCGCATCAAACTCACGTTGAATAAGGGTTTCTAAAGAATGGTATGCCAACAAGTCATGCTTATAGTCATTTAAACTACTTTCTATAGCAAGCTGGATAGATGAATCGCTCGCCTGGGCAACAAGGAGTTGTTTGCATGCCCATTCTTCCACATATTTTTTAATAAAAAAATCAGTATCTGCAGCATCAACATGGGAAAAGCCCATTGAGGCAAGATCTGATGGATAGAGATATTGCTTACCTACACAAGCAATAAAAGACTCCCTTTGCGCATTTTGTGTGCTTTTCTCCGCACCACAACTGCGCATCATCCAATAAAGAGGGACCAGTAGCAAAAAGCTACAAGCAAAAAGCCTACTCAAACGAGATATCCTCAAAATAAATCTATAAAAATGATATTACACTAAAATATACTGGTTACTAACTAAACTAATAGTCATAGCAACCAGTATTTATCTAACGCACGCCCTCTACTATCAAACAGTTCAGTGCACAACCCTTTATTTTTTCTTACCAGGCTTAGCTGGAGCTGATTTCTTAGCAGAAGGCTGCTGACTGCCTACTACAGGGATTGGTAGCGCCTTAGGGGTCATTTCTTTAAGCTTTTCCAAGACAAGATCAGAAATATCAAATTCCTTCTGACCAAAAAGTATTACAGGACCAGCATCTGTATTTTTATTGAAGATAAAAGTATACTTGTGCTCCGCTGCAATTTTATTGACTACTTCTTGCATTTTATCATGGAGGGGTTGCATCACTGTCCTATACTTTTCTTGCATTTTAACCTCTTTTTGCTGGTGAAGCTCATTAATCTCTATTTCCAACCCTTGCAACTCCTTAGTCTTCTGCATTTTTTGAGCATCTGTAAGCGTAGCCAACTGCTGGTGGAAAGCATCAGCTTTTTCCTTAAAAAGGTTGATTTTTGTTTGAATCTGGTTATCCAATTGCTTTTGAAAGCTCTGAATTTCAATGCTATTTTTTTTAGCTTCTGGTAGCATTCCTAAAATATAACCTACATCTACAAACCCAATCTTTAAACCAGCTGGTGCTACCTGAGCTGTTGCTGCCTGAGGCTGTACCGTGGCCTGAGGTCGTTGATCCGCTTTTATATCAATATACATGGAGAAAACCAATGCGAATGCAGATAAAAATTTATAATTCATTAGCGTACAATTTTAACGTTTAACTATATCAATAGGCAAGGGCATTGGATAAGACATACCCCACCTCCACTTACTATACGCCCACCCATTTATACCAACAGATAGGCAATGCTACATAGTTACATATAAATAAGATAAAGATCAAATTAATAAGCGCACAAAAACAGCTATTGGGTTAATAAATCGTTACAATAGACCTCCTGCAAAACCTATTTGTGATCAGCAGTTTTTAAGAGAAGCGCAGTCGACAGAATACTAAATGTATTTGAGGAGCATAGACCACAAAATTGCCATTTAGCAATAGGTTTTGCAGAAGGTCTTATGTATGATAGTAACCTTAAAAACAGTAAGTTATAAAAGGTTTGTCAGAAAACCCTTTTTAACCCAACGGTCAGGGTTAGCAGGCTTTAATTTCAACTACCCTGTAGTTTTTCTGCTTTGCGCATAGCTTGTTCAATATTACCGACTAAGTTAAAAGCCATTTCAGGGAGATGGTCTACCGCTCCATCAATAATCATATTAAAGCCTTTAATGGTATCTTCTATAGGCACACGTTCTCCCTTGATGCCTGTAAAGCGCTCTGCTACATTAAATGGCTGGGATAAAAAGCGCTCTACTTTTCTAGCGCGGTAAACGGTCTGTATATCTTCCTCCGAAAGTTCATCCATACCCAAAATGGCTATAATATCCTGTAGCTCTTTATAACGTTGCAGGGTCCTTTTTACTTTCTGAGCAGTCTCATAATGCAGATCTCCCAATACTTCGGGATTTAAGGCTCTAGAAGAAGATGCTAAAGGATCTACTGCAGGATAAATACCCAGTGCGGCTATCCTTCTGGAGAGAACCGTAGTGGTGTCTAAGTGGGTAAAAGTAGTAGCAGGCGCAGGATCGGTTAAGTCGTCTGCCGGAACATAAACGGCCTGAACAGAGGTAATAGAACCATGCTTCACAGAGGTAATGCGTTCTTGCATGGCACCCATCTCTGTGGCCAGGGTTGGTTGATACCCTACCGCAGAAGGTATGCGCCCCAGCAAAGCAGAGATTTCTGCGCCAGCTTGTGTAAAACGAAAAATATTGTCAATAAAAAAAAGAATATCTTTTCCTGATGCACCTTCACCATGGTCACGAAAATACTCTGCAATAGAAAGTCCGGTGAGCGCCACACGGGCTCTTGCGCCAGGGGATTCATTCATTTGGCCAAATACCAATGCAGCCTGAGAGGTCTTTAACGCTTCATGATCCACTTTGCTAAGGTCCCAATGACCCGATTCCATAGCCTGTACAAATGCCTCCCCATAGTTGATGACGCCTGCTTCAATCATTTCTCGTAAGAGGTCATTGCCTTCACGTGTGCGTTCCCCTACACCGGCAAATACGGAAAGGCCATTATAGGATTTAGCAATGTTATCGATCAGCTCCATAATCAAAACCGTTTTACCTACACCTGCACCACCAAACAACCCAATCTTACCACCCTTTACATAAGGCGCAAGCAGGTCAATAACTTTGATACCGGTATAGAGGATCTCTGTTGTGGAGGAGAGCTGATCAAAAGGGGGTACTGCTCTATGAATGGGTAACTTCTGATCGGTTTCTGGTTGCGCCATGCCATCTATAGCTGTTCCTATCACATTAAAAAGACGGCCACGTACCACATCGCCTACAGGTACTTGAATAGGGGCACCTGTATCTATTACCTCTAGACCTCTTGTTAACCCCTCTGTGCCTTCCATAGTAATGGCTCGTACGCAATGCTCACCTAGGTGCTGTTGGCACTCTACAGTAACCAATTTGCCAGCAGGTGTCTTGATGTGGAGTGCATTCAAGATGCTAGGTAAGCTAGCTGACTCACTAAAACGAATATCAATTACAGGGCCTATAATTTGAATAATTTTTCCAGTATGGGACATTGTTTTTTTATAAAATCAAAAAATTAAAGATATAATGCAGCATCTAAAGGGCCAATGGCGGTGGCTTAAGGAAAAAATATGCTAATACAGCAGTAGAAAAAGCAGTTTATGGATAGTTAGCATACGCCTCTGCCCATGGCCGCCAATAAAAAGTTTGGCGCGCAGTAAAAACAACGAAACGCGCTATTGTTCAGCGGGAAAAACAGAACGCGCCGCGCTACGCAGGCTTTAAACAAGCTGTTTTTCTGATCCGCTGAACAATAGCGCGTCTAAAGATTACAAGTTTACTGAAGCGCCAAGTTTTTTTATCGGCGGCCATTAGCACCTTAAGTTGACGCAATGGAAACAATCACACGTAACATGATATTTTATTTGACAGCCAATAAAATATACTCCTTAAGCCCCCGCCATTGTCTAAAGGGCTGCTTAAATTTATAAAAAAGGATTGGATTTGCTATTAGTAGTATAAGGCTAATTTTAGGATAGCAGGAACGCAGATGCACAAATAATCCTTTGCTTCTATTTCCGCTTTATTAAAAAGCATAAAAAAAATTAAAGGAAAATATAAAAAAATGATTAATTTCCCAGCATCAATAGGACAGATACCATTATAGTAAAAAAACTGATGACGCAGAGGCCTACATTTGATGCTATTTTCATGTCACTGGCCATTCAATTGGCGCAACGCTCACACTGTGTTAAAAAAAAGGTAGGCGCTGTACTAACAAAAGAGACACGAATCATTTCCATAGGATACAACGGCCCGCCACCAGGGACCTATAATTGCGACGAAATATGGCCTAAAACGGGTTGTGCGCGGAATATAAAAGGGAGTTGTTCTTTAGCGATTCATGCCGAACAAAACGCTGTCCTGTATGCATTAACAACCAATCATGCCAATGTAAAAGATGGGGTCCTCTACACAACCCTTTCGCCATGCCTGCCTTGTGCCCGTATTATATTTGGTGCAGGGATTAAAAAGGTGGTATATAAGGATTCTTACGCCGCTTATAAAAACCTGGATTATGAAGAAGGATTAGATTTTCTACATGCATTTGGTGTCACGGTAACGCAATATGACCCATATAATAAGGATATAGAGGTGTAAAAGAAAGGGTTGTATTTTAACCTTTTTCTTGACACAAGGAATCTTTATTCTTACTTTTTGCTTGATAAAAAAGTAACAAAAAATATAAAATGATGCGTAAGATAGATGCACTGCCTATTGGCTACTCAGATGTTGAAAGGGTGATCAGAACAGGCTATTATGTAGATAAAACCAAGTATGCACAGGAGCTAATAGAAAAAGAAAATCCTGTATTTATAGCTCGGCCTAGGAGATTTGGGAAATCACTATTTATCAATACACTGGCTACTATATGTAACGGAGAAAAAGAATTTTTTAAAGATTGCTATATAGGTAAACTGAAAAATGGATATGAATGGAAGAAATATCCCGTGATTAAGCTAGATCTTTCAGGCGTATCTAATAACACGCCTGAAGAACTCAGTACATCTATTAAAATGGTACTCAAAGAAATAGCCTTTTCATATAATGTAAAAATAGAAGATGTTACGGTAAAAGATGCACTACGTAGCCTAGTGCTGCAATTGATACATCTAAAAGATACTACAGCAAACAATGGAAATATAAAACCTCTTTATGCGTCCAAAATAGTAGTCCTTATAGACGAATACGACGCGCCTATAGTGCATCTAACCAAAGGTTCTGACCTAGAAAAAGCCAATATCAAAGTCATGAAGGATTTCTTTATGACTTTAAAATCACTAAATGACTACTTTCAACTTACTTTTATCACTGGCGTAAGCAAATTCAGTTTATCTGATGTATTCTCAGGGGCCAATCATTTAAAAGACATTACTATTGATGCGTCTGCTGATGCCATGTTTGGTTATACGCAGCAAGAAATTGTAACCATATTCTCAAAAAACTTAGAAGATATTGCTAAAAAACGGAGTACAAAGGAAAACAAAAAAATAACTCAATCAAAGGTAATGGAACAAATTGCAACCTATTACAATGGCTATAAGTTTTATGAAGATGGTCTAAGTGTATATAATCCATGGTCTACGCTAAGATTTTTAGACGCTGGTAAACTAGAAAACTATTGGTATGAATCAGGAAGCCCAAGCCTACTGATTAACCAAATGTTGGCAGATCCTGATAGATTTGACCTTAACATGGATAATCTGCAAATAGAAGCTACTAGAGAAGATTTTATGTATACAGGGAGTAGGAATGAGATTAGTTTAAAATCGCTGATGTTTCAAACGGGGTACTTAACCATTCACAATTATGATGCATCTACTGGCCTATATATATTAAAGTTTCCTAATAAAGAAATAGAAGCCTCTTTTCAGAAAAGTATACAATCCAGTTTGGAAAAGGGTGTAAAGGATTATTTTTTACAAGAGCGAGATAAAATTAGAAGTGCACTAGCTGACAAAAAAATTGAAATGTTTATAGAACATATCAATACGGCTTTTGCCACACTGCCCTATTATATAGATACAAAACAGGAAAAACAATACCACAGCAATTTACATATGCTGCTGCAAGGATTGGGATTTTTAGGTGGGAGAAAAATGCATATGCATAGTGAATCAGCGTCTAGTCAAGGCAGATCAGATATCGTTTTAGAATCAGAAACAGCCATTTACGTTATAGAGATCAAGTATAAATCCAGCGGAAAAATAGCCTTAGAACAAATCAAAGCAAACGGGTATTATACCCCTTACTTGCTTAGACAAAAAGCAATTATACTACTCGGCATTAACTTCAATGAGGAAACTAGAATGATAGATAGTTGGGATTATGAAATACATGAAGCGCATATAAAAATATAAAGTCAAAGGAAGCTTGTCTCTTACTTTTTCCAAAGGGGTGCGTCTTTGCTTGTCTTTAAAAGACCTTCTGCAAAACCTATTTGTGATCAGCAGTTTTTAGGAGAAGCGAAGTCGAGCACCGCAGAATACTAAATGTATTTGAGGAGCATAGACAAGCTTCGACACCAAAATTGCCATTAGAAATAGGTTTTCCAGAAGGTCTACTGAAGGAAGATATTGTAAAGCTGATTATAAGCTTAAAAGAAAATCCTACTCAAGGGATTTCGCAAAGAAAAGGAAAATCTGGTGGTATACGCATTATGACACTTGTCAAACCTCAAGAAAATAGCATAATCCTATTTTTATTTACAATAAAGGAAATAGAGATGCCCTTTCTAAAAAAGAGATCAAGGACCTTATTAAGGATCTATAATAACTGATTATGAATCGAACAAATTCTTTAAACGCTACTTAACGATCGTAACCCTTTCCAAGGTCACAGTTTTTTAACCCCTGAAAAGCTTATTGGAATTAAAAAAAAATTACCTATATTTGCTTTAGACTTGATCAGCATAATACACCAGCCAAGTAAAAGGAGTAAATGAGTGCTGGTTTGGTTGTAGTTCTTTGAAATAAATGGCTAATAGGTATATTTGTAAGGCACCTTACAGATGCCTTACTATGGATCAGGTTGATACAGAAAACTACCACTTCCAACCAGAAGTTGTTGCGTTTGAATGTAGGCCATTCTCAGGCTTAGCATTATATGATGACCTCACAGTCCAACCAGCAGCGAACCATGCTCCCATTCCTATTAGTGTTTCTGGGCGTGTCCTTCGCAAACATTCGACCGCTGACCCCGCAGCATTCCTTATAAAACTAAACCTACCTACTAATTCCGGACTACGTCTATCACGGGCTTCTTCTATATGTTGGTTACCACGACCACGTGGACGTACCGCCTGGCTTGTGCTTACGCAAGAAGGCAAAGCATTTAAGCTTAATAGCCCAATAAGTAAGTTTAATCTATATCTTATATATTTTTTTTTCACAACCTTATGATTTTAAACTTAATTTAGTACTGCTAGACTAAGCGCCTCCAGATTGACAATAACCCTAGGCTACCCTCGCAACGTAATCAGAACCAAGCGCCGTTCCTGCCCCTACCGGTTAGGAGTATCCATACCCCATCCATACCCAGTATTATGAGACCCCGTAGTGTTATATCCAGAATTGTGAGATCCAGTACTTCCAGATTGAGACCAATAATTAGCGGCTGCATCAACGGCTGCTTTGGTACCGTAGCCAACAGCAAACGATCCTCCATATTTTAGTGCCTCTTTTCCATACTCTTTGTATTTGTCATACTTACCTCCTGCTTGCGAACTATTCCCATTATCGCCCCTTTCTGCATCTTTACCATTATTCTTACTACTCCCGCCTCCCATACCGAGCCCTTGCGCTGTATTTACACAGGAAGATAAGGTATTCAAACTTAATAGCCCAATCAATAGGCCTACCCTATATTGTATATGTTTTGTTTTCATAATGAAGATATTTATTTAGTTAGTTGTATGTTATCATAACTACCAAGCAAGACTATGTCAATGAATGATCCATCACATTCATAAATCTGCTTAAGTATAATTGTAAGACAAAAAAGAAACCTTAATAATAAGGCAATATATATCCTCAACTCTTTGAGAGTTAAGAATATAAGATCCTAATAAAAATTAAACAAATTTGTAAATTATATTGATTTAAAAATCAAACAATAATGTAAAAAGATATTATAGCCATTACTTAAATGGAAAAATCAATACCAGCCTCTCCTAAGATCTCAAACAAATTGATTTTTTAGCCCTATATTAAGACCAGTATTGATCAGCATCTTATTAAGCTTTACATTTGCGTTCTGCGTCTACCAATAATTTTCGTATCCTAGGGGATTTTGCATAAAATGAAGCCTTGTTACTCTTGTTATTTTCTATACATGGATTTAGACCAGATGCTAGCAAATCTCTAATGATAGTTTTAGTAGCGTTCTCATTATTTGACTTGCTATTATGTACTGCATAGTGCAGAGCTGTATTCCCAATAACATCTTGTTTATTCACATCGAGTCCCTCATTCACTAGGAACCGAACGGCTACTGGAACTTTATTGCCTGCTGCGATCATTAATAGGTTAACCCTACCTGGATCCGTTGCCTCCTTTATATTTACGCCTTTAGACTGCCAATATTTTATCCTTGATTCTGAAACACCATTCTCCTCAAAATCCTTTTCGATTTCTTTACTTAGAACCATAGAATCCTTTACAAGATCATTATCTTCTATAAGATCATTCGAATAAACTGGACTTAATGGTGTAGCAATAACATTGCTATCATTCGATCTATTGGGCATCAATGTTGTAACTAGACCTGCCGTAGGCAATAGTGTTGTCAAAGCTGTTGCTGCAGCTGTCGTTGTATTGACTATAAAGGGGACTGCCGTTGTGTTTACCATATCCCCTAGTAGTGCTAGATTAGACCCCGAAGCCATCGTTGCGTTCCCTAACATCGTTGTGTTCATCGGTATTCCAATAGGGGTACCCGTCGATAGCATATTATATACCAGGTATCCTCCTCCTACCAGTCCTACTACAGCCCAAGCTCCTCCTACCACTGCTACTGACCGCCAAAAACATGGGGATTTACACCATGGCCTTTTTGAATCATATTTTTTCGGATTTTTCCCAAGTGTCTGAAAATAGCCTGCCTGTAGCTTCTCCAACTCGTCTAGGTTGTTTGGGTTCTTTATTTGTTCACTTCCCCTACCCATACCCAACTCTCGCCCTGTGTTTACACAGGAAGATAATGTATTGAAGCTTAATAACCCCACTAGTAGGCCCACTCTAGCATGTGTATATGTTTTTTTTAGTTTCATAGTATTTAGTATTGATGTTTAACTGTGATGGCACCTGCCGATTCACTTAGCTTTCACTTGTAATGTAACAAAAAACAAATACAAATACAAATCGCAATCAATAGATTAAACTAAATCTTATGCACAGCATAGACAATTTGGATAATTGTAGAAATTTACATACCATCCATTAGAAGCCTTATTGTACGAAATACGCATTTACCTAGCATAGTAATACATAAGACCTTCTACAAAACCTATTTGTGATCAGCAGTTTTTAGGAGAAGCGCAGTCGAGCACCGCAGCATACTAAATGTATTTGAGGAGCATAGACAAGTGCCAAAATTGCCATTTAGCAATAGGTTTTGCAGAAGGTCTATAGATGCATATATCGCGCCTAGGCTACCTAGCAACATGCGCTTCCATAAAACAGCATACTGCACAGTTATATAATTTTATAGTTTTTATAATTAATTAGATAGATAATGAAAACAACAAAAAACAAAATAATAAAGGGGATAAAAACCTTATCAAACGCTCCATTGTATTGTGCTATATTCGTTTCAGCTGGATGGGTGGGGAAGGGCTGCAAAGGCCAAGAAGGGATTAAAACAATTCCAGATACTCAAGAAGACCAAAGTTCAATATGTGATCCAACGGATGGCAGGTCAAATGGACTAATTGGCCAAGATAATCCAGCATATAAGCATAGTTCAACAGATGAAGGTGAAGATGAACATAATAATGTAGATAAAAACAACAACAAGCTAGATGATGTAGACGAAAACAACAACAAGCTAGATGAAAATAACAATGTAGTGAAAGCACCCAATAATGCAGAAAAAGTATATACTAAACAAAAAGAGCGGCCAAATGCACCTCCTAAAGCTTCAGAAAAAGCTAACAAGACCAATAAGACGCTCCCTTCAGCGAAAAATGACGACACTAAATCGAGTGATAAACCAGACCAGCCGAAGCAAAACATAAATAAAACCCCAAATACAATATCAAAAAGTCCTAAAAAGCATGAGCCTGATGGTAAAAAAGTGGTAGACCCAAATCCCAAATTCAATTATCAATTATCAAAAAACACTAAAGATGAAGATATAGAAAAGCCTAAGCAATATACACTAGAAGATTTAAACAAGCTGATCCCTACTCTAAGGAATCTATACAACAAGGTAAAGAAGATAAAGAATAAAAACGAAAATACAGAGAAACTACTAAATAATGTAAAACCATTCTTAAAAAGTGTATCGGATATACAAAAAGACAACCAAGAATGTATATGTAACGCTGTAAAGCTAGTAAATGGCTACATAACAGCCCTCAAAAATGAGCAAATTATACCATCATGATAAGTTTGACAAGCAAAAATGTTATTATTCTTCAGAAGAAACTGTTAGTCAGAAATTTTCTTGCGTTGACACCATTGAATATGCACTTACTTCCTATACAGCTCCGCCAGCAATTCAACGGTTTTTTCCACTTCTGAAGGGGTGGTATATTTACTAAAGGAAAAGCGTATGGCATGGCTAGTTTCTTTTTGCAAAGCAGCTATAACGGGCGAGCCTAAAGCGCTGCCACTGGTACAAGCACTGCCTGTAGAAGCAGCAATGCCATGGATATCTAAATGATAAACCAGCATATCATGGGCCTCTGAAGCAGGGAGTGTAATATTTAACAAATGGGGGCTGCTTTGGGTAAAGCTTACACTATGGCCATTAAAGGTTATATCGGGAATATAGGTTTTTAGTAAGGTGACCATATGCTGTTTAATGGCCAACAAATGTGCAGTTACTTGTTCCCTATCGCGAAAAGCAATGGCTAATGCCTTGGCCATGCCAACGATATGGGCTACATTTTCAGTGCCTCCGCGCCTATTTAACTCTTGGCTGCCTCCGGTAATAAGGGGGCAACAGCAACTGTCGAATCTATATAGGCAAAACCAATGCCTTTAGGGCCATGTATTTTATGGGCAGAGCCAAGGGCAAGATGGCAAGCTGAAAAGTTAGGAAGGCCACAATAGATCGCCTGAATGGTATCTGAATGGAAAAATGCGCCAGCTGCCCGACAAAGCTGCACAATGGCTGCTATATCTGTGATATTCCCGATTTCATGATTGACTTGCATCAAACTGACCAAACCACGGGGATGCTTTTTTACCCACTGCGCTACTTCATCTAAGAGAAAATCCCCGCTTTGGTCGACCTGCAAATAGAATAATCTAATCTTGCCCTGTTTGGCCAACGCCTCTAAAGGCATCCGAACGGCAAGATGCTCCAATGGAGAGGTTAAGACATCTGTAATGTGCATCGCCTCTATGATGCCCTTTAATAGCATATTGTTCCCTTCTGTGCCGCCAGAGGTAAAAACTATTTCAGCAGGCGCAACATCAAATAACCTGGCTATCTGTTTTCTAGCCTTTTCAATGGCTGCTTTTGCCTGGCAACCATAACGGTGCACAGAAGAAGGATTGCCACATAAACCAGTCATATAAGGCATCATAGCAGCCAATACTTCTGCATCTAACTGAGTAGTAGCTGCATTATCTAAATAAATATTCATAACCCTTCCATACATCCCGTATAATGCAACATCTGGCTGGCCAGTCTTTTAATGTCTTCGCTTGGAGTAGTTCGATTGACTTTTACCATGACTTCAAATAAGTTTTTACGTGTAGGGTCAAAATGACCGACACGACATTTGGCTTGATGTTTGGCTACCAAACAATCTAACACCGGATTTGTAGTCAAATCTAAGTGAAATAAATAGTCAAAAGAAGTCTCTGTAAACTTTTTGATGCGGTCACTTTTTACTTTCCCTAAAATAGTAATGGCCTTATGGCCAAAGGCATAACGTAAATAACTAGTAGGATGGATACGGTCTTTTTTTGCAGTATAACAAAGTACGCTAACGTTTTTATCAAGATTTTTTAAATCTCGAATAAAACGTTGTACGGCTTCATGTTTGGCCGGACTCTCATAGCTATACAAGACGCCTATGGTAGTGGCTTTGTTTAACCCTACATTGCTGCGCGGGGCAATCTTACGTTTTGAAACAAAACGGGTAACGATTCCTAAAACAACAAACTTTACGTATAAACAGATCATTGTATCATCTTTATAAGCTCATTTTCATCTAAAATAGGAATTTCCCATTGCCTTGCCTTAGCCAGCTTTGATGGGCCAGCCTTGGCTCCTGCTACTAAGTAATCTACCTTAGCAGAAAGCGCAGAGACGACCCTCCCTCCTGCTTGTTCAATGCATGTAGTCAATTCGACTCTTGTAAATTTTTGAAAAGTACCCGAAATAACAAATTTTTTTGAGGCAGATAGACTGGAAAATTGCGATTTCGCAATCGAGTCTCCAAGGTGATCTAACGGCAAAGGGGCTGCTTCTGGCAGGGCAAATTGCAGCCCTGCAGCTTGCAGCCTATTCAGAATGGCTTGTTGGTAAGGATCTTGTAGATGGGCTACTATACAAGTTGCAATTTTTGCGCCAATATCTGGTAGCTGCAATAGCTCTGCTTCAGTAGCGCGCTGCAAACGCTCCATAGATCTAAAGTGTAACGCTAGTTTCTTGGCTACCGTCTCTCCTACCTGTTTAATGGCTAAGCCAAACAATAAGCGATCAAAGGGTTTGGTTTTGGATGCCTGAATGTTAGCTAATAGTTTTCGTGTGGATAACGCTTGAAATCCTTCTAGCCTGCTGACTGCCTCGTAACGCAATGTATAAAGATCTGCTACATTTTGAACCAACTTAGCCTCAAATAGTGCATCAATCGTTTTAGGGCCTAATGTATGAATATCCATAGCTTTTCGATGGGCAAAATGCAATAAAGTGGCTTTTAGTTGGGGCAAACATTGCTGGCTATTGGGGCAATAGTAGACAGCTGTTCCTGGTGTTCGATGGAGCGGTGTCTCACAAGCAGGGCAAGCATCAATAAACAGAATGGGCTTACTGGCTTTATTCCGGCGCGTGCTATCTACGCCAACTACTTTAGGAATAATCTCTCCCCCTTTCTCAATAAAAATCGTGTCGCCTAAATAAAGATCCCGCCTAGCAATCTCATCTGCATTATGCAACGATGCACGGCGCACCATAGTGCCGGCCAGTAGAATAGGGCTAAAATGGGCTACTGGCGTAACCGCACCTGTTCTGCCTACCTGAAAACTTACTCTTTCTAAGATAGAATGGGCCATCTCTGGTTGGTATTTATAGGCAATGGCCCAACGGGGTGATTTTGAAGTCATACCCACCATACGTTGCTGATCAAGATTATTAACCTTTACCACGATACCATCCACATCAACGGGCAACTCCTTTTTATGTTGCGCCCAATAATGGATATAGTCCATTATAACGCCCACACTAGAACAGACTTTATAGGTAGATGGAACAGCAAAACCTAACCTATCTAATAAGGCTAAGGCTGCTGCTTGCGTAGCACAGCTATAAGATGCCGCATAAAAACTATACCCGTAAAATTCCAACCGACGCGCTTTAACCAAGTCTAGATCTAACGTTTTTAATGTGCCTGCTGTAATATTACGGGGATTGGCCCATAAGGGTGCGCCTGCTGCTTGACGTTCACTATTTAACGCTAAAAAAACCGCTTTGGACATAAAGGCTTCTCCACGCACCTCAAATGAGGCACATGGGGCATCTTGAATCTTTTGAGGCAAACAGATAGACTGGATCACATTGCGTGTTACATCATCTCCCTGCCTGCCATCACCACGTGTCACCACACGCACCAAGTGGCCATGCTCATAAAGGATACTTAAGGCAACCCCATCTATCTTAGGCTCGCATATAAAATCTACAGCCGCATCTGGAACCATTTTTTTAATCCTTGTAACAAATTGCGCGATCTCTTTTTCTGAATAGGTTTTAGCCAAAGAGAGCATAGGCGTTTGGTGATCAACAGCTGCAAAGCAAGGCCGTTCGCCAATCCCTTCCGTTGGAGAATCAGGGCGCTTTAAATGAGGATAGGCCTCCTCCAATCGAATCAGCCGTTCCAATAATTGGTCATATGCATAATCAGAAATCTCAGAAATCCCCTTTTGGAAATAACACTCATTGTAATGGGTCACTAAATCCACTAAGCGTTTGATTTCTTTACTGATATCGGATGGTTCCATAGATGGGGTAGTGTATATTAAATTAGACTTCTTAAGAAACCTATTTGTTTAGAAATAAATTTCAAAATACAAATTCGACCAATGCCGCCAATCCAGCCCCCAGTAAACTAATCCACAGCGTAAATTGGTTCGAGTGGTGATTGGGGCTCGCTTCAAAAAGCATCGTAGCCGAAATGTACAAAAAATTACCAGTTACAATAGATAGTAACATGATGCTAGCATCATCCGAAATATAATGATTCAGATAGCTACTGAGCCACAATCCTATTGGAGAGGCTAAAGAAAAAAGCGTTAAATAGAGCAAGATCCATCTTACCGATAGGTTAAAGCCACCGAGTACACTGACCAAAGCAACGGCTTCTAAAAATTTATGGAGCATCATGCCGAGTAAAAGCCCTTCTTGAGTAGCATGACCGGCATGGCCATGGGCCAAAAGGGTACCATCTAAAAGCGCATGCAGGGCTATAGAAGTTAAAAAAGAGAGTGTTTTGTAGTTTCTTACACAAGAATGGCCGGAAGCTGGAACAATAGCATGGCCATGCTCTACGCCCGCACTAAAGGTTTCAATAAAACGCTGCAAAAAAAATCCAATCATAATATAACCACCCACATGAGTGGCCAAAACCTTGGAAATAAAAAGCTCAGGCATAAGATGCAACAAAGTATTGGCCAGTAGGTAACCACCCGAAAAAGTTAATAAAAGTGGTAAAATGTTAATGGAACATTGCGCAATAATCACTAGGCCTCCCAGTAATACGGAAAAAAAAAGTGCAAAAAACGCTACAATCATTATTCAATTCATAAACGTTAAAAGATGGATAGATCGCTTTGGAAAACGGTCCAATAGATCTCATATTCCCTAAGTTAATAGGGCGATGCAACACGCACAGCCACCCGTAACCGTGCACTTCGGGCGCGACTGTTTTGATGCACCTCCTCGATAGAAGGTATAAAAGGCTTTTTTTGTAGGGGTACAAAAGGACGCAATAAGTTCCCATAGCCATCTTGTTGCACTTTCCCAATAGATTACCTGTATTAAAAAAGTTTTTAACCAATCGATCTTCTAAAGAGTGATAGGCAATAATGGCCAAGCGTCCTTTAGGCTTAATCAGCTCCACACTACGCTGTAGCAACCCTTCTAATTCAACAAGCTCATTATTCACTTCAATACGAAATGCTTGAAACACCTTTGCAAGATACTGATTTACTTTTAGCTTAGGTGCAAATGGTTCAATAATAGCTTTCAACTGATGGGTGGTTACAATAGGTGCAGCACCACGCGCCTTTATAATTGCCCTAGCAATAGCGGTAGCACCAGCCACTTCCCCATAACGATGCAATAAATCGGCCAACTGATCTACTGTATAGGTATTTACCACACGCGCTGCTGAATGGGGCGCATTTGGATCCATCCTCATATCCAATGTGCCATTAAATCGAGTAGAAAATCCACGCGCTGGGGTATCTATTTGGTGAGAAGAGGTGCCTAAATCTGCTAGCAGGCCATCTAGTTGCTCCACACCATAAAAGTTTAAAAATTCCTTTGCAAACCGAAAGGATGTTCTGATAAAAGTTAAAGGCTGACCGCTAAAAGCTTGGGCCATTTTGGCCGCCTCTGGATCCTTATCAAAGGCAAATAAATGGCCGCTAGAAAGCGACTCCACTATTCTCCTGGCATGACCACCTCCACCAAAAGTAAGGTCTGCATAGTTGCCTGTTGGTACTATAGCCAACCCCTTTATCACCTCATCCAATAGCACTGGTATATGATAACCCGCTGAAATAGTTGTCACCATAAATTAAAATTATAAATGCTAAGATTGTTTATAAAGATAATGAGACCCTGACCAATAAACCAATAGACCTTCTGCAAAACCTATTGCTAAATGGCAGTTTTGTGGTCTATGCTCCTCAAATACATTTAGTATGCTGGCGACTGCGCTTCTCCTAAAAACTGCTGATCACAAATAGCTTTTGCAGAAGGTCTATACTTATTTATCAATAAAAAATTAGGCAAGATAGGAAAATAGATTTCACCCTTAAAAATCCAATATTTTCCAAAGGTGATTTTCTAAAGTATTTCCATAGAAAACCTGAAAAATAAAGATATCCATAACTATGGGGAAACTGGTAGAAAGAATGAATAGAATTTAAATTCAATTAGAAAAGTTACTTACTTTTTGCTTGATCAAAAAGTAAGCAAAAAATCAAACGCTAATGGAAAAAGCTACTGAAAGCACACCTTACAGATGGAAAAACAGGAGCCGTGCTACAGCCCTCCCTGCAAACTGTTTTTCTTTTCATCTGTAAGGGACAGGTTCTATTTCACAACTTTTTACAGGGGCATTTTTCTACTATGGCTATAGCATTGAACACATACGTATAAACCACATCTACGGGTAGGGGATGAATGGATACGTCTGAGTTGAGATAAAAAGGGGCAAATAACACAGTGTTAAAGAAGACTTTTTACAAAGAGCTATAGAAGTCCTTGAATCTGAGAACGAGATAAACCAGTAAGAAAAATAATATCCTCTATAGGATAACCCTTTAGAAGCATAGATTTAGCAACCTCTAGCTTACCTTTCTCTTCCCCTATTTGGATCCCTTCTTGTCTTCCTTTTTTCTCTCCTTCCTGTCTTCCCCTTTGCTCTCCTTCTTGTCTGAATCTTTCAGCTAGTGACATGGCTATTTTCCTTAATTTAGGATCAAGTAATTCCACTGCATTGATATGATCATCTATTGATAGCATATACCAAAGCACATTACTAATATAAGGAATATATCCTTTTTTTTCTAAATTAAGCAATATATCTTGATGGGTTGGTAACCACTCACAAAAGTCTCGATGTATGCCTTGCTTGAGTACCATGGCAGCTCCGGCTGCTTGTTGCCAATTGAGCAGTTCTTCATTTGTTGTAACATGCAGATCTACTAAGTGAAAGCCTTGAAACATATACCTTTCTACCTGCTTTAAATGGGGAAATAAATCATGAAAGTTAGTAGGACCTTTATATGGCTTATTGCCGTTGTATAAACAGATGTTGACGATAGCTGGTAAAGACGTATTCCCATGCTCACTTATATGTTGCCTGATTAACTGTGCATTATACTCTAAAAATCTTACTAACATTAATGGATCTTCCTCAGACTGATGCTCTACGTGCAAATAGATATAGTGCTGTGTACCCTTGATAAGCGCCTTAAAAATACAGTCACTGCTTCTACTTTTACCTGTAACACTCACAAACTCTCTATTGGTCAATAGTAAGTTATCTTGATCTATTTGATTAAAAATTTCTTCTGGCAATCTCGCTTTTAGAAATGATAATATTACTTCTTTCCTACTAAATGTTTGCTTAAAGAACTTGTCATGGGGCCGTCTTTCTTTATCTTTTTTTTCCATGTAATCAATTGACCAACACAAACAATAATGTAATAAAAATCAATATATGTGTTTTTATGTAATTTAGTTTTATAAATAAAATTAAAAATATTTAATTTTTATGTAAAATTTTGATTAAATAAGTGTTACTTGGAATAGATACTGCATAGCATAAGACCTTCTGCAAAACCTATTGCTAAATGGCAGTTTTGTGGTCTATGCTCCTCAAATACATTTAGTATGCTGGCGGCTGCGCTTCTCCTAAAAGCTGCTGATCACAAATAGGTTTTGAAAAAGGTCTAATAGATGGGTTACTGGAATTAATCATTGCATCAGCCCCACCCTACTACAGCAATAAATTTTTATCACGTTTCCTGATCAATAAAATTTATATACCACCAATAAATTTAAAACCGACTCTATTTTTTTGTAAAATTAATATTTTTTTGTAATACGTAATAAATATTTCTTTAGCTTTGTTAGGTTACCATTAGACCTAAGGTTTATTTTTAGCAGGTGATTATTTTTGCTGTTAATGTGATTAATTTGTAAATTAAGAGACATAAAATGTACAGACCTTCTGCAAAACCTATTGCTAATGGCAATTTTGGTGTCGAAGCTTGTCTATGCTCCTCAAATACATTTAGTATGCTGCGGTGCTCGACTACACTTCTCCTAAAAACTGCTGATCAAAAATAGGTTTTAAAGAAGGTCTTACGATAAAGGCAATCGATCCATCAAAAATTACAAGCTAATAAAGCTGGCTAATGTGCAAATTTTTTGATTATACAGAATGATGAAAAGACATGAAGTCCCTGATGTAAACAGCTGGAATCTCCATCAGCTTGCAAGAGCGGTAAGCAAAAGCCCAAATGATATGCAACAAGCTTGGTCTACGATTCAGGAGGCATATAAATGGGCAGAAACTTTTGAAGAAAAAGTCGATAAGATGCGACTCAAACGTTGCGTAAAAGATTCCCTACAGGTAGCAATTGTTGCTGCTACGGAGATGTCTTTGGATCTTTCTACAACTATAGCCGCAATCTTAACACCAGCTTTTTTAGCAGGATTGATTGAAAAAGAAGCCATTGAAAAGCGATTTGGCCTGAAAACAGTCTCCATACTCAAAGAGCTGGAAGCGTTAAAGGGCTATAGATTACGTAGGGATACCATTCGCAACTATCCACCTTATCCTGATATAAATTGCCACCATGTTTTAGCCATTTTGCTGCAAATTTGTGACATCATTCGCCTGCACTGCAGCGGTGTAGCCTTGGAAAATCTAGACTCAGAACTCGTCCATTCTAGTACGCAGCTACTACTTGAGCTAAAATATTTTTATATCCGCTATCCCATAGAATGCGGCTGTATAATATTCAAACCAAGTTAGCAGATTTTTGGTTAAAGCATACAGATACACTTAGTTATTATGCGATTACTGCTAAACTTGGGATGACTAAAATGAAAAGGCAGCAAAAGTTAAACCTTATTGCTGAAGAGGTTCAAGCGGCGTTACAAGCACGCGGCATCGATTTTATCATAAAAAAACGGATTAAGTCTGTCTATTCCATTTGGTATAAAATTCAAAAGCTGAAGGTTGATTTCGATCAAATACATGACCTTACTGCCATCCGAATCATTCTAACCAATATGGAGGGTAAAACATTGCAGGAGGAAAAAGTAGCTTGTTGGAGAATGCTTGGTATTATCAGTAGCCTGTATAAGCCAATATGTAATATTATGAGGGATTGGATCAGTACACCAAGAGATAGTAGCTATGAATCGCTCCATCTTACCTTTGAGACCTATAAATATGGCCAATTAGAGGTACAAATACGTACAGAACGGATGGACTATATAGCTGAGTATGGTCAGGCTGCACATTGGAGGTATAAGTATACCACCATATAATCAGAAACGAAAGGAGTATATAAGGAATTTGTATGCTACTTTTTGCTTGATCAAAAAGTAGCCAAAAAATCAAGCGCTGATAAAAAAAGTTGCTGAAAGTGCAGCTTACAGATGGAAAAACAGGAGCCGTCCTACAGCCACCCCTGCAAACTGTTTTTCTTTTCATCTGTAAGCTGCACTTTCTGATCGTAACTTTTTTCAAGGGCGCGTTTTTCCTTGTCGTCATACGTTTTAGGTGGTCAGAAGACTGAAAAGACAGAAGTTATTAAGTTATAACTTATAATACGCAATCAAGTTAAGGCCTTTATCGGCGGTCAGTAGCATCTGTGTGCCAAAGGCCTTTATCGGCCGCCACTAACAAAGAGGACACTATGGTTTTAGGATTTATTTTTTATTTTTTGACAGGATGATCAGAAAGATACAATGGGTGATTCGGATTAGTTTTTTGATTTGCATCACTTTGTATATGGTGCTCGGGCTGCCCAATATCCATTCTTCCAATCGTTTATTGATTATTCCAAGAGGGTGCACCCGTTACCAACTCAAAGCGCAGCTAAAAAATGAGGGGTACATAAAAAATGGCACTACTTTTTTATGGGCAACCTGCTTATTAAAGTATGATCCCAAACACAGACCTGGTCAATACCTACTGACTGGTAATATGAATAATTGGCAACTTGTTAGAATGCTACGTGGCGGCATACAGCATCCGGTTAAGCTTACCTTTTCTACTGCGGCCCATAAAGAGGCTTTAATAGACCAATTGGTCAGCCATATAGGCATAAACAAAGCAGCCCTATGGGCTTTGCTGCATGATGCGAAAACATTAGCTTCCTACGGGTTTACTCCGGAAAATGTATTAACCATGTTTATTCCAGACACCTATGAAGTATACTGGACCATCACGCCAGCGCAATTGCTATCGAAAATGCACCTGGCTTATAAACGTTTTTGGAACACAACACGACTCAATCAAGCCAAAAAAATAGGACTAAGCCCCATTCAGGTTTCTATTTTGGCTTCTATCGTTCAAGCAGAAACAAACAACCAACAAGAAGCCGCTATGATTGCAGGTGTCTACCTCAATAGACTCAAACGCAAAATGCCGCTTCAATCCTGCCCAACCTTAATTTATGCGCTAAAGGAAGATCAATCGGGTGCTAGACTGCTTTCGAAACCTATTTGTGATCAGCAATTTTTAGGAGAAGCGCAGCCGAGCACCGGAGAATACTCAAGTGTATTTGAGGAGCGTAGGCCACAAAATTGCCATCTAGCAATCGAGTTTCGGAAGCGGTCTATTAAAAGGGTGTTGCAGCAAGATACCAATATCGATTCTCCCTATAATTCCTATCGTAAAAAAGGGTTACCCCCTGGGCCTATTGGTTTACCTACCACAGCTATGATTGAGGCTGTGCTGAATTATATACCGCATGATTACCTTTTCTTTTCAGCGAAAGAAGATTTTTCAGGGTTGCATTACTTTGCACGTAATTATAAAGAACATGTAAAAAATGCAAATAAGTACAGAAAAGCACTGAATGGATTAAAAGTGATGCGTTAAAATGGATACCATCCATTAACTGCTTTTTTCTGTGTCTTTGCCAGCAGATTTACAAATCTTTGATGCCTGTTTGGCTGCTTTTTCTAATGCCTCCGCTATTGCTGGATCTAAGTAGGTATGGGCTATCTTAGCATCTATGGCCAGTGTTTCTTGCACCATATGGTGGACTTCTGTTAGATGGATGTAACCTGCTGCATGACGCAGATCATAGAGCCGTTCAGCTAGTTTAATGAAAAGAACAGAAAGCTGTACATGGTCTTCTTTAATCGCTTCCTTCAAACGATTTTGTACATAGAGCAACGAAGGATGATCCAATGCTTCACGTTTATCTATACTGATCACATTCAAGACAAAAGCATAGACCCCTAAATTATAATGTTCCTTAACATAAGAAAGCGGCAAACAGGTATGGCGCACCAACTCATAGAGCAAAGCGGCATAAATTACTTTAGGGGAGTGAAACGCCCATTCTACCACTAGCTGGGCAATGCCTACCGCACGAACATAAAACAATTGACCCGAAGCATGCCGCTTAAAACCAAAGTGCTGCCGTAATAGCAAAAGCAAACCGGAAATTGCACCCACATCAATAGGATCCATATTATAAGAAGATTTGCAAACATAATCATGGAACTGCATCAATGCCATCATAGAATCAGCTTGCTCCTTAGGCGTAACAGGGCCTTCTGAGGTTAAGCAATCTATAGGTAGTGCAGCAGTCATCTTACGCAAGATGTCTGTAACATCATTAGGCAATGCCAGTAGGATAGTGGGTTGCTTCTGGCAGTCACCATATTCCAAATAGCCATAGTGGGCCGCAACAATACTAGATATGGTTGCCTGCTGCAGATCTATAGATGGTGCTGCTTCCTGCTGCCCTTGAGGCCCCATTGCATCCATCCTATCATCATAGAGTGGCTTCACCTTAGGAAGCTCCCCAGCAGCAGTATTAACCTGACTGACCACCAAAGCAGTAGCTTGAAAAAGATTCAGTAGAGGAGCGTCCTGGGCAATAGGATCGGCTTGCTTAAACTGTAAAGAAGTGTTGCGCAGCTGTATGCTAACAATTGGTGCAGCAGAACCAGCCAGCTTACCAACCCGTAAAACAACCTGAACCAATAGGTAAACCACTTGATTGACATCGCATACAATATGGGGGGATAACGCGCGATTGGGATCACCTATTTTTTCTACCAGTAGCCTAGGCGGATCAGTTACCTCTTGAGACAAAGCCAACTCGACCTTACGCATCAGCTTATCTACAGTAATGGTAGCAGGCTGCAACAGTGCATGTTTTTTGGCTTTTTCCCTTCTATTAAAGTAGGCCACCCAATCATACAGCTTATTAATAATACTCTGAAAGTCTTGCTTATAAAGCGGTGTGCTGCCATCTAAAAAAGAAATAGACTCCTCAATTTTTCCTATCACTTGCGCTAAAATAGCACCATAGCCCTTTTCCTTACCAACTGTAGCAGTAGGCACCATAGCAGAGTCGTAGAGGGATGCCTTTAGTTGCTGAGCGGCCCTAATCTTTTCTTGCGTTTCAAGGTAAATAATTTTAGTTAAATAGCGACCTAGTTTGATTTTCAAGCAAATAACCATAGAAAACACCAGCAGACTCGCTATTAATAACGGAAATAGGGAAGACAATACTGAAAAAGAGACTCCAGTGTAGATAGGATAAATAGCCACCAGTGAAGTAATTGCTACCACCCCTATAGCCAGGTAGAGGGGCAATAACCATAAGATTACCGTACAATGAGCTAAATACAAAGATACGGTAAAGATCGGATCCACTAGGTGCCACCAGTGCCAAATCAAATTTCGAGGAAGATAGACCACTAGCCATACCAGCCAAAATAGGCTGATACACCAACTTGGAATCGCTCTAATCTTTTTAGAGATATCATAAAGAAACGAATAGCCCAAAAAACAAGCCGATACAAAAAGTTGAAAGACAAGCCAGCAGCCATGATGCGTAATACGCGCTATAAAATAAGCCAGCAAGCTAGTGATGGCCGTATAGAATCCTACATATACCATGGTAGTATGGCTAGGCATTAGCTTGGCTAAAGTAGCTTTTCTATTGGTCCAACCACTTTTAATCGATTCCCTTTGTTCCGAGCGCTTACGCGCATTTTCCTGCACTATTTGTTTAAACTGGTCATCTGGACCCACCCAACCTGCATCTTCTGGCTGCTTCAGCAGATAATGGGCCGCCATCATAGCCAAGCCATTGGCCAACATAGCAAGGAAAGACCCATTTATCCCTGTTGAAGGCTCAACCCATTTGTTCCAAGCCAAAATTGTTAACCCACCTGTAACCATACCAATTAAGGCCGTTCGGGCAGTGCCTCGAAAACTAAAAATAGCTAATATAAAAGGAGCAGCTAGTATTGGTCCCGTGGAATCAAGAGACCAATAGAGTAATTGTAGGAGGTCTTGACACTTAAAAGCCAACAGCATAGCCAATATGCCCACTACCAAAGTAGTCCACCTAGCTATCTTAAGTTGCGTTACATCAGTAATCTCCTTTTGCTTTTTTATATTTTTCGCTACATCATGGCTAACCATAACCGCACAAGAATTCAGGAAAGAATCAGCTGTAGACATCGCCATAGCCAGTAAACTAATGGCAACAAACCCTTTAAAAAAAGGAGGAATATGGGCCATTATATAGCCCCACATCTCTGCCTTTGGTAAATCTGATGCCCCTACAAAAGTAAATAGACCAATTAGAACTATAAAAACCTGAATAATAATGCTAAAAACAGTAGCACACGAAAAAACTTTTTGGGCCTGAATAGGACTAGAAGCCATATACACCCGCTGCACAAGAGCGGGCGCTATTATATAAGTTGGTAAATCAGCTAGCAACAATAGCACTACACTCGCCAGTTGGGTACTAGAATGGAATAGGCTGCTCAATTGAAATTTGGTGTGGCACTCTAGCATAGGAACAATTGCTGCAATGGGTTTGCCTATCTTTATAAAAGTAAACCAACAGAGTAGAGGAATAATAATGGAAAAGGTTATAAACTGTAACACATCTGTAAAGGTAACCGCACGAATACCCCAAAGGTCGAATAAAAAATAAGGAGTAAGGTCGAGAAAATAGGTATTACATAGGAGTTAGCTAGAGTTACACACATGCCAATAGCCTGAGACATTATGATGATTTGAGAAGTAACCCCAATAATACAATTGCATATACTAACCAAAACAGTGATAAACATTGGATATCTACCATAGATACTACCCATCGTCTCTGCCATAGATAGATGCGCCATAAATGGGCCCATACGTAAAGATAACCTGCTAATAATCCAGATACCAAAGGGAACTAAAAGCAAAACACCTATAAACCACAAGCCAAGGTCATAAATACACTCTACATTACGCACCAACCCACCTCCTTCAAAAAAAGTAGCCAATACCGTAGCCACTAAAGTAGCGGTAGCAAAATCTTTATTCCCTACTGCATATTCCCGGAAGGTAGTTTTTTTTCTACTAAAGTAAAGGCCTACTAACAAGGTTAATACCAAAAAGCAAGCGACTATAAATAGAGGCATATTACAATATATCATAAAGCAAGAGGTTAAAAAGGTAAAAAAATAATCATAGAGCGCGGACTATAATCAATGGTAATGATTTTTAATTAAAAATCAAAAAATCATCACCATCATGTTTACTCTTAAGTGTGTGATTCGTAGAGGTGTGTGAGTCTTTAGTTCTAAGTGTGTAAATGTTTTTCAGGTTGTATATTTACACACTTAAGTGGACAGACCCCAGACCCGACAGGCCTATATCCTCTGTTTCTTGAAAATAACCAACGGAATTAACGGAAAAATTTTTAGGTGGCATCACTTGAAAGTCATTTTTATCATCTTTTTGATGTATTTCAATAGTTGCCTCGATAATATAGCATCGCATGTTAGGCCTATAAGCACCTTTTTATGACAGGTTCCATATTGAATGCTATAATCTTTACTATGTATTTGCTCCAGAGCGTCTAAGGCTGGTTTGTCTACTTTTAGCTCGAAGATATATACGGTTCTTTTTTCATTATACTGATCTTCCATAACGATATCCAAACGACCTATGGCACTATCTCTTTCGGCGCTAGCATTTGTATCATGCATTGCATGGAAAGCACCATTCAGAAACGCATATAAAGTACCCTGAAAACTTTTTTCGGTTTTATCTAAAAAACGGTAACCCGCTTTGGCTAAACAATTGCTTCGCACGATGTTAAGAAAAGAAACCCATGCCTCTTTTCTTAAAGCATCCAAAACAGATGCGCTACATGCCTTTCCTGCTTCATGGTGCGATTGAGCGATAAAATCAGCTAATATAAGCTTTAAAGAAGATTTTACTTCCTGGTTAGGAAACTTTAAATAATAAGTTAGATTATTATCTTGTACATGAGATGGGTCAAGATCCATTGTAAGGTATCCAGTTTGGTACATCAAGGGTAGCAAAGGAATCTCTTGAAGAGAAGGGTGTACGAGTTTAAACCTGACCTTATCTATTGGGAAACTACATTTATCCCAATCCATATTAAACCGATGTATATTTTTCTTCATTTGTTGCAATAGGATAGTAGGACTGCCAAAGTTAAACCAAGAATTCTCAAAGTCTTTTGCATAGAAGAATCTTAGTATAGAATCTGGATTGTATACACCTTGCTTAGCACCTCTAGTAAAATAATAGCCATTATAATAATCCTTCAAGTCTTGTTTTAATTGAGCAGTTGTATAATCCTCACCTTTTCCACACTCTGCTTTTAGGTTTTCTATAACACCCTGAATATTAACTTGTTTTCCTTTAAAAAAGTTATCTATATCATCCTCTGTATAGCCCAACATCTCTGCATAATCCTTATGAAATGATATGTCATTGGCTGAATTCGCTCCTGAGGTAAGTCCAGATAAATGAAACTTAGTTACACCTGTTACAAAAATAAATTTACAGTCCTTCTGACGACTTTTTAATACTTTAAAGAATGAGCTAATCACAGCAAGCACTTTTTCATACTGCTCCTTTTCGCAAGCAATTAATGGGCTGTCATACTCATCTATGAAGATAATAGGTGTAGGTTCGTAATTGTCACCTAGTTTGCTTAATGCATCAATCAACTTTCCTAGTGTACCCTCTTGTGGGCTTGCCTATAATAGGATCTATTGCACTTCTATCTATGGCGTGTTTTTTAGCAAATGTGTATAGTATATCTATCAAGTTGTGTTGTAGTTGTTCTGGATTATCTCTAGCTAACTCCGAGAAATTCAACCAAATAACCGGATGTTTTTTCCACTTATAGGTTTTATCTCTATAAATAGCACATGCCTTGAATAATTCTTTATTTCCTTTTGCTATTTGGTCTATGGTACCTAGGAGTAGAGATTTACCAAATCTACAGGGTCTTGTAAAGAAATAATATATGCCATTCGTTTTGAAGAGTTTAGTGATATAGGCGGTTTTATCTGCATACAACTTTTGTGCGATCATCTCTTTGACATCAGCGCTGCCAACCGGAATTTGAACACTTTCGGTAATAGCTACTTGTTGATCCTTTCTTTGTAGTGCTGTATCTCCTTTTTTAGAATCCATATTCTGTTACTTTTATTTAGAGGTATATAATCGTAGACCTTCTGCAAAACCTATTGCTAAATGGCAATTTTGTGGTCTATGTTCCTCAAATACATTTAGTATGCTGGCGACTGCGCTTCTCCTAAAAACTGCTGATCACAAATAGGTTTTGAAGAAGGTCTTTTGATCGATAATCCTGTAAAACGCATGACTTTTTCTACTGGTTCACCTGCTTCAGGTATTGCCTTAACGTGCTTTATTTTCCATTTTATAAGTTTACCCCAAAAAGAAGTATTAGACTTCTATACCTTTTGATGTTACTTCTTGAAAATAACCAACGGAATTAACGGAAAAATTTTTAGGTGGCATCACTTGAAAGTCATTTTTATCATCTTTTTGATGTACTTCAATAGTTGCCTCGATAATATTTAGCTTTATAGCATCGCATGTTAGGCCTATAAGCACTTTTTTACGGTATGTTCCATATTGAACGCTATAATCTTTACTATGTATTTGCTCCAGAGCGTCTAAGGCTGGTTTGTCTACTTTTAGCTCAAAGATATATACGGTTTTTTTTTCATTGTACTGATCTTCCATAACGATATCCAAACGGCCTATCGCACTATCTCTTTCGGCGCTAGCATTTGTATCATGCATTGCATGGAAAGCACCATTGAGAAACGCATATAAGGTACCCTGAAAACTTTTTTCGCTTTTATCTAAAAAACGGTAACCCGATTTTGCTAAACAATCGCTTCGAACGATGTTAAGAAAAGAAACCCATGCTTCTTTTCTTAAAGCATCCAAAACAGATGCGCTACATGCCTTTCCTACTTCCTGGTGTGCTTGAACGATAAAATCAGCTAATATAAGCTTTAAAGAAGATTTTACTTCCTGGTTAGGAAACTTTAAATAGTAAGTCAGGTTATTTTCATCTTGTACATGAGATGGGTCAAGATCCATTGTAAGGTATCCAGTTTGGTACATCAAGGGTAGCAAAGGCATTTCATGGAGAGAAGGATGTACGAGTTTAAATCTGACCTTATCTATTGGGAAACTACATTGATCCCAATCCATATTAAATCGATGTATATTTTGCTTCACTTGCTGCAATAGGATAGTAGGACTTCCAGAGTTAAACCAGGAATTATCAAAATCTTTTGCATAGAAGAATCTTAGTATGGAATCTGGATTATATACACCTTGCTTAGCACCTCTAGTAAAATAATAGCCATTGTAATAATCCTTCAGTTCTTGTTTTAATTGAGCAGTTGTATAATCCTCACCTTTTCCACATTCTGCTTTTAGGTTTTCTATAACACCTTGAATATTAACTTGTTTTCCTTTAAAAAATAAGTTATCTATATCATCCTCTGTATACCCTAACATCGCCGAATAATCCTCATGGAATGATATGTCATTGGCCGAGTTAGCCCCTGAGGTAAGGCCAGATAAGTGAAATTTAGTCACGCCTGTTACAAAAATAAATTTACAATCCTTCTGACTGCCTTTTAAAACTTTAAAAAACGAACTAAGAACAGAAAGTATCTCTTCATACTGCTCTTTTTCACAAGAAATGAGTGGACTATCATATTCATCGATTAATACAATTGGTTGAGATGCATAATTACTACCTAATTTTCGGAGTGCTCTAATCAAGTCACTCAGTGTGTCATTCACGGTTGGTGGCCCAATGATAGGTTGCATTTTAGATTTATCTATATCATAATCATCGGCGATGTCGTATAATTTTTTTACTAAACTAGCCTCCAATGATGATTCTGTTTTAGCACTTAACTTTGAGAAATTCAACCAAATGACTGGATATTTTTTCCATTTATAGGTTTTATTCTTATAAATATTACAACCTTTAAATAACCTTTTATTCCCTTTTGCTACTTGGTCTATGGTATCTAGGAGTAGAGATTTACCAAACCTACGTGGCCTTATAAAGAAGTAATATATACCATTCGTATTGAAGAGTTTAGTTACATAGGCCGTTTTATCTGCATACAACTTTTGTACGATCATCTCTTTGACATCAGCGCTGCCAACCGGAATTTGAACACTTTCGGTAATAGCTATTTGTTGATCCTTTCTTTGTAGTGCTGTATCTCCTTTTTTAGAATCCATATTCTATTACTTTTATTTAGAGGTATATAATGGCAATTTTATCCTGGTTACTTAAGTAGATCAACATAACATTATCCTAATTTAAATATTATTGGATCGATTCTATTAAGATATATAATGTGTTTTATACAAAATAAACACTTATATGGACAGACCCTACTTTTTGGTTGATCAATTAGCCTATCATTTATCATTAATATAAACTAGCTGATAATAGTCCTGTACAGCTTCATTACACCCCTTTAGTATATTAGGATTATAATCAACTTCTTCCACCTGATAATCATCGTTTTTAACTTCTATACGATTATCTTCTAGGCCATCACCGTACATCATATATACCAGAATCTTCCAAAGAACTATGACCTTTTTTTTGCTCATCAGTGTATTCCTCTCCGTAACCACTATCTTCATCACTATTGCTATCGGAGTCAGTACTACCGTCACTTATATTAGATGTATTGGATTGCATATTTAGAGTATGATCATCATCACCATCTTCTGCACAAAAAGACGAGGAGTTGTAGGAGCCATCCCAATAATATTCATCATCACCTTCTTCTGCGCAAAAAGACGGGAAGTTGTAGGAGTCATCCCAAGAATATTCATCATCACTACAAGATTCTTCTCGTGATAGAACCAAGTCCGACTGGATCGCTACATCAGCAGTTTCTTTAGTTTTTTCCAAACCATCTTCCACCACTACTGCCACTGGAAGCGGCGGGTTTAAACCATCTACTTTCTGGGCGGCCCTTCTATCGATAGCCCCATGATGGTAACAATATCCAGCGCATAAGCCATTGTTTAAGGGCATCAGCCGGTAACGCCAACCATTTCCAATATAGCAATAGGGAATATTGGCTGATTTGTTTTTAGGTTGTAAGCTATTGTCAGAAACCAGCGCAGAACAGACCATATCTGTATGCTGAAGGGTATTGGTGGAAAGATGTCTGATCAGCTGGGCTAACGCACTAGTGGATGCAGGCATGCGCTTTGTAACCATAAAACCTGCATGATAAAGCGCTTCAAATCTTTTCTTATCTTGGCTCCCTTCAAGAAGCGCTAGGCTATTGGTACCATCAAGTGGTGCTACACCATAATCTGAAAGCTTGAAAAGCCTAAAATCAGTAGTACAGGTTGCTCGTATCCTACTACGACCATCTTGATCAAGCAATGGTTTGACTTGCTTTTCTTCAAATAACCCATCAAGCCACTGGCCATCAACCTCTATACAGCTGCTCATCAGCGGCTCACTACTCCCATCAAAATAGGATAACACAACCCCTTTATTGGAAATAGCCATCCCTACACAATCTTTTAAAGACCGAGCAGCGTAAAATAGCAGCCCTATTTTTTTATATTCCGTTCCCCCAAACTGGTCTGGCGCATCGATCTCTATAAGCGCAATCTGATGATCCCTCTTTAAGTAACCTACCACACCCAGAGAACAGCTCGCATGATCTTCTGAATCAAATATACTAGCTTGAGATTCTACTCCTCGACCTTGTGGCCTGGCTGACAAAGATGACGCAGGTCGCTTGCGTTTTGCACCAGAATCAGCATTCAGCAAAAGACCAAAAACAATTCACTTGATTACCAAGTAAAAAAGAAATAATCGTTAATAACGCTATATTTTTAAGCATGGATTTTTTGCATACGAATTGATTTTTATGTATATTCCTGTTCATGTTTGTTTTTTTACTAGTATAAATAGCAGCCCGTTGAGCAACCTGGCGGCTATAGGATGGCTCTTGCCTAGCAACCATTCTGCTTATCGAATCATCTTACATGGTTATAATGCACCTGCATGCCTAGTGAAGGCTGTCTATGGTAACTGAAAAGTTGCATAGCCCCCCAAATACCCATGAAAGGTCTATAAGGACAGTAATTTTTCCTCATCTTTAAGACCAAAAAACACAGTAAAAACCATATCTTCTTGCTAAGGTCTGTGTTATCCATAGTACCAAAAAAAATTAGAATCTACAAATGCATATATGCTAAATATGAGACCTTCTGCAGAACCTATTTGTGATCAGCAGTTTTTAGGAGAAGCGCAGTCGCCAGAATACTAAATGTATTTGAGGAGCATAGACCACAAAATTGCCATTTAGCAATAGGTTTTGCAGAAGGTCTATGTTAACCATTATATCCGATTACTATCATGCATACCATTCATCTGCTTTCTGACTTACTGATTAATCAAATAGCTGCTGGGGAAGTGGTACAACGCCCTGCTTCTGTAGTCAAAGAACTACTCGATAACGCAATAGATGCAGGAGGAAAAAACATAAAAATCGTTATAAAAGATGCTGGAAAGCAACTTATTCAAGTGATTGATGATGGAATAGGAATGGGGGAAACAGATGCGCGAATCTGCTTTGAAAAACATACAACATCTAAGATTGCAAAGACCGATGATCTATTTAAAATACAAACCATGGGTTTTAGAGGAGAAGCTATGGCCTCTATCGCAGCAGTGGCACAGGTAGAAATGGAAACCCGTCTACATGAAGCGCCTACTGGCGTTTTTATTGCTATAGAGGGATCTAAAATCAAAAAACAGGAAGCAATCGCTACACCACCAGGCACTAAGGTGAGCGTTAAAAATCTATTTTATAATGTTCCAGCACGAAGAAACTTCTTGAAATCTAACCCGGTAGAATTCAAGCATATCCTAGAAGAAGTCCAACATGCAGCACTGGCCAGAACAGAGATTGGATGGAGGCTTTACCACAATGATATGGAAATATATAAACTATCACCAGAAAAATTAAGCCATAGAATTGTACATCTATTTGGAAAAAGTTATAAAAAACAACTGATTCCCTGCAAAGAAACTACTAATATAGTGACCATAGAAGGCTACATAGGCAAACCAGAACAAGCAAAAAAAACAAGGGGAGAACAGTTTTTATTCGTAAACCAACGTTTTATAAAGAGCCCATTTCTAAGCCACGCGATTAAAAATGCCTACGAAAGGCTCTTGCCATCCGATGGTTTTCCCTTTTATGCGCTCTATCTAACAATTGATCCTCAATGGATTGACATCAATGTGCACCCTACGAAAACAGAGATTAAATTTCAAGATGAAAAAGCGCTTTATGTGATTGTACAAGCTGCGGTTAAAAAAAGTCTGGCGACCCATCATGTGGCTGATTCTTTAGACTTTGAACAGGATACCAATTTCTCGCTGCTGCGCTTTACCAATCCCATCCAATTGCACAACGATCCTACACACTCAGAAAAAGAACGCAATTACACACAATTTAAAACAGATAGCCCATCCTTTACGTCGCCTAAAGGGTGGCAAGGTTTATTTACAGATCCAAAAGATCATAGCGCTACACGGCCACCCACATTAGACCAAACCGATGCAACACTGCAGAACCAACATAACGCAGGAACCGCTATACAATTATATACCAGCTATATTATTGTTCAGGTACAATCTGGTGCGCTTTTAATTGATCAGCAAGCGGCGCATGAACGGGTACTGTATGATAGGTTTATGGATCACTTTCAAAATAAAAGCGGGGCATCGCAACAGTTGCTTATGCCAGAACATCTCGCCCTAAACCCTGTTGATTATATGGTTTTATTAGAAAATAAAGCCATTTTACGGGCATTAGGCTTTATCATTGACCCATTTGGGGAATCCACTATTATTATCCATGGCTGCCCAGCTGAACTAAGCCACCATGCACCCAAACAATTATTAGAAGGGCTTATAGAACAACTTAAATGGAACAATAGCAACCATAGACTGGAGACGTCAGAATCTTTTATCAGGGCATTGGCTAAAAAAGCGAGTATAGCGCATGGCACAAAGTTAAATGGAGTGGAAATAGATGCCTTGCTGGCGCAGCTGTTTTCATCTAGTAATACGATGTATACACCAGATGGCAAAAAGATATGTGTGATGTTATCAAAGGATGGTCTAGGGGCTTTGTTAAAATGATCTAAGCACTCAAGCATCGTGAGACCTTCTGTAAAACCTATTGCTAAAAGGTCTATGGTATGTTTGCCCTTTTAGGTTTTCGATTTGTTCTTTATAATCTTTCCTCACACTGCCCATATCTATTGGTTAGCAGCACATCACCAGCTTGTTGACCAGCCAAATCATAAGTTGCGTAAGCAGCTACAACTGACTTTCCTGAAAAAGCAATACCCACTTCTACTACTTCCTGTACATAAGGATATTGTAATATTTCAGTATGGTAGGCTTGTATTTGTATTTGAGATAAGGCAAGTTTAGCTGCAGTTTCCAATTCTTCTTCTTTACGTACCTGTTTAAATTCCAATAGCAGCGCTTTTGAACCTTCTTTTTTAGATATTAATAGCAGATCATAACGACCTAAACCGCTTTCTCTGTTGGAGCGTATATAATAGGTTATACCCAAACTTGATAACATCCCTAAGACAAAACCATGATAAAACCCTTCTGATGTTTTACTTTGTTTGGTATCAAAGTAGCTATCAAAGTAGCTAACACTGCCTCGTAAGAAGTAACCAAGTTGTTCTACAAAAGAAGCAACCTCACCAGCTACCAAATGTTTCAAAAAAGAATCATATTGCCTCCTTCGTTCAAACTGATTGACGAACCATTCCTGAAAAAATGTACTATAGAGTCGCCATATTTCATAATTAGGAACCTTGACTGTACAGTCATATACATTTGTATAGGCACTTAAATGACTTGTTTCAAAGGTTAAATAGCCAGCAAATAATAAAAGACTCCAAAAAGATGCATCATCTTTATCTAAGATATCAAAAGCAAGATGTTTGTTGATAGATACAGCTAAGGATTCCCCTCGCATCAATTGTTCAAATTGCGCTTTAATCTCAGAATGACTAGAAAGCACCTTTTGTTCGATTAAGTTGTTATTACCCGTATTTACCCAATAGACATCAAAACAACCTGATCTATTCATACAAGAAATAATAGACCATGGATTATACATAACCAAGTTCCCTACCCTATAACCATTGTACCAATGTCTTACTTCTTCCATAGAAGTACCAAGATCTTTGGCTTTAAATAAATAGGAAGCTTCTGTTTCACTAAAGCCAAAATAGGAACTATATGCTTCATCTAATAAAGTATAAGTTTCTAAGTTATTCAATCCAGAGAGCATGCTGTCTTTAGAAACACGCAATATACCCGTTAAAACCCCTTTTTCTAGCGCAGTATTACTTTTTAAACCAGCACTAAATAGATTACGCATCAACGCAACCATAGCTTTCAAGTATACCTCATCACCGTAAGCCTTGTTTAGGGGAGTATCATATTCATCTATCAGCATATAGACCTTCTGTCCATGGTGTTGATAGAGGCACTGACTGAGCAGCTTTAAGGATTTTTCTAATGCTTGCTGATTGGCTTCCTTACTCAGGATAGTATGTAATTGTCTGAACTGTATTTCATTAACTGCATCACTTTTTAATAGGTAAGCATAGGAACTATACACCTCCAATATCAATTCATACACCGCATTGTAAGCCCCTTGAAAATTGTCTGCATTGACATCTTTAAAACTGATCATAATGACAGGGTGCTTTCCTTGATGTTCCCTAATGTACCTGCCACCTTCTAAGCTTCCAATAGCTAAATTATCAAATAAACCTGCTGTACGTACGCCATTCACTTCTGAGGCAAAAAAATGATGCAGCATAGACATATTGAGTGTCTTACCCCAACGACGGGGACGGGTAATTAAGGTAACTTCTTCTCCATTTTTGAGTAAATCAGCAATCATAGCTGTCTTATCACAAAACAGGTAACCGCTAGATACCAACTTATGAAAGTTATCAACACCAATCGGTAATTTATGCGTATTCATATAAGATTATTTGAGTCAACCTTAGTCTATAGCTGCAGTTAAACATTTCCATAGACCTCCTGCAAAAGCTATTTGTGATCAGCAGTTTTTAGGAGAAGCGCAGTCTGCCAGCATACTAAATGTATTTGAGGAGCATAGACCACAAAATTGCCATTTAGCAATAGGTTTTGCAGAAGGTCTCATGATTATGCTACAAGCTAATATAACGATAAAAGCTTGCGCTGGAAATTTTTAATGTTGCACAGATAGCATTAAGGGTCATATCATAATCCTTGTGCATATTTTTAGCCATTAATATTTCAGGATCTGTAGCAGATACTTTTTTTCGGTTACCTTTTTACATATTTAAAAAAGTTACCCTTTCCAAGGGCACGTTTTTGCTTATCGTCTTAATTAGGGCATTACGCCTCTGGACATTTCTTCGTCTTTGGGTACCGTTCTGCTATAGCTGTGTCCAACATTGCTATAACACTAGACACCTTTTCAGAAGGTTTTTTGTTGTTTTCTTCTTCTGCATAGAATCGCGCAGTATTTTGAGACTTATCTTTTATACACGGATCTGCATCATGATCCAGTAAATGCTTAACAATACGCTCATCAATATCGCCATGTACTGCCATAATTAGGGCTGTCTGCCCATTACTATCTTTTAGATCCACCTCCGGAGCCCTAGTTAGCACGAATTCAACAGCGGGTTCATTGTTATATCCTACTGCACCCATCAATATGGTACCCCCACCTCCTTATATCTGTGCATCTACATGTAGCTTTCTATTAAGCCAATCCTCTATACATTCTTTCGAAAATTTATTCGCTACAAGGTCTGCCATGATCTTCTTATCTAAAACCATAGAATTCTCAACTTCCGGCACGTCATCATCGGGTTTCTCAGTAGTAGTACTGGATGGTTTTTCTGTAGCAGTACTGGCAGTAGTAGTAGATGGCGTTTCTGTAGTAATAGTAGTAGTAGTAGTACTGGATGGATTTTCTATAGCAGTGTAGTAGTAGTAGTAGTAGTAGTAGTAAGTAGTAGTAGTAGTAGTAGTAGTAAGTAGTAGTAGTAGTAGTAGTAGTAGTAGTAGTAGTAGTAAGTAGTAGTAGTAGTAGTAGTAGTAGTAGTAGTAGTAGTAGTAGTAGTAGTAGTAGTAGTAGTAGTAGTAGTAGTAGTAGTAGTAGTAGTAGTAGTAGTAGTAGTAGTAGTAGTAGTAGTAGTAGTAGTAGTAGTAGTAGTAGTAGTAGTAGTAGTAGTAGTAGTAGTAGTAGTAGTAGTAGTAGTAGTAGTAGTAGTAGTAGTAGTAGTAGTAGTAGTAGTAGTAGTAGTATAGTAGTAGTAGTAGTAGTAGTAGTAGTAGTAGTAGTAGTAGTAGTAGTAGTAGTAGTAGTAGTAGTAGTAGTAGTAGTAGTAGTAGTTAGTAGTAGTAGTAGTAGTAGTAGTAGTTAGTAGTAGTAGTAGTAGTAGTAGTAGTAGTAGTAGTAGTAGCAAATGGTTGTTCTGTTGGTTGTGCTGTAGTACTACTATTCCATTGTTCTTCGCCATTTTCTAGCATCTTAGTAATTTTCTGCCTGCTCAGGAGTGACGGTCGTGGTTATAGGTATAAATGGTCCAAAACTGGTTCCATTAGTGCCATTATTTGTACTAGGTATCATTCCATGATTCCCCATCAAATAACTAAGGCCCCAAACAGCACCACCAACAGCACCACCAACAACACCAACACCAAACAGTACAGCTAAACAACGCTTAACCCATGCCGGTGCGTTCGGAAGGCAAAAGGATTTGCCGTCGTCGTGCCCGCTATTATTTTATTTATATTTACACCTAGCGCTTGCCTGGTATGTACACAAGCAGATAGGGTATTGAAGCTTAATAGCCCAATAAGCAGGGCTGCTCTATAGTTAATATACGCTTTCATAACATTGAGGTTTAATTGTATGCTATCATCACCAACAAGCAGCATGGCTTCAATGGGTGGCCCCTAACGAATCTATTCCTACCAAGCGAGCTGCTTAACTTTTAAATAGGTAAAAAAGCTTTTATGCGGCATAACGGAACCAAAGGGTCCGCTTGACCATATTTAAGCTTAACTGTACTATAATAAAAAATAGATACAACTACAAATACCCATTCTTAAAATCTTAAAATAAGACTTTCTGCAAAACCTATTGCTAAATGGCAATTTTGTGGTCTATGCTCCTCAAATACATTTAGTATGCTGGCGACTGCGCTTCTCCTAAAAACTGCTGATCACAAATAGGTTTTGCAGAAGGTCTATTATCAACTGGTGGACTTATATGCCATGCCAGATGACCAAATCAAGCAGAAGCAACATTTAGGAATGATGGAGTACTTCATGAAGTATATTCATGTGCGTGATACGCTTAAATTATGGGAGGAATTTTTAGAAAACTTTAAATCTTGTATTCTCCTTGATAAGGAAAAAGGTTATATTTATATAAGAAATTTTCTATGGTATAGTGATAACAAGTTACCTGAAGATAAACAACCCGTTTTAGAAAAAATTATTACAAAGCATCTACCCAAAAAAGATAAAGAAGATATTATGAGAACTATAGCACAAAAATATAGGGATGAAGGTATCCGAATAGGGGAAGAAAATATGAGAACTATAGCACAAAAATATAGAGAGGAGGGTATTAAAATGGGTCAGGAAAAAGGCAAGCTAGAAGGTAAGCTAGAGGGTAAAGAAGAAGGTAAGTTAGAGATAGCTAAAGCCACGCTTTTAAAGGGTTACCCTTTAGAGGATATTACGCTTCTTACTGGTTTATCTCGCGCTCAAATCCAGAGCATTTTATAGAATGCTTGGGTCTTTCTAAAAGAAGGCATTTTTGCGCACTTTTTCCAAGGGCGCGTTTTTAATTGAGCGCTTAATGTGCTAGTGGCCGCCGATAAAGGAATGCAGCACTTCAGAAAAAATAATTTATTTTTCAGCAACTTGACGCCACTGGCTAAACAGATAGGCAAAAAGCAGGGTAAAAATTTCTTTACGATTCAGATGGATAGCAATCAGCGCTGCATTTGACCAAATCAAGCACTACTTCAACAATCTTATCCTGTGCATTGGTGTGTAATGTAGTAAAAGGTTCCATGCATTTGACGAGCTCTAATTGTTGGGCCTCGTCATTCAATAGTTCTATTACCTTAGGTATCAGTAAAAAGGGACATTCCTGGTCTGTAACATGTATCACCGCGCCCTGATGGGCCAATGGCAAGCTGTTCTTCGTCTGATGATCACCTGCTACATTAGATGATGGCACCAAAATAGTCGGCTTCCTCCTTACACAAAGCTCTGCAATGGATAAAGCACCGGCTCTAGAGATAACAATATCCGCAGCTGCATAAGCCATTTCCATATTGCTTAAAAAGCCATAGCATTTTATATAACGATAGTCTTTCATAGCCTTTTTAATAGGCTCCAAATACCGCTCGCCTGTTACCCATATAACTTGTATATCCAAGGCAGACAACTGCTCCTTCCATTCCAAAATAGTTGTATTCAATGGATTTGCACCTCCGCTTCCACCAACTACCAGTAGGCATTTTTTATTCTGAAAGGCAGAAAAACTAAAATACTCAAGCGCATCCATGCGGTCTTCCCGGAAGGTACAAAGCGATGAACGTACAGGATTGCCGGTAAATATTATTTTTTCCCTTGCACAAGGAAAAAATACATTTGGATAGCCCGTACAAACCTTATTTACAAACCTAGAAAGGAATTTATTGGTCAACCCAGCAACACTGTTTTGTTCTTGAATAAGCGTAGGAATCCTTTGCGTAGCAGCTATAAACAGGGTGGGAAAAGAAGCGTATCCACCTGTACCAATAACGACATCAGGCTTAAATGATTTAATAATGCGCCTTGCTTGATATAGACTTTTTAAAATAAGAAAAGGCAACCATAGATTTTTAATGAGCTTATTTCTTTGCAACCCTCTTATGCTAATCCGCATAATCGGATAACCGGCAGCAACTACTAAACCTACCTCTTTACCCCCTTTTGTACCTACAAACAAGAACGCTGCATCGGGAAACTGCCGCTTAATGCCATCAGCAATGGCTATAGCAGGATAAATATGCCCCCCCGTACCTCCACAACCTATCAAAACACGCATAAATAGTATAATGAATGAGCTCCCTAGAACTGCGACGCTTGCTCTACCTCTACCGCTCCACTAGGATTAGTAATCGTATATTTGGTTAAATCCTTTGTAGCACGCAGTCCACTCCCTTTTAATATATTCTCTTTATCTACTATTACAATAGATAATGCTGTAGAGATTATTTCTTTCTTTATATCATAAGACAAGTGTTCTGTGCGGATGCTTAATTGCTGCTGTGGCTTACTAAGCAGTACATTCCCTGCTAGCACACAAAGATCTTCTGCTTTATTATAAGAAAGTGTATCAGCTTGAATATTCGTAGGATTATCCTCTTTATTTTCATATAAAACGATTGTTATGCCACCTGCTAATGTTGCATTTCCATTTTCGTACTGACACATCTTATGTGCCTTAACCGTTAAATGTAAGCTACCACCATCTGTACCCAATAACTCAAAATCAGTAGTTTCTAATACAGGTAGCCCTTTTTGCGAATCTGCATATAGTGGCACCCAACATGCCATTATAATAAAAGAGAATAACCAGCGACTGCAACTATAGATATACCTAAAAGAAAAGTTTTTGCGCATCATTAATTTTTTTTAATAGCATATAGCAGCCAGCAAAACGATCTATCAAGGCTTATTTTTGCTTACAAGAGCTACCACCCAACTCAACTGCCAAGTAGCTAATAGTCCCTTTATTCGGTTCCATTACCTGTATCAGAACAGGTTCTGTGGTACGCCTGATCATTTCAGCTAAGCTTGCTATACTCGCAACAGGTTGCTTATCAAAGGCTAATAAAATATAGCCCTTTTTAAGGCCAGCAGCTTGAAATTTCCCTTTGGAAACCTCCTGAACCAACACGCCTCCAGAAAGCTTAAGCTTTTTCTTGGTTTGCGCATCAAGATTCTGAAATATAGCCCCTTCGACTTTTAATGTATCATCTTTTTGTACAATTTGTATCGCATCAGGCTGTTTTTTCAATAATATATGCACTACCTGCTCTTTGCCCTTACGACATAGCGTAACAGCTACCTTATCACCTGGTTTAGAACAAGCTATTACTTCTTGTAAATCTGCACTTTTATTAATTTTTCGGCCATTAATTTGGGTAATCACATCTTCTTTTTGCAGTAACTTTACACAAGGACTATTGTCTTGAACCGAATCAATATAGACCCCACTAATTACCTTCAAACCCAATTTTTTGGCCAATTCAGCATCGACATCCCGAATGGTTACACCTAATAATACCCGCTGTACGGCACCATACTGGATGAGATCATTGGCTATCTTTTTGACCAAAGAAGAAGGTATCGCAAAGCCATATCCCATAAATGAAGCTGACATTGAAGCATACATAGCTGTATTAATCCCTACCAATTCTCCATACAAGTTGACGAGTGCCCCACCACTATTACCTGGATTGATCACTGCATCGGTTTGAATAAAAGACTGGATGCTTAATTTTTCAGATTTTCCATTGTCAGGTCTATCTAAGGATCTAGATTTAGCACTTACAATCCCTTTGGTAACGGTAGAATACAAGTTAAAGGGATTTCCAACGGCTAAAACCCACTCTCCTACCTGTAATTTATCGGAACTACCGAGCACCAAAGCAGGTAAATTGCATGCTTCAATTTTTAAAAGTGCTAGGTCGGTAAAGGGATCAGTACCAACTAATTTTGCTTTATAGGATCGATTGTCATTTAAATTAACCTCTATCTGATCTGCATCCTCAACCAGATGATTATTGGTAACGATATACCCATTACTGGTATAAATAACCCCAGAACCAGCACATTCTTTGGCTGGTCGTTCATATGCTCTAGGCCCCAGTATGCCTTCTCCAAAAAATTGTTTAAACAATTCCTCTACAGGGCTAATAGCGTCCCGTTTAACTACTTGAGGCTTTCGGGATGCTTTTATATATACCACGGCTGGTATAGCAATTTTAGCTGCATAGGTAAAATCAGGTAAAGATTTCAGGTAAGGCGCACCTTCTGGGGTTGATGGGGTTTCTAGGTGTTTTTCCAATGGTTGTAGCCTTTGCGCTAATGGTTGATGGGACTCCACAGGGGCAACCTGCTGCACATAGGGCGCTAAGCTTTTTTGCTCACTCCATGCATCAGGACGCATGAACAACCATAGCAATAAGCCAAACAGAATAGCACCAATACAGACCTTTTTACCTACAACTTGCTTGTTAAATTGTTCGTACATAGCGATTTTATTTTTGTATTTTTACAATCATTCTTTTCCTTGGCCCCCTAAGGGGACCTTATACATCATAGTACTATTTATTTAGTATAGTAAAAGCTAATGAAGCATAAACATGCTAGCAAAAATCTAAAATATTTTTCACTCATACAAAGATGCATCAAATATTACGGATCTACAACAGCCTAACCAGGCAAAAAGAAGTTTTTCAGCCACTCAGGCCGCCTTTTGTGGGTATGTATCTATGTGGCCCTACGGTTTATGGGAAAGCCCATCTGGGTCATGCACGTGCGGCTATTACCTTTGATATCATCTTTCGTTATCTAGACCATTTGAACTATAAGGTTCGCTATGTGCGCAATATTACTGATGTGGGCCATCTGGAAAGGGATTTGGATGAGGGCAAGGATAAAATACAGCAACAAGCCAAACTGGAAGCGGTAAGCCCTATGGAGGTAGCACAACGTTACACCTATACCTACCGTAAAAACATGGAACAGCTGAATGTATTGCCTCCTAGCATTGAGCCCTGCGCAAGCGGACATATCTTGGAACAAATTGCCATGATTGAAAAAATTATTCAAAATGGCTTAGCCTATATCGTAGATGGATCTGTCTATTTTGATGTGGCTGCATACAGCCAAATGCACCACTATGGCAAACTTTCTGGAAGGAGTATAGCAGCTACCCGCTCAGGAACGCGTACATTGGCCAAGCAAAGAGATAAAAAGGAACGGGTAGATTTTGCTTTATGGAAAAAAGCAACCCCAATGCATAGTATGCATTGGCCCTCTCCCTGGGGAGCGGGTTTTCCTGGATGGCACATTGAATGTTCTGCGATGTCTACAAAATATTTAGGCAAGCAGTTTGACATTCACGGGGGAGGCATGGATTTGCTTTTTCCGCACCATGAATGTGAAATCGCACAAGCACAAGCTGCATTAAAAACAGATTTGGTCACCTATTGGATCCATAATAACCTGGTTACGATTGATGGGGTAAAAATGGGTAAATCATTGGGCAATTTTATTACACTAGATGAACTGTTTACAGGAAGCCATCTGGCCATAGACCAGCCTTACAGCCCTATGGCATTGCGCTTTTTTATGCTACAGGCGCATTACAGAAGCACCCTTTCTATTACGATAGAGGGCTTAAAAGCAGCCTACCAAGGTTACCGTAAATTAATGAATGGCTTGCACCTCCTAACGAAACTGGACCAAGAAGGCATAACCCCATCGGGAACAAATGGCAGGCTAGATGCAGCCATTCATGCAGATTGTAGCGCTTGCTATAGCGCTATAAATGATGACTTCAATACCGCAAAGGTGTTAGCCAGCTTATTTAATTTGTTAAAAAAAATAAATGGATGGCACAATGGTACACTAGGTGATGCATCGATTTCAAGCGCTGCATTTAACCACCTGCGTAATACCTATACTACCTTTATGATAGACCTATTGGGTTTAAAAGAAGAACATGCAGCTACTACTAACCAAATGATAGAAACACTATTGACCCTTTACCAAGAGGCTAAAGCAGAACAGCGTTACAACCAAATTGATTGCATACGGACTGCATTCCATAAAATGGGTATTGCCATCAAAGACCACCCAAATGGCGTGAGCTGGGCATATCAATAAGGAAATTTGTAGCTTACTTTTGTATTTGTTCTATGATTTATTCCCCTTTTTCTTTAGGAGGCTCAAATGCTTTTTCTATCAAAAAATCCATCTCCTCCTTAGAATAGCCTTTCGGTTTATTAGAACGGTTTTTTTCCAAAAAGGATTTTGGCGTATCCCCTTCTTTATTTGGTATAGATGGATCTGCACCTTCACCTATCACAGTGGAAAGCATAGTAAAATCAAACTTGTGTGCTGCACGCATTACGATGGTATTGCCATCACGATCTTGTAGATTACAATTGGCCTTATGCTCAATTAAGAAGGCAATAATCTTCATAAGATCGTTTAAGCTAGGTCTGGCCAAAACGGTTGGCTTTACTGGCGGTTGCTGCCTCATATGCATGCATCAATAGCGTCTGCCCTTTTTGATCTTGTGCATCTACAGATAAACCTTGGGTAACCCAGTATTGCATGCTTTCCTTGGAGAAACGGCGCTCCCGAATATCCTTCAAGACCTTCTCGTCTAAAACCATAGAGCCTTTTAAGCTTAATTTTGCCAGCTTATTGGTAGTCGAACCATTATGGAATGGTGCTACCGGCATAGTACTATGAAAGCCATCTGCTGGATTATTCGTAGTTGCATTAAGGATCAAATCTATTTTCTGCGGATCGATGTTTGGGTTTGTTAGTTCCCTGGAGTTGCTGTAATCCCACCAGCTGTCCCCAACAGCCAAGTAGTTCCTGGATTATGAGTTTTATTAGGTATCATGAAGCTATCTCGACTATAATCAGGAGCAAAATAATAGCATCCACCAACAGTTAAAGAACTCACCAGCAAAACAAATGATCCAGCCAGACAAACCGCTTTATTGAATGTTGGCAAAGCATTCCATGCTGTTTTCATCTCACCAATTGAAGACCCTGGGCATGAAAAGTAGTCCTTCTTTGTCGTTACACAAGAAAGTAGGATATTGCAACTCAGTAACCCAACAAGAAAACCGACCCTAGCGTATTTATACCTTTTCATCATAAGCGCAAAACTTTAATGAGGCCTAATCGAAACGGAAGCTTCCCTTAACTATTTACTCAATCAAGCTATTTGTACGATACAAAAAAATTTTTTTAAAACAAAAATTGTAAAAAGATGCATCTAGAGGACGCTACAATAGCAGTTAAGATTTGTAACAAGGGAAAGGGTTAAATATTTATAAGATTGATTATTATGTAAAGGAATACTCCCCTATCTTATTCACAAAAGATCCCAATTCCTTGGCCAAACATTTTAAAAATCCCCCTCCTATTGCGCCATCTATAATCCGGTGGTCATAGGTATGGGATAGAAACAGCTCATCACGAATTGCTATGCGCTCTTTTCCATCAACACAAACAACAGCAGGGCGTTTTTCAATAAGGCCTAAGGCAAGAATGGCTACCTGGGGTTGCACAATAATAGGGGTTCCCATCAGATTGTCAAAGCAACCGATATTAGAGATGGTATAGCTGGCGCCGGTTAATGCATCTGGCATAATGGTACCGCTACGTGCTTTATGGATCAAAGCATCGATCTGAGCTGCCAATGGTACCAAACCAAGCTGCTCTACGCGCTGCACAACAGGAACGAGCAGGTTACCATCAGCGCATGCTACCGCAAAACCCATATTAATATGCTTGCGTTTAATAATCCGATCATCCACTACTACCGCATTCAGCAATGGGAACTGCTGCAAAACACGCGCAATCACTGCCATAAAAATAGGATTATAAGTCAGCTTAATCCCATATTTTTCTTCAAAAGAAGCTTTATGCTGATTCCTCCAGGCAACAAGTTCCGTTACATCAGCACGTATAAAAGAGGTAACATGAGGGGCAATCTTCTTAGAGACAACCATACGATCGGCAATAAGTTTTCTAACACGATCCATTTGAATCACCTCGTCTCCCTCCATAGAGGCAACCCGATCTAGCTGGCGATCAGAAGTATTGACTGGCATACGCTTGTTTAAATAAGCCAAAAGGATTGCTTTAGTAACCCAATGGTCCTTAGCATAACTGGCTAACTGTTCCAGTTCATCTGGCCGTATACCATGTTCTTGCGCAATATGCTTGGCCAAAGGTGTTAATTTTACCTTGCTAAAGGATGGCAAAGGCAAAGAGGTAGGCAAAGAGGTAAAGGGAGTAACTGCTACATTAAGGGATGGCATGGTAGCTGCCAAATCAGGTTGTAAACTGAATGTTTCATGGGTTAAAGGTGGTACAGTATCCGTTTCTAATAACGCAATAGGCGCTCCAATGGGTACCACCGCTCCTTTTGCTACCAATAATCTTTTAATCTTACCAGCGTAAGCAGCAGGGATTTCTGCATCAACTTTATCTGTAGCCACCTCCAACAGCGGTGCACCTTCAAAGACTACCTCCTCCTCTCTTACACACCAAGCCAATACTACAGCTTCCATCACACTTTCACCCATCTTTGGCAAATAAAGCGTTATTAAAGACATACTAACTCTTCTTAAAAAATTAAATCCATGCAAAACCTATTTCTAATGGCAATTTTGGTGTCGAAGCTTGTCTATACTCCTCAAATACATCTAAGTATTCTGCGGTGCGCGACTGCGCTTCTCCTAAAAATTGCTCATCACAAATAACTTTCGAAAGCGGTCTATTGGCCAGCTGGAATAGGATCCGTAGTAGCGTTAGGATCCACAGTAGCGTTTTGTAACACATCCTTTTTAGGAATTAAAGCATCTACTGTTTGATTCAACTGACCCCATGCTTTCCTGAACTGGTTTTTATCGCGGCCATCGGGTAGATCGTCTATATCTTTTTGTAATTCGATTAATTTTCCACGCACTTGCGTTAAAACGGTTGCTGGGATTGGATATCGTGTCTTAACTAACCATTGTCCTAAACTTTCTTGTACATCTCTGAATAATTTACGTGCTTTTGGAAAATTTTCTCTACAAGGTTCTTCCCGAAATATCGTGTTGCCATTATTATCGATTACTGGTACTGTTTTCCTTGCTGTAATACATAAAGATATATCGTCCAGCTGTTTCAGCAACTCATTGGGTAAATCCAATAAATCCGTGTTTTCTCCTCTTATACATGAAGCAAAAGAAATACCGAATACACATAGACAAGTCCAGCGTTTGATTAAATCAAATAGTCTTAAGGTCATTTTATGTAGTGCGTAAGCCATGCAAAAAAGTAGATATAACGAATACATGTATTATACGCTTAAAAAATCCAACCACCATGAGCGCGCCTATTATTAACCCATTAAAGCAGCCTAACAGCTACCAACTGGATTAATAAGCCAACAGATGACAACATAATAAATGATCACGCCCAACAGCTCTACCGTTGTGTTGATTGCAGGATTGGCCGCTACTGCAGGGTCTCCATTAAAGTATTTAGCAGCCAATGGAAAAGCCGCACCTATAAAGGCAGAAAAAATAACTTGTAAAACAATACTCAATGCCACCACAAACATCACGTGATAGTGCCTATTGATCTCTGCATCTAAACTGGAGGTTAAGAATACTTTAATATAAGCAAGAAAAAATAAAACAGAAGCAAGCATAATAGCAATCCTTAATTCTTTTAAAATAATCCTAGCCCAGTCAGACAACGTGACTTGGCCACGGTTCAATGCTTGTAATACTACTGAGGCAACTTGACTTCCTACATTCCCTCCAGTATCGGTAATCATACTTAAATAGAAAATCAGATTAAATGGGGTAAAAAAAGCACTCTTAGCATGGGTAAAAGAGTGGCCAACAATACTGGCCATAAATACGATTACAATCCATTTGATTCTTTTTTTAAGATGTTGTAAACTGGATACCTTTAGATAATCTGGCGCATCTTCTTCTGAAGTAATACCCATAAATTTATCCATATCCTCAACTTGTTCCGCCCTGATAATATCTATGGCATCATCATAGCTTACAATACCTACGATTTGTTCTTCCTGATTGAGAATAGGAATAGCTACCAAATCATATTGTTCAATTTTTTTGGCAACAACTTCTTGGTCTTCATCAACTGTAGCATAGATAAAATTCACATTGAGTATAGTCTCTATCTTCTCTTCTGGAGAACGCATCACCAAATCCTTTAAAGAAATAAAGCCAACCAACTTCATCTTTTCATCCACCACATAGATGTAATAAAGCATCTTTTTAGAAGGTGCATCCTCACGGATTTTAGCGATTGCTTCCTCTACAGTCATTGAATTTAAGACCGTGGCAAAATCTGTATTCATAATACCCCCTGCTGTATCTGGCAAATAGGCATTGAGCATAATCACATCTTCTCGAACTTTTCTACTCAAATAGGGTAGCAAATGGGCATGCTCCTTACTGCTCAATCGTTGGTAAAAATCAACACGCAAATCAGAAGGCATACAAGAAAAAAGCTTGGCAAAACTACTTTTAGGAATGCTATGGTAAATTTGCATCTGTAATGCATTATCGTTCAATAAGGAAAATATCTCTCCTTGCCGTGCAATAGATAAGGCATTAAATATTGCTATAACCACCTCAAAAGACTGCTTTTCTAAAAACCCAGCCACCTCTATGGGCGATGCACGCTCCAAGCAATAGGCCAACCGCTTCTCCTGCTGCTGTTTGAGTAAACGCATCCACTTAGCAAATTTATTTTCCCCTTTTAGTTTCATAATCGTAGTTTTTTGGTTCCATATGGTACAACCATGCTTAACAAGCCTAGATGAGAAAGTAGATTTGTAAAAACCCTAAAACCACGAGCGCAGCCAAAGGTTTCCTATCATGAACAAAAAAGAATAGTCCCCAGACTAAAATATAGCCCCCACATATTTCTAGCCGCAAGTAGAGTCAAGAGGAAGGCTTAACGAAAAGTAAATTTAAGAGAATCTGAAGTAAATTACCAAATAAGTAGATCCAAATCTATAATCGATTATATAGTAGCGCACACATTATACCAGTAAAACTGTTATATATAGACCTTCTGCAAAACCTATTTCTAATGGCAATTTTGGTGTCGAAGCTTGTCTATGCTCCTCAAATACATTTAGTATGCTGCGGTGCTCGACTGCGCTTCTCCTAAAAACTGCTGATCACAAATAGGTTTTGAAGAAGGTCTTATGATTTTTAACATACAGCCATCTGCACATTGCTATGATGATTTGGTTTACTAGATTAAAGAAAATATATTTACTGTAATCTAGATCAACCTATTTAAAGCCAATGAAATCTAAAAAAATAGTACTTTTTCTGACTATTGTTATAACTTTACTCTCACTCTATTACCTTTCGTTTACCTTTGTAGACTACCGGGTGCAACGCCAAGCGGAACAACAAGCAATGGATGAACAGGGGAGAATAGATTTTGATAAAAGTCAAGCTTATCTAATGGCTATATGGAAAAAGCCTGTCTATAATCTACTGGGCGCTGTTTACACCTACGAAGAGGTAAAGGAGCGTTCACTAAAACTAAGTTTAGATTTGCAAGGTGGTATGCATGTAACCATGGAGCTTGTTCCTGTAGAGCTTGTAAAAGGGTTGGCTGCTTATAATACAGATCCTGATTTTTTAGAAGCACTCGAATCGGCACAACGGGAACGAGAAAAGGGCAACCCTACCTCTTTTGGAAAGCTTTTTGTAGCAGCCTATAAAAGGCTTGCCCCAAATGGCGATTTAAGCGCTATTTTTACGGCTGCTGGGGTAAGGTCTTATAATAATTTTGCTAGTGAGGATGCTGTTATAAAAGCAATTGACCAAGAAATCGCAAGTGGATTAGATCGCTCGCTTACGATTATAAGCGCTAGGCTAGATCGTTTTGGGGCCACACAAACCAGTGTGCAAAAGCTACCTGGAAGTGAAAGGATTCAAATAGAGCTACCAGGTGTTACCCATCCAGAACGGGTTAAAAAATTATTGCAGGGTGTTGCACAGCTCCGCTTCTGGACAGTAGCAGAAGCTAGTACATATGGCCCAGCACTAGAAGCTGTGAATACCTTCTTACTGAAAAAAGAAAAAGAAACCATAGACGCAACCCCGGGGCTTACAGAAGCAGAAAAAACGGAACGCATGCCTCAAGCATCTATCCTCAAAAGGCTTTGCAAATATTCCTTCCCTTATACATTAGCCTATGCCCCTGAAGAGATGAACCAAATAGAGGCCATACTAAGCAGTAAACCGGTTAAAGCTTTATTGCCCAAAGAGATTACTTGGATGTGGGACAAAAAAGCACAAACCTTAGAAGATGGCACCAAAGCAGTTATGCTTTATGCCATCAAACAGCCTAGGGACCACAAACCTCTTTTAGAGGGCAATATGATTACACATGCTGCCCAAACCTTTACTGAAAATGGAAAACAAGCTGTAAACCTGCAAATGAATCAGAAAGGGGCACAGATATGGAAACGCATCACGGCAGATCATATTGGGAAACGTATAGCCATAGCTTTAGACGATCGGATCTACTCAGCACCAGTAGTCCATCAAGAAATTCCAAATGGCAACTCACAGATATCTGGCGATTTTACTATAGAAGAAGCCAAAGACCTAGCCAGTGTATTAGGAGCAGGTTCTTTACCAGCACCACTTAGAATGGTTGAAGAAGCCATTATGGGGCCAAGTCTGGGTAAAGCAGCCCAACACCAAGGGCTTATGGCCACAGCAATAGGTTTGGGTTTAGTACTGCTTTTTATGCTTGTGTATTATGCAAAAGGAGGCCTTATAGCCAATATAGCACTCTTATTTAATTTACTCTTTATTGTGGGCATTTTGGTAGAACTCGATGCTACGTTAACCCTACCCGGCATTGCTGGCCTTGTGCTGACGCTTGGTATGTCCATCGATGCCAATGTATTGATATTTGAACGAATACGGGAAGAGCTTATACAAAAAGTGCACATTAAAGAGGCCATCTCTCGTGGCTATTCCAAATCATATAGCTCTATTATCGATGCAAATATTACGACCTTTCTGGCTGGAGCCATACTCTATTACCTGGGCCAAGGACCAGTACGGGGCTTTGCGCTTGTCTTAATGATTGGTATCATCACTTCTGTATTTGCTGCTATATTTATTACAAGATTGATTTTCTCCTTCTTTATAGATAGCTACCGTACCCCAAACTTGACTTTTTCATATCCAGCTATTCCTATGCTTTTTAAAAATGTACAGATTAACTTTATTAAAAATCGCTACCGCTTTTATGCATGCTCTTTATCCTTTATAGCAATCGGCGCTTGCTGCTTTTATCACTATAAAGGGCTTGCCTTAGGAGTGGATTTCGCTGGTGGTCGTTCCTATACAGTCGATTTTTCAAAGCCTATGGATCCTTCCGCACTCAAGGAAGGACTATCTACTACATTCAAACAAGGCGTAGAGGTGCGCACCTATGGTGCCAATCATGTGATGCAAATCACTACCAGCTATCTAAGCAATGAGCATATTACCGACTCAGATAAAAAAGTACGCAATAAACTGGTTACAGCCTTAAAAGACTTAACACAATTAGAAGAAAATAATACCGCTTCAACCGATGGTTATTTTCATATTACAAGCAGTACCAAAGTAGGTGCTACTGTGGCGCAAGATGTCCAAAAAAGTGCAAAAAAAGCAATGGCGCTTGCTATATTGGGGATCTTTATTTACATTGCATTGCGCTTTAGAAGATGGGGATTTGGTTTAGCAGCGGTATTAGCGCTTATACATGATACTTTAGCAGTGATAGCTGGATTTTGTATAGCCCGTGCTTTAGGCGTAAGCTATGAAATAAACGAAGTATTCTTAGCTGCTATCCTTACCGTTATTGGCTATTCCATAAACGACACAGTGGTTATCTTTGACCGTATAAGGGAAAAGTTAGCCAATAAGGCTGCAGATGTACCCATAGCCATGGTTAATGATGCGATTAGGGAAACACTAAGTAGAACAGTTATTACTTCTTTTTCAACATTACTGGCTGTTGCTGTACTCTTTTTCTTTGGAGGAGAAGCATTACGGAGCTTTTCTTTTGCATTACTGCTAGGTGTCTTATTTGGCACTTATTCTTCTATCTGCATTGCAGCCCCTCTTTTAGAAGATTTTGGTCGCAAGCTTTCTACTCCTAAGCCGTAGCGACGCACCAAAATCGATAACGTTGGCCTACAATGGGCCTCTTTCGAAAGCTATTTGTGATGCGCAATTTTTATGGGAAGCACAATCGCCAGAATACTAAGACCTTCTGCAAAACCTATTTGTGATCAGCAGTTTTTAGGAGAAGCGTAGTCGCCAGAATACTAAATGTATTTGAGGAGCATAGACAAACTTCGACACCAAAATTGCCATTTAGCAATAGGTTTTGCAGAAAGTCTCTAAATCTATTTTGATGGGCACAGCACAGCTTCAACATCAAAATTGCCATTTAGCAATCGAGCTTCGAAAGGGACCTAGTTAGGCATCATAACCCAATAAAATAAGGTATGTCTATGAAAACGAAACAAATTATTCCTATTTACATGGTCTTAAATGGACTGGGCACAATGGTGCCTACCATTCTAATGATTAGCTTTTCAATCACTTTGTTTGAAAAAGATAGCAGTGGTATTTCTGCAGCTTATCTGGAACCAGCTAGCCTATTAGGGATTGGATTTGCTGGATTAATTGGAGGCTTTTTCTTTAAACGTTTTGCTTCTTATACCATAGGTATAGGCGCACTCTTATGCGCAACAACTACTTTACTAGCCTTATCGGTATATAATGGAGTGCATCTACGCGTTTGTACCATTACATTATGGGCGCTTGCCTGCATTATGAGTATTGAACACTCAAATGGTCTTGCCTTTATGAATAGGCAAATAGGGCCACGTGATAAGCCTGTTTTTTTTTCCATTTTTCAAATTTTTTTGCAGTTTTTTAATGTTTTAACACCTATAATAGCAAAAAACCTACTCACAACTATAGGCTTAAAAATGCTTTTATTACTTTGTAGCCTTATCTACATGCTGCGTATCATACCCTGGCTACTATTCCGACATCTTGGTGCAAAAGAGATGGCATTACAACCATCTGGTATGTTAACAGGTTTTAAAGAAATTGTTCAAAATCCTGGATTATTACGTATCACTAGTTTTCGTCTCGTGAGCTATATAGCCACCATAGCCTATACGGTTAGCTTGCCCATCTTGGTAGCAAGAATGGCCAATGGCAATAGCCAAGTCAACGCACAATTACACAGCTATAGCATCAGCATGATGCACCTGGGCTTTATTGTAAGTGGTATATGTGGTTCATGGATCTTAAACAGAAAACCTAAATGGATTATTTGTTTTTTTAACATCAGCCCTATCTTTATCGTATTAGCCTCAGTTATGGCTTTTTATGTAAAAGAACCATTCCACCTTCAGCTAACCGCATTGCTGCATGGCATGGGGCTTTATCTGCTTAGAACTGCTACTTCCATTATAGGACAAGCCTTAACTAAAAAAGAGAAACTGGCCCACGTTATTTTAGTAGGAGATGCAGTGGTCAAGTCTTTTGCTTATGGCATTGGTTCTTTGATACCATGTTGGATCGTCCTTCCCCCTGTATGGGGTATAGCGCCTCCATTTGTGGGATTTGTTTTATGTTCTTTGCTTTCACTGGGAATGATCAAACCCATTACGAAAATATACTTGGCATCTTTATGCAAAAAAAATAATACAAAGTAAAGAAGGGTGTATCTTACTTTTTGCTTGATCAAAAAGTAACAAAAAATCAAAGGTGCATCCTTCCTTGTCGTCGTACGTTTTGGAGTAGCAGCGCTACATGACCGCACGCACACATTGCGTGTACAGAGCAAAATAAACCTAGGCAGACTAAAGTTTATAGTTACGAAGCTCTATACAAGACCATGGATCTGAGAACGAGATAAACCAGTAAGAAGCGTAACATCCTCTAAAGGGTAGCCCTTTAAAAGCATGGCTTTAACTATCTCTAACTTACCTTCTTCTTTACCCTCTAGCTTACCTTCTAGTTTACCCTCTAGCTTGCCTTTTTCCTGACCTATTTCGATACCCTCTTCTCTATATTTTTGTGCTATAGTTCTCATAATATCTTCTTTATCTTCTTTTGGTAGATGCCCTCTAATAATATTTTCTAAATCTGGATACTTATCTTCTGGCAACTTGCTGTCAGTGTACCATAAAAAATTCTTTATATAAATATAACCTTTTTCCTTATCTAGCAGTATACAAGACTTAAAGTTTTCTAAAAATTCCTCCATAATTTAAGCGTATTACGCACGTGAACATACTTCATAAAATATTCCATCATCCCCAAGTGTGCCTTTTTCTTAATTTGATCATCCGACATAGCATATAAGTCCACCAGTTGATAATCTCCCCCCATAAGCTCTTTGGCAAGGTTAGGGTGGCTAAACAAGTCCCATAAATTTCTTGGAACATTAAAAGGTCTATTGCCATGGTATACGACCATGGGAATTATTAGTGGTAATTTTGATTTCTTTTTTGTTTTATGCCGCTCAAGTAAGAGAAACATATACTTCCATAACTTAAAAGCTGTCCAATACTTGGGGCTGATTTCTGCTTCTATTAATGTGTAAATGAATGCCTTCTCATTGTTTTTCATTTTTATAGAGAAAACCAAATCACTGAATTTTTGCTTTAGGTCTTCCTCTACAAATGATTCCTTTTCAACTTTAAGCGTGGTCAGATCCAATAATGATTTACAAGATTCGGGTAAGTAATGGCTGATAAACTCTTGAGCGGCTATTGGATCGAAAAGGATTTTTTTTGCTAACTCATCGTGTTTCAAGTTTTCTGTCATAAAAATATAGCTTATCACGAAGCGTTAAATAAATGGAAAAGAATAGTGTTAATAATCTCTAATACCTGATTATTGGAGTAGAGGTGTTGCTGCTTACTTCAAAATATAGCTTATTGATTTACACGACTATTTTTTATAAAATCAATAGCAATTTCTAAGCCTCTATGGTCTATCGAATGGGCAAGATCCTCCAACTTATGCGCGCTATATGGCACCTTATGATCAGCTAAATATTGTATGGCATAATCTATAGCATCTACTGTTACTATAGTATCCAATACACCATGTACCAAACAAATTGGTGTAGTGGTATTGATGCATTGTGAAGGGGCTACCAATAATCCAGAAAACCCTACGGTACATAAGAAAGGCTCCGCCTGTATAAGCGTTAAATAAACACCCATCATGGCGCCCTGTGAAAACCCAATAATAATGGTATCTTTACCAGCAAGATTTAATGTTATTTGCTTTTGCTTAATGATGGCTGTAACCGATGCAACATTACTTTCTAGTAACCTTTTCATCACATAGGGCGCTCGATCTTGTAGGCTAAACCATTGTCTGCCATGAGCAGCCATATCATATGGCTCTACGCCATGCGGCGCCATAAAATGACAATCTGGCAAACCGCCTTGAATATATGGAACCAGTTTGATTAAATCATGCCCATTAGAACCAACACCGTGCAATAACACTACTAATTTTTTTGCTGGTAATATTGTACTATGTACTTCAGGATGTACTAAATTGCTCATTATTGATCTGCTATTGTTGTAAACTGCTAAGGTTGCCCTCTTTATATTAGACCTTCTGCAAAACCTATTTGTGATCAGCAGTTTTTAGGAGAAGCGCAGTCGCCAGAATACTAAATGTATTTGAGGAGCATAGACAAGCTTCGACACCAAAATTGCCATTAGAAATAGGTTTTCCAGAAGGTCTATTATCCTTTTACCTATTAATAAATATATTATGGAAAAACGAATAGTTGATAAAATTTTTGAGATTTTAAGCCATAAAAATCAAAACCCTACCACTGAACTAGTCTATAAAAACGAGTTTACTTTATTAGTAGCGGTAATACTATCTGCCCAAGCTACGGATATAGCTGTAAATATAGCTACAAAACCTCTATTCGAATGGTGTGATACACCAGAGAAAATGGTACGCCTTGGGGAAGAAGGATTGAAAAAATATATACGATCTATTGGATTGTTTAATAACAAAGCCAAAAATATTATCTCTTTATGTACACTATTAATCAACCAGTATAATAGCCGTATACCCAATAGTTTTAAAGCACTGCTGGAACTGCCAGGGGTAGGAAGAAAAACAGCCAATGTGATATTAAACTGCTTGTTTAACGAGCCAACTATTGCTGTTGATACCCATGTATTTAGAGTAGCTAAAAGAATTGGGTTAGCAAAGGGGATGACACCGGAAAAAGTAGAAAGTGAGCTACTAGAGATAATAGATCAAAAATGGCTCAGATATGCCCATCATTGGCTGATACTACATGGTAGATATATTTGCAAAGCACGAAACCCCAACTGTACCATTTGCCCCATTAAAGGATATTGTAGCTATTATAAAGAACTCTCTAAATATGATAGACTTCTTTTGAAATGCTACTTCTACTGATTTAATCATCCAACTTTAACACTACCATAAAAGCTTCTTGTGGGACCTCTACTGAACCTACTTGTCTCATCCGTTTTTTGCCTTTTTTTTGTTTTTCTAAAAGTTTTCTTTTGCGTGAAATATCACCACCATAACACTTGGCAATCACATTTTTTCGCAATGATTTTACGGTTTCTCTAGCAATGATTTTTGTGCCAATAGCTGCTTGAATACTTACTTCAAACATATGTCTAGGAATAATCTCTTTAAGCTTTTTACATAAGACTTTACCCCGCTCATAAGCATTGGCCCTATGTACAATAGCCGACAGGGCATCTACCTTCTCGTTGTGTAATAGAATATCTAATTTTACTAGATCTGCATGAGCAAACCTAGATAGTTCATAATCCAAAGAAGCATAGCCACGTGAAATCGTTTTGAGCTTATCAAAAAAGTCAAAGACCACTTCTGCTAGCGGTAGCTCAAAAGTAAGCTCTACACGGTCAGCGGTTAGGTAAACCTGATTTTTAAAAATCCCCCTTCTATCCATACAAAGCTTCATAATCCCACCCACAAATTCTGATTTTGTAATAATTTGTGCCTGAATAAGTGGTTCTTCGATGCGGTCAATGGTGCTAGGATCAGGCATATCTGCAGGTGCCTGTACATCTATCCGCTGACCTTTCTGGTCTATTACATGAAACTGTACCGACGGAACGGTAGTGATAATGGTGATATTAAATTCTTTTTCTAGTCGTTCCTGTATAATCTCCATATGGAGCATACCTAAGAAACCACATCGAAATCCAAACCCTAAAGCAACAGAACTCTCTGGCTCCCAAATCAATGAAGCATCATTGAGCTTAAGCTTTTCCATAGAGTCTCTTAATGCTTCATACTCAGTGGTATCTACTGGATAGATGCCAGCAAAAACCATCGGTTTTACCTCTTCAAATCCTTTTACCGTTTCCCCTACTGGATGGCCTGCTTTGTCTACGTGCGTAACCGTATCCCCTACCTTTACCTCACTTGCATTTTTAATGCCAGCCATCATATAGCCTACATGACCTGCTTCTAAAGCGGGTTGGGGTACTTGCTGCAATTTTAAAATGCCAATCTCTTCCACTTTATAATCCAGACCTGTACTGATACATTGAACCAGGTCTCCTGGTTTAATCGTTCCATTAAAGATGCGAAAATAGACCTCTACGCCACGAAAAGTATTGTATAATGAATCAAAAATCATGGCTTGGAGTGGCCCCCGCTTATCTCCTTTAGGAGCAGGTATACGGGTCACTACCGCCTCTAGTATGGCATCAATCCCAATGCCTTGTTTGGCACTAGCAGCAATAATCTCATCTCGATCACACCCTATCAGCCCTACGATTTGATCTTTTACCTCCTCTGGCATTGCCCCTGGCAAATCAATCTTATTCAATACAGGGATAATGGTAAGATTTTGCTCCAAAGCTAGGTATAAGTTGGAAATGGTTTGGGCCTCCACCCCCTGTGCAGCATCAACCACCAGTAGTGCCCCCTCACATGCAGCAATGGAACGAGAAACCTCATAGGTAAAGTCTACGTGTCCGGGTGTATCAATTAAGTTGAGTAGATAGTGGTTACCACCGTATGCATATTCCATTTGGATCGCATGGCTTTTAATCGTGATGCCACGTTCACGCTCTAAATCCATATTATCCAGCACTTGATTTTTTTGATCGCGTATAGCAACCGTTTTAGTTACTTCTAGTAAACGATCTGCTAACGTGCTTTTTCCATGATCAATATGGGCAATGATGCAAAAATTTCGAATATTTTTCATTAAAATTGATTAGGTGAACATAAAAAAGGCTTCATCTATCCCACCATTTACGGTACTAGACTCAAAATGCGCTTATGCTGAGGAAATTTGTAAGAAGGCACAGGGCGCAAAACCAGAACCCTACTAAACCTACGTAGGGGTTTAAGCACCGGACCGGATCCACTGGATCACTGTGCAAATTACCAGCTAGCAATAGCGTTTCGAAAGAAGACCACCGCAAGGTACGGAATTTAAAAAAAAGTATTATCTTTGGATTAACTTTTATTGTAATTTTCTAACCAGTCATGCATCACTTAATAAAATATGTTGAGGCGGTATGTAATCCTCAGCCAGTCCGCACATTTCCCTCCTTTAAGGCTGGAGATACCATCAACGTCCATGTAAAAATACAAGAAGGGAATAAAGTCCGTATTCAACAATTTCAAGGAGCCGTTATTCAGCGTAAAAACCCCAACACCAATGGAGAAACCTTTACGGTACGTAAAGTGTCTAAAGAAGTTGGTGTAGAGCGCATTTTTCCTTTGCTTTGTCCTAATATCGAGAAAATAGAAGTAAAACGAAAAGGCCGTGTACGTAGGGCTAGGATTTATTACCTACGGGGCAAACAAGGCAAAGCAGCACGTATTAAAGAGCTTAGGTAAAAATTGCTTTCCTTGGTTTTAGATAAGCGCATCAATACATATATAGTATACGCTGCTACATGCGTTTGTTGTTTTTATAGCATAATCTTTAGCCGCCTCCTTAGCTCAACTGGTAGAGCAACTGATTTGTAATCAGTAGGTTGCTGGTTCGATTCCGGCAGGGGGCACTTTTGCTGCTATTAATTATTTTTATAACCTATTGCTTCATGGCTATAGACTAAACGTTGACCTTATACATTAGACCTTCTGCAAAACCTATTGCTAAATGGCAATTTTGGCACTTGTCTATGCTCCTCAAATACATTTAGTATGCCTGCGGTGCTCGACTGCGCTCCTCCTAAAAACTGCTGATCACAAATAGGTTTTGCAGAAGGTCTATTACTCCTTTTCGATAAGGCCAAATAACTGAATCGCATCCCCCATCATTTTATTTAAATTTTAATTACTTTTTACAAAAGTCTATTAACTTACAAAAGTCTATTAATATATTTTATTTAATATGCTTTTATTTATGCGACTATCAATTGCAGATACATGGCATCAAATCTTCATCTATCTATAGTACTGTATAACATCCCTCTTCTAATGGTATTGACCTTTTTGGGATTGACCCTAGTGGCAGGCCTCTATTGTACGCAAAAAGCAACTACATTTCGCGAATATGCTGTAGGCAATAAGCGATTTCACACGACTACTTTGGTCGTTACAGTGTTGGCTACAGTTTTTGAAGGAGGACTCCTAATGCGTGAAGCGCCGAATGTATATGCTATTGGCCTGCGTTACATACTCTATTTATTTGCAAAGGTGATACATGTTTGGATCATCAGCCTACTAGGGCTGCGTATGGGTCCATTTATGGAGCACTTTTCTGCTGCAGAGACGATAGGCAGTGTATATGGCAAATATCCAAGGGCTATTACCGCTGTACTAGGCATCTGTTTTTCCATTGGTGTAGTTGCCATTCAAATCAATGTAATGTCCTGGGCTATGGGCATGTGTATAGATTCGATTGACCCTCGTATCTTGACTATGTTAGCAACTTTAATCCTTATTGCCTATGCTGTGCTTGGAGGTGTGCGTGCCATTACCATTACAGATGTGTTGCAATTTGCAACCTTTATGATTATTACGGCCCTCCTTATTAAGTTTTTATTTATAAAAACAAGCAAATCATTTTTAGAGGTTCTATTGCTTATAGAAAAGCAAGAAAAACTTCAACTCAGTAGCCTCTTCCAAGTTGAAGGAAAACTATTTAAGCTTGTTAAGGTCTATGTATTTGCTGCATTTTTTCTAGCGCCCACAATTATACAGCGGGTCTATATGGCTGCTAGTCCCATTCAAGCTTATAAGGTTTTTTTGCGTGTCACACTTTTTACCGCTATTATATCGGGGTGTGTCGCCTTAATTGGCCTACTTGTTTTTGTAGGAGACCCAACACTACTGAAAACAGCAGTTTGGCCATACATTTTGGTTGATATGCCACCTGTATATAAAGGATACATCATCATTAGCTTATTGGGGCTGACTATGTCTACAGCTGATTCCAGCTTACACACTGCTGCTATTATGGTTAGCAATGATATCGTGGAAAGTATTCGAGGCGTACAAGTAGGCTCCTGTATAGACCAAATTCGCCTGGCTAAATGCACTACACTGGTTACTGGTCTACTCGCTATGATCGTAACGATTTACTATCCCAATTTAAGTAACTTAACTGAGTTTGTTGTAAAATATGCTATAGGCTTTTTTACGATTACAGTAGCCCCTCCTTTTATCTTAGCTATTTTTGGTTTTCGCGGTAGTACGCGTACCGCTTTGATCGGAATGGCTATAGGTACACTGGTCTGTTTAATCTGGAATAAATGGGGTACACTTACAACAGAAATAGATAGTGGAATTATTGCCATAGCGGCCAATGGCTTAGCTATGATGGCTGCGCATTATCTACTGCCCCAACCAATTGGTAAAGGATGGATTGGGAAAGATAGTCAAGAGAAAAGGATACGACAGCTGATACGGGCATTTAAAGCATATAAAAAAAGCATAGATCTGGAGTAAGCAAGATATCTTTTTATATCGATTATTTTTTGTTAATTTTGGTTCTCCTCGTAATGGTTACACCATGGTGGTGGTATACTAAATCCTGGATTTTAATAAATTAAAAAGATTTTATTTTTAAGTTGACTATAAACAACAGATATGAAAGTAATAGAGATTTTAGGGTATAAAAGAGCAAATCTCGGTAAGGCTGAGTCTAAAAAGCTAAGAATAGCTGCGCAAGTTCCAGGTGTATTATACGGGGGAACGGAACAAATACATTTTTATGTACCTATGGTACTTTTACGTGATTTGGTTTACACACCTTATGCCCATTTTGTAGATCTAAATATTGAAGGATCTATTTACAGATGTATTCTGCAGGAAATGCAATTCCACCCTGTAAGTGAAATGATGTTACACGTGGATTTCTTACAAATTTTTGATGATAAAAAAATTAAAATGCAGATTCCGACCGCATTCGTTGGCAAAGCCATAGGTGTGGCCAAAGGGGGGGTGCTCTCTAAAAAACAGAGAAAGCTAGCGATTGCCGCATATCCTAAGGATATGCCATCAATGGTAAATATTGACGTTTCTGATCTTGATTTGGGGCAAATTGTGCGTGTACACCAAATTCCAGTGGAAAACTATACGATTTTAGCATTGCCTAATACACCAGTAGCCTCTATTGAAATTCCAAGGGCATTGCGTAGTGCAGCTAGTAAAGAGGAAAAGAAAGGCAAGAAATAAGCGCTTTTTTGTTAGGATTACCCATATGGCTAATGGCTATATTTTCTTAGCCTACAAAATAGACTATGAAGTTATTACTCGTTGGATTGGGCAATATTGGTGCAACCTATCTTTATACAAGGCATAATGTAGGGTTTCTAGTAGTCGATTATCTAGCAGCGCAACAAAAAGTTGCATTTCAAACAGATCGATTGGCTGCTATGGCTTATTTTGCTTACAAGCATCATCAAGTCTATATGATCAAACCTACAACCTATATGAATGACAGTGGTAAGGCATTTAGATATTGGTTGCATCATTTAAAAATACCAATTGAACAAAGTTTAACTATTGTAGATGATATCGCGCTTCCCTTTGGGACGATGCGTTTACGCGCTAAAGGCTCTGATGCAGGCCACAATGGATTAAAAAGCATTGCTTATGCTTTGGCTTCAGATGGCTATCCGCGTCTTCGAATGGGTATTGGAAATGATTTTCCTAAAGGCGGACTTTCAAATTTTGTATTAGAAAATTTTAATACAAAAGAGTTACAAGCGCTCAACAACCACTTGGATAGGGCCACTCAGATATTGATGGCTTGGTTGAATGGGGGCATTATGCATGCTATGAATCAGTTTAACTAAGCAAAGATAAGGCTGCTAGCGCTGCCCCATCTCTTCATGTCAAGAGCAAGAAGCGATTTTTCGGCTACTTTTTGCTTGATCAAGCAGTAGCCAAAAAGTCAAGCGCGCTGCAAAAAGTTGCGGGAAGCACACCAAAAAAACAGAAGTCGCCTGCTAAGCGGACTTTAAAGCTGCTGTTTTTTTGGCATGTTTTCTGATCGCAACCTTTTACAAAAGGCGGTTTTCTTGCTTTGGCATGGCAGTGCCACATGGCTCAATGGATAGATAGGTTAAATGAAAAGCTTAAGCTGGCGCTATTGTCTAAAACAATAATTGGTATAGTAAAAATTTTATACCTATGCTCTTAATTTTAGCAGATTTGGCAGACCAAGCCTCAGATTTGGTAGACCAACCCTGCCATCTATCTAAATAGATGGATAGCGTTACTTCCTTAATCTGGTTTGTAGCCATCTTCTATCAAAAGCTATTTTAATATACTAGCAAAACAAACCATTCAACAGCCTATAGATCATAATACCAATGATAAGCTATATACCCAATTTGATCAAAGATTATACAGAACCAGCAGCTTTAATTTTTGCTGCGAAAAACTTAGAATGTTTAAAAAATGGAATGTAGTGCTCCTCTACAACAATGGCAGTATTGGTACTAATATTACGCCCAATTTTTTTTGCTCGTTTTTTTTTAGAAAAACTACCGAATCCACTAAAATGAACCCGATGATTATCTGTTACAGCATTTTGAATAACACGAAACAACTCATCTAACGTATTTTTGACATCTTCTTTATCAAGCCCCGTTTTACGCGAAATGGCTAAAATTACTTCTGCTTTAGTCATAGTATATATTAATTTAAAAATTATAAGACGAAGCGATCTATTATCGATTGGTGACTTTATCATTTAGACCAATAAACCGCCTCCTATAAATAACAAGTTCATTATCACGCTATGAATTTACATGAGAGCATTTGAACTTGCAATTATTTTTTGAAATAAAACGATTATTATTTTTGATAAATAGTAATTTATGCATTAAATTTGTATTTAACTGTAGCAGTTCTTGCAAATTTTAAGGTCTGGTAGTTCAGTTGGTTAGAATGCCTGCCTGTCACGTAGGGGGTCGCGGGTTCGAGTCCCGTCCAGACCGCTTCTATCCGGTATTTAGATAGAAAAATAGTTCCTCTAACGGTATAAGGGAGGATAGCTTAGTAAATAAATAGGCTATATCCATGCAGTTTTTAGTATGGCTTGCTATTTCAAGCTATATCTTTTCTTGTTCAGGTTTTTCTGTTTTTTTATATTTTTTACAGTATTCCGCATGATTCAAAGAATTCAATCTCTTTACTTAGCTACAGTTTGTATAACTATGGTTGCCTTTCTTAGGGCGGCAGTTTGGGTAAAAATAGGTTCGGATAGTCTGTTTACCATTAGGCCCTATGGGCTTATTGCTTCTACCGGGCAATATATTATATTCCCTTATGGTGCACCTTCTTTATTGATTTGTTACCTCGTTTTAACAGCAATATATGCCATTATGCGGCATGACAATAGAAGGTTGCAACTTCGTTTAATCGCTCACATGAACCTAACATTAATTGTATTGATGGTTTTGATTTTGGTACTGATTAACAAAGCCAATACAACTTATCTACCCAATGGGTATAGTAGCTATAAAATAGCCACTATATTGCCTTTTATTGCATTAATAGCCAATCTACTGGCACAGCGCCATATTAAAAAAGATGAACAACTGGTTAATCAAGATCGGTTGAGATAAGGAATTAGCATGTTACTTTTTGCTTGGTAAGAAAGTACCCTTGGAAGCAGCATTGCGGTGTCACTTGCTAACCGCAGCTTTTTCCAAGGAGCGTGCGCTCGGAAGGACTCGAACCCTCAACCTTCGGAGCCGAAATCCGACGTTCTATCCGGTTGAACTACGAGCGCGCAACTAAAATTTTATATATTTAGACCATAAAACTACAAAATTTTATGCACATATATGCTTGTAGCCAAAGCAATTTGTAAATCTTATCATGGAGATGAGATCCTAAAACAGATTACCTTATCGATCCATCCTGGAGAAATGGTGGCCATTATGGGGCCTTCCGGTGCGGGCAAAACTACTTTATTGCATCTTTTATCTACCTTAGATAAGCCAGATAGTGGTGCTTTAACGTTGGATGGAACAGATCTTACCAAACTAGAAGGTAATGCATTGGCCACATTTAGAAATAAAAAAATAGGGTTTGTCTTTCAGTTTCATAACCTGTTACCCGAATTTACACTTTTTGAAAACATTTGTATCCCTGGCTATATTGGTACTTGTGCTAAAAAAGAAGTAGCACAAAAGGCTGATGACCTTTTATCTTTGCTGGGTATTAGCCATCGAAAAAACCACCTACCAGAGGTTGTTTCTGGAGGAGAACGGCAACGTGCAGCTGTAGCTAGGGCATTGATCAACAGTCCATCTATTGTTTTTGCCGATGAGCCAAGTGGCAACCTAGACTCAAAAAATGCAGAGGTGTTGCATGCGCTTTTTTTAGCTCTCTCTAAACAATTAAAGCAAACTTTCGTCCTGGTAACCCATAACCAATCGTTGGCAGCTATTGCAGATAGCATGCTACTGCTAAAAGATGGTATATTGCAGCCAGCGTCGCGTTTTTAACCCAGTAAGTTTTCGATATGATTCAATCCGCACAAACTGTTCTACAAGACTTGCAAAAGGGTCTCTATGCGCCTATTTATTTTGTACAAGGGGAGGAAGTATATCATATTGATGCGATTACCGAATATATCGAAACAAAACTACTCACGCCAGCTGAAAAAACCTTTAACCTAACCATTGCCTATGGCAAAGAATGCAGCATGGCCACGCTGCTTACCCAAGCACGTCGCTTTCCAATGGCCACTGCGCTACAAGTAGTTATCGTAAAAGAGGCGCAAGAGATGGCAGACTTAAAAAACACTACGGGGCAGCAATTGTTATTGCATTACTTGCAACACCCGCAACCTACTACCATACTCGTTTTTGCACACAAATATAAAACAATAGATGGTCGAAGTAGCTTTGGAAAAGCGTTAAGCAAACAAAACGTTCTGATTACCGCTAAAAAACTATATGATCAACAATTGTCTGGTTTTATCAAATCTTTTGTAAAAAATCTGGAACTGTCTATAACAGAAAAAGCCGCTTGCTTACTAGAAGCCTATATAGGTAACGACCTGACAAGAATCACCAATGAACTCCATAAATTACGTATTAACCTTACACCAGGTAGCACCATTACCGATAATATGGTAGAAGCCTATATAGGCCTACACAAACCTTTCAATATATTTGAATTACAAAAGGCCATCATACAAAAAGATTACCCGAAGAGCTACCAGATCATTCGTGTTTGTGCATCCAATGCAAAGGAACATGCTGCCCTACCCATTTTAGCCATTTTATACAATCTTTTCTCTAAGCTACTTGTATTGCACCAAACAAAAGAAACGGTCCCATCTAAGATGGCCGGACAAATTGATATACACCCCTATTTTATACAAGGATATCTTGATGCAGTTCAGAACTATACCTTGCATCAAACCATGAAAAATATAACCTATCTCCACCAAGCCGACCTACAATTAAAAGGAATTGATTCTAATACAAGTGATGATCAGATTATGAAAGAATTAATCTTTAAGTTAATGCATGGCTAAAGCGGATCTTTCTAGAAGATTGTATAAAATTATTTTTTGTTGTTATCTATAATATCTATCTTATAAAGACAATTTAGAATATAGTCATAGCCTCTTATATTAAATATGTCACGTACAAAAAAAAATAATAGTCCTGAAAGCAGCGAAGATATTATAGATGTATTAGATGAGCAGGGAAATAAAACAGGCGAAGTGTTACCTAGAAAAGAAATTCATAGACTAGGCAAGATACATCGTGCCATTCATTTATATCTGTTTGACAAATCTTCCAATAAGCTACTCATACAAAGACGCTCCAGTAGTGTAGATCATTTCCCAAATATGCTGAGTATATCTGTAATGGGTCATGTTAATACTGGGGAAGAAAGTATACAAGCAGTAAAAAGAGAATTAAAAGAAGAGTTGAGCATAGATCCTAATCAGGTAAAAATGGATTTTTTGTTTTCCATTAGGCAAGACAATGTTTTAGCTCCTAGCTACATAGATCGTCAATTTAATGATGTTTATCTAGGTTGGGCTACTTTTAAAGCAGAGGAGATCCAGTTCGATCCTAATGAAGTCAGCGAAGTAAAGTTAATGCATTTTTCAGAATTTGAGCACATGGTCTTAAAGAAGAACCAAGAGCTAGCTTATGTATATATAGAAGAATGTAAACGAATCTTGCCCTATCTCAATTTGTAACTATAAAAGTTATAGTGCTATAAAAAAGATGGAGGATAAATGGACTATGCCTCTGCGAAACTGGGCCCTGATCATACCTCAGCTCGACATCTTCTTTCCCGGTAGATTAAAGGCCGAATTGAGATGAAGAGGAATCTGACACAGTTTAATGAACATTTCCGATATCACTTTATCGCTTCTCTGATCCTTGATAAATATCAAGACCAGAATTTAGCCATTTCCCTGTTTTTAAAAAAGCTGGTGCAACATGGATATCTTTCAAGGCTTCAACATCAAAAAATTGATAAGTTTTAACCGGACCATCTTGATCTAGCCAATGTTTAGGAAGCTCATCTGTACATATTTCGGCAGCAAAATAGACCTCTACTTTATGTACATTATGCTTTTTATCAAAAAATTCTGCAACATAGACAATCTGGTTTGGTTGAACGTCAATGTCAGTTTCTTCCTTTACTTCCCTTACCATGCAGGCTGGAAGCGTTTCACTTGGATGTAAGTGTCCACCAGGTGTATACCAAAGCTTATAATCATTGCTAACAAGTAACAATTGCCTATTTTTTACTATTAGCGCTCTAGCTGTTACTTCTAAAGCATAATCTTGCATTTTTATGTTTATTTATGTAATTTCAATGCTACGTACCTGTTCAATCTACTAGTTGATCAATCATATTGGCGGAACGGAAATGTGTTCTTAACTGTGTTAAGTTTATAAATTAACTAATTAAACATTAAAGGTGTTAGACCTTAATTCCAAGGAAAGTGTATTGGATCATATTATAAATCCTGTTTATCTTCCTGGTATGTAGCGTCTATTAATAACAACGATTATAGCATTATTAATGTCCACGGTTGATTCCTATTTACATAAAGAAAATGCATGATAGCCATGTCATCAGTTCATAGGCCACTAATTTTTTAACTGGATAAGTGTAAAATATTTATTGGTGAACCCTTAATAGGTTCTATTATGCAATGGCGTATGCAAGCCATATTTGAAGATGAAGATGGAAAAATAAGGGCTTCTTATGATATTATTTTTATCAATTGTTATGCTGCAACACCACATCAGGCAAAGGTAGTTTTCTTAGATATTTCAGATATTGATCTCAAACTGAATAATTTACTATCAGAACCATACCGTATATTTCAATCATATATTGATGCAAATAAGCAAACCAATAAAAAGTACATCTTAATACGTAAATGCGATATTAGTAATGTATATTATCCACATATCTTTGTTTCAAACTGCTATAGCACTTACAAGGATATAGATAAAAAAACATTAATGCATTTTCTAACTAACTTTTGCCAAGCAAATCCAGATTATATCATAGCGCATGAACAAGATTATAGTGATGTTATAGCATTTAAAAATGATAAAGTAGTGTATCATACAACAAGATTGGTAAATGCCAATTTTTCTAATAAAACTATTGTATTACAATACAATAAATGTCTACTAAAGTCTGATGTATGGAAAATGTACTATATTATTCAAGCAAAGAACCACTTACTTAACGCTTTAAAAAAAAATATCTGGTTAAGATTAGATTCTGGCTGTTCATCTAGTCAACTATATAATGATACTAGATGTGATTGTCAAGATCAGCTTATCAAGGCACTTATAGAAATAAGCAAGCTGAATAAGCATGGGTTGCTCATACACATTCCTGCACATGACCGAAAAGGATTTGGATGGATGATAAAATCAGAAGAGGCACATGCTCAGTATACGCACAAATATGATATACCGCCATTCAATATCCCATGGGATACATTAGAAAATGACGATTGGATTTCTCTAGTTAACTCCAAAGATCTAAGAACCTTCGATGGAGCAGCATCTATTTTAAATCTCCTTGAAATACAAGATGTATACCTGATCACAAACAACAGCAGTAAAATAGCATCACTAACAAAAATACAACATTAATGTAAAAAGGATACCAACAGATGGTAAATAAAATAAGTTTATATAGCCTATCTCTGATGCGGTTTGCATAAGACCTTCTGCAAAACCTATTTGTGATCAGCAGTTTTTAGGAGAAGCGCAGTCGAGCACCGCAGAATACTAGATGTATTTGAGGAGCATAGACAAGCTTCGACACCAAAATTGCCATTAGAAATAGGTTTTGCAACAGGTCTATAGATAATATCTATACCATGCTGTATATGAAATGGTTATTGTAAGCGATTTTGCCTCAAATAAGCGTAGCGACCTGGTTGATCTAATTAAAATTATATGTATACGATAGATTTGATTATAATAGGGATATTTCTAGTTGTAGCTCTTGCTATTGGGTTATACTATAGCAAAGGAATTACCACGTTTAAAGACTATGCAGTAGGCAGTAGAAAGATGTCTACGTTTGTGATTTCTACTTCACTTATAGCTACTATTTATGGTGGTGGTTTCTTACGTTCTAAATTAAATGGTTACTATCATCAAGGGTTATATATGTTACTTATAGATTTAATCAGTCCTGTTAGATTTTATTTAGCCTCCCAGTTGATCATTGTAAGAATGAAGGAATTTATAGGAGATTTTTCTATAGCTGAGTCTATGGGAAAAGTCTATGGACCGGTCGTTCGAATAATTACAGCTATATTAGGTATGATAGCGACCATAGCTAAGCTAGCCACTCAGTTTAAGATCGGCTTAACGATTCTTACAGTTACCCCACTTTTTAAATTAGTATCCTATCCAACTTGTTGGACGGTTATTTTGTCCTTATTAATTATTGTTTACACTACGTTTGGCGGTGCTAGGTCTGTAGCGTTAACAGATGTTTATCAATTTTTTCTTTTTGGTGTTTGCTTTCCTATTTTAACTTTCTCATTTATATACCATGCCCAAAATCCATGGGAAAATTGGCAAAATTTTATAAGCATATCTCAGTTCAACATATCTCATATATCCACTGCATGGAATCATTCCCTAAACCATATAATGCTTTATTTTATTTGGAATGCGATATTTACTTTTGATCCAGCACATGTTCAACGTATTTATATGTCTTCTTCAATCCAACAAGCAGCCAAAGTATTTTCTAGAAGTTCCATAATGCACATGATACTTTCCTTAGCTTTTTTAATCACTATTGCAGCTTTGTATATAGGTGGGCATAACGTACCACCTGGGCAAAGTATATTAGACTATATCATTAATCTTACTTTATTTCCTGGCATACAGGGACTATTAATCACATCTATAATTGCTTTATTGATGTCCACTGCTGACTCTAGTTTACATACTTCATCTATTTTATTTGCTAACGATTTATGGCCCTTCATTGCTAATGTTATAAAATTAAATAGTAAGCCCTCTCTTAAAGTTATACGGATTATTTCTGGCTTGATAGGTATTGCAGCCATTTTTATTGTGTTACACACAGACAGTGTCATCCAGTTAATGGCAAAAGCATTTCACTTTTATGTACCTGTTGTTACAGTACCATTTATGATGGCTTGCTTTGGATTTAGACCACGGTCTTATGCCGTTTTATGTTCTATCTCAATCAGTATAGTGCTGACAACTTATCGTATCTTTATACAGAAACAAGTTATAGGAGACAGAGATATCTTTATGGCACTGATATATAGTGCACTTGTTTTATTTATTGCACATTATCTTTTACCCAAACAGCCTAATACAGGATGGTTAGGTATTCCAGATGCTAGTCCTGTAATACTACAAAACCAAGAAACCAAACGTTGGTGGATAAGAAAAATAAAATATTTCCAATCTATTTTTACCAAATCTTACTGGAGTGATCTATTTCCTAAAAGTGTAACTACTTTTATAGCGTCAGGTATTTATTTTATTATTTACAGCTCCATACTACTTTGCTATGTGAAACAAGTATATGGATTTTCCTATATCTATTGGCACATAGCGGTTATGGCTATAGGCACAATAGTCACCATCTATCCTGCGCTTCACACTTATAAACAGGGAGGTAATAGGCTGTTGCATGCATTGTGGCCTATATTATTATATGCAGTCCTTTTTATTGCTGGCATCACCTATATAAAATTAAGCCATTTTTCACCTATGTCCTGTGCACTGCTTATAGTAAATATAGGTCTAACTAGTCTATTACTACCATATACCATAATCATAGCCATGGTAGCCACAGCGCTATTTTTCCATAGATGGATACCGCCTCATGTAGCCATTGCAAGTTGTAAAGAAGAGTGGATAACAACAGAAACAATGATAGGATTAACCATTCTACTTGGTTGCTTAGTGTATCGATATCTAAGGAATAAAAATTACATACAATTACAAACTATAGCGTTAACTAGAACCTACGAACAACAGTATGCGTTAGCTTCACTACATAATCAAGCCAACTGGAATCGACTAGACCCTACCTATAGCGGAAAAGTACTACAGGACATGGCTGATGAACTAGGACCCTATGTAGAAAACCCATTTATACAACAACATCAGAAAAAGTTATATGTATTTAGACAATCCTTACTAAAAAGGGCTAAGGAAGAACGTACCTATACGTTGGACTCAAAATCTATCCATAACGTTAGCATAGAGGACCTAGTCCTAAAATCTTATGAAATGGTTAGAAAACTAGATGTACCAATACAATTGCTTTTAACAAAACAAACCAAAGAAAAATACTTATTAACCGAACCAATTATTTTTGAAAGATTACTTACCATAAATTTTTTAAACCTATGTCAGGGTAAATATACCATAGATCATACAGTTTCTTTGACTATTTCAGACACATTGTTGTCTTACCCTTTCCCTAGGCCTTACCAGGTAGCTATACATAGTACGCATGAAAAACAATTAAGAGCGCCTATATTACCTGCACTTGCTTTTTCAATATCTACAGATACAGATAGGCCAAATATATCACCTGCTTATGCAGTTACTGATGAAATTGATTCATGCTGCTTACCTAAGACAATCAATAATCTCTATCAAGAAGAAAGCAAACAAATTGTACAAGCTCATGGAGGATATATAGAAACCATAGACACAGAAACTAGTTTGACCTGTCTTTACATATTACCTATTAATGGTAAAAAAGTTATGCGTTTTAAACCATATCATACCGATGATTTATTGAATAAGATAGCAGAAACTGATGAAAGTTTAGCTCAAGAACAGGAGCTCGTTAGTCTACTTACAAGTACAACAACCTTAACTGAAAAAACGGTAAAAGAAACAATTCAATTCATTTAAAAAGCACATGGCAATATTATACGTAAGTCAGGTGAGCCTTATTATACCCACCCTATGGGGGTAGCTAAGATTGTATTAGAGGCTACAAAGAATGCCGATACCATTTTAGCTGCTTTATTACATGACGTAATAGAGGATACAATGGTTACTTTGGAACAAATAGAACTGCTATATGGAATGGAAGTTGCTTATATAGTAGACATGCTTACGCATTATAATACTTATGGGTTGCGATGGAAATTAGATCATTCAGATAGTCAAATTATATTGAATCAGTGTAAGGACATTCGTGTCGTTCAGATTAAATTAGCTGATAGGTTGCATAACCTAAGAACTATAGCTGTACGAAAGCTAGCAGACCAAAAAAGAATAGCAAAAAACACCATGGAGTTTTATATTCCATGGTCCAAAAAAAATAATGTTTTAACCTGGTTATCAGAAATGGAGAATATATGCTATCAGATTTTACATGCTAACCCTACACTGTAAAGTTTCAACAGATAAACAAATAGGGAAGAAAGAATAGAAATTGGAAATCGCTAAGGCAATGCTATTGAAGGGTTATCCGATAGATGATATCATTACGATTACTGGGTTATCGACCAAAGAAGTAGAGCAGCTAAAACAGATCGATTAAATGCTAATAAAAACTATCTACCTTGTAGTGGGAAACACGATTATATACCTCTAAATAAAAGTAATAGAATATGGATTCTAAAAAAGGAGATACAGCGCTAAAAATAGCGGATCAACAAGGATACGTTACACTAAGTATGCAAATTCCGGTTGGCAGCGCTGATGTCAAAGAGATGATCGCACAAAAGCTGTATGCAGATAAAACGGCCTATATCACTCAACTCTTCAAGACGAATGGTATATATTATTTCTTTACAAGACCACGTAGATTTGGCAAATCTCTACTTTTAGATACTATAGACCAAATAGCAAAAGGGAATAAAGCATTATTCAAGGCATGTGCTATTTATAGAGATAAAACCTATAAGTGGAAAAAATATCCAGTTGTTTGGTTGAACTTTTCGGAGTTAGTTTCTAAAGAACCTGAGTTATTGGAAAAAGAACTTCAATATAAGCTTTTAGAAGTTGCAAATAAATATGGCATCAATAAACTAAAAGCGCCTTCACTTAGCACAAAACTGAGTGAGCTGATCAATATCCTAGGAAGGCTTCAAGAAGGTTACGAACCTACTCCCATTATTTTAATCGATGAATACGACAGTCCACTCATTTCCTGCGAAAAAGCGCAGTATGAAGAGGTACTTGCTCTACTTAGTTCATTTTTCAAAGTTTTAAAAAGTCGCCAGAAGGACTGTAAATTTATTTTTATAACAGGTGTAACTAAGTTTCACCTATCTGGCCTTACCTCAGGAGCGAATTCAGCCAATGACATATCATTTCATGAGGATTATGCAGAGATGTTGGGCTATACGGAAGAGGATATTGACAACCTATTTCTTAGTAAGAATACAATTGTTCATCCAATACTTGAAAGACTGAATAGAAAAAATAATCAGGAAGAAAAGTACACGTTTATTCAATTAAAACAAGCATTAAAAGATTATTATAATGGTTATTGTTTTACAGCTGATAAAATGGTAAGCGTTTATAATCCAGACTCCATACTAAGGTTCTTTTATGCAAAAGACTTTGAAAATTCCTGGTTTAACTCTGGAAGTCCTACCATTCTATTGCAACAAATGAAGCAAAATATAGATCGGTTTAATATAGATTGGGATAAAGGTAATTTCCCAATAGATAAGATGAGATTTAAATTCGTACATCCTTCTATCCACGAAATGCCTTTGCTACCTTTGATGTACCAAACTGGATATCTTACAATGGATCTTGATCCATCTCATCTACAAGATAAAAATAATCTAACTTATTATTTAAAGTTTCCAAACCAGGAAGTAAAATCTTCTTTAAAGCTTATATTATCTGATTTTATTGCGCACTCACAACAAGAATCAGGAAAAATATGTAGCGTTTCTATTTTACAATCTTTAAGAAACGAATCATGGATTTCTTTTCTTAACGTCATTCGTAGTTCTTGTTTGGCCAAAGCCGGTTATCGTTTTCTAGATAGAACAGAAAGGAGCTTTCAGGGTGCTTTATATTCCTTTCTGAATGGTGCTTTTCATACCACTTATGATACGTGGGCCAGTGCTGAAATAGATAGCGGAATAGGCCGTACAGATATCGTTATGGAGGACCAATATAACGATCAAAGTACTGTCTATGTTTTTGAGTTAAAAGTAGATAAACCACCCTTATACGCTCTGGAGCAAATACATAGTAAAGATTATAGCATTCAATATGATTTATGTCATAAGAAAGTGCTTATAGGCCTAAAATATGATCCTGCAAAACTCAATATTACAGAGGCAGCTATTGAAGTACATCAACGCGATGAGTCACATACTTTTCAAGTGATGCCACGTCAAAACTTTACTGTTAACGCTATGGGTTATTTTCAAGAAATGGCATAAAGCATTTTCGTAATCTCTTTCGAAAAATAGCAAGATAAAACAGAAATTCATATTTTGGCTATATGGAATTTATATACTACTTTTCGCTTGACCAAAAAGTAAAATAAAAATTCCTGATTAGGGTAACTAAGATGGTGTAATGGGTTCATTAGACCTTCTGCAGCAACCTATTTCTAATGGCAATTTTGGTGTCGAAGCTTGTCTATGCTCCTCAAATACATCTAGTATTCTGCGGTGCTCGACTACGCTTCTCCTAAAAACTGCTGATCACAAATAGGTTTTGAAGAAGGTCTCTTGGTATAGCACCAAGGCTGCTACACAAAAATGCTATTTTTTGAATTTAATATACCGACGATGCAACCAATATATTCTGTTATTTTAATGGCCATTTTGCTAATGGCTGCCCCGTACAAAGGCTTCTCCAGCAGCAATAGGCAACCTGGTCCTTTTCCAGAGGCGATCTTTCATGAAGGAAAATTGCTTTTTGACCAACATCAATACACAACCGCCCAAAAGTACTTTGAGACCTATTTAAACAGCCACAAGTATAAGAAATATAAGAAAGAAGAGGCCTCCTATTATATTATTTTAGCTGCTTTAGCAAATAAAGACCCGCATATAGCAATCCTTTTGCAATATTTTATAGTAAGGTACGCTACCAGTGCATATGTAGAAACGGTGCGTTATCACTTGGCAAAATGCTTCTCTGAAGCAGGTTTATTTGAAAAAAGTATTGCTTTATACCGAAACATTAAAGCAGATTGTTTAGCGCCACAAGAGCGCGCAGCCCTTCCATATGCAACAGGAGCTGTTTATTTGCAACTAAAAGATTGGGAAAATGCAAAAAAACACTTTACAACCATTAACGATACAAACCATCCTTATTACTATCCTGCACAATTACAAATAGGTTATATAGCTTTTGAGGAAGGGGATTATGATGGTGCGCTTGCAGCACTGGAAAAAGCAAGTAAAAAATATAGCCTAGAAACCAAAAGCTTAATCTTAAAGGTAAACCATAAAGCTGGCAGGTTTGAATCATTGGTTGATTTGATAGAACGGGATCCAGATTCATCTTTTGTCAAACAAGATCAACTTCTTATTGCAGATGCCTACTTTTTTCTCAAGCAGTATCAAGCAGCCATTATCCACTATCAGGCGGCCTTAAATGATCGCACAAACCATATGACCCGGACTAAGTTGGGCCATGCATTATATGAAACGCAACAATACACCAAAGCAATTGCTTGCTTTCAGGGCCTATTGCATAGGGAGGACCATTCCGGTCAAATTGCTGCCTACTACAGTGGTCTGATCTATGAAAAAGATGGTGCCATTCCAGCAGCGATAGCTGCTTTTTCGCAAGCTGAACGGTTAAAGTTTGATCCAAAAATCAGCGACTTAGCCGCTATCAAACTTGCAGGCTTACGCTACCAGCAAGGAGCCATTCCAGAAGCTATAGAGGCGATGGCTGCTTTTATTGAAAGCCATCAGGATAGTAAAGAGCTTTCGACTGCACAAGCCTTACTCATACAGTGTTACTATAAAACAAAAGCGTATCAAACAGTTATAGATTATATAGCAAGGCTACCTTATAAAACTGAAGCGCTTTTAAAGCTATACCAAAAAGTACTTTTTTGCCAAGGACTAGCGGCCTACAATAAAGGCACCTTAGATGACGCTATAAAATGGTTGAAGCAATCGCTCCTTTTCCCTTTTAAATCATCTTTAGTGCTACAAGCTCAGTTTTGGTTAGGAGAAGCTTTTTCTGCCCTTGGCAAATATGAAAAGGCATTAAAATTTTACACGAAATATATGGAACAAGGCAGTTTAAATACGCTGTATTACGAGAAAAATTTATATGGACTAGCCTATGGTTATTTCAACACAGGTCATTATACCACTGCAGCCAAATTCTTTGAACAATATATAGCGATAACCCAAAAACAGCCTGCTGCCACCCACTACGATGCAATCCTTAGGCTAGCTGATTGTTATTATGTAAAGAAAAATTATGAAGAAGCACTGAACCTATATGCGCGTATGTATACCTACAACCCTGCCCATGTTCGCTACCAAGAAGCGCTGATTTATCAAACATTAGGAGACAATCTTCGTTCAGAGCGTTGCCTACAAGAAATATTTACAAACCATATAGAAACCAAATATTATGAAAAAGCATGCTACCATAAAGGGTGTACCATATTCAATGCAGGTAATTATGAAGCCGCTATTCAATCATTTAGCTATCTTATGCAAAGGGAAGGAGCGCGTGACCTACAGCCAGATTTATTGATGAAACGCGCCCTTGCTTATGAAAATCTTCAAAAATATGAAGCCGCTGCTGCGGACTATACGGCCATTTTAGATGAATATCCTAACCATCTCCATGCAGAAAGCGCTTTAATGGCCCTATCGAAACTATTTACTGACACACCTGAAAAACTAGATTTCTATTTAAAAAAGTATACCCATGTTGCTCAAAAAATGGCCAGTCAGTCCGATGAACGTACCATTGATGCAGCTAGACAGCTCTTTTATAATCAGGCCTACGGTAAGGTATTGCAACAACTCACTGCTTTTGATAAGCAGTATCCAGATAGTCAGGTGCTTTCAGAGGCTTATTTTTTAATGGCAGAAAGTTATTATAGGCTACAAAAAAGCAGTCAAGCTATAAGTTATTATAAAAAAGTAGTAGCTGCCCGTCAAACTACTTTCCATAAAAAAGCATGGTTAAGAATGGCTGATCTGGCTGAACAAGGTAAACGTTTCCAAGAAGCTGTAACCTACTACCAAAAACTACAGAAGATGCAACTGACAGACAAAGAATATCACCATACCTTAATTGGGCTTATAAAAGCTAGTTTTGCGATAAAACAATATCAAATTACAACACCAGCTTGTTTGCAATTATTGAATAGTACGAAGGAAGCACCGATTGAAACGATGGGGCAGGCTGCGCTTTATCTAGGGAAAATAGCCATGCAACGATCAGAATACAAACGTGCTAGAAGCCATTTTCTAAAGGCCACTAAACCATTACATACCATTACTGCAGCAGAAGCACAATATCTATTGGCCCATACAGAATTTAAACTAAAGGCTTACAAAGCCTCCTTAAATATTTTATTTGATCTAGTAGAAAAATTTCCACATAATACCCGTTATATAGATCATGCCTTTTTACTGATGGCAGATAATTATATTATGTTAGGCAATCTTGCGCAAGCTAAAGCCACCCTAGACTCTATGATCAGTAAATCCAATAATAAAAAAAACATTGAACTGGCTAAACAGAAAAGAGCTAAAGTGGTTGCTAAAATTAAAAAGAAGCAGTAATGGCCCCAGTCTGACTGGACAGCAACAGAACACATAGCGCATCCTTTCAAGCAATGGCATCAATTTAACGATAACGCCATCCAATATAGCAACTGGTTGAAAACCAACGCGACAGACACAAACCCCATACCTGACATGCAATGAACTATTGCAAAAACCTAAAAAATGTTTTATATAGCAATTATGAATGATTATACAAGAATAATCATTGTAGCGTGTAATAATCCTAATTCTAAACATTCATTAAAACAGCATCTACTATGAACATTAAAGATATAATCGGCACTATAGAGCCATCCGATATTGCCAAAGCGGAGCAACAAGTACTTATTATTATGGAAAATGAGCATCAAGATACCCGATTCAATATGCTTGCTTTTTCAGAATAAACAGTATTAGACCTTCTTCAAAACCTATTTGTGATCAGCATTTTTAGGAGAAGCGCAATCGAGCACCGCAGAATACTAAATGTATTTGAGGAGCATAGACAAGCGCCAAAATTGCCATTTAGCAATAGGTTTTGCAGAAGGTCTATTGTTTATATCGCTATAGGTGATAAGCATTACCATCTAAAAGCAATAGCATTGAGCCATTCCATGCTATTGCTTTATTATGTTATACACTTTAAAAAAGCAGCACATTATATTTTTGCATTGCATATAATTTTAATCTATTAAACAAATAACTATAAATATAGTTTCACATGTTACATGTACTCGGAATAGAAGAAACTATTAAAAATGTTTACATGCTATCCAAAAAATTTATGAAGCGCAAGCATATATCTAATACATATGAATTAAAACCATTTTACCTTAAATTTTTAAAAAAGCATCAACCAGTACAACCTATTCCAGACACATTATCTATATCTTTTATTGCAGATACTATTGGAATATGGACGCAGCTAAATCCAGAAAGTAGTGGCAATGCATTAGATGATATACACCAACAATCTATGATTGGGGAGGCTTATTCAACAGATGAACAAGCGCAACATCTAGAAGCACTTAAGCTAGGTTATCTCCATCTGACGGAATCAAATACCGAATTAAAAGCACTTTTTGATCTCATCATCCATACTATATTTTTGAGAAAAAGCAGAACAATAGATCAGCATATTTCCTTTGGGGGCTCATCTTCTGCTGGCATAGGTCTGATTTGGATCAGTGGCCATGGAGCACTAGATCGAGCAGATATTGCTGAATTACTATTACATGAGTTAACGCATCATCAACTATTTATTGACGAACGCTGCCATATGCATTATAACTATGCAGCGTTGTGCAAACCAGAAAACTTCTCCAGCTCTGCTATTTTAAACAAAAAACGGCCTTTAGATAAGGTTGTCCATAGCATTATTGTGGCCACAGAGATTATCCTAGCAAGGAATAAATTTTTGACTCAGCAAGAGACAAAAGTTCATGCAACTTCTAAGGACTTAATGGCTAAAGCAGTGGCTGCTATTAAAGAAACCATGCGTATGGCCAATATTAATGAGCTACTAAGCGAAAGAACACGGAAGATGTTGGAAAAAGCAGAAGCATCTCTAAGCGCAATAGAAGGCAAATTAATGTCCTAAATTATCTACTATTCTAGTGAAAAATGTAGTAATTTAAGACAAAGAAATATATGCATTACTTATTTAAGAATAAATTTTTTATTTACAGCATTTCCTTGGTTTGCTTACAGCAAGTAGTTATCGGGCTTTCCACTTATTATATTGGGTTAGCAGGCCAGACTATTGCCCATAGCCCAACGATTGTCCTTAGGCATATCACACTATTTTTTGCACTAGTAGCCTTGGCATATCTGCTCGGAGCATGTGCACTATTCTTTCAGACTAAGTTATCCAATGTTTGTTGGGTCTATTATTACAAGAAAATTTTTGAGGAATTAGGTGGTGATATCCGCTTAGCAACTGCCCATAATAAGATAAAAACTCAGAACTGGATAGCTGGAGAATCTTTCCAAACTTTTCAAGAAGCCAGCCACACTTTTGTAGACGGGGTCTCTGTTTTTTTGAATATACTTTTTACGGTTATTGCCTTTACCTGTGTATTAGGCATGCAGACATCCCTAGCAGTTTGTTCCGCTCTAGTCCTTGCTGCACTATCGATGGGGCTAGCAAAGCCTTTGATCCAGAAACTCTCCAAGCAAATACAGTCCCAGAAACTCGATGCTTTACAATGCCGTTCATCTCATTTGGGACAATCTATTTTTGGGACAATCTATTTTTTGGCAATCAACATTATATGCAGGAAGCACAGCGCATAGCCCAACAGCCCATACAGCAACTATTTGTGTTGATACAACGGCATAAGATAATAGAGCAGCTATTTAGCTGCTTGCCTATCTTAATCGCCATCCCGATCATCATTATAGCAGCACGAGATCAGGTCATGAGCCATCTGGGTTCTTTAGGAGCACTGGTAGCGGTACTTCCACGGGCGTTGCAGCTATTACAAAATATCCATGCACTCTGTACTAGCTTAAACAATATGGTATTTTTATATGCCAAAATCGGTAACCTTGATAAATTTGTCGAACAATTACCTAAGCAAACATTATCTGATCCATCAGATTGTGCAGCTATCACGTTTGATTGCCTCAAAGGCCCTACTAACCAAATTTGGACCTCAAAGTTGTTTCTGGATCATGTTAAGCGTAGTGATCTGCCTCAAGGAAGATTTCTCATAACGGGTAGTAATGGAAGTGGCAAATCATCTCTATTAAGGCGTATTAAAAAAAATATCCTCAAGCCATTCTATGGGGGCCTAACATTGTGCTTGGTATAGAAACGATAGAAGGATCAATTGGAGAGCAGCACTGGAAGATTTTGCTAAATATTTTACAAAACAGTAAACATAGCTTACTACTACTGGACGAATGGGATAGTGCTTTAGATCACTTGCATACCAAAGCTATCGATGAACGACTTGATGCACTTGCGCATGATAATACGATACTTGAAGTCCGTCATAAACATATCCATGATATTGCTGTTGAAAACTATGACAAAACAAAATTGTTAACCTTGCTTATAGAATTGATAACCATACCTTTTACTCTTCCAAATGTGCTTCATGTATTTCATACTCCCAATTATCTATCATTCTAGTTTCCTCATTGAAGTTAATGCCTAGTAGTATAATGGCTTTTTGTCTGAGCAAATAAGGTTTATAATAACCGTTTGCTTTAATTTGTTCCAAGGCGACCTTTCCGCTGGATTTATACCTGATTTCTATAATATATATAGCTGATTCTAATTCTAAAACAATATCGGATCTGCCTTTACTAGAGGACGACTCACTATGCATCTGCATTTTTCTACCGCCTAGAAATCCCAATCCTTGCAACAACATATGTAAATTGCTGTGGTACTGTTTCTCTTGCCCTGTGTCGATGTAGTAAGGAAGGGTTGCAAAGGCTGTGTTGATATTATCTATAAATGATCTGATTTTTTTACCAGCCAGTACATTTCTAATTTTATCTCGTTCTTGTATGAAATAGTCTTTTACGCTCTTTTCTAAACTGGACTGTATACTTTTCTGAAAAGAGGCTTCTATTTCTCTATTAGGAAACTTTAAAGTGTATAAACCAGTAGATTCATCATAATGATCAATGGTTAGATATCCGGTTTGAAACATCAAAGACTTTAAACTAATCTCATTTCTACTTTCTGTATACATGAGGTCCTCTCTAGCAGCTTCTATTTGAAGATCATCTACATTAAGATCAAACCGATCAGGATCCGACAACATCTGATTAATCAGCAAGCTTGGACTACCTGATTCGTACCAGTAGTTTTCTAACTCACTACTCTTTAAAAATTTTAATGTAGACCAGGGATTATAGACACTTACCCCATCTTTATGGAATTTATAACCATTGTAATAAGTTGCCATACGCTCCATTACTACTTCTTTAGTTATTTTTTTATCATTACCTTGACTCCACTTTAAAGCAATACCTTCTAAATAGACTGAAAAAGTAGATAATATCTCCTCTTGGGTATAACCAAACATGGCATCAGCATCTTTGGAAATCGTAATGTCGTTTAAATGATTAGCCCCTGAAAATACATCCGATAAACTGAATTTTCTTACACCAGTGATAAAGGTGAGTTGAAAGTAGTCATTTAATGACTTCAAAGTCATAAAGAAATCTTTCATGACTTTAATATTGGATTTTTCTAGGTCTGATCCTTTTGTTAGATGAACAATAGGTGCATCGTATTCATCTATAAGGACTACTATTCTCGGTTCATAACTATTGCCTAACTGTGTCATATCTGAAACCAGATTAGAAAATTTTGCTTTAACAGCATAACCTCTAAGTGTTAGGCCATATGCCGAAGCAATTTCTGTCAGTGTATCTTCTAAAGACAATTGTAATAATTCAGGTGTATCATTGGTTAATCTAGAAAGGTCCAACCTAATCACCGGATATTTCTTCCAGTCATATCCATTTTCCAGTTTACCTATATGATAATCTTTAAATACTTCTTGCGCTCCGCTACATATAGTACCCAGTGTATTAATAAACAGAGACTTACCAAATCTTCTAGGTCTGGCTATAAATATAGGATTTCTCTTTTCTATTAACTCTTGTGCATATTTTGTTTTATCTACGTAGTAGCCTGTCTCAATGACCGATGTAACGTCTGAATAACCAATAGGTAGTGCATTTATCTTACGCATAATTTTATCTTTTTATGTTGCTTCCTCTTTTTTAAAAGGTGCACAACGCGTACTTTTAACGCATATCAGGCCCAATGGTAAAGTGATATTCAAAAACGCTTTTAGCACCACGAACATTTTTTTCAGGATCCAATTTATAGCCAAAATCAAGGCCAAGCATTGGTATAATAGGTATAGGCAAAATAAGGCGCACACCACCACCTATAGATTTTTTTATATTAGATAAGTTAAAATTTCTATAATGTAGCCAACTATCCCCTACCTCTACAAATCCCAATAGATAGCAACAAATAGGCGCAAGCATAAGCGGATAACGCAACTCCGAAACAAACTTATTAAATAAAACGCCCCCTTCTACACCTTTCGTATAATCTTTCGGTGTAAGGCTACCATCTGGGTAACCACGTAGCGAAACAAAATTGGTTCCCAATAATTTAGGGGAGGTACTTGATGTTCCACCCAAATAAAATCGCTCAAAAGGTCCTATTTCATTTTTAGACAAGCTGTGTAAAAATCCAGCATGACCACGAAAATGGAAAACACAATTACCTAACAAACGCTTAAAGTAATAAATATCTGTTATAAACTTTCCAAATTCCTTAAAACGTGGTATAGTGGTTGCAGCAGGCGCATACCCAAACAAAGTGTAAGGAGGCGTTAAGGTTAAAGCGCTATGCCACTCGCATCCAGCAGTAGGATAGTTTGGATGATTTATAGTAGAATAGTGCAATAAAAAGTCTAAAGTAAAATCATGCAGCACCCCTGACCTTTGCCTGTGATCTTCTAATAATTTACAATGTTGGTAAGTATGGTAGTGGTAATCTACACCCAAATGGGAACTCCAATATTTAGCAATATTTTTACCTAGGCTTATTCTACCACCAGTTGAGTAAATTTTAGTTTTTCTATCTTGTTTCCCAATTGGGAACATATTTAAGAATACCCAATCGTCTAATATACTCTTTTCAGTAGAATCGCTTTTGTGATAAGCACTATTGAAGCTTACAGCAAGTATATAACGACTGCCTCCCAACCAAAACCAAGGCTCTTGAAAAGAAAAACTAAAATTTTTATAATTTTTACCGTGTAGCTCAGCTGTTAAATGCAAGTCTTGACCAGCCCCTATAGGTACTTTGCCTGTAAAGAGATTCTTTAAAGAAGCATTATTAGAACCAAGTTGAAGGCTACCTATAATAGCCTTGCTATAACTCCCATTGAGCTTAAGATCGAACTTAGGCTCTTCTTCTACCACATAAGTCAGGTCTACTGTACCTTTAACTTCATCTGGATCCATTTCTGGGATTAATTTTTCAGGCTTAAAGCATCTTAACATGGCTAAGTTACGTAAAGACTCTCGCACAAGGCCTTGGTTATATTTCTCTCCAGGTAAAGTCAGCAGTTCACGGCGGATAACGTAATCATGGGTTAATGTATTGCCTACAATATCTACTTGGCGGATGGTAACTTGCTTGCCCTCTTGAATTCTAATTTCTAGGTCTACCTGATTGTCTTCTATACCCGTCTCAACAAGTTCTGCACGGAAAAAAAGATAGCCATTATTGGTATATAAATCATTAATTGTTACATCTGTAATCCCAGGGACCAATCGACTTTTAATATAAACCGGGTCATATATTCTTTTTTTCTTTAAGTTTAACAACTTATTTAGTATTTCATCACTATATAGATAATTGCCAACCCACTTGATATGACGGAGCATATATTGCTTGCCCTCTTGAATTGTTAAATGAACATTCAACTTTCCAGCACTAGAAGTTTGCAAACGCTCTGCTGCAATATGTGCGTCCCGAAACCCTTGCGACTGATAGAAAAGAATAAGGTCCTTTTTTGCCTTTAAATATTTTTCTTCCGTAAAAACAGATGAAGAAAAGGAGATATGATTAAAAAGATAACGTTTTACATCATCCATCGTTTTAGGCAACCCTAACAGTATACCGCCCTTCCGAATGGGTGCAAGGGTGATGCTTTTCTTAAAAATATCTTGTAAAAGTGTAAAACGAGGTGCTTCTTGCAATGCCTTCATATTATATAGCAAGAGATCGGCATCTAAATGGTTATTCCCTTGAAAAATAATTTTATGCACCTTGCTTTGCTTGCCTTTATTTACCTTAACTTTTAAGGTAGCTTTATGACCCATGCCTTGATGTAACATCAACTCTGTAGCAACCGCTACCTTCCTAAATCCTCTTTCTAAAAATATATTTTTAATATTAGAAGCCGTTTCTTGAAGAAAAAGTGGAGACAACGCAACATCATTAGCTATCGTGACTTTTTCAAGCACCATTTTTTGTTCTTTTTTGGTTAATCCTTCTAAAAGATAGCTGGCTAACCGGGGATGTTCCTCTACATCAATAACAAAAGTTGCTAAACCATTTGCTTGATCAACCTCAGATAAATAGATGGCAACCGATTTGATCCCATCTTGTTTGGTTATTTTTTGAATAGCACCACGAATCTCTTCAGCAGATGGATCAACCGTTTTTCCCTTTTCTAAACCAGAAAGCGCAATCAACAGGTCAGAGGCTACAAAACAATTGCCCACTATTTCAATCTTTCGTACAACGTAATGCGTTACACCAAAAGCGGACTGTGCCCACCCTATACATAGGCAAAAGAGGCATAGCAAACCTTTTACTTTTTTGATATTTATATCTATCCTTATCATAATAAATTTATAGCTTGATTAACTCCTACACATACATCCTAAAAAGATGCAGGAACCAATTACAACCATGCGGTGCGCATCGCCATTTCAAAGATTAGACCTTCTTCAAAACCTATTTGTGATCAGCAGTTTTTAGGAGAAGCGCAGTCGAGCACCGCAGCATACTATGTATTTGAGGAGCATAGACAAGCTTCGACACCAAAATTGCCATTAGAAATAGGTTTTGCAGAAGGTCTATTGAAAAATCATAACCTACATATAGGGAACAACTTTCTCCGAATATAGGAAAATATTCATGGTATAGCATAGTGCCATTATCTATATAATCAACATAGAGTCGCCATATAAGAAAAATCGATACCCTTCCTTGATAGCTTCGGCATAAGCAGTTAAAATTAACTCTTCTCCTCCAAAAGCAGCTACACTCACCAAAGAAATAGAAGAGGGAAGATGAAATGTGGTCAACAATGCATTGCAAACTTTGAATGGACAAGAAGGTAAAATAAATTTATTCGTCCAGTCACTGGCTTCTTTTAGTTGGCAAGAGACCGAAACAGAAGACTCCATAGCCCGTAACACTGAAGTACCCACTGCACAAACTTTCTTTTGATGATGCAAACTCTGGTTTACCACCTTTGTAGTCTCTTGGGTAATCATAAAGCGTTCAGAAGAAGCCCTTACCTTGGTTAAATCTTCCATGTCAATAGTACTTAGCTCACCTAAACCAATATGCAACGTAATCGGTACAACAGAAATGTTCTGTAAGGCTAAATATTTTAACAAATAAGGGGTAAAATGCAACCCAGCAGCTGGTAGTACAATACTACCTACATTTTGCGCAAATATAGTCTGATAGTATTCCCTATCTTCTGGTTTAGAAGGACGCCCTATTTGATGGGGTAAAGGCATATGGCCAATTTCATTAATCAGTGCATAGAACTCTTCTTCTGTTCTATCAAACAATAATTTAAGGGTGCGACCCCTTGAAGTAGTATTATCTATGATTTCAGCTACCAACTCCCCATTGCCAAAATAAATTTTATTGCCTATACGGATTTTACGTGCTGGCTCCACAATAGTATCCCACAAACCATGTTCATCATTTAGTTTTCGCAATAAGAGGACCTCTACTTGTGCATTTGTTTTTTCTTTACAACCATAAAGCTTACAGGGTAAAACTTTAGAGTCATTAACGACTAAAGTATCTCCTTCACTAAAATAGGTTGGCAGGTCTTTAAAGGTTTTATGCTCAATTTTTCCACTATCTTTATGTACGACCATTAAACGTGCATCTTCTTTTACCTCAATTGGATATTGTGCAATGCTGTGCGCTGGTAGCTCAAACTTAAAATTTGATAACTTCATAATATATTTTAATTAAAAAAGGTTAGCCTTCTTTTGGCAGACCGATTTGGTAGCATTATTTCGAAAGAGCGCTATTGTTAACCTTAAACCATTTATGTATGCTTAGAGTGATTGCCTATGCTATTAAAATAAACAACAGATATCAAGGCAAAAAAAGTCATTATGGCAATAATAATCTATTTGATCATTATTTGGATCTTTTTTATACATGACACCAGGCAAGTCCCAACAATAACTTAACCCTACAACCAAGCTATTGGTTAGACTAAAATCATACTTTACGCCACCACCTAAAACGATAAAACAGCCCAACGGCCGCTTGCTTAAAAAAGCGGGTCTATCTGAGTTGGATGGTGCAGTGGTCCTAGCAGGCAGATTTATAGAGGGTATAATACCCAGCTTAAAATAGATACTGGTATCAATCATCACCTCACTGGTATAAAATCTGCATAGGAGCGGTACCCACACATAATGTAAAAAATAGGCCTCACGTATAGAAGTCTTCGATTCACCCACTTCACAAGCCAAGTCAACATGCCCTAAAGCATAGGAAAGACCTACACTAAGGTTACAATGTTCCTGTAGTGCAAGATAATAGGCACCGCCAAAGTGCATCCTTATAGCACCTCCTTTAGCATAAGGTGTTAGTTCCATTTGTCTATGTCTATAGACCCTATTGGTAGCGTAAGAAGGGGAACACTCCGCACTAAAACGGCCAGGCAATGCCATAGCATTACTATGCCTGATTAGAAAATACAAAGCTAACATTACAACCCTCCTCATAGGGGACTAAATTACAGCTATTTTATGGTAAAAATAAATTTATATTTATCTAATTTTTAGAATAAGAAGTTTTTAGCTTACTTTTTGGTTGATCAAAAAGCAAGAAAAAAATCAAGCGCTGGTCAAAAAAGTTGCAGATGGATCTATAACCATATCCTTTATTAACCTCTAGGCTTGAAGAATATTTCTTTTTTCACCCCATCCAGAGTTAGAGGCTTTTTTGCGTATGCATCATCGAATAGAAAGTAATGGAAACCTAAATAACTACCGCAAGATCCTGGACATGTATATACAAACTCATAACCCTTCTTCCACACAGCAATCATTTCTTCCACAAGGCAACCGACATGAACATAGTCACCACATGGCAGTAACCCTACAGATTCTGTTAAGTGACACATAGCACAGGATATACCCTGCCCTTGTTTATTTGGGCATATAGATGGATTATTAGCAGTAAAACTCATAAGATCTTCTACCCGACGTCTGATCTGCTGCCTTTTAGATTCTACTAAATAGCCATTATATTTTTCAACAATATCGCCTCGCTTTTGAAATTTTTCTTTTGACACGCCAACATATTGATCATTCAGCACATTGAGCTCCCCACACATTCCACTTGTATCATGAAATTCTTTTATTAATCGTTGATTTTCACTAAAATCTATCACTTTTTTTAAAAGCAGGTTAAACGTTTCAATACGCTGGTTTCTTTCTTTTACATACGATGCAATCATTTGATCTCTTTCTGTAAGAGCTGTTATTCCACTAAGCTTTTGACTAAATATTTCACGACACGTTTTTTCTTCCCGCACCATCATACCCAAACGACTGATTATAGATACCTGATCCTCTTTCACTGAACCAGAATTAGGCATGGACACTACATTTGATGCAACAGGAGAAGAGGGGAAAGAAAAACCTACAGGACTAGCCTTAACTTGACTGGATAAAGTAGGAGGAGCAAGGGACCCAACAGAACTGACAGGGCCAGTTTTAATCTGGCTGGATGAAAGCAAAGGGGACCGAAGAACCTTTTTTTTCTTACACATTGTCGCAACAAAACTCAACAAAATAGCCAGACAAAAACTGTAAAGCAGATAGATCCGCTTGGAGAAATAGTTTATAATTTTCATTAATTTATAAAACTTTGTACAAAATCTACTCCTATAACCCAAATTTTTTATTTGAGGTAAAGCGATTATACGAATAAATAGACAAAATACAAACCATCCAAATCTAGATCATATGTACTTAATAAAGCATCAGACAGGTATAAGTATAACTTCACCAATAGTTTTTTATTACATAACTTATTAAAACAACATAGTGCAGACAGAACCAGTTCGGACTATTTTTTATATTCAGATGAATGATTCGCATAATTAGTATAGTACATTTTATGTCATGCCAACAAAAAACATTGCGCAAGATTTTGGTCAATACGCAGAAATGGTTGCAGCAGATTACTTGGTCAAAAAAGGTTTTAGCGTGCTGGCGCAAAATTTTCGTTACAAGCGCTTCGAAATAGATCTTATTGTTAAAAAAGGAAAATTGATTGTCTTTGTTGAGGTCAAAGCACGTAAAAACAATCTATTTGGCAACCCAGAAGCTTTTGTAGGCCAAAAGAAAATTCGTGCCCTGCGCTTGGCTGCCGCACATTACTTGCATATCCAAAATAGCTGGCAAGCTATACGTTTTGATACCATAGCTGTTCTAGGAAGTAAAGAACAAGTTACTGAAATTTTACACTTGGAAGATGGATTCTATTAAAAATCAAAACTGCTTTTACAAGAAATCTATATGCTACGCTGCTCAATACGCTGTTTCCTTGTTGAATAGAGGGTGTGTGATTGCTGTGCCTACTGATACGGTGTATGGGCTAGCCTGTTTGGTACAAAATAAGCAAGCAGTAAAAAGATTATTTGCCATTAAACAACGTGACCCTAATAAGCCAATTGCAATTTGCATTGGATCAGTTCAAGAGCTACCTAAATACTGTAAGATAGATGTAAAGGTCAGGCCTTTGCTTGATCATTTGCTCCCTGGGCCTGTCACCCTTCTTTTTGAAGTATTGCCACCTTTTCATAAAGAATTGATTCCCAACACACATTTAATTGGTGTGCGCATGCCAAATAACCCATTCATGATACATGTTGCCAGGCTTTGCAATGGAGCCATTGCGTTAACCAGTGCCAATACAAGTAATGAGCCCAGCTGTTTAGATGTTCAAGAATTTAAACAACTTTGGCCTGACCTAGATGCCGTTTTTGATGGAGGTACTTTGGGTGCCACTGATCCGATGCGATTAGGCTCTACCATTGTGGACCTCTCTGTTGAGGGTTCCTTTAGGATTATAAGAAATGGATGTGCATTGGATGATGTAAAAAAGATATTGCATGCGTCGGGGCAATGGGGGCAACAACCATACATTCATCCATCTAAATTTTAACCTATATTTGTATTGGTCTATATTCTAATTATTTCACCACTACCAATCTATAATTACTTATGAATAGATTACATGCACTTCCTATTGGTTATTCAGACGTTAAAGCAGTCATTGAAGCAGGATACTATGTAGATAAAACCCAGTATGCACAAACATTAATAGAAAAAAGAAATCCTACCTTCATAGCCAGGCCACGTAGATTTGGGAAGTCTCTGTTTATTGATACACTGGCTACTATTTGTAACGGAACGCAAGAAGTGTTTAAAAATTATCATATAGGTAAACCAGAAAATGGGTATCAATGGAAGAAATATCCGGTAATTAGACTGGATTTTTCTAGATTAACCAATGACACACCTGAGTTATTACAATTGTCTTTAGAAGACGCATTGACAGAAGTTGCTTCAACATATAGGTTAACACTTAGAGGTCACTCGGTTAAAGCAAAGTTTTCCAATCTGGTCACAGATATGACCCAGTTAGAAAATAACTATGATCCTAAAATAGTAGTTCTTATAGATGAATACGATGCACCGATTATTAATCTAACAAAAGGATCCGACCTAGAAAAGGCCAATATTAAAGTCATGAAAGATTTTTTTATGACTTTAAAATCGCTCAACAAATATTTTCAATTTACTTTCATCACTGGAGTAAGTAAATTTAGTTTATCCGATGTATTTTCTGGTGCCAATCATTTAAGCGATACAACGATTGATAAAAGTGCAGCTGCAATGTTTGGGTATACTAAACAAGAGTTATTAGAAGTCTTCTCCGATCGTATAGCCATGGTGGCTGATATTTGGAGTGAAGATCAGGCTCAACCAGTGACCCAAGAGATTGTCATGCAAGAGATCGCTAGTCATTATAATGGTTATAAGTTTTATGAGAAAGGTCCTTCGGTTTACAATCCTTGGTCTACGCTTCATTTCTTTAAAGAGGGAAAAAAAGAAGACTACTGGTACGAATCAGGTAGCCCCACCCTACTCATTAGCCAAATGCTAGCAGATCCTAATAGATTTGACTTAGATGCACTACCCATTGATGCCTACAGGCATCAGTTAATGTATACCGGTAGTAGGAGTGAAATTAGTTTAAAAGCACTGATGTTTCAAACCGGATATCTAACTATAGATAGCTATGAACCATCTACAGGCGTTTATAAGCTCAAGTTTCCTAATCAAGAAATAGAAAAGGCGTTTAAGCAAACCATTCAAGATACTTTAGAACGACGCGCCAAAGACTATTTTCTATCAAGCCAAGACCAAATCAAAATCGCGTTACAAGCAAAAGACATTGAGTCGTTTATCATTGCTATTAATATAGCCTTTGCTAGTATTCCTTACTATATAACCAGTAAAACAGAAAAGGATTATCATAGTAACTTACATATGTTGCTATATGGTTTAAACTGTTTAGAGGGGGTTCATAGCGATATGGCTAGTGAGTCTCCTTTTAGCAAAGGCAGGGCTGATATTGTGCTAACGATTGATAGCATCGTCTATATTATAGAGATCAAATATAAATCGAGTGGCAAAGTAGCCTTACAACAAATTAAAGATAATCGATACTATACCTCTTATTTATGGAAAGCCAAAGAAATTATATTGTTAGGTATTAACTTTGACCAAGAAACGAAATGTATAGATAGTTGGGCACATGAAATAGTAAACAGAGCAGCACTCAGTAAGCAGATGAATAAGTAAAATTAAAACATCTTTTCAATCCAGGCCAAACACTAATCCTTGGTACGATCAGTTGAATGAAATAGGCATAAAATAACGATTAACCCAGCAGATACCGCTACATCAGCTATGTTAAAAACAGGCAAGCAATATACATAATAACTGCCCCAAATAGGGAGCCAACTAGGCATAAGGCCAGACCAAAGGTCAATATGCAACATATCAATGACCTGACCATAAAACCATTTCATAGGCGCGTCAACAGGGGCGTTATTCAAATAGACACCATAAAAAATGCTATCGATGCTATTGCCAATCGCACCTCCTAAAACCAAAGCCCACCCGAAGATCCAAGCAGCAGATGCATTTTTTCTTATAGATTGAATGATATACCAAAAGATATATAAGGAAGCAAGCATACGAAACATAGTAATCAATAGCTTGCCATACTTAAAACCCAAATGGATGCTAAAAGCCATTCCTGGATTTAAAGTATAAGTCAGCTTAAAAACATTTCCCAAAAGATTGATTTGCCCCTCTGTTCCCATTTCCATATGAGTGTAGACCCAAAGCTTAGATGCTTGGTCTACAATAATAATCAATAATACAATAGAAAAATATTTTATAAATTGTTTCATATAGAGAAATTTACACGATAGGATTGGTTGCTTGCGCCTTCTTTTTCCATATAGGTAATGGATTCAAAGAGAAAAAAACAAAGGATAATCCCACAAAAATAGCTAGATCTGCTATATTGAAAATAGGTAAAACGCAGACCTCTTGCCCCCCCCAAATAGGTACCCAATTGGGTATAACACCAGACCAAAAATCAATATGGAGCATATCAATTACCTGGCCATGGAACCACTTCATAGGGGCTATATCGGGTACATTATTTAAATAAATACCATAAAAAATACTATCAATGGTATTGCCAATTGCACCTCCTAAAAGGCATACCCATCCCCAAATCCAAACAGAAGCCCCCTCCTGAACCAATGACCGTATAATATGAACCGCAATATATAGTGAAGCAAAAAGACGTACCAAGGTGATCAATAGCTTTCCATACTTAAAACCAAATTGTAACCCAAAAGCCATGCCATAGTTTAAGACATAGGTAAACTTAAATAGATTGCCAAGGATTTTAATGTGGTGTTCTGGACCTAATTGCATATGGGTATAAACCCAAAGCTTGGATCCTTGGTCTGCAAGAATAATCAACAACAATGCTAAAATGTATTTTACATATCGCTTCATAACAGAATAACGTCTAATGTACGCTTATACAAGATTAAATAGGGTTAAGTTACGCTTTTTTGAGAAAAATAGTGCCCGCAAACTTTATCGCTTTTCTGGAGCGGAATGCGCAATAAAATATACAAACTATAGCCGAAAGCATGATCAAATTCTGCCAATCCAAAACCTGGAATATCAAATGGAAAAGCATGTAAATCATTTTCTATTTTTTTACTGAATTTGTAACGGGCCGTACAACCAATAGATACCATACCAATCAGATGTGCCTTTCCACCTGCCACTATTTCCCACCAATGGGCTATTGCAGCACCACCGCTATGCTGCAATGCAATAGGTACAGGCTTACATTCTAGATCACAAGGTTTATCTGGCAGATGGTTGCAGTATAACTTAGTACTTTTTAATTGAAAATCAAAAAAGCTTCTAGCATAACGCAAGCCTATAAAAAACTGATTGTGATGGAGGGCAGGTGTTAAAAAATTATAATCTAAGCCTACCCTAAAATATTTACCATAAGCAGCTGCAAAGGAGCCATTATGCTGCCTGCTATCGCGTTGAATTTGTCCCCATCCATAGCCTGCACTCAATAAGATGCGGCTACAATCAATAGACCCATGGATTTCATAAGCAGGGCCTGTTTTTTGGCACCAACCCATACAAGTTTTGGCTAGATCTAAACCAATATACCAGGTAGTAGGCCAAATACTAGTGATGGATGGCTTATCTTTAGCCACTACATGCTCAGGGATAGCAGCAGCACACACCACAACAAGTAATAGTTTAATAATACAACGTAACATGCGGTTTCTCTTTCTCTTTCTCTTTTTGTAAGGGAACTGGGTTGTTAATGGTAAACTCTTTTAAAATAGCGCTTTTATTATGCTTCGTACTAAATTGTATATGCTTAATCCTATATTCTATTTGAAGTCCTCCAGCTAAAGGAGAAATCAGGTGGCGTATAGGCTCATAGCAAATGGTAACTTTTTGATAGTAGCGTTGATCTGTGCTTTCTAGCTCAAAACTGACTTCATCGACAGCTGGGTCGAGCGGTATCAATAATTCATTTGTTAACGAAAATTTTTTATCGCTTTCTGTAACGATTGGGTGTTTTATAAAATGCAAGTCTAAAAGTCTAACGCTACCCAAATCTTCTACTACCCCAGGGACCTGTTTGTCTTTTTTTATCTCAAATTTAATCTTTACCTCATACCAATATGTAGCTTCCCAGTTTTTAAAGTCCTTACATGACCAGAGGCCCAATAGGCAAAAGGGTATAAAAGCTTTCCGGAAATATTGGAGCAGGACAAGAGCAATAGAAGCAAACATGTAGAAAAAAAGTTACAAATAATGGTTAAAAGGCTGTAAAAAGCCTGAACCATCCCGCATATCATAAGGCATTGTTATCCTAAGACCTTCTTCAAAACCTATTTGTGATCAGCAGTTTTTAGGAGAAGCGCAGTCGAGCACCGCAGCATACTAAATGTATTTGAGGAGCATAGACAAGCTTCGACACCTAAATTGCCATTTAGCAATAGGTTTTCCAGAAGGTATTTACTTTTCACGCTAATAAATTTACGCCTTAAAGATATAGCAACCAAATAGACCATAGGAAACGCTACATTACCAAAGCATCGCTATTTTTTTAAGTCTTTCTTATGAGGCAATTTTTTATCATTTGATTGAACAGACGGATCTGCTTTAGGGTGATAAGGTGCATACGCTTGTTTTACATCAAAAGTGGCCATTGTACTACCTGAAATTTCATTGATCAGCTTTTGGTATTTTAATGCATCTATATATTGATCGATCACGCTGAGCAAGACACGAACCCCTTTCAAACCTATACGGGCATCTTCTGCTATAATGGCATCTATTACATGTTGACTGAGCATCGCTCGATCTATACCTTTTTTAGCAATCAGTTGATCCACATAAACGGTTGCAATGGCTTGCTTCTTTTCAGGGGTAAAACCTTGATCAAAACGAATGATTTTCACCCGACTTTCTAAGGCTGCTGCCTTATCCTCCGTCAAGGTTTCTGTAAAGGTTTTATTGGCTATCAAAATAATTTTCATCTGGGAGATATCAGGGGACGCATGATCATAACGAGCCAAAGGCATGGCCACTTCTTGTGCTTCTAAAAGGGTATGCAAAAAACTATATACCTCTGACCCATTCTTGGATACAAAATTTTTATTTTTACCCATGGCTAGCGCTTTATCAATTTCATCTAATAGGACTATCTTATTCGACCAGTTCGGTCCCTGATTAGGGGCTCCTATCAACAGATCTGCTATTACCCCTTTTTCAGGATCAGATGAATAAAAACTGTTGCCATGTACATTTTTATACTTAGAAAGATCAATAGATTGTACAGGAAGCTCCAATAAAGCGGCCAACTGCTTGGCCAAATAGGTTTTTCCCGTTCCGGGCGGCCCTACAAACATAATTGGTGTCAATTTTTTAGCCAATCGACTGCTTTTGGCATCTTCAACTATAGCTGCAACAAATGCACCAATAGCCAGACGAACCTCCTCTGGATAGTTACGCATAAATTGGTGTATAGCGCTTATATCAGGAACAACCTGCTTAGGCCCTATTGGGAATTGCAATATCTCTCTGATAACGTTGGCACATTTATGCTCAACATAATCACATCGTTGTATCCACCAGATATATTGACTTAATACCTGTTCTGTAAAACTTTGGATACTTGGCGAAAAGGTATGTTTTCTGGCTTCATACAGTTTTCTGAAACCCATAGCTTCATTCAGCCTAGGACTGAAGGAAGGAAAAAATAACATAGAGAGCGCATGTCCCATAGCTTTAAGTGGATCGCTAGCTAGATTGCTAACTAGAGGGGCAATTAAAGTAGATAATTCAAAAGGTTTGCTGGCTAAGTGATGCAGGCCAAAAACCAAACCAGCTGATAAACATAGTTGTCCAGTAGAACGAAATAATTCACCCATTTGCTCTTTTACAAAAGGATTCTTTCTACAGTTTTTCCTTTTACTTGGCTTCTTCTTTGAAGCAGTTTTGGCAGCAGTAACCTCTTGACTAACATCTACCTTATCTATATTGTTTTTTGGCTTTGCTTGAAGCGGCATTACTCCAAAAGTGGCAAACATGGCAACTCATAAATAGGCTTGCTTAAACAACCGGGTAAAATAACAACGAGTAGATTGGAATAAATCATTCATTATAAATAACAGAATTTTAATCAATAAAGATGCCCAAAAGGAAAAGTTTTCTGAAATGCCTTGGCATAAGGCCGCAATATAAAGAATTTTCTACGTGTATAATAATGAAAGGTAGTTGGGATTCTAAATTTAGGAGATGTAGCAATACATTAGCAGAGATTTTAGACCATTCTGACCATTTTATAACTAGGACAATAGCGTCAGAACTGCTCCGTATCTTAACTTTTGTTAAAGAAAACGGATTATTTATGACTACAACCTCTATGCTACAGTTTCTTTAGGAAAATATGACTGTGTTTCTGCTCGCTTTAATACTAAACTGGTAATTTCAACTTGTTTTATTTGCTTTTTAATAAAAAATTTCTGAAACTTGCATGGTATTTCTTATGCGCTGTACAAATCTTAATATTTTTATTTTTTTCATTCAATTTTATCCAAAGGAAGTATAGAACCTTAATAGCTTACGGCAGGTATCAAAGTTTAGAACATTATGCGAAATGTTGTTTATCACACCTGTTAATCAGTTAAGCAACGCATCTATCTTAATATATCGACTGTTATTTTGACACTGGATTTTCAGGCCAATCGCAATATCTTATCAAGATTCAAAAGTTTTCAACTATCATTAATTTAATTTCATTTTATCCAATGTACCATTCTTTACGATTACTAAAGAACAAACTTTCTAATAATCTTTTCTGCTCTTTTCTGCACTATTTCTTTTTTGCATGCCTTATATACGGATGCAATGCGAAAAATATTAAAAATAATGTTGCTAACCAAACTATTGAAGAGACAGGAAGCCTATCTCTCTGTCAAAGTGGTTCAATAGATGATAAACAAAACAGTGAAGAAAGTGAAATAGACAAAATTATAAACATAATTTATGAAGGCCTGAAGAATAGAGTCATCAGTAATGAAAAGAACTGGCAACGTGTATATAGAATTTTGGAAAAAACATATGGTCACAGAAAAGATACCCTATTACATATTATAGCCCAACGTGCAAGAGAAATAATGGAACCTCAAAAGCAAGTTCAAAATCTAGAACAAGCTCAAAAGGAAGTTCAAGAGCAAGCTCAAATAATTTTGAAGAAATTATTTTCCATATTTCCGATTAGAATGACCAAAAAGGACAATAATTCTGATCCAGTAAATCCATGGAACAAAATAGATGAACTTTTTAATAGTGAAAATATTGATGGACGTACATGGTTTGACATAGCAATATTCAATCAATTCTTCATCGAATTGGTATTCATGCAGCTACAAGAATATAAATCCATGTATGCTATAAGAGCACGTACACTAGAAGATGCTATTAGGGTTGCAAATAGAAGGATTCAAAAATTGAAGAATAAGCAGAAACGTACAAATACTCAAGATCCTGAAGATAAGAAATGTATCAAACATATTGAAGCTAGTATTCAAGTAATACAAAGTTACATCAATAATCAAGACCCAAAGACTCATCAAAATAAGCTAGAAGAACAAACTTCTCAAAAAGAACAAAAAACAAAAGCTACTACTCAAGCAATAAAAAATTCCACCGATAATAAAGATCAAAAACCCCTTCAAGAGGCATTAAAAGAAGATTTTCAAAACAGGGGTTTTAACTTTGCAAACTGTGTAATACGGTGGGAGCAAGCAAAAGAAAAACAAATAAGAAATTTTGACCTCCGCAAGGGAAAAAACTACAGCAATCTTTCTGCAAAAGAAATCTTTTTACACAAGGATTTCCATGACTTGAAGCCTGCAGCGTTTTTACTTTGTGCGCCAGATCGTCAATCTTACTTTTTTAAGATTTCGGATTTGCCAGACGATACCTGCCAGTACGCCTATGCGACTTACAGTATAAATGGCGAAATTTACCAAGGTAAAATTGAAATAGCCACCGATAAAAAAGATCCAAGCATTATTTTTCACCTTATGTTTAATCAAAATCAAGAGGATCAAATAAGGAATTTTTTTGCATCTATAGTAGATTTTAAATTTCAGGACTTGTCAAATAATGAAGAATCTAGGCAGTCGTGTAATAAGGATTCATTTGAAATAACAAAACAAAGGGATGCGTACGTCATTACCATGGATATTTCTAGTGGTAGTTCTACCAAGCCACCTCGTAGAAAACTTGCCATTCATCGGAAGTATCCTTCAAGCTATGTCAAGACTTCTGCTTCATCTTAACTCGAGCTTTAATCCACTGGGAAAAAAGATACTTAACCGAGATCTGGTTATGTCCATTCTATCAGCAGCATAGTCCACTTATCTTCCATCTTCTTTTACCTTAAAAAACATGCCATCCATAAAACCAATTGGATAAACTGATTGAATAGGGCGGTTGTGCCATTCATTTTGCTATATCAATGTCTAATAATTTCATATTATTAAATATTTGCATTAAATTAACTTGTCTTGTTAAGCATTTTTGTCTATACAGACTTGAATGGCCAACGAGCTATTCAGTTTTTAGGATGAAAGAGCTTGGGGACCTCCAGAACGGTATCTAATGCCAGGTATCTAATGCCAAGAGAAGTGCGACCTTATTTCAGCTCCTTAATTTAAGACAATCTTATAAAATACAAACGTACTACTCACATTAGTCGGTAGCATAATAATTTTTATGAAATAAAGAAATATTAATTTACTTAAGCAGTATACATTTTACTACCATGAATAATAAAAAAGCTAGAATAAATATAATTGCTTATTTATACTGCAAATTAATCATCAGATTAAGTTTAGGTTCATATTTAATACTGATTACTGCTTGTAATAAACTGGCCGGTAAACTTCATGGACTAGAGGAACCGCATAAATCGCAAGCCTCGCATAATATTGAACATAACTGTATAAAAGAACCCTTTCCAAAAAAAGAAGACATACATAAAAAAGATTCAACAGGTCGTACGGCTTTACATCAAGCAGCTCAAGATGGCAATATAGAGTGCATGGAGTTCTTATTAAAGAACGGGGCTAACATCAATGCGCAAGATCATGATGAAAACACACCTCTTTATTATGCAGCAAAATACAATCAAATAGATGCAGTAAAATGCTTAATAAAGCACGAGTGTGATGTCAATATTGCAAATGAATTTGATAATACCCCTATGCATATAGCATCCGGACTAGGGTACTTGGATATCGTTAACCTATTACTGCAGGCAGGTGCTGAAATCAAAAGAAATGATAAGGGAGACACTCCTATACATACGGCAGGTCGATCCAAAGAGGTTCAAAAGGCAATATATGAATCTTTAACGGAAAGATATAAATCTTTAAAAGTAAAAGAGAAAGAAGAGTGTAGTATATGCTTGAAGGCTATATACCCTGATAAGCTGCTATTTATAACTAGCTGCGCCCATTATTTTCATGAAGCATGCATAGGAGACTGGATTAAAGATTTAAAAAATGAAAATAAGGAAAAAACTTGCCCTAATTGTAGGGCAGTGATAGAATCTGGCTATACTAATGGCGAAATAATATTTTATGAAAAATGAATTTTTATGTTATTTTTTCTTGTCGTACGTTTGTATTATAAAATAATCTTATTAAGGAGCTGGAATAAGGTCGCCTTGGGTTGGGCTGGTGTGGGTAGCAGATTCCAGAGATAGGAACTAAAATGTTTGTAGTATGATGGCCGCAGCATACGAGCAACTTATAAAAACAATTGTAATACAGTTCCTTAACCCCCTGCCATATGATTGAACAGATAGCTATAACCCCAACTCTTTTTTTAAGAAATAACCAGTATGGCTCTCCGGTACCATTGCAACAGCTTCTGGGGTGCCTTCCGCTACTAGATACCCTCCATTGGACCCACCATCGGGGCCAATATCAATCACATAGTCTGCTACCTTTATAATATCCATATTATGCTCTATAATCAACACCGTATTGCCTTGATCAACTAACTTTTTTAACACAGATAACAGCGCTAGAATATCTTGAAAGTGCAAACCGGTACTGGGCTCATCTAAGATATAAAGGGTATCTCCCGTACTTTTTTTGGCTAATTCTGTGGCCAACTTAACCCGTTGTGCTTCTCCACCTGATAAAGTAGTAGCATGTTGCCCTAAGGTAATGTATCCGAGCCCTACCTGTTCTAGGGTGCGGAGCTTAACCAGTATAGATGGATGGCTTTCAAAAAAAGGAATGGCATTAGCAACCGTCATATCTAAAACATCGGCAATAGATTTACCTTTATATTGCACTTCCAATGTTTCACGACTGTATCGCTTGCCTTTACAACCATCACAGGTTACATATACCTCTGGTAAAAACCCCATTTCTATACGCTGAATGCCAGCCCCTTCACAAGCATTACACCGGCCTTCTTTTAGGTTAAAAGAAAATCTTCCTGGCTTATACCCTCTAATTTTAGCCTCTGGCAAGAGGGCAAAAAAGCTGCGTATATCTGTAAACATACCGGTATAGGTACTAGGATTAGAGCGAGGGTTCTGCCTATAGGTGACTGACTGACCTCTATAACTTTATTAATATGTTCCAATCCAAGCGCTTCTGTATACGGCAAGGGTATTGAACGGCTGTTATAGAGATAGTTTTTAAGAATGGGCAGAAGGGTTTTACGAATCAACGAAGACTTTCCACTGCCTGACACTCCTGTTACGCAAATCATTACACCCAATGGAATGGTTAGGGTTATATTTTTTAAATTATTGCCACTACATGCTTTAATGGTTAAGGTTTTACCATTGCCTTGTTGCCGATGGGTTGGAAAAGAGAAGTTCCTTTTCTGGGTTAAAAATTCAGCGGTAATGCTAGGTCGTGCCAAAAACTCGACCAAAGAACCTGCTGCCACTACTTCTCCTCCACAAAGACCAGCTTGAGGCCCTATTTCAATGAGATAGTCTGCTGCTAGCATGATTTCTTTATCATGTTCTACTACAAGCACGGTATTGCCTATATCCCTAAGCGCTTTTAAAGCATCAATAAGCCGTGCATTGTCGCGTTGATGCAAGCCAATACTGGGTTCATCAAGAATATAAAGGACACCCAATAGCTGGGTACCTATTTGTGTAGCCAGTCTAATCCGTTGTGCTTCCCCTCCTGATAGGGTACTTAAGCTTCTATTAAGATGTAAATAATGCAACCCAACATCTATTAAAAACTGTAGTCGTTTGGAAATTTCTTTTATAATTTCATGGGCAATGATTTGCTGTTTGTCTGTTAACAGCGCAGGCAGTTCAGCAAACCATTTTTTGAGTCCATCTAAGTCCATTGTAACCAAGTCAGCAATACTTTTATCATTAATTTTAAAAGACCTGGCAATTGGGTTTAATCTAGTGCCTTTACAATCTGAGCATATAGCTGTATATACAAACCCATCTTCTAGGCTGCCATTCCGTGTAACGGTTTCACGTTCTTGTTGTTTAATCAGTGCAGTGACAATGCCTTCAAAAGGTTCCACACAATCGGCAACAAGGAGCGTATGATGTTTTGTAACATTGCCAAATAACAACAAATTCAATACAGCTGGAGGTAATGTTTCAACTGGATCCGTAATCTTACATTGGAAAAACCTGAGCAAGGCTTCTATTTTTTTAAAAAGTAAAGATCCTTTATAAGGTCCCAAGGGTAGAATGGCGCCATTTTGAATGCTTATGCTTTTATCTGGAATCACAGTATCCATATCTATTTGGGTCACTTCACCTAACCCATCGCAAGCAGTACATGCCCCATAAGGTGTATTAAAAGAAAAAAGATTGGGCTCCGGCGCATCATAGGCAAGCCCAGTTTCTTCATCCATTAAATAGGTAGAGAAGTAGTATTCTTTTTGCTCAGAATCTACTACCAATATGGTTCCTTTGCCATATTCTATACCCAATTGTAGTGCATTTTTGATACGGTCTAATGCCCTTAAGTCTATTAAAATATGATCTATAACCAAGGCAATGTCATGCTTCTTATGGCGGGCCAGCTTTAAATTATGAGTCAATTCGACAATGGAACCATCCACGCTCACCTTATTGAAACCCAGGTTGATAAAACGTTTGAGCAGCGCCTCATGCTGCCCTTTTCTACTTCTAACAACAGGAGCCATTAAGGTAACCCTTTTTCTAGAAAAGGTACGCAATAGATGGGCAAGGATTTGTTCCTCATTCTGTGTTACCATTCTGTTACCCGTAGTATAGGCATACGCATCGGCTATTCGCGCAAAAAGCAAACGCATAAAGTCATAGATTTCTGTAGTCGTCCCTACAGTAGACCGTACATTGCGATGGCTTGTTTTTTGTTCAATGGCAATAACAGGACTTAACCCATTTATTTTATCTACTTCCGGCCTAGTCAAGCTACCTAAAAAACCCCGTGCATAAGCGCTAAAACTTTCCCTATACCGCCTTTGCCCCTCTGCATTTATCGTGTCAAAAGCCAAAGAAGACTTTCCACTACCACTTACACCTGTAATAATAACCAATTGATTGCGTGGAAAAACTACATCAATATTTTTTAAATTATGGGTTCTTGCACCCAAAACTTCCACATAATCAAAGCCATAACGATCTTGGCAAGTTTGATGGGTCTGTTTCGTATCGATTTTATCTACCATATAACTCAAGAAATTTAACCAGCGACAACAGCAAATGGGAAATATAAAAATTTGATTTCCATAACTTTAACCTATTCAAAATTTTAAACATCTTTTTTTTGTATAAAACGAAAGATATAGCTTAATTTAGCTGGAAAATAAGCCAGATGCAATCAGCATAAATAATATAAACATGAACAGCACCCATCGATTTTGTGTCATTCTAAGTAAGATAACAACCTATTTCTTCCTACCAGTAAAACAAATAGGCTACATTATTTTATTTGTATGCGGATCTATGCTAGCACCGATTATAGCAGCAGCACACAACAGACGCATAGATGACCTTAAGATCAATTTGAGTTCTCCATATGATACCGTATATACCCATTTTATGCTTTTAAATCCTGGTAATAAAGCCGCTGAACATGTAGGCACTGTATTTCTACATGGAGAAACATTTAACAAAAAAAGCAAAGAAATGGCTATTAAGTTAAAAAGATTACTGACCCTTAAAGGGATCAATATTGAAACCATACCCAAAGATCCTAATTACATGGATCCAACCATCAATGAAAATAGATTTATTTTGTCTAAAAAGCTACCAAAAGTGTACTTAATTAAAGAAGGTGAACAATGGCGTTACAGCAAAGAAACACTAGACTTTATCAGGGAATATGAAGTATCTGACAGATTACACACGCTTTTATATTACTTTTTACCTAAAACATTTTGTAAAAAAAAGATATTAAACCTTGCCATTTGGCAATATATTATGCTGATAGGCTTAGCCATGATTATTTGGCTCACCCATAAAGTTATGCCTTATTTTTTGAAGCTTATGGTATACAAGTTTATAGGTAGCAAAAAATCATTTGCTATGGAACGGTTGCTTATGCTGGTGATTAGCATGTACTTCTTAAAAAGTGGCCTGACCATGTTCCAATCTGAGTCTTTACCCTCTTTTATCAATCGGGTCATAGAAGGTGCCATTTCTTTTGTATGGATGTGTTTGGCCTATGAATGTATCAATTTGATGCAATATAAAATAAAAATTGCCAAGAAACATCATAAGTTTATGATTCATATTTTGCCTCTTTTTAGCATAACGGCTAAAATCATTGTAGGGATTGTTGGATTGGTACAAACAATTGATAACCTTGGATTTGAAACAGGTTCCTTAGTACAGGCGCTCTCTTTTAGTACACTTGGTATTGGTTTGGCTTGCCAAGATACTATTAAAAATCTATTTGGATCATTGATGATTACGATGGACCGGCCTTTTAGTGTAGAAGATGAAATTGTTTCCGGAGGCATTCGTGGCAAAGTAGAAGAAGTGGGTTTACGCTCGACCTTACTGCGTACAAAGGAGGGTTCTTTGGTTTACATACCCAATGCAAAACTGGCTGATGCCTATATCGATAACTTTGGCAAAAGAACTTCTCGAATGGTTTCCCTAGAAGTGCCACTAAGCTATACGACACCTTTGGAATTATTACCAAGATTTATACAGGGATTACGAGAAATTGCCGCATCTCAACCATTGGTAGAGCCGGAAAGAACAAAGATATACTTTGATAAAATGAACGAAAACGGATTTGTAGTCATTTTTACTTTCCATTTGGATACCACTGAAAGCAATATAGAATATGCATGTAAGAATAGGGCCATACCGCTTATCTTAAAACTTGCCCACCAACTCAACATACGTTTGGGCAACGTACAATACATTACGCATATAGAAGCACTGCATCGATAAGAAAGCCTTTAACATAAATCAAGGGTTGCTTTAAGTGCATCAATAAGATCTTGTGCATCCTCAATCCCACAAGATACACGTACAAAACCTTGGCTGATGCCAATGGCTTCTAATTGCGCGGCATCCATTGTTCCATTAGACATAACAGCAGGGTAGGCAATCAAACTCTCTACGCCACCTAAATTGGCACCAAAACTCCATGGACGATGGAGTGCTTTCATAAACTTGCTGCTGGTACCGGCACCTCCTTTCAATACAAAATACAACATCCCACCATGGAGTCCATTAGTATGCTGTCTGTCTGCCAATGATTTTTGGGGGAAGTCAGCCAATCCTGGATACCCCACTTGCGCTACCTTAGCATGCCCTGCTAAAAATGTTGCAATCTGCGCTGCATTGGCAGACTGGGCGCGTATGCGCAAGTGCATGGTTTTAATCGATTGTAAGGTAAAAAAGGCAACCATAGGACTCATAATGCTACCATGCCTATTTCTATAGGAAAAAATTTGAGGGCCATCTGCTGCAGCTGCACAAGCTACTGCTCCACCAATGGTCATATTATGCCCATCATAGTATTTAGTAGTAGATTGAATCACTATATCGGCACCAAACGTTAACGGACAAATCACCATAGGAGAGGCTAATGTACTATCACAAACATGTTTGGCGCCTGCCTGGTGGGCCAATGCACTAACGACAGCCAAATCGGTTAAAGCAAGTGTTGGGTTGGTCGGATACTCTGAAAAAATCAATTTCGTATTGGGTTGTATAGCGGCTTCTATTTCGGCTAGATTGGTAAAATCTACAAAAGAAAAGGCGATACCCAGTTGACCAAAAAGGTCACGTGCCACTTCTTGCGTAGTGGCATAACAGCCATTTGAGAGTATGCAATGGTCCCCATGGCGTAAAAAAGTAGCCATGGTGGTAACAATAGCAGCCATCCCCGAGCCAAAACAATAAGCGGCTTCTGCTTTTTCCAAAGCAGCAATCTTTGCTTCCAATACTGCAACGGTAGGGTTTCTTGAACCAGAATAGGAATGACCCTTGGCCAAATAGGTTTCAATCGATTCCTGCACAAATACAGATGATTGAAAAATAGGTGTAAGAATCGCACCAGTATGGGGTTCTGGACTAACACCAGCATGTACTACTTGGGTAGCTACTTGTAAATGGCTACTAGCCCATCTATGCGTGCCAGGGGTAGCAGGTGGTAATGAGTGGGGCATGACAAAAAAATAAAGTGAAACAAGAAAAATATAGGTTAGCAGCTTCCCGCTTAATATCGCCCGCAAGTTAAAAAAATAGCTTGGAAAAGAAAAACAGCCATAGGAATGCCATTGAAAAGTTTGAGGAAAGGATAAGGGTAGACCTTCTACAAAACCTATTGCTAAATGGCAATTTTGGTGTCGAAACTTGTCTATGCTCCTCAAATACATTTAGTATGCTGCGGTGCTCGACTGCGCTTCTCCTAAAAACTGCTGATCACAAATAGGTTTTGAAGAAGGTCTAATATTTTCGCTATACTATCTTCATCTTATTCAGGTCTACTGGACCGGCAATACCTGGAACCTGCCCTTGATCAGTATATTGCCATATTTTCCAGCTATCCCAACCATTTGGCAATTCGTCTGGCTTCGGTTGGGTTGCACGCCATCTAGCAATCCATAATGGGCATGCTTTAACTATATCAGGCGTTTCTGATACATACGTATCCCAGAAAGATGTTCTTGTATAGATGAAAGGAGTGATGTTGCTATCTTCGAGTAACCGAACACTTTCCTCCGTCACAGACTGAACTAAGTCATATTTAGCCCCCTTGTGTTCCTCTATATCTAGTGCTATGATAGGCTCCCTTAGGTCAGGCAATACGGCCTTCAGCGCTTCTATTTGAGATATAAAATTTTTCATTTGATCCTTAAGCAAACTCGAACCAAACCTTAGAAAGTGATAGGCACCTATTTTCCGGAAGCCTGCAGCCCATGCATGCTTAGCATATGCTATAAACATAGGATCTTGATAGGTTGCACCCTCTGTTGCTTTTGCAATAATAAACTGTTTACCGCTACGATCAGGGGTTAGCTGCCCCCAATCTATTGTTTTTTGATGATGGGATATGTCTATGCCTTCTATACAATCAGACTGCCCTGTGAAATGCTTATACATAGTTAATCTATTAGGTGATAAACATGATATAGATGATATAAAAAGACCAACCATTGCCCATTTGCTTATATGCCTTATCCATGCACCACTATTCAAATAGCTTGAAAGGTATTTCAATCTATATTTTATGTGATTGGCCCACGCAACCGATACCATGATACCACTTGTTTGTCTTACCTGCTGATATTTGGATTTATGCACTTAAGTTTATATGATCCTATAAGCATTAATAAACAAATAATAGTAAAAAACAAAAAAAATATGAAATTGTTTGAATATTCTATTTTTTTATTTTTCTTGCCCCAGTTCGTTTTACTTTCATGTAATTTGATGCACCAATAAAACAATTACATATGAAAATCCATTCTGCTGCACTTGCATCCAGCAATGCGCATTATAAAGTGTGTCCTGAGGATACCAAACCAGAAGTTGCTTTTATAGGGCGTTCCAATGTGGGCAAGTCCTCTTTAATTAATGCGCTGTTGCAACGGAAGCAACTGGCTAGGGTATCTAAAATGCCTGGCAAAACACAATTGATCCATCACTTCTTAGTGAATAACCAGCTCTATTTTGTAGACCTACCAGGATATGGATGGGCACAAGTAGGGCATGCTACAAAAATAAAATGGAAAAAAATGTTGCGGGAATATCTGCTGCATAGATCCAATATGGTTGCTGTCTTTGTATTGATTGATGCCAAAATTGCGCCCCAAGCCATCGATATTGAATGTATAAACTGGCTGGGCCAGCATGCCATTCCTTTTGCTATTATACTTACAAAAGCAGATAAGAAACATAAAATGGTGGCGCAAAAACACCATATGGCTTTAACCCGTATCTTACAACAAGAGTGGGCAACTATACCGCCTCTTTTTATGGTGTCCGCACACAATAGACTAGGAATAGAAAACCTCTTAGGATACATTCAAGCAGTTACAGACCCTAACAGGAGCCTTTAATGCCATCTATCGATTGGCTACCAAAACTTTTTAGTATACGCAAAGCTTATACCAAAAAGGGATCGGTTAGATGCACTATTTAAAGGTTGTTGGTAAAGCTTGGCATGCATATGGTAGGTTTTAGAGATACGATAGGCAATTTCCCAATCATTGATAAAACGAGAGCTTCTTCCCACTGTACTGGAAAGTTTAAGATCCTCTGATAGCAGTAGATAGCTTACTTTAATGCTGGTGTTTTGCAAAATATTTGCTTCCTGATGGTCAGACTGATTCATACCTAGATCAGTTTCTATCTCTAGGTTATGGTTGATTTTAGATACTAAGTTTTGTATGCTTTGCGCAACAAAATCATTGATGCTATTGCTGAGTGCACTCCAACGGCCTATGTTTTGCTCATTATAGATTCTTTTAGCTATTAGCAAGCTTAAGACTTGATGGTTGAGGTAGTTTTTATCCAACAATGCCTTTGAGGCACATTCCTCTAAAGCAATATTTAAGTCAAAATCCATACTTTTTACTGGAAAGAAAAGTTGATATACAATATTTGGATGGGCTAATGTGCCATATGCAGAAAGCATAATTTCCACTGGAATCGGTCGCTTATCTGTACTTTCCGGACAAAGACCTGTTATAGAAGCAATTTGTTTGTAAGATGCACCAATATGGACAATCCCTTCTTGGGGATAACCATTAAAGTTAACCTGGCTATTAGGTGTAATGGTAAATGTTTTTTGAATGAGATTATAAACAGAAACGGTGTAGGTACCGCTCTGAAAGAGGTAATTACCCATTACATATGGCTTACGATTGGTGCCTACCTCTAGCCGCATTGTTCCTGTTCCTTGGCCTTGTAAGATATCGCTGGCATTACCATACGAGCCAAACAATACCTGCGCCTTTATAGTAGGTAGTATGGTTAGGTCAAGAATCAGTTTAATGGCTGATCGATCTTCACTTGTAGAGGCTGTATCTGTCTGATGCTTTGCTTTGGTAGAAACAAACTGTACCAATTTTGTGGTGTTTTCTATGTCTTCTTTATCATGCGCCACAATCGTAAAGCTGCCTTTATCGGCTGTGACTTTCATTTTAAGGAGTAGATCATAGATAGACCCTTCCATTTGTAAAGTCCCAGTGGCATATAGGTCTCCATAGAAATCAGGATGATGGATTCGAGTAGTATGCAATAGATGGAAGGTCTCCATATCCCCTGAAAGCATCAAGGGAAAGCCATCTTGTAGCACCATATGGCCAGATAAAGTAGCATGCCCCAATGCGCTATCCTGTAGATCAAGCTGATCAGCATATAAGCGATTCTCTTGGACCTTTATGGCGCCAGCCACTTGGTAAGAGGTGTTCAAATAGTTAATTTTAAATTTTCCTTTCTCTATGATGCCTTCGCCATTGAGCTTGGGTGCAGCCAGACTACCGGTTAATCGAAACTGTCCGCTTAACCTTCCTCCTATATCTGAACAAACAGATGCAAAAAAGGGATTCAATAGGTCCAAATCCATTTGGTTGAATCTAGTGGTAACGGCTAGGTTATCAGCGGGTTTAATCAGATGATAACAACCATCTATCTGTACCAGCTGTTGGCCTCCTTTTTGGAGCATTCCTGCTAGGACTAATTTATTTTCTAATAGGTTCCAATCTACTTTTGTATGTAAAGTGCCTACAGCATAGTCTTGAATGGCAACCTCTTTTAGCTGTAGGCTACCGGTTGCTATCAGCTGACCTTTTTGAATACGGGCTACTAACTTAGTGTCTAATATACCTTTAAGCGGCCCTACTGCTGAAGCATAGTTTAATGCAAGATGGCGTATGGTACAGCGTAAGGGATCTGTTGTGGGCAATTGCGTAAGCTGACCACCCACGCAAATGGAGGATTGGCCGCTTATAATAGATAAGTTCCCAATCGCTATGCCTAGCTTGGAAATACAACTGGTACGTTCTGTGTGTATGGTCCATATTTTGTCCTTAGTAGTTAAGCTAGAAGGGAGTAGATCAATTTGTATCGCGCTATCAGTAAGTCTACCTGAACAGGCTACAGATAGATGATTGCCATAGCTGGATAAACTATTTAAAATGGTAAATTCATTTTTATCCATAAGCAACTGAAGGGATAAACGATCTGTTTGAAAGGCTTGGCACCAATCCTGCTTATCTGATGCAATGTATAACTGAACCAACCGTTTTTTAGCATCCATAAGATGATGCGCATTCAGTTTTACTTTAAGCTTTTCCAAACTAAACTGCTTACAAGAAAGGGTTGATGCACTAGGCAAACGGAGGGAAAAATGATAATCCTGATCATAGGCGAAATGACCCAAAAAGGTGGTAGAGGGAGCTATATATAGATCACCTGCAAACCAGTTTAAAATTGGCAATATCTTTTTACAGTCGATGACGTAATCTAGATGCAACTGAGCAAGGATGGTGGACCGATCTGCTGGATTTTTAAATCGTCTGATAAGATGGTTGATATGGCTGGCCAAATCATTAATGGTAAATATCCCTTCCAACCTACAATCTATAAGTGGAGAGGTAATGGTTACTAAATCCTTGCTCCCATGTGCTATAGCACGTATAGCAACCTGATTACAGGCTACTTTTTTTGCCAACCCCTGAATGATACATTGATTCAACACAATCTTCCCCCGTGGACGTTTCGTTAATATATCTCTGATTTTAAATGAAAATTTGGTACTAAACGACAGCGGATCCGAGACAAAACCAAGTTTTTCCAAGTCGACCTGTTCTATTATTCCATCTGCTTTTAAGCTTTTAGCCATATGATAGGTACCCGCTACGGTTAACTTTGCATGAGGATCTTTGCTATGTAGCTTAAATGTGGCCATAGCATTGGAAACGATACAGGAGGCTTCTATCTTCTTATACTTATAATGGTGCACCTCGATTTCCGTTAGCTTAGCCGCTGCATCTAGGGTATTGAGATGGGTGCCCTGCGCTTTTATGGCAACTGTTCCAGAAAGCGATTGAATAGGCAGCGCAGGTAGCAATGCCTCTATGGCTACCTTATGCAAGGTTAGGTTACCGGTTACATGCTGTATGGGTTTACCTAGATGGTGTAGGGTTAGATCTGTTTGCACCGCCCCTATATTGGTAGTAATATCGCCAGTTAGTTTGACTGCTTGGGTGTTGCCAAGCAACTTGGCATTGGCTATGCCAATATATTGCAATGGAGTGGGCCATGCTGCTGGCTTTTTCTGTAGGTCATGCATATAGATCCGACCCGCTTGCACAAAGAGATCTCCATCGAGGCCGTTATAAGAACCTGTACCTTGAATATAGCTATCTCCAAAAACCAGTTTACAATTCTTCCATGTCATGGCATAAGGGGTTAAGGAAATGGATCCATCTAGTTTATAGAACATATGTTCCCCCTTAAAAAAATCTGAAAACCGACTTAACTCAATCGATGATAGGGCTGATTGATGTAATGTGGCGTCCAATGCAATAGACCTCTTTTGAAACTCGATTGCTAAATGGCAATTTTGTGGTCTACCTTCCTGATCAGCAACAAGGGGCAGTTTTTTAGCATATTGCACTGTGAAGTCGCCGTGTAGGCTGCTATATTTTGTAATAAAGTGGCAATCTTTAAGCACTACACTATGGGGGGTAATGCTAAACTGGGTCATTAGGTTTTTGCATGTTACAGGGAGGTCACTTGTTTCTTGGTAAGAAAAAGTAGTTAGGGTGCCTGAATGATGATCGGAAGAGGATAAGAAATGGCTGATCGCTAGGTTTATATTTTCCACCTTCAGCGCTTGTTTGTTTATTTGGTTATGGTAGTATAGGTTGACACCGCCTAGTTGAATCTTATTGATCAATAGATCTGTATCTGTTTCTGGTAAAAAGGGCAGCAGCACTTTGTTATAGAATGCAGCGATATTAAAATCCTCCTGGCTATTTTTTTCCAGATACAGTTTTCCTCCTGTTAGGGAAACCGAATCAATCATATCAGGCTTTAGCAAAAGCAAACTAAACAGATTCAGTCTACCTGTACATCCATGAATGGCCAATAAAGGTTTATCTTGAGGATCTGTAACGGTTAGATTTTCCAATGCAATATGACGCAACCAGGTAAGCCGGAAGGCATCGCATGTAATGTGGTAATGGGTAGTTTGATACAGATAGCTTGTTATGCTACGAAGCAGCTGTTGCTGTACCGGAGGTAGGTGAAGCAAGGCCAATAGCGCGGGTGGTAGTATGGCTATAAAAAGCAATAGCTTCCTAAGTGGCTTTACATACCATTTTTTCATTTTATTAAAAGCATTTTTTATATTTTTCAAAGCAAGCAAAGGGGGCGTAAAACATCCAATAAAATCAAGCGCTGGGCAAAAAATTGCGGGAAGCACAGCTTATACAGGCCAATAGTGTAAGTATAAGATTAATTGGATAGAGATCCAATCTTAGGTCTAATAAGGATTTTTTTGTTTCAGGTATAAGGGGTACTACCTAATTGAAACTTTTTACAAAGGGGATTGCTTGTCTTGCGTGGTCAGAAAGCTGTATGGATACCCAATCTGCCGCCAGCTCTATTACAAGGCTGATGCGTCGGTTCACATTAATGGTAAAAAATGAATTTATATTAACTTTGCCTCTGTTCAACCACTAACGTCAGCTTTTTGCCTACCACTTTTTGCTTGATCAAAAAGTGGACAAAAAATCAAGCCCTGTGCAAAAAGTTGCTAAAAGCAGCGCCTAGAGCTGAAAAGAAAAACAGCCTGTTTGAAGCCCGCATAGCGGGCGAGTTCTGTTTTTCCAGCTCTAGGCGCTGCTTTCTAAACGTAACTTTTTACAATGGGCGTTTTTCTCTTTTTAGAGTATAACGTTACCAGATGGCTGAATGGATACAGGCTGATTAGCCTTATTTCCCAATAAATTTTTTATAGAAGCAATGGCTGAATGAACCCTATGCTACTAAATAGATCTGATTCATTTAGCGCCTTGCTCCTATGCATTTATCCTTTTATAGTGGATACTATAACAGCATATTAAACAAACCTGGGTTTGGGTTTGAGTTTGATGGCACTTCTATACAAGAAATCAAGAAGCGGACACTGCTTTGTATATTTATCGGTTTGATCTGCATTTAGGTTCGACCGCACAAATCTCTTTTTAGCCTTTTTAGCTTTTTCAGGCCTAGACTCAATCAGCCTGGACATAAAGTCGCCTCTGCATGCCGATTTCATTATTTTTTCATACGCACTTAGTTTGTGCTCAGGTATAATGATATGATCATAGGTTATTAATTGTGCTCCGGGGTTAAAGGGAACTACACCTGCTACAGGTTTGAGCACGACCTCATTGGAGCCTAATGCTTCCCTTGTGCTGACACAAGAGGAAAAAGTATTCAAGCTTAACAGCGCAGTCAATAGCGCTACCCTAACGTGTATATATTTTTTCATAATCATAATATTGATATTTAATCCTGCTACAATGAACAAATAAGCAGCAAGCACAGTGATTGGAATAAACAACCTATAACTTATCCATACCAAGCCCTCTGCTTAAGTCTATTAAGGCAAATCAAACAAACCTTAATAAGGGATAATGGCAGCAAGGTATCCAAATTACCCCTTAATTTTTTAACTACAAAAAAATAAATACAATTCCAAATAATAGCGATGATATAAAAAGAACATGTATAAAAATATATATTGGGGATAGTAGACCTTCTTCAAAACCTATTTCTAATGGCAGTTTTGGTGTCGAAGCTTGTCTATGCTCCTCAAATACATTTAGTATTCTGCGGTGCTCGACTGCGCTTCTCCTAAAAACTGCTGATCACAAATAGGTTTTGAAGAAGGCCTATAGACTTCTAAGGGCTATGGAACGATAAAATTGCTACTATTATTGGTATTTGATCTAAACAAATCTTTCATCCATTCTGATGTGAGTAAGTCATGCACCCATTTTAAGCTAAGTAAATGCTTCTCCCATTCTGATCTCACTGGAAGATTATTGAATGTTGCGTTCGATGTTGCTGTATATAGATCTAGGCCATCTGTAAACATACCACTACCATTACCGAAGTTTTCATTTGATGCTGATCGCATCGTTGCGTTATCTGGTCCTAATGTTGTAACCATAGAGCTGTTACCAATAGAGCTGTTACTATTTAAAAGGGCGGTATTGCCTACAGGGGTCATTTCTATAATGACCAATATTATACCCAAATTAACAGCAAAAAATGTTACTACCCCTGCCCACCGACAATAACTTCTGCGCAACCTACCTTGAATAAAATCCGATTTTAAGCCCAGGCTAGGACGGCGCATAGCTAGCGACTGCCTTGTATTGACGCAAGAAGATAAGGTATTCAAGCTTAACAACCCAATGAATAGCGCCACCCTAGCATCTCTATATTTTTTCATAGTACTTGATGGTTAATATGGCTACGGAGCGATAAAATGATTACTGCCCTTAGTATTGGGCGCCAACAAGGCCTTTATCCATTCTGGTGTCAGTAAGGAGTTATTCAATTTTAGTGCAAGATTATCGAATGTTGACTCCAATGCTGGCGCATACCCATCTAGTTTGTCTGCAAATAGACTACTACTATTGCCTGAATCTTCATTTAATACTGATCGCATGCTTATATGCCGCCCATCAGATATAGCATTACTACTATTCGCACCAATCATATTGGATACCAATGAGCTGTTTAGAAAGTAGTATAGTGCTGTTACACCCAAAACCAAAAATGTAATGCCGCCTATCACTGCTGGTACACAACGAGGTTTTTTCGAGGGACTACTATGTACTGACCTTTGAAGATTTGTTTCTATCCGATTTTCCATGTCTATAGTGCATACATTTCTGCTTTTAAGACAAGAAGAGAAGGTCTGTGTATGGACACAAGAAAAGAAGGTCTGGAAGCTTAATAGTACGATCAATAGGTTTACCCTAGTATAGGTATATTTTTTTTTCATAATACTAATATTTAAATTTTAAATTAGTCTGCTACAATGAACAAAATAGGATGGCTTTGATGTACATTCCATCATTTAGTACCCATTGATCCATTTATGGCATCATATTTGATTGAGTCCTCCTACCCGCACTGAACTTATCGACTGCCAATGCAAGTGTTTTCTGGAACCTATTTAGCTTCTTTACAGGTATAACACTACTGTTTCCTAATCTTTCATTCGGTATTGATCGCCTTACTGGGTCAAACATAAATGGCCTTACGCCTTTTGTAAAAAAAGCATCCTCACCATGCAAACCAGTCCTATTAAATCCTGATGAACTATTTGTATTGGGCGACATTTTTATGATCCAAGCAGGAAACAGAGTTACCCATAAAATTAGGAAGGTAAACGGTACAATTATTTTAAACTTATCACCAATTCCTGTGTCTTGTTCATAGCGCTGCGTGTAATCCCGCTGCGTGTAATCCCATCTTATCGCTGGATCTCTACCTATAAATGGCTGCCTTGTATGCACACAAGCAGATAAAATATTAAGGCTTAACAGCCCGATCAATAGGCCTACCCTAGCGCATGTATACCTTTTTACCATAGTACCACCATTTAATAATGCTTATACATTTAACATTCAGCAAGAAGCAGCATGATTGCAATAAATAGCCCATAATCCATCCATATCACGCCCGCTGCTTTAATGTATTAACGCAAGTAAAAGAAACCCTAAATAAGGAATAATAGCAGCAAAGCATACAATTATTACTTTTAATTTTGTATTTATAAAAAAATAAATATAATTCCAAATAAAAGTATCAAAAACCACATACCATTTATTTAAGTCAGTAGGAAGCAAGAAACCTTCTGCAAAACCTATTTGTGATCAACAGTTTTTAGGAGAAGCGCAGTCACCAGCATACTAAATGTATTTGAGGAGCATAGACCACAAAATTGCCATTTAGCAATAGGTTTTACAGAAGGTCTATTTCATAATAAGGACTATAAGCAGCATAGATACTGGGTTAATCATACTGATATGGTAGCTTAAGATTCTGCTTTCTTTTAAAGGACTTGCGCCAATGCCGTGTCTTAAAAGGCTTAGCGTTACCCTTATCGAACGTATAGCTTCCTGCGTCCAAGTTTTTTTTATACGCATTTATTGTATCTACAGAGATGCCTCTATTATGGTCTGATGTTTTATTTAATGTTGATGGATTGAATGGACTGATGATTGGATCGATGGCATTGCTGCCATCCGAGTGGGTCCTATGGAATATTGATGGCCTATTGCTCATATGCGATAGAATGACCCAACTGGGAAAACCAATTGTCCATAACATTAAGATGAACAACGGCCCAAATTTTTGCAAATTATGCTTAAGCCTTGATTCCGATGGATAGGGCGAATGGTATGATCGCTTATGATCTCTACTACCTAATACTTGCCTTGTATCTACACAAGCAGATAAACTTTGAAAGGCTAACAACCCGATCAGTAAACCTACCCTAGCGGATCTATACCTTTTTTCCATAGTAGTCTGATTTAAATAATGGTACAATTTAAATATGAATGGCAGACCAGTGATTAGATCACTACCATAATCTATATCATGGTGGAATTGTTTGACTGATGTAGAGAACCAATAAAAGTAAGCGCATATATTATTACGCCGCCCGCAATACAAACCAAGCATAGATTTCTTGCTACCGAGCAACAGCTGCGGAAATTTCTATTGCTCAGCTTGCTACGCTTGGAGATGGTACAGACATGGTTATCGGAAGAATAGAACCTATTCGATTTAGGCGAACGCTCATCTACTTCGTGAATAGTAGAGAGCCCTCTATTAGGGATACTTCCATTAGGGAGGGGTCCATTAGGGAGAGAAAAAGAGGGTGTATATGCTTCACCCATTTTCACATAAGTGTTCATATAAATCTCCTAATTATTGTGACGAGGAAATGACGATTTCTCTGACGTTTTCTTTGCGTTTATTACATAAACAGACAATGGATCTTCCCATAGAGCTTTTGCCCTGTATGCACACAGGAGGATAAGATATTTAAGGTGAATAGCCCAATCAATAGGACTACCCTATAGTGTGTATATGTTTTCATAGCATTTTATTTTTAATTACAAGGAATTATATCCTTACTTTTTGCTTGATCAAAGGCATCTTTCTCTTACTTTTTGCTTGATCAAAAAGTAAGCAAAAAATCAAACGCTAATGAAAAAAGTCGCTGAAAGCACAGCTTACAGATAGAAAAACAGAAGCCACCCTGTAGGCTCCATTAAAAATTGTTTTTCTTAATCATCTGTAAGCTGTGCTTTCTGATCGCAACTTTTTTCAAAGGCGCGTTTTTGCTTGCCTTATAATTAAAACCATTGCCTTAACAGATACTTGGCTAAAGGACAATCTTGACTAGTGTATTATGCACATTTTCCCGATTCACGAAATTTTTCTGCAACCTCATGTAATTTATTTATAATATCAGACTGATTCTCAAACTTAGGAGTGGCTTTTGCATAGGCTTCTGCATCTTCACCGTATTTATATTTTCTATAATGGATTTGCTCCATTTTTTAGTAAAAATTCAAATATATCCTTATTTTTATCCTTATCAATCAGTCCTTCAGCTGCAAATAAGTTTATTGTCCAAAACAGGGCTGTCCTCCCAAGCCTATCTTGTGCATTCACATTCGCCTGCTTATCTCCTATTAAGAATTGAACAGCTTCTATATTACTAACGTTGATTGCATACATCAATAAAACATATTTATCTTCATTCGTTGCATCTATCTTTAAACCTTGATTAAGCCAATATTCTATCCTTGCCTCCGCAAAATTACTATCCTTAATGTCCTGTATGATCTGCTCATGTAAAAACATAGGATCACTAGCAACGAGTAAAGCATCAGCGCACTCTTGATGGCCTTTATCCTTAGCTAAATTAAATGGAGTTTTATCATCGGAATTTGTTAGGCTCGGATTAATATTCTTGCATTCTAATAACAGCCTAACCACATCTTTATGACCCGCTCCTGCTGCTAAATGCAAGGCAGTATTCCCATCTAGATTCTGTTCATTTACCTTAATCTTATCTCCATATTTCTCTAGGAGTAGCCCTACAACACCTTTATAACCATTCTGAACTGCCATATGCAAAGCAGTATTACCTGACCCTGGATCTTTAGCCGTAACATCTAGCCTATCTTCATCTTCACCTTCAGTCAATAAAATTTTAGCCATTTCCAATCGTGGCTCCTTAAACGCAAGTGCATATACAAGAGTATTTAAATTTTCCCCCGCGTTATTAATATGAGTCCGTTTGTCTTTGACTAAACTCCGAAATATTTGTTCATTATTGTTCCATATAGCCAATCCTATTGGTGTCAGATTTGGCCTTGGACCTACTACCGGGTTTAAACACTTTTGTACATCTTCTTGTGCTGAACTATCACCTTGTGTATCCATGTGTATCCATTCCTCGACTTGTACTGACACAAGAAGATAAAATATTGAAGCTTAATAGCCCAACGCATAGGCCTATCCTAGCGTATGTATACTTTTTCATAGCATTGATATTTATAAATGTATAATTTTAATATTATTAAATTTATTAAATCACTAACTAATAGGCAATATTGCTGCAATAGCCCCCCTTGCGAAACCCAACTGCTTGCTAAGCTGAATAAGATAAGGGCATAATAAAATAATATAGAACCGAGGGATCCGCTAAGCCCATTGCATAATTTTTATTAAAATAAGAGTATTAAAAAATAAATATAATTACAAATAAAAATGGCTAAAAAATCACTTAACCCTACAAAAACTTATCGGTAACGTAAAAACTTATATAAAAAGACTAGCCAGAAAGCTGGAAAATCAACATCCGCCATACAAACCTAACCAATCTGATTTGATCTTTCAGATCATCTTTAAGAGCAGATCTTTGATAAGCGCATTATTTCATAATAGGCTCGAGGAAACTGAGGGGACAACGGCGTTAACATGTTAGTTAACGCCATTGGCTAAATAGATGCCAGGTTCATGCAACACCGCTTAAATTATTTTTCAATAATGCTTTCATAGCATCATTTTTTGCATACTGTATTAATATCCGCCCTTGCGACTGTAAGTATAGAGAGGCGACTGTATTGTTCTCTGCTGTTGCCTTATTGTGCATAGTGCACCCCTGGATGATATCTCTTGCATCGATATTTACATCGTTATTTAACAAACATCCTATAAAGTCTATCGAAGAATTGCCCGTCTTATCCTGTAGGACTTTCTCTAAAACTGCCATAGTCTGCTCACCTATAACCACAATCTTCCCTGCTGGTACTCTACCATTGGGCTTCTCGGTAGTAGTCACTGAGTCCTCTGGAACCGATTCTATCGTACTACTAAGGATTGACTGCATAGTGTTACCATCAAACTGGTCCTCTGGTGCTGGTGTTGTGGTATTCCAGCGGCCTTCTGTAGTATTGCCCTTAAACAAATTCGCCGGGTCCTTTTCTATCGCCTTCAGAGCTAATTCTGTTGTTGTCTTATTCATGTTTCCATCTACTAATAACGTATCATTTCTCCATGGAAGTACATGGGTTCCATTCCAACAGGTTCCCAGAGATTGATCTGAAGTAGCAAGTGAATTTAGGCCTAAGAGATAAGAAATTACTACATAGCCTCCATATAAGCCTCCATATAGGGCTCCACCAATCAAAAAAGCACTTCCACCATATACAAGACATGCTACCGGCCACCTCATATGCTGACGAGTAACCTTAACTTTGCTGGAGGGATTATACGCTCTAGTATAGTTACCCTTGAACCCTGATTTACAACAACAAGCATTATAAATGCTATCCTTTACACCTGCCCCTAACTCCTGCCTCATATTCGTACAAGAAGACAAGATATTTAAACTTAATAGCCCAATGCATAGCTTATCTTATAATTTGTATACTTTTTCATAACATTGCTATTTAAATTGTATGTTATCATCACCAACAAGCAGCATTGGCTCAATGGATAGCTTATCATTGCGCCCATTCTGCTTTAAATTCTTTAAAAGAAAAACAACCCCTAACTAGGGGTAATGGCAGAAAGTCATCCAATCTTACCCTTTTTTCATTAATGAAAAAAAATAAACACAATTCCAAATAAAAACGAATAGAAAAAGCAATGCCTAATAAAAGGGAAAATTCAGGATAAGTAATTTTTGATTGATAAAGAGGTTTTTTTTATCAATATAAACAGCAGATAACCATTAGGGGAAGGGTAATGTATACCGCTTTTATATGAGACCTTCTGGAAAACCTATTGCTAAATGGCAATTTTGTGGTCTATGCTCCTCAAATACATTTAGTATGCTGGTGACTGCGCTTCTCCTAAAAGCTGCTGATCACAAATAGGTTTTGCAGAAGGTCCAATAGATGGTTTGTTATTTAGCTCTTATGCAGCGCATCAGCAATCTTTGCTTTAATAGCTGCTTCAATTTTATGAAAGAGTTCTGGATGGTCATTTAACAGCTCCTTGCTGGCCTCCCTGCCTTGGGCAAGCTTATGCTCTTCATAGGAAAACCAAGAGCCAGCTTTCTTTACAATGCCTAATTCTACGCCAATATCAATCAGCTCTCCAACCTTAGAAATCCCCTCTCCATAGACAATATCAAATTCAACGACCCTGAAAGGGGAGCTACTTTATTTTTTACAATCTTAACGCGTGTGCGTTTCCCTGATACGGTTCCATCACTCTCTTTTAAAGAGGTGACACTACGAATATCCAAACGAACAGAGGCGTAGAACTTTAATGCATTGCCGCCAGTAGTGGTTTCTGGGTTACCAAACATAACGCCAATTTTCTCTCTCAACTGGTTGATAAAAATGCAAGCACACCCTGTCTTATTAATGGTTCCGGTCAGCTTGCGCAGGGCTTGTGACATCAAACGGGCTTGTAAACCCATTTTGCTATCACCCATGTCGCCTTCTAACTCACTACGTGGGACCAATGCTGCAACAGAGTCAATTACTAAAATGTCTATGCTGCCAGAACGAATGAGATGCTCAGCTATTTCTAGCGCTTGCTCTCCATCATCTGGTTGGGCAATCAGCAAGTTTTCTGTATCTATCCCCAAACGTTCTGCATAGCTTTTATCAAAAGCATGCTCGGCATCAATAAAAGCAGCTAGCCCGCCTTTTTTTTGCGCTTCTGCAATGCAATGCAAAGAAAGCGTTGTTTTGCCAGAAGATTCTGGTCCATAAATCTCAATGATTCTTCCACGTGGTATCCCACCTACGCCTAATGCAAGGTCTAAACCAAGAGATCCTGTGGAGATAACAGGAATATCTACTACATGACTGTCGCTTAACCGCATAACCGCACCGCGGCCATATGTTTTCTCTAGCTTGTCAATGGTAACTTGTAGCGCTTTTAATTTTTCTGTATGATCCGTCATAGTTTATGTTATAAAAAATATAAATGGCCTAAATGTCGGTTAAACATACTACATTTATTTGATATGGCATCACACTAGACCGCTTTGCAAGACTATTCCTTTATATCTTGTATCTTTAGTAGCACTTTCAATATAGACTACACTTTAAAAATTTTGAATACAATAAAGTTGAAAACTTCTTTCTTAGGTCAGAAAAAACCTATTATACAACGCATCCTACAGCTACTGCTAGCTATTTATGGTAGCTGTCCATATGCAACTGCTACTACTAGACCTCTTTCGAAAGCGATTTATGATCAGCAATTTTTAGGAGAAGCGCAGTCTAACACCGCAGCATACTCGGATGTATGTGAGGAGCATAGACCAGCTTCGACACCAAAATTGCCATCAGAAATCGAATTTCGAAAGAGGTCTAAAGGAACTTTACCTATTAAGGAGATAATCATAGGTGTAAGCAACAAGCATAAGCAAGCATTGCAAAAACACTCTATCTACCAACCCAATGTTACTTTTTTAGGCATGCCCATCGAAAAATGGCTGTATCAGTGGGGTAAAAACCATTTCAACCCTGAAAAAATAAAAAATGAGATCGCCGCAATTCAGCAACTATATGCATACCGCATCAGCAAGGCAACCAGTGAAAAAGAAAAAACGAGGCTTGCGGCCAAACGAGACAAACTGATCCAACGAAAAGAATTTGCAGCGGTACATGGGAACCGCCTTATGCGTATGGGTGAAAAACCGCTATACTATGATCCAATGTATGTACGCCATAATGAAAAAATATTTTTAAACTATCTCCATTCAAAAGGATATTTAGATGCTGAGGTTACCAGCAAGACGGACATCCAAAAAAAAATAGTACGCGTAACCTATTACATAAAGCAGCAAAATCTATATAAAATTGCTTCAACCAGTCTGCAAGTAGCCTATAAACCAATACGGGATCTATTAGCCAGCCACAGTGGTGAAAGCTTTATTAAAATAGACGCCCCTTATGGGTATCAAGATTTTGTCAACGAGCAAGAACGTATTGTCAACTTATTAGCTGATAATGGCTACTTTGAGTTTGACGAACAGTATGTTTACTTTAAAGCCGATCTATCAAAAAATGATCATACAATAGGGGTGACTACTATAGTAGGCGTACCAGAATCTACAGTAGATAAAACCAAAATAGGACGGATCATAGTGGACTTAACCACCCAAAAGCAGCACCAATCCAATGCTGGCAACCTACAAACAAAAGTATGTCAAGGCCTCTTTTTTTTGGTTCCATCAGATGGATATCCTCTAGATGATCTAGCCAGCAAAATACCCCTTCGACCTGGTGATTTTTATAACAAAAGTAAGATTTTAGAAACATATGAACGGCTCTACCGAATTGCTACATTTGAATCTATTGCCATTTTACCCAAAATAGAAGCAGGTGAGCTCGTCATTTATATTCATGCAAAGCCTTATGAACGTGTAAGGTTGCAAACAGAATTCGGAGGGGAGTGTATTAACCTAGACCTTAAAAGACTCCGCCCTACCATCAAACTAAACCCTACGATAAGGCGCGTTGGTGGACTAGGATTATTAAACATAGAAGCAAGCATTGCGCTTAGGGAAGAATTTATAACGAAAACAGCCGCTAATCTTTCCCAGAATATTACATATGGATTACGGGGTAAATTCACTACACCACGTTTTATACTGTGTTTACCACGAAAAACCAATCTGATGCTGGAAAATTTTAATCCAAGCACCACCATAGATATCGGGTATAGTTTTACAAAAAATGCCATTTACAATAGCAAAAAAATAGATGCCATGTTGAACTATGATTGGTACAGCAAACATGTTGCATACCAACTTTCACCATTTAAAGTGGCATTTGATTACCCCCAAGTGGTAGATGCAACAAAAATAAGCCAACTTAAAACAAAATTAAGGTTACCCTCTCTTTTGACAAGCATAGGATGCATAGCTACCATAAGAGCAGCCACCCCTACCCTATATTTAAATTCGTTAGAAAGGTATAAATGGATGGTTTCCATTGGCATAGAACATGGAGGATTATATGAACATCTTGCACTATTCAAGAAAATTTTACCTAAACCATTTGAAGTGTATAAGTATATTAAAATTGATATCGGATACCGCCATGCTTTTAACCTTACACCCTATACGACACTAGCTTACCAGGCTAAATTAGGTACTGCTAGGGGCTATACTGCAACAGATAAGGTCCATCCAGACAAACAATATGCAATAGGAGGATATGGTAGCGTTCGGGCTTGGGATAAACAAATGATTGGCCCTGGTGTATACGAAGGAGATAAAAAGGAAGAACGAAAAGGTGATCTGCTCTTGCTAGGCAATATAGAGCTACGCCGAAAGCTAATTGGCTACCTAGAGGGCGCCCTTTTCCTGGATATAGGAAATACTTGGCGGTTGTCAAAAAATGAACCATCAGCAATGCAATTCTATTTAGATAAATTTTACAAAGCATTTGCTATAGGAGGTGGATTTGGGTTAAGATTAAATTTTTACAATACCTTTGTACTATGTGGGGATTTAGCTTTTCCGTTGCATAGACCTTCTGGAAAGAAAATAAAAAAGCTAGAACCCTTTTTCAATTTAGCCATTGGCTATCCTTTTTAAGGATATAAAAAATTAATTAAGCCATAATCATAATTATATGCAACCAAATACAATAACACTCAGGTTAGATATCACTGAAGTGAATGTAATTATCAAGTCCCTCTCTGAGAGGCCTTTTCGAGAAGTATATGAATTAATAGGTAAAATCCATACACAGTCCAATGCACAACTCAAACCAAATGGCACGCAACTCCAACCCAATGAATTACCAAATCATCACCAGCTACATGACAAAAGATAATAGACCTTCTGCAAAACCTATTTGTGATCAGCAGTTTTTAGGAGAAGCGCAGTCGAGCACCGCAGAATACTAAATGTATTTGAGGAGCATAGACAAGCTTCGACACCAAAATTGCCATTAGAAATAGGTTTTGCAGAAAGCCTAACCATATATTGTAACCTCATTTACATTACTTTTTACATATGACGAAAGACCAACTTTTCACCGCCATAATCGGCGCAGGAAAATGGTTAATCCATGACCAACAAAGCTTATTGGAATTTAGTGTAGTCATTGCATCCATTTTGGCCCATGTTTTAGAGGCACGCCAAAATATTTGGAGCAAAATTTTGGCTTTTCCTATTGCTTTTACAAACATTTATGTCTATTCCGTTAGACAGCTCTATGGAAAAGTAATCTATAGCATTATTTTTATATTCTTCAATCTATATGCCTATCTAAGATGGAAGGGAAGCATCCGTCGAAAACCTGTAGAAGTGAGCAGAACCTCTCATAAGATGCTTTTATCCATTACCGGTATGAGCATGTTAGGTGGGATGGGTTGCCACCTTATAATAGGCAAGTATCTGCATGCTGCATCATATGGCGATGCCTATTACCTTTCTTTTGGTTTTATGGACAAGTGGCTTATGTCACATAAAAAATTAGAAAGGTGGACCATTGCGCTTTTTCGCCACATAGCCTTCTCGCTGGCTTGCTATCAAATAGGGGCGATCATGCTATGTATCCATCACCTTATTTTATCATGTATAGGCATTTATGGTCAAATCAAATGGTATACATCTTACAAAGGGAACCTACCCTAACACTTTCCTTAGGGTAGCATACAGCGCGTACAGCGCCATTATAGTTAGAATAATAAGCAGGTATGCATACAATTAAAGAAAAAAACAGTAAATTGGAGGAATTAATGCCCAATGCCTAAACCGTGTTGGACTTCCAATAGGGTCTATCATCTTAATGGATAGACCATTTTAAACGTAAGCGAATGGCACCTGCTCACCTAAGAAGATGTTATAATAGGGAGGCGGTGCCATTCCAGAGTGATATTAAAATATAACCTACGAAATCTTAGTAAAATGCCTTGCGGTAGGAAAAGAAAAAGACAAAAGATAGCTACACATAAGCGTAAAAAACGTCTTAGGTTAAATAGACATAAAAAGAAAAATAGATAGCACTTAGGTGCCAAGAAGCATTATTATCTACTTTGCTTAACTATTTATTAAAATAGGCTACTAATTGCTTTCTGGGTTTCTGTAAAAAACGTAAACAAAATGAGCACGTGGGTAACGAATTAATAATTAATAGTACGGATAATAATTGTAGAATAGCACTGTTAAAAGATGGAAATCTTTTTGAATATCAGGTAGAAAAAGAAGACAATAAGTTTAAAGTAGGCGACATTTACTTAGGGGTTATTAAAAAAGTAGTGCCCAGTTTAAATGCAAGTTTTGTGGATGTAGGGTACAAGAAAGATGCTTTTTTGCATTATTTGGATCTTGGTCCACAATTCAATTCTCTGAAAAAGGCTATTCGATATGTCAGGCATAAACAAGGGAATATAAAAAATCTAGTTGAATTTGTAGTTGAGCCGCCCATAGACAAGCTGGGTAAAATTGGAGATCTACTAACAAAAGGGCAAGAGGTATTGGTCCAAATCGTAAAGGAACCTATTTCAAGTAAAGGTCCACGTATAGCTTCTGAATTGACTTTACCTGGTCGTTATATGATTCTTATACCCTTTGTAGATACGATTAGTATTTCCAAAAAAATTACAAATGCAGAAGAGCGTGATCGGCTGCACCGTTTAATCGCTTCCATTAAGCCTAAAGATTTTGGTGTAATTGTGCGTACGGTGGCCAAAGGAATCGATGTGGCCACATTGGACAGAGATCTAAGAGATCTTATCGATAAGTGGCAAAAGGGGATGGAGCAACTGGTTACTGCACTGCCTGGCGAAAAAGTTATCGGGGAAGTAAATAGAGCCTATACTATTTTACGAGACATGCTCAATGAGTCTTTTGACAGCATTGTCGTAGATGACCAGCTTCTTTATACCGAAATAAAGCAGTACATCCATACTATTGCACCTGATAAAGAAAAAATTCTTAAATTCCATCAAGGTAAGATCAAACTCTTTGAGCAATTGGGTATAGAAAGGCAACTGAAAACCTTGTTTGGTCAAACGGTTGGCATAGAAGGGGGGGGGTATTTAGTGATTGAGCATACGGAAGCGATGCACGTCATTGATGTGAACAGCGGCAACAGGGCGCTGGACGAAGAAGGGCAAGGGAAAATGGCTTTAAATGTCAATTTAGCTGCTGCACAAGAAATTGCACGCCAGTTGCGTTTGCGCGACATGGGGGGCATTATAGTAGTGGATTTTATAGATATTAAGGACATAGAAGATCGTAAGCTGCTTTATCAAAAAATGAAGGAGCTGATGAAAGAAGACCGCGCTAAAACTTCTGTTTTGCCCCTGTCAAAGTTTAGCATTATGCAAATCACACGACAGCGGGTACGCCCAGAAATGAATGTAGTCACAAGAGAACTTTGCCCATCTTGTAATGGAACAGGAAAGATCGATGCTTCTATATTGGTTGCAGAAAAAATTGAAGAAAACTTGCGTCTTGTCTTGATGAATCAAAACGAAAAAGGCATAAGGCTCTTGCTGCACCCTTATCTCTATGCCTATTTTACTAAAAACTTGATCTCTAAAAGATTGAAGTGGTTTTTAAGATATGGCAGATGGGTTACATTGGTTGAAGATTCTTCAATGGCAGTAACAGATTACAAACTTGTCAATCAAAATCAAGAAGAAATAGAACTCCATTAGTGCTTTTTTACAATAGACCTTCTGTAAAACCTATTTGTGATCAGCAGTTTATAGGAGAAGCGCAGTCGAGCACCGCAGAATACTAAATGTATTTGAGGAGCATAGACAAGCTTCGACACCAAAATTGCCATTAGAAATAGGTTTTGCAGAAGGTCTAATATTATGCCAAGTAGGCTTGGTTCATTTGTAAGCCAAGCCTACCTACTTATTCAAGCAGAACGCAGTAGAAGAGACCTTCTGCAAAACCTATTTGTGATCAGCATTTTTAGGAGAAGCGCAGTCGAGCACCGCAGAATACTAAATGTATTTGAGGAGCATAGACCACAAAATTGCCATTTAGCAATAGGTTTTGCAGAAGGTTTAAGGAATGGACAAGTCCCACTTTTTACTTGAACCCAAGTATTTATGCAACCAACTGGCCATGTTAAGCTTGGATAATTAAAAAGGAACCCTTAGATTACTGCTAAGCAGAAGATAAATTTAAAGCCATTAGACCTTCTGTAAAACCTGTTTGTGATCAGCAGTTTTTAGGAGAAGCGCAGTCGCCAGAATACTAAATGTATTTGAGGAGCATAGACCACAAAATTGCCATTTAGCAATAGGTTTTGCAGAAGGTCTATTGAGCCGCTTTAAGCAATTATCCGCTCGACATTATGACGCATACAAAAAGAATACATCTATTCTGCTTTTTGCTTGATCAGAAGGTAAGCAAAAAATCAAGCCCTGATGGAAAAAGTTGCTGAAAGCACAGCTTGCAGATGGAAAAACAGAAGCCACCCTGTGGGCTCGATTCAACTGTTTTGTTTTTATATGTAACCTATGCTTGCTGGCCGTAACTGTTTTCCAAGGGCATGCTTTTCCTTGTTTACGGAGCAGCAGCGCGATATGGCTTCTAAGGAGTTGTAGTCAAATGCAGTTTAGCTTTTAGGCATAGCCCACATCTGTGGGTAGGTGCTGAATAGCCAAGAAAAGCAACTTAATGAATAATAAAAATTATAAATTTATAAATCATGAAGCGCACTAGGCTACCCAAGCGTAATAAAATAGCTATTGTAGTAGCTATTTTTAGCTTTTTTCTTTACTCAGCTACCAATGCCCATGCAAAAAATATAAAAAGCAAAAAGCCTGCTACAATCTTACAAAAGATAAAAGAACTTTGCAAGCAAAAAATCTCTAAAACGGATTCCCTTAATGACAATCCTTATATAAACCTTTTGGCATATGATTTGGTCCATCAAACGGGTCATAACGTTAGCCTTATGCCTTATATGCAACAAGCCAACACCCAGATAAATAACGATTTCCTCCCCATCGCTACAAAAACATCAGGTCCACCAAACCACAACACCCCCTCAAATGATGTAGCTACAGATGCGTTATTGGAAGAATTGCTGGGTGTTCACACATTTACACAACCCATTCATGCTGAACAGGAAAGAAGCATATGGCAGAACTTTTCATTTGATTTCAGCATAGGCGCTGGACTTATTTATTATACAAACGGCTTGGAGCATATGCGTTTGCTTCAAAGGAAAAACCAAAACCATGATTATTTTTTTGTAACTAAAACAAACGAGGTATACAAGCCCAATTGGTTCCACCATACACTTAATATGGTAAGTAATTTTAACGAATCTAATTGTGTAAAAGGTGATGATGCTCAAAACAGCGCATTTCAAGGCAAAGAGTGGGGCATCCCCATTACATTAGGGATCCAATATATTTTCTGGCAACGCCTGCTTGTGGGTGTTGGTAAAGAAGTAGTCTTTAATGCCACCAACAGATTGCTCCATAATGATGACCATATAAAACATAAGGCATACATTATGCCTAAAAAGTGGTCGGTTCAGGGAAGATGGTTTGCTAAATGCGGATGGTACGCGTTTAATGGTAAAAAACATAGATTTTTTGGAGATATACGTCTATTCCATATACGTCATTTGGGTAGTATGTTTGCTAGAGTAGTAACCTTTGGCCCCTATTTGCATGAAGCATTAGCCTATAATTTCGGCTTAGGATACGAGCAGCAGCTTACAGGTTACCTTTCATGGATCACCCGCCTTTCCGTGGAGCTGCAAAGCTTTAAACAGTTTACCAGTAAAAAATCTTGTGATTATAATATTGCATATAAACAGCTAGCTATTTATCTCCAAGTAGGACTCTCTATCCGAGCCAATCCATTGAAGCATTTCAAAAACAAAAAAGATCAGAATGAAAATCATAGATTCAATGACATCAGCAAGCTAAAAGGCTTACAAAATTTGCTAGACTTAGATTAACTATTGTTTGCAAATATTTAAACCGCTTTCACAACTTATTTATGGTGCGTAATTTTTAGGAGAAGCGCAGTCGCCAGCATACTAAAATCTATAGACCTTCTGCAAAGCCTATTGCTAAATGGCAATTTTGGAACTTGTCTATGCTCCTCAAATACATTTAGTATGCTGCGGTGCTCGACTGCGCTTCTCCTAAAAACTGCTGATCACAAATAGGTTTTGAAGAAGGTCTTATTTAAGGAGCATAGACCACAAAATTGCCATTTAGCAATCGACTTTTGCAAGGGGGCTATTGTTTATCAACATAATATTTATTATACTAATGGTAGTGGTCCGATATTTTCAGCTGTTTTTTAAACAGTAAGGCTACTGATCAAGCAAACAGCTGGCTTTTTAGCCTCTTTTTGCAAGGAGAGAGACTTAGGGAGCGCTATCATTTTAAATTGTATAATTTTTAACATAAATATTGCTATGAAAATTAAAATCGCGTTATTTGGCTTATTTTTGGCCAATGGCATCACACATCTACATGCTGATCAATATAGATATAACCCAGAAGAAGAAGAGATAGAGAACGAGCAGAATAATGCTAAGGAAGATAAAACAGGAAAAGATAAATCTGAAAATTTAATAAAGATGGGGGCTGATCTTGGGATAGATCCTTCTTTTTCATTTCAAGATGAGGTATATTCAACTAAAAACAAAATTAGCGCAAAGCTAGCATTTAGTGCGGATGTGCCAAATGCTTGGTGTAACAAAAACGCAACCATTAATATAGATACTGGTTGGAATGGAGACAAATTTACTGTTAAAAAGGCTGCACTATCCATTGACAAGATGGTAACGATGGGCTACGCCTCTACTGTTTTTGGTTACGAAAAATCAGCTAGCGCTTCGCTTGTATCTGCAGGTGCAACTGTATTGCAAGCAAAATATGCCTATACCTTTGACTGGTTCCGAATAGCAGCTGCCATTGAAAGGCCTGTTGAGCTCCAAGTAGGGCACTTTGATAAAGAGAATGTAGCAGAAAAAAATGATAAAAAAGACCGAACTAATAAAGTTGATGATTCAAAGGATGACAACCGCCCTTTCAAATTTAAAAATCGCATCCCAGCTGCGGGCATTAATCTAGGGGTTGTTACGGATGACTGTAATATTGGCTTAAGCGCTTTGTTCCGTTATACAGACTATACCCATAACGCTAATGAGAAAAGTTCGGATACTAAGTACTGCTTTACTTACGGTGTGAATTTAGGTATTCAGTATCAAATAGTTCCTAAAAAATTTACAGCTACAGGGCAGGGTATATATGTGGATGGTTTAGGTGATTACATATCAGGACTTGAAGCGATTCAAAGTGATACAGATCGTAAAGAAATGTGTGCGGCCTACTACTGTGACAAGGAAGAAGATAGCTTATCTACTATACGTGCATATGGCGCTTCACTTTGTTTAGCGTATTGTGTAACACCTAAATGGAAACTTTCTGTAAGTGGATCTTATCTTAGAGCCCTAGAAAATGAAAAAAAGCCGGGCCAAGCCTTTTTGCACCAGTATAATGCCGTCCCGAAAATTTCCTATGAAGTTAATAAATATGTCACGCTTTCTGGTGGTTATACGCTAGCAAAAGAGTGGAGAAAAGATGAAAAGAATGAACACAATAAGGGACATCAACATAAATTCTCCGGAGGCATAAAGTTTAGCTTAAAATAAGCAATGTATGGCGCTACTTTTTACTTGATCAAAAAAAGTAGTCAAAAAATAAAGCCCTGTGCAAAAAGTTGCTGAAAGCATACCGAAAAAACAGAAGTCACGCTGTGGACTTTACAAAGCTGTTTTTCTTTTTTAGTGGTGTGCTTTCTGGCCACAGCTTTTTATAAGGGGCTTTTTTTCTTATTTTTGGGTAGTGTAACCAAAAGGCTGCATAAAAGCTGTTCCTTTGCGCTTACTGCGCAGCCATGGCCATTTGATTGAAACAATACCTTTTAGCAAGTGGCCAAATCATATCAATAGTATATTTACATGCATGAGAACAGAATAAAAGCTGCTATGGTCTTTAGTATAGGCTTAGTAGCCAGTAGTATTATTTTTAGCTTAGCCTTTTGTTATACCCGCTCAAGCGCTTTAGAATATATCAGCGTAAAGGGGCTTGCAGAAAGAGAGGTGGATGCCAATGTCGGTATATGGAATATGAAGTTCGAGTCAGTGGATAACGATCTAGAGCAAGTAAATAGGCAAATTAAAAAGCAAACAGAAATATTAGTTGGCTTTCTAAAACAACAGGGATTTGTAGATAAAGAAATTATATATGGAGCCCCTGAATTACGTAATCATAGTAAATATGACTCAAAAAGTATTAAATACCCAATAGAGATGGAAGTGACTGTACATTCACCAAATGTATTTTTAGTATACGAAACGGTACAAAAGTCTCAGGAACTAATGAAACTAGGTGTTTGTTTATCTTACCATAGATACGATGGGCCAGCTAAGTTTATCTTTACGGACTTAAATGCAATTAAGCCATCTATGATTCAAGAGGCTACCATAAATGCAAAAAAAGCTGCAAAGCAGTTTGCTACTGATGCAAATGTTCGTCTAGGCAAATTACGTAAAGCCTCTCAAGGTACTTTTTCTATAGAAAAAACCCATCTGCCTACTAAAAAAAAGGTTCGTGTAGTGACCCAAATGGAGTACGCTATTGGGTAAGCATGGCTGCTCAGATTGCTCATTTGTTTATATAAGCTTAGATGCCATTTTTTAATTGATTTTAATAAATTAACTATGAATGGTCTTGATATTTTACTCATTATACCACTTATTTGGGGAGGGTATAATGGGCTTAAAAAAGGGTTTATTGTAGAGCTGATTTCTTCCTCCCTACTGGTATTTGGTTTTATAAAAGGTGTAGCCTTATTTTACACATTGCTCCCCATTATAAAAGATAAATTACCTACTTTAGCGCCTTGCCTTCCTGTTTGCTTAGCGGTTTTAATGCTCTTGATAGGAGGCGGCGTGATTTACTTGCTTACAAAATTGATTAAAGGAATGCTTGCCATTAGCCTTCTGGGTATATTTGATAACCTATTAGGAGGGGTATTTGGGTTGTGTAAAGTATCATTCTTTATCAGTTTGTTGATTTACTGCTGTAGCTGCTTAAGCATTACTTCCTTTCCCAGCATGTATACACATAATAGTTTATTATTTCCACTATTAGAACCCATTGTTCCAAAAGTTTTACAATCTTTTACATCTATACATCACCTCGATGCATTCAAGCAATGGTGCAGCTGGCCATCAGCTTAAGCAATTCATCTACAAGCTGCACTTTCTGATCGGAACTTTTCCAAAGACGCGTTGTTTATTGTTTTGATAGTGCCATATAGGCTAATGGACACATTAATGACTGGATTTAGCAGCTCTTTTTCGCTCATTGGGATCTAATATTACTTTGCGCAAACGGATCGATTTTGGTGTGACTTCTACACGTTCATCATCCTTGATATAGGTAATGGCTTCTTCTAATGTCATCACCACAGGTGGACTTAACCGAATGGATTCATCTGAACTTGATGCACGCATATTGGTAAGCTGCTTCCCTTTTAATAGGTTCACCTCTAAATCATTATCCCTATTGTGTTCGCCTACAATCATCCCACCATACACCTTTTCACCTGCACCGATAAATAGCTTACCTCGGTCAGCTAAATTAAAAAGTGCATAGGCAACTGCATCACCCATCCCCATAGAAATAAGTACCCCATTGCGCCGTCCAGCAATAACGCCACGATAGCTACCATAACTATGAAAGGTCCTATTCATAATACCAGTACCCCTCGTTTCAGTAAGAAAGGTGCCATAATAGCCAATTAAACCACGTGATGGCCCAACAAAAATGATACGTGTTTTGCCCCCTCCCATTGGACGTAGATCTCTCATTTCTGCTTTTCGCAAACTCATAGATTCAATAACAGATCCTGAAAATGCATCGTCTAATTCTATTTGAATTTCTTCTAGTGGCTCTAGCTTTTCACCATTAGGCCCTAGCTTAATCAACACCCGTGGCCTGCTAATGGAAAGTTCAAACCCCTCCCTTCTCATCGTTTCTATTAAAACACCCAATTGTAATTCACCACGTCCAGCTACTTCAAAAGAATCTTTAACCGGGCTTTCTGTTACTTGAATAGATACGTTTGATTCCAGTTCACGCATTAGCCTATCCCGTATGGCATTAAAGGTAACCTTGCTCCCTTCCGTTCCAACTAGTGGAGAATCATTAACTGAAAAGTTAATAGCCAATGTAGGTGGGTCTATAGGAAGCGCAGGGAGGGCATTCATCACAGTAGGTGCGCAAATGGTATCGGCTACGTTGGCACGTTGCATGCCTGCAATAGCAACAATATCACCAGCATGTGCGGTCTCAATCGGCACATGGTCCATACCACGGAAAGCCATAATTTTTGTAACCTTACCATGCTCTACTACCGCACCATCTTTATTCAGCGCCTTGATCGGTTGTTGTACTTTTAAGCTCCCTGTAAAGATACGTCCTGTTAACATACGACCTAGATAAGGATCATACTCCCTTGCCGTTATAAGCATGGAAAAGTCACTATTTAAATCGACAGTTGGAGCAGGTACATGATCTAGAATTAAATCAAATAAAGGAGATAGGTCTTTTCGCTCCGCATCTAATGTTCTACTGGCCCAACCTGACCTTCCAGAAGCATAGGCAATAGGAAAGTTAAACTGTGCTTCTGTAGCCTCAAGTGCCATAAAAAGCTCTAAGATTTCATCTTCAACCTCTGCTACACGTGCATCCGAACGGTCAATCTTATTGACTACTACAATAGGACGCAACCCCAGCTTTAATGCTTTACTTAAAACAAACTTCGTTTGAGGCATCGTCCCTTCTGCTGCATCCACTAATAAGACCACACCATCTACCATGCTTAAAATACGCTCTACCTCTCCACCAAAATCGGCGTGACCAGGTGTATCTACAATATTGATCCGGGTATCTTTCCAAACTAAAGAGGTACACTTGGCCAGAATTGTAATGCCACGCTCCCGCTCTAAATCATTTGAATCCATAACCCGCTCGGCTACTTCTTGATGGGCCCTAAATGTGCCACTTTGTTTTAATAGGTTATCTAGTAAAGTTGTTTTTCCGTGGTCTACGTGTGCTATAATGGCAATATTACGTAATGGTTGCATGAAATCTTATTCGTTTAATGAGTATTTAGGTTACGCGTATTGAACATAACGCTAATCTAAAAAATAGAAGCCTTATCTTGCTTTTCATTCTTAAAATGAATGGAATAGGAGCAAGCATAGGGGTACCAACCTGCTACAACAGATCTTCTGCAAAACCTATTGCTAAATGGCAATTTTGTGGTCTATGCTCCTCAAATACATTTAGTATGCTGCGGTGCTCGACTGCGCTTCTCCTAAAAACTGCTGATCACAAATAGGTTTTGCAGAAGGTCTAACGTTAAAGAGCCGCCAACAAGTTATCCATAAAGAAAAATGCATGCTTGCACTTGCATTGTATAAATATAGCATGTCAAACCATCCCTTCATCAGAAAAACTGAAGTAGGTTCTATCTGTAAATATAATATGATCTAGAACCGCTACATCAAGCAACTCCCCAGCCTTGCTAAGCGTGTTGGTCAATTCAATATCAGCAGTACTTGGAGTAGTATTACCAGAAGGATGATTATGGGCTAATATAATGGCAACAGCCTGATGGTCTAACACCAGTCTAAATAAAAATTTAGCATCTACAATGGTTCTACTCGTACCGCCACTACTGATTTTTATCTTCTTGATTAGATAATTCGCCCTATTGAGCAACAAAACCCAAAACTCTTCTACAGACTTACCGGTTAAATCTGGCTGTAGCAGTCTATAAGCTTTAAGAGAGCTGTTAACCAGTTCTTTTTTAATAACAGGCTCATAAGCCCGCCTACGGGTAAGTTCCATAGCACAGACAATAGCAACCGCTTTTGCTTCCCCTATACCCCTAAAGCGCCGTAATTCCTGTACAGAACGTTTGGCCAGCTCTTGCAGGCTATTGCCACTGGTTTTTAAAATATGTTGTGCCAATACCACAACGCTTGTGTTGCGGGTACCAGAACCTATCAACACAGCTAAAAGTTCTGCATCCGTTAAACTAGAAGCCCCTTGGCGTAGTAGTTTTTCCCTTGGTCGGTCTTCTGGCGCCCAGTCTTGTATTCTTAGCGGAACTGTTGCATATATCTCCCGTGCCATATCATTTAAGCCATTTAGGCTGCAGCTACAGTTAACCTATTTACATACTTAGCAAGCTTAGCTTTACTACCAGCGCTCTTATTTTTGTGCACTATGTTTTTTGCTGCAAGCTTATCTAACATAGAAAAAACCTTAGGTAACAACTGCTCTGCAGCATTTTTATCCGTAAGCTTACCAACCTTTTTCACAAAGGTTCTACATGTTTTTAACTGATAACGATTGCGAAGATACTTAGCACGGCTTGACCTGATTCGTTTTTCAGCTGATTTATGATTTGCCATATGAAATGTAATTGAATTAACTATTAAATATAATTTAATTGCATGCAAGATACTACTTTTTTATATACCATTCAATCACTTGATTTAAAATGATAGCCCCAATCGAAGCGCGGGGATTTCTCCAGAACGAGCGCTGATACCCACAAAAAAAGATTCTGTTAGCATATATTGTGCATGCACCGCACAACTACCCCGCCTTTCGAGTAGATCTGATAATGTATCTTCAGTTTCTATGGCAGGTTTTTTTGCATCGATCAGTTCGAATCCTAGTTGTAGCTGCAACAAGAAACGCCCATAGCGTACCTCATAGCCCCCTAGTGTTGTAACTTCCATACCACCTACTGACAGCATATTGGTTAACAAAGCTTTTTTATACCAGTTATGCCCTAACTCTAGGGAGCATAGTAAAGCATTATGGGCATTAATGGGAAAATTTAATAATACAGATCCCCTAAAAATAAAATGGTATGCTTGGGTAGATGCCAGCCACCTACGGCTACCAGCTATACTACAGTCTACTCTACTGCTTTTTCGCTGTCTATAATGGATCGGGTTATGACGTAGTGTTAAAAAAGATGCTGTATGCGCTATATATCGTATACCTATCGTGGCTAAAGGAGCAAATTTTAAGCTAAAAACATGATTTTCTTTATTATTTAACGGCTGTGTATTGGGTGGACCGGCTGTATTTACTACTACCTTATCTTGTACTACTACCTTATCCTTCTTGTTTTTAGTCCAGCCATTGATCAATAGTCCCATGCCAAAGTTAAGCTGCCAAGAGGGCGCACATAACCAATGATAGGTAACCTCTTCTGTAGCTACAAAACTATAGTTTGGTGCATGCTGTGCACGTACCAATGTACCACCCTTGACTGCACCCACACTGATTCTATTGCCCCATGTAGATAGGGAAGGATCAGACTGATAGAGCTCTATATAAGCCAAGATGCCCCATATATTCGGGAACCTAAGCTTCTGCTCTTTTTGAAGCGGATAGGGCACCAAAATGGAGAGTCCAACTCTTGGGTAAGTGTCCAGCTGACGCGCAAAAAAGGGATGAATATATAAAATATCTGCATCAATAGTAGTGGGCATGACTACTATGGGTTCTTTATTACTTTTACCTATTATAGCTCCAGATCGTAATTGTATAGCGCGTGGATAAGAATGCCAAGCCTTATTAACTTTTGAAGTAGCCAGCGATGTAGTTATATTAACATTAGCTTGCTGAGCAGCTTTTGCTACACCAGGAAGCAACCAGGTAATGGACAAAACAAAGCCTACTATATAATGGTACAATTGCGTTGGGCTCAAAGTATATGGATTTAAAAATGAATACAACCTTATGCAAATACAAGATAACGCCTGTAATCGAAACAACATATTAACATTTTTTGTTTACAAAATAAAAAAACAGCTTTTCAGGCATACTACAACAGTTTATATATTGGTTTTTTGTCATCTTCCCTTAGAAACTTGGTCTTGGGGTTTCTTTGCACACAAACAGATTAATCGGCATGCTATTACTACCCTACCACCAGGTATGTTTGCTTTTTATAAAGCACATCTAACCTTCTTGACCGAGCAATCTGTAAATCCAGATAAACGTAGATATGTGGTCAAAGACGAAGCATCCAAACATTTTATAGACCTAGAGATCTACTGCTCTAGCCCACCGCAAAAGCTTTTGTTTCACCAAGCTGTAGCAAAGGTGCGCAAATGGTAGATACACATGGCAAGCTCCCTTAGGCCATACTACATACCCACAAACAACTAACAGAAGCTTTTAAACATAAAGATATAGCTAAAATTCTAAAATGCTCAGCAGATTTAGGTCATTATATTGGTGATGCACATGTTCCTTTGCATACTACACAAAACTACAATGGACAAATGACGGGTCAGGAAGGGATTCATGCTTTACGGGAGACAAGGTTGCCTCTTTTATTTTTCGACACCTATAATCTTTTTGTAGGCCAGGCCGTTTATATCGAAGACCTATCCAGCCACATTTGGGACATTGTGCACCAATCTCACAGCTTGGTTGGCAAAGTGTTGGCTTTAGAAAAAGAGCTTTCCGCGCAATATCCACTAAAATATAGTTTTGAGCAAGAAGGCAATCAATTAAAAAAACAATATGCTATTGCATTTGCTACTGCTTACCACCAAGCCCTACAAGGGCAGGTGGAAGCACGTTTGCAACAGTCCATTATAGAAGTAGGCAATTTTTGGTTGACTACTTGGATCAACACAGGCGCTCCTAGCTTAGATGATTTGCATACCAGTGTACCAATCGAAGATGAAACAGAACAGCTGCTGCAAAAAGGCACCATGCTAGAAGGCGTTAGAGGGTGCGGGGATTGACCTTATAAATACTATATTTTCTAATGACCTTTATTTGTAATTATATTTATTTTTTTGTATTATAAACCAGGAGGATAATTACAAGGCATCTTGGCATCCATTACGACTTAACTAAAGGGGGTTTACCTTATTTAAGGCCAATGTCAGGGCCAAACAAATGCAATAGTATGCATTAGACCTTCTTCAAAACCTATTTGTGGTCAGCAGTTTTTAAGAGAAGCGCAGTCGAGCACCGCAGAATACTAAATGTATTTGAGGAACATAGACAAGCTTCGACACCAAAATTGCCATTAGAAATAGGTTTTGCAGAAGGTCTATTGAATCAATGCTGCTTGGTAGTGGTGTAATTTACAATTAAATATCAATACTATGAAAAGGTATACGCACTATAGGTTAGGCCTACTCATTGGGCTCTTAAGTTTACATATTTTGTCTGCTTGTGTGCATACAAGGCAAGAATTGGGTACAAATGAAAAGAAATGCTTGCCTAACTGGAGCGATAGGGCCAGGTATATAGCGGAGGCATTATATACAACGTCCATTCTAGGTGGGGCAATCTATGGTGTTATTAACCATCTTACACATCCAGCAGCTGCGCATAATATAACAGCTAGTAGTAGTACTATATCCACCATGCGATCATTTATACCAACCAATCGGACCACAAGCGCCACGCCACATAGAAGCATTATATTATCCAGTATAGCCCCTACAGAAGCAGGGTTTATTCTTAATGCAACAGAAGTGGACCCAAGCACATTGGCTATTAATGGGAAACCATTTGAATTGACTACTGATGCAGAACCTGCCGATGGCATAGCAATAAAGAATCCTATGATTTTAGAGGAGCATATTTTGAATGATATCATCGATAGTGGTTTCTCAACAAAAAGGATACAGCATTGGCTGAACAAAGGCCTAGATATAGATGCAAAAGAACCGAAAACAGGGTTGACGCTATCGATGCATCCAATATGGTTGAGAAAACCAATCGCCTTTCGATTCATAATGAGTAATGGGGCGGATGTGAATATAAGCAATAAATACGGGTACACACTCACAATGTTAGCAGCAGGGCAAGGTCTTGAGGATACAATTGATTATCTAATAAAAATTAAAGGGGCGGATGTTTGTAAAAAAGATGTATATGGTCAGACAGCACGAGACCTTACAGCAAACATTAGCAACCCGGATATACAGACACGGATTCACAACGAATTCACCGAAGCAATGAAAAAGCAGAACTGTACATCATATACTAATCAAGACTAACCTTTGGGTGGTTTTGTAAAAACAATGCGGATTGTAAGTGGTGCTGCAAGTGATACTGTAAGTGATACTTGTAATTACAATTAAACATCAATGTTATGAAAAGGTATACGAACTATAGGCTAGGCCTACTCATTGGGCTATTCAGTTTCAATGCTTTATCTGCCTGTGTACATACAAAAAAAGAATTAGATTATTGGCCTAAGCTGTTGCGTTGTTGTACTACACAGCACTCAAATAACAACTCGAAAATCGCTAAGGTCTGCACAGCAGTAACAGTGGGCAGTTTGCTTGCTCCCGTTATATATTACTTTTACTATTTTGGAGTTGTAGAGGATGGATTTAAGGAGTGGTGGGGGGCGGATGATAATGGAATACATTATAGTAGTAATAGAAATAGAATGAGTTGTTTTAATATCAGCGCGCCATCATCGACATCAACCGGTTGGAATACAACCGCTATGCCCTATGTAAATGCTACACAAGCAGACTCCATTATTCATGCGATACAATTGGCCAAGGCAAAATTCGCTATTAATGGAGAACCCTATGATGGCGTAACATCAATGAATTCGATGGTCTTACATGATCAGATTATAAAAGAGATAAGGTCACATGATTTTTCACCAGCAATCATAGCATGTTGGCTGAATCAAGGCCTCAATATAGAAGCAAAGGATCCAAACCAAGCCCTAATAAATAAAAAGGATACAAGAGGATGGACACTATTGATGTATGCAGTATGGCGTAACAATGAGCCCGCCATTCGATTTTTACTAAATAAAGGAGCGAATACGAATACACAAGATGATGCTGGGAACACAAGCTTAATGATCGCATTAGAATGGAATAGTAAGCCTATAATTGACCTTTTAATAAAACATAAGGCAGACCCGTGTATAAAAAATGAATATGGTGATAGTCCACAATCCTATGCAGCATTCCATTATAACAAAGCGAAGGATAACAAATACCAATTCGAATTGAATGAATGGGCTACTATTATAGAAAAATTAAAGGAAACCCCAGAAAAAAACAAAACGAAACAATGTCATCTGGCGGCATAAGATTAGCCTTTAGCCAGACATCTATTGAGACAGACGCATTTTTTCTTGTTTTAGGATAGACTAACCCATACTGTTGAATGGAACTAGTGAAACAATTGGAGCAGCTTATTGCAAGGCTTTATTTTAATAAAAGTGCGCTTTTTAATCGAGCTGCTTTACACAGGGGCGTTTTTTTATTGTTTTGCGTAACAGTACCATACTGCTGTATAGGAACCTCCCTTGACCGTGGCCATACATAGTGTACCGCTAGCATAGTCAAACCATTAACCAATACGCAAGGAAATCCATTACTAGTCGTTCGCAATAGAGGATAAATCCATTTGGGCCAAACAACAACAGCTAATGCACCTGTAGCCATACCTATTAAAGCAGCAGGTGAGCTGCTACGAAAGCCTAAAACAGCTAAAATAAATGGAGCAACCACTATAGGAATATAAAAGTCATGGAGCCAGTTAGTCATACGACCTATCATAGAAAGATAAGGACTATTTAAAGATAGGACAATAGCCAACATAGCAATAACTAATATAGATACATAAGCAATCCTATAATGATCAGTACAAGAAACATTTTCTCTAAAACGCGCACGAAATAAGATTGGCAATATATCATAAATCATAACCGCACAGATATGCAGTCTAGAGTCCGCTGTGGACATAGTAAGGGCTAATAAACATATACAAAGCGCCCCCTTAAGTAATGGCGAAACATGACCCATTATATAATTGAAAATATATTTTCGTGATACATCTGATGGTATCCATTCAGCAACAACTCCACCAGCCAATAGACAGCATAGCGTAATAAAAAAACCAATAATGCCAGCATACAAAAACACTTTCTTTGCTTGAGAAGGGTCAGAAGACATATACATATGCTGCATATAAGCAGGTTCTATAAAGAAAAACATAATGCATAGATAGCGCAATGCATATACTAACTTTTTTTTACCAAACAATAGCGCGCTCCATGCAAATTGTTTTTGAGTGGTTACAAAACCAAGCGTTTCACTAATTGAAAAACCCTTTTTTGTACAAAAAACCATATAAAAAAACAAATTAGACCAATAAAAGTAACAAATTGCCATATATCTGTTAAAACAACAGCACGAATGCCACCAAATATAGTATAGGCAACAAGCATTAGCGTCTAGTATAGTAATGCATAAGGGGCTAACTGAGCCTATACATCCACTTATGACTTGTGAGATGACATAAACTTGACTAGCAACAATCATAATAGAGGTACAAGTACTCAATAGAGCTGCAATAATTCTTGGATATTTTCCATATACACGGCCCATTGTCTCTGGCATGGAGATATTGATAGATAAACTTAGACATCCTTTTGCTCAACCAGCTAAGCATTAGAAAAGGGATAAGAATAGCAAACAAGGCCCTGCTTAGCCAAAATGGACCAAAAGAAAACATTGATAGATAACCTATCAACATAGCTCCACCATAATAAGTAGCCAATGTAGTAGCTATTAGACTAACTGTAGAAAATTGGCGATTACCTACAGCATATACCCGAAAGGTAGTAAACCTTTTAATAGAGTAAAAGACGATCACTGCAGTAGATAACAAGAAGCTTATTACGATAAATAAGGGGATATCAAACGACATAACTAATAACTAGAATAATATATATAACCTATTCACTTAGGCTTTTATTTTACGATTGGTATATTACTGAAATTTTCCGACTCGAGGAACTTTTTCGGGGTTGCTTCCCGAACTTGGCGCATAACTCTTAGGCGAAGAACTACTACTAATAGTAGAAAGCACAGATAATGATGAAGGACATTTTCCTCTATATATCTCAGGTGGCTAAGCAAAACGTGCCTTCTGTCTTTTAGGCATAGGTAACTTAAAAGAAGATCTAACAACATATTGAGTAGGATACTTCTCAGAATCTATTATGCAATCTGCCACTTTCTGCACCTCTGGAGGCAGTTTACGATTAAGTATAGGATTCAGGTCCTCTGTATTAGATTCAGTTTCCATACTATATTTCTTATGCAAAACCACATGATTATAAAGATCACATCGTTCTTTATGAGCAATATCTTGTTCAAGGCCTGAAAACAACTCTTCTATATTTTTATTATGATGCTTACGGGCCACCTCGATAGGCAACATACCTTTTTCACCACAATAACAAGGACATGCACCTAGTTGCACGAGGTATGCTGCAGTTTCATAATCATTATTATAAGTTGCATAGAAAAGAAAAGAATGCCCAAAATAGTCTAGTTTAGATACGAGTACGCGTTGCTCCTCTTGACTAAATCGATTCAAGTTATTCATTTCACTGGCTTGGATAATGGCCCTCATAGCGTTAAGAAAGTATTGATCGTCTTCACATTTATAACCAGGCATCTTGCAGTCGGGGATTTACCCCTTGTCGTACCAGCACTACAACAGATTGAGTAGAGCGTATAGGCTTTAACCAGCTCGACATCATCATTATTCTGTGCCGCCTTCCGCATTATGCTATAAAATAAGGTCATACCATCTTCCTCAACTTTAAAAAGATGGGAATTATCTTGAAAAAGCCAGGGCTTATTCCCAGGTTTTTTACCTTGGCCTACTTTAGGTGCATTCATACTTTTATCATTCGGATCCATGTTATATACAAGGTTATACCTACTACAAACATTAGTAAACAGCTCTACCCCTATACAAATGACTACTATTATTAAACGAAAAGTAGTGGCATATATTTTTTTAAGGTACACCATTATTAAATAATAAGCAATAAGTAAATAGCAATGAATTTTTAATATTAAGTAATTCTTATTACTACAGATACAAGTACCTTGATGTATTTGGTACAAACACAAAAGATAGCTACTGCACCAGAGCAGCATGGAAGGATAAATGGGAGGATTAGCGCAGTTTTGGATTAAAAATAGGTTAAATTAGCTACTAGACCTCTTGCTAACAAGTAGAGACCTTCTACAAAACCTATTTCTAATGGCAATTTTGGTGTCGAAGCTTGTCTATGCTCCTCAAATACATGTAGTATTCTGCGGTGCTCGACTGCACTTCTCCTAAAAACTGCTGATCACAAATAGGTTTTGAAGAAGGTCTTAGGTTTCGAAAGGGGTCTACTCTTTTTACGGTTATTAGAAAACAATGGTTCCTCTTACTGAAAAACACTACCGATTGGCGCTTTCGTTGGTGCCTGGTATAGGCTGTACCTGGTTAAAAAAATTATTAGCTTACTTCGGAAGTGCCCAAGCGGTATTTGCAGCTGCACATAAAGGTAATACTTTACTGCCCTATAAAATAGCGAAAGCTATCACTTCAAGCAGTAGCCTTGCCCAAGCAGAAAAGGTGCTACAGCTGCATGAGGCAGAAGCGATTCAACTGCTGACAACAGAGGAAGACAGCTATCCCAAGCGGTTGTTGGAACTACCTGATGGTCCTTCTATTCTTTATTATAAGGGCCAAGCGCTGTTGAATCAACAACGCGTGGTAACGATTGTGGGCACCAGGCAATTAACCTCCTATGGACAAGGGGCAATTACGAAATTTTTAGAACAACTCCTCCCCTATCAGCCGCTTGTGGTGAGCGGTTTAGCCTATGGAGTAGATATATGGGTCCATAAGCAGGCATTGGAGATGGGACTAACCACAGTAGCCGTATTGCCAACCAGTGTCAATGAAATCTACCTTACTGCACATAAAGAAATAGCTATGGAGCTGTGTGGGCCAAAAGGAGGCCTACTAACAGAATACCCGATAGGAAGTGGCCTAGGCGCCCATACTTTTGTGGCACGCAATAGAATTTTAGCGGGATTAGCAGATGTAACCATAGTTATTGAGGCCAAAGAAAAAAGTGGGGCATTGATCACTGCTTACTATGCTAATAGTTACCACCGAGAGGTTTTTGCACTACCGGGCAGCATCTACTCGGCTACTTCTGCAGGATGCCATCGGTTGATTAAACGGAACCAAGCACACCTGCTGACCCATATAGATGATTTAGCCTATATTATGAACTGGGAGGTGCACCATCAACCGCAAACAGATACCTTCCTGAATCATCCGCTTACAGCATCAGAGCAAATGGTCTTAGAACAGCTGCAGCAGGCTATGGAACCCATCACCATTGATGCACTCACCTATGCTACAGCTTTGTCTCCTGGGGCATTACAAGCGGCATTACTGTCACTAGAACTACAAGGTTTATTACGTGCACTACCAGGTAAGCGTTTTATATTGGCTCCTATGTATAAGCAATAGACTTCTGTTGAAACACTACTGCTACACCATAAGCAGCGTTTCAACAAAAGTCTAACGAGATGTAAAGCATAATGCAAGAATTTAGCTAAATTTGAAGCAGCTAAAGTATAATAGACCAACACCATATGTTTAAAGTAGCAACCTTATATAAATTTGTGCCCCTAGATGATCTAGTAGGGCTACAAACGCAACTACAATCTATATGCAGCGCGCTAACGGGCACACTTCTTATTGCTTCAGAAGGGATTAATGGGACGATTGCTGGTTTGCCTGATCTACTAGATCATGCCATGGGCCAGATAGCAGCGATTCCTGCATTCCGTGACTTATGGTATCAATATTCTAAAGCGGGCAATAAGCCATTTCGCCGCCTAAAGGTTAGGATCAAAAAAGAAATTATAACCATGCACAAACCGGAGGTCGGATCTATGCCACTACGTGGCCAGCATGTCTTAGCTGCAGACTGGAATAACACGTTAGATGAGGCAGCTGTTGTAGTGGATGTTCGCAATGACTATGAGTATCGACTGGGAAGCTTTGAAGGTGCATTAAATCCTAAAACAACCTACTTTAGCCAATTCCCCGCCTTTGTTGACAACCATTTAACACTCTATAAAGACCAACCTATTGCTATGTTTTGTACAGGAGGCATCAGGTGTGAAAAAGCATCTGCTTATATGCTTGCGGCTGGTTTCAAAAAGGTGTACCAACTCAGTGGAGGCATCCTACAATATTTGGCCCATACGCGCCAAGCGCTATCCAGATGGCAAGGGGAATGTTTTGTCTTTGACGAGCGCATATCGCTAGGCCATGGATTAAAAAAAGGCAATAGCCTACTTTGCTATGGCTGTCGTATGCCTTTAACAACAGAAGATCTAGACGAAAACTATGAACCTAGTATCCGGTGTAAGTTTTGTCTAAAAAACAAATAAGGGCAACCTTTTTTGTGCCTATCCTTTCCACATCAAAATGGATCCGTTGCCCTTACGCCAGAATCTGTTGAACCAGGTGGCAAAGATCGTTATAAGATTCTGCAAAAAGTGGACACATATTTCCAGTTGGGCTATTTTTAATTTGTATGCGATTGGCACTAAAGGTTGCACCAAAAAGCATATCCAATTTATGGAGTGGGTAGCGGAGCAACAAATGGCCTTGTCCATCATTATCTTCATGAGGCGAGGGATTCATCATAATGGCTATTAATTTGCATAGCTTATATTTGCTTTTCATTTTAGAAAGCAATGTCATAAAGTTATCTAACCCAACTGGTATCATATTGTTGTGTTCCGGAAGAATAAGCACTAGTTTTTCTATGATGGACAAGGTATCTTGTAACGCCGTTAACTGTTCTTCTTTAATCTTTAAAGGTTCACTGGACGAAGACTTGATTAACCTTTCTAAGCTTATTGTTTCTAATGCTGTATCACATCCTTTTGCTTCTAATGCACCAGCACACCAACAACTAAAATTTTCTGGAAAGGGATTACCAGGCTCGGTTGTAGTGAGAATAAGCACCTTGGTTTTCATGGTGTGGCATTTGCTTTAAACTTTGATAAACACAGACCATAGACCCTTAAAAAGGGGCTGCCTGTCTGCTTATTATTCCAAATAATGGGTTGCCTTTCTTTTAAAATTTAGGCGACCCATTCAAATAATCAAATAACTTGTTAATGCTTAGATCTTCTGCAAAACCTATTTCCAATGGCAATTTTGGTGTCGAAGCTTGTCTATGCTCCTCAAATACATTTAGTATTCTGGCGACTGCGCTTCTCCTAAAAACTGCTGATCACAAATAGGCTTTGCAGAAGGTCTCGTGTATAAATAGATAATAGCCTGGAACTAACAATATTTGCACGAATATAGCAATTATTTGCGCAAATAACGTAATATATTTGTTCAGTGACCATTTTATTTTGACAGGACTATCCCAATAGTCAATGTGCTACATACCATTATTTGGGTACAAGTCGATAGAAAGTCATACATAGGATGGAAAAAATAATATTAGGCAACCATATGTCGAGTAGTGGATGTTCGCTTTGGGCCTCCACTACAATTTTGGCAGATAAAAAGAGAACGATATAAAAGCAAGCGAGTATACTACCTAAAGTAATCCGCCTGCCTATACTACCTCTAGGCTTATGTAAGGCGACTAAGAAACCCAATACAATAAGAATGATAATGGCAAAGGGGGTCATATAGCGAATATGCTGCTCTGCTATAAAAAAACGGACACTTTCACTGCCCTTATAGATCAATTTTTGAATATGCAATTTCAATTCAGGTAAGGTCAATCCATCTTTTAGATTGGGATTAATCTCAAAATCTTCTGGATTTACTTCTAAGGAAATGGTTAAAGAATCTCCTGTGGTAAGCACTTCATGCTTTGGAAAAAGTGTCCGCTTCTGCCAAGATCGCAGGATCCATGTTTGGCCCGTTGGATGCCATTGAATCCTTTCAGCATGCAGTCGCTCTACTAGGGCATTATTTTTAAAGGTGTCCAAGCTGACATCATATCCGGTATTGTTGTAACCATAATATTTAGCGATATGGAGGTATTGATCAGGCCCTGCCTTAAGTTGCACATAATCTGATCGAACAAAAAAGCCCATATCTAGATATTTGGTTTCAAACGCAACGCGTTCCTTATTGGCATCAGCCAATACCCAACCTGTTAGGTAAAAATTGGCGCCGGTCAGTAGCAATGCAATCATTATATAAGGTGTGATGATGCGATGCAAACTAATGCCACCGCTTAATAAGGCAATAATCTCTGATCGTTTTGCTAGCCTAGTGGTCACCCAGATAGTCGTACAAAAGACGATAATAGGCACTAAAAGGTTGACCAGGTAGGGCACCAGCACACAGTAATACTTAAATACTTGATAAAAAGAGAGCTGATGTTTTTTAAAATGGCTTACATTTTCCACTGCGTGGATAATGATAACCAATAAGATAAAAACGGCAAGTACAACAAAAAAAGTAGCAAAAAACTTTTTGGAAATGTATCGATCTAGTAGCTTCATTTTGGTTAGATTTTTTCCATGATGGTTTTCAGGATATGGTTTTTCCATGCCACAAAGTTATCCTGCTGAATCTGTGCTCTAGCCTGGCGCACCAACCATAGGTAAAAGGTTAAGTTATGGACACTAGCCAATTGAACGCCTAATAGCTCTTCAGCAGTAATCAAATGGCGCAAGTAGGCTTTTGAATAATAGCCACTCACAGGACCACCCAGTAGCGCATCTATAGGGCTAAAGTCATCTGCCCATTTTTTATTTTTAATATTCAGTATCCCTTGTGTAGTAAATAAAGTGCCATTTCGTCCATTTCGAGTGGGCATGATGCAATCAAACATATCTACACCTAACGCAATGCACTCTAAAAGATCCAAGGGTGTACCAACGCCCATTAAATAGCGCGGCTTAGACCTAGGTAAAATGGAACAAACCAATTCTGTAATCTCATAGAGCTGACCGGTAGGATGGCATACGCCTCCTATGGCATTACCAAGCCTATCCGCTGCAGCTATGGTTTCTGCAGATTGGATCCGTAGCTCTTTATAAATACTGCCTTGCACAATTGGGAAAAGAGTCTGATGGGCATGCTGCTCGGTTTGTGTCGCATCAAAATAATCTATTCCCCTTTTGAGCCAGCGATGGGTACGTTCCATAGAAGCTTTTGCATAACCATAGCTACAAGGATAGGGTGTACACTCATCCAATACCATCATGATATCAGCGCCAATGCTGCGTTGAATATCCACCACAGATTCTGGCGTAAAAAAATGGCTAGCGCCATCTATATGCGAGCGAAAGGTAACACCTGCTTCTGTAAGCTTACGATTGCCCGCTAGCGAGTAGACCTGATAGCCCCCACTATCGGTTAATATCGGACGAGGCCATCCCATAAAAGCATGGAGCCCTCCTGCTGCATCCAACACCTTGGTGCCTGGACGGAGATAGAGGTGGTAGGTATTGCCTAGGATGATATCGGCATCAATCTGGTCTTGCAGTACTTGCTGCGGAATCGACTTTACCGATCCTATGGTACCTACTGGCATAAAAATAGGCGTACGAATGGTCCCTTTACTAGTAGTGATCAGCCCTGCTCGAGCCTTGGAATGCCGATCTTCATGTTCTACTAAAAATTGCAATGAAGTATGGATTATTATATTGTATTTAAGTAACCTTTCAACCAAAGGTAGTAAACCAATGGCTGCTTACCTAGCATCCTTTTTGGATATCAGGTCAAATATATGCTTTTTTACCTTTATCCTATATCAAGGGCTGCCAGCACAATTTGCAAATAGCAATAAAGTCCATATTTTCCCTTAAATTAGTAGCTTGAGTAGATCTGCATATCGTAGACCTTCTGCAAAACCTATTTGTGATCAGCAGTTTTTAGGAGAAGCGCAGCCGAGCACCGCAGCATACTAAATGTATTTGAGGAACATAGACCACAAAATTGCCATTTAGCAATAGGTTTTGCAGAAGGTCTCTTGTAGGTTTGTGCCATTGCTAAACTTTTTTGAACAGGCTACTTCATCTGCTTTTTATCGGCCATTCCATTTTAATGACAACTATTTTTATTTTTATGCAACTTCGTGCGGATTCATTAATCAAAGAATACAAAGGTCGTAAGGTAGTAAAAGGAATTTCACTGACCGTTTCCTCTGGGGAGATTGTGGGGTTATTAGGCCCAATGGGGCAGGAAAAACCACTACCTTTTATATGACGGTTGGTCTTATCAAGCCAAATAGTGGGAATATTTATTTAGATGAAACATGCATCACCCCATTACCGCTATACAAACGTGCCCAAAAGGGCATTAGCTATTTGCCCCAGGAAGCCTCTGTCTTTAGACAATTAACGGTAGAAGAAAACATCATGGCTGTATTGGAAATGCGCAAGCTATCCAAACAGGAGCGCAAAGAAAAGCTAGATGGATTATTAGAAGAGTTTAGCATTACGCATATACGAAAAAGCAAGGGCAATGTACTTTCTGGGGGGGAGCGCCGCCGTACAGAAATCGCTAGAGCATTGGCCACTGACCCTAAATTTGTTTTACTAGATGAGCCTTTTGCAGGTGTAGATCCGATTGCTGTAGAAGAAATCCAACTGCTTATTGCCAAACTAAAGCATAATAATATTGGCGTACTGATTACAGATCATAACGTAAATGAAACGCTTTCCATCACGAATAGAGCTTATTTAATGTTTGGGGGTGCATTGCTAAAAGCAGGTACTGCAGAAGAATTGGCAGCAGATGAACAGGTACGCAGGCTTTATCTTGGAGAAAAATTTGAATTAAAACGTTATGAATAAACTGTATGAGTCTATAAAAGAACAATATCAAGCAGTAATTGGATTAGAGATTCACATTCAATTGCTGACCCATAGTAAAATGTTTTCCTCAGATAGGGCTGAATATGGAGCCCTTCCGAATACCAATCTTAGTCCTGTTACCTTAGCCTGTCCTGGTGCTTTACCCAGGGTGAATAAAAAAGCATTTGACTATGCTATAAAGTTAGGTTTAGCCTGTGGATCAACGATTACAGATTTAAACTTATTTGCAAGAAAAAGCTATTTTTATCCAGACCTACCTAAAGGCTTTCAAATCACACAAGACACTACGCCTATTTGCCGAGGTGGTTTTGTAACCATTTATTCTGATGAAGGTGTGAAGAAAAAGATTCCACTGATTCGGATGCATTTAGAAGAAGACACGGGTAAATCGTTACATGGCATCGTAGAGGATATTACTTTATTGGATTACAACCGGACAGGTACGCCTTTATTGGAACTGGTAACGGCTCCAGAGATTACCACAGGGGAGGAAGCTTATCAGTTTTTAGCTGAGATCCGGAAGTTGGTTCGTTATTTAGAGATCTGCGATGGCAATATGGAAGAGGCTTCTTTGCGTTGTGATGCCAATATTTCCGTAGCCCTTAAGGGTGCGCAGCGCCTTGGCACGAGGGTAGAGGTTAAAAACATGAATTCCATGCGCAACGTTCAGCTGGCCATAGCCTATGAAATCGATCGACAAATCGCGCTATTAGAAACGGGTGAACCCGTGATTGCAGAGACCAGGAACTTCCAGGCTGCTTCAGGTGAAACGGTTAGCCTGCGTGCCAAAGAAACCGCCAGCGAATACCGTTATTTTCCAGAACCAGATATTCCTCCCATATGGGTTTCAGCGGAATGGATAGAAAGCATTCGCAAGACAATGCCTTTATTGCCAAGGGCTTATTTTAAAAAATTTATAGAAGTATATGGGCTTTCGCACTATACTGCTTCTGTGCTTACTGAAAACAAAGCCTTTGCCATTCTGTTTGACGAGCTATGCCAACATACGCCCTATTATACAGCTGCTGCCAATTGGCTGCTTGGACCTGTTAAAGGCTATCTGAATGAGCTATCTATTCCCTTAGAAGACTTTCCCCTTACGGTAGACCGTTTTGTTTCCTTGATCACCTTAGTAGAAAACGGTACGGTTAGTTTTTCCGTTGCAGCCAGCCAAATCTTTCCCCTATTGCTGCAGCAATTAGATACAACCCCTATGGCCCTTGCAAAAAAGCTAGACCTAATACAGGATAGCGACGAGGCCAATCTTAAAGCGCTCGTTGCAGCAGTATTAGCCGCCTACCCAGATAAAGTAGAAGCCTACAAAAATGGCAAATCAGGGCTACTGGCCATGTTTATGGGAGAAATCATGAAGATGAGCCAAGGAAAAGCCAATGCCCAACTGGCCAGCAAATTATTAGAAGAGGCCTTAGATAAGGATTAGCTAAACTTGCATTTCCACTAACGGATCTGGTAGTAGCCCTTACAGTGTATTGCTGCGCTATCGTTATATACTACCCTTAGCCGCTGGTTGATAAGGGCAATGTGCCTATATCCTTAACATAATCAATTAATTTAAAATTATGAATCTTATTCGTTTAATAAGCCATACAGCGTTGCACATTTTTGGTCACCGTAGCTTGCTGGTATGGAGCCTGTTTGCCTATTTTATATGTACTTCATGTAGTAATGTGCAAGTGAGGGAGGGGATAACGAATAACATAATTCAATCGAATGCAATGGAAGATAGCACCATATCTCGAACGAGATTTAAAGACGGTTGTACCTTAGTTATGCATAAAAATAGCATTATTGCTTGACTCAAAGGATGAGTCTAAAAACCAGAAAGACCTAATGGAAGAAATAAAGCGCACATTAGAAAATAATAACAGCGATGTTGGATCCAATGAAATCGGAACTGGTTATAATGAGCTACATTTCATAGTAGCTGCCCATAAAAACGGTACTAAACTAATAAAAGAATTTTTCGAGGAAATTCTTGAAATGATAACGAATCGTTATCCGAAGCTAACAAATGCAGTGAATCATAACAATGAAACAGCACTACATCTCGCAATGTAAGACAAAAATCTACGAATTACTCAAATCTTACTTTCACGGACCAATCTTACTATACAAGATATAAATGGCAATACTCCTATTCATTTGATGCTAGATCATCTAGAAATCCTAGAAGAATTCATAGCCCAAATAGAAAGAGGTAAAATTAAGCCTGTTGATATAGAGCAGCCATTTTGTAGTTCAAAGAATAATCAAAAACAGACTGTTATTCAATTGATTTTGACTAAATATAATCGTCTCCCTAAAAACCATCCTGAGGATTCTCGATATAGAAAGTGCATAAATGCGTTATCCGAATATATCAGAGCTATCACGATGCATTACCTCTTGATACGTAAAAAGATAAAACCAATAAAATTAACCCAAGCACAGCAATCCAACCAAGAAAAATGTGCTATATGCTATAGTTTATACCTTCCAAAGAATAACCTAGTACAAATAGCAGACTGTGCACACCATTTTCATACAGACTGTTTCAACAAGTTATGTAGCAGGTATGATCAAGATCCAAATCAACAGAAATTCACTTGCTCTTATTGTAGAAAGGTACTACTTGAAAAGTAAGTAGGTTTGTGTTTTCCAATCACTATAGTACGAATCTTATGGAGTATTCATACTCTACCGTTATACTGCCTTAGAAAGAATATGATCCTATTTCGTTTAATAAGCCGTGCAATGTTGTACATTTCTGTTTGCCGTAGGTTACTGGTATGGAACCTAGTTTCCTATTTTTTTTATATATAGCTCATGTAATACGCAAATGAAACATGGCCTAAGAGATGGTCAATACGGTTGCCAAGAGCAAACCGGTATTCAAGGTGGACAAAAAGATAAGTTTGATAATAATCCTGTAGCATTTAAAAAATATGAACATCCAAAATTACATCTGGCTTGCTGGAAAGGAGATTTGTCAAGAGTAAAGAAATTATGCAAAGACGCAAACTTTATTAAAAGACATCTAAACTCGCATAACAGTCTGAGATACAGCTTGGGATATACCCCTCTTCAGGTAGCCGTGATACTGGGTCATTGGAAAATTGTTAACTGTTTATTAGAACAAAAAGATATTAATGTAAACGCATCAGTTCAATCGCAAAGTGAAAATTTAATTCCTATTACCGCTCTGCACTTAGCTGTGTATAATCTTATGTCTCAAGCTTTTAAATGGGAAAAACATATGAAAATACATGAAATGTTGTTGGACTATTACTCCACACAGGCTGACAGGATTACCTCAAGTCTATTCATAAATAGCAATAATATATTCCATCAACTACTTGACAAAATTGACAAGATTAATCTAGAAAAATTTCAACTGTTATATAATTCAAAAAATCAACACATTAAACAACTACTAAATCTAAGAAATAGCCAAGGACTTACCCCTCGTGGTCTTGCAATAAAAGGATATATCGAAAAAAACCTTGACCCTACAATCGAGACAACCCTACAGAAAATCATCACTATATTAGCGAATAATGATACCATCAAAGGCTATTCTAAGGAAACTATAAATGGTGATAACGAACTACATTCCATAGTAAGATTACATAACAATAAGGGTTTACCTAAAACAAAAAAGCAATTTTTAGAGAAAATTGCTAAGAAGCTAAGGGATTTTTCTTTAGGAATAGTAAATAAATTGAATAAGAGAAAGGAAACACCATTGTATGTAGCACTTGAAACAAATAATTCAGCAATGGCTACCATCTTACTTCCATATACTGATCTTACTATACAAGATATAAATGGCAATACCCCACTGCACTTAATGGAAAATCATCCAGAAATATTCGAATATTTTGAGAGCCAAATAGAAAAAGGCCGAATTAAGTACAGTGACATAAAAAAATCATTTTTTTATATAAAAAAACAAAAAAAACCTAACTGCTTTTGGTAGTATTTTGAATACAAGCAAGGTTCTCTCTCGCAACGATCCTAAGTTGTTAAATCGATACAAAGACTGTATTCTCAAATTATTCAAATACGGTTCAGTACCTACAATGGATTACCTCAGCCAGTCTGCGGATATAGAGCTAATAGAACCAACTAAAGCATTAAATCAAGAAGAATGTGCTATATGTTTCGAGAATTTATATCCTTCAAAGAAGGTATTAGTAAGAACCAAAGTCTGTATCGACAGCCACTATTTTCATAAACACTGTTTCAACAGAGCTTATAACGAGTATATGAAAAATCCAGAACAAAATCAAAAGAGACCACGCTGCCTTATATGTCAACGTAATATTCGAATTACATTAGGGCCTTCATAAGTAGGTAATGCATCAATATACTTCTATTTTAAGGAGCATCGCTTTACTTCAACGAACGTTATTACCCTTATAACTAAATCCTATTTTTAATAGTTAATGGGAAGCATTTAACGTTTAAAGCAGATTAGCAAGACAAAAACGGCTTTCTGATCAGCTTGATCGGGCAAGTGCGTTGTAACAACCTATCACACCCCTTTGTTTCTTGATTCTTCGAGATGGCCAACACCATTAACGGTAAAGTATTGACGAGGCATCACCTTAAAGTGGTGTTGCGCATCGCGTTGATGGACTTCAACAATAGCCTGGGTAATATTGAGCTTTTTTTCATCATATGCTAGATCTATAAGTACTTTTTTATGACATAGATCATATGGAAGGCTATAATCCTTGCTATATATCTGCGCCAGCGCATCTAAAGCTGGTTGGTCTACTTTTAACTCAAAAATATAGATAGTTTTCGTATCATTATATTGGTCTTCCATAACGATATCTGTACGGCCTATGCCACTATCACTTTCAGCGCTGGCCCAGGTATCATATGTGGTATGAAAAGCACCATTCAGAAAAGAATACAAAGCCCCATGAAAACTCTTTTCTGTTCTATCTAGAATAACGATAACCTGCTTTGGCCAAACAACCACTGCGAATCCGGTTCAAGAAAGCAGACCAGTTGTTAGTTCTTAAATCATCTAGGATAGATGCGCTATATGTTCTTCCTACTTCTTGTTGTTTTTGAGCTATAAAATCAGCCAATATAAGCTTTAAAGCAGACTTCACTTCCTGATTAGGGAATTTTAAATAGTAGGTCAGGTGATTTGTACTCTGGGATCCGTTTAGATCCATCGTAAGGTAACCCGTTTGGTACATTAAAGGCAGTAAAGGCATTTCATGCAGCGAAGGATGGACGAGTTTGAATTTTTCTTTGTCAATTGGAAAACTATCTTTATCCCAATCCCTATTAAACCTATCGATATTTTGTTGCATCTGTTTCAATAGGATAGTAGGGCTACCCGAGTTAAACCAGGAATTATCAAAATCTTTTATATAAAAAAATCTCAATATAGCATCTGGATTATAAACGCTTATCATTTTATCAGCTGTAAAACAATAACCATTATAGTAATCCTTTAACGCTTGTTTTAATGCAATAAGTGTGTACTTTTCCTCCTGCGGTTTTTTTCTGTTCAGTTTTTCAAGTACTGGATTCACAATTGTGTCCTTGCTAAGGAATAGATGATCGATATCCCATTCTGTATAGCCCAACATTTCCGCATAATCCTCATGGAATGATATATCATTGGCTGAATTCGCCCCTGAGGTAAGACCAGATAAGTGAAATTTAGTGACACCCGTTACAAAAATAAATTTACAGTCCTTCTGGCGACTTTTTAAAACTTTGAAAAACGAACTGAGCACAGCAAGCACCTCTTCATACTGCTCTTTTTTACAAGAAATTAACGGGCTATCATATTCATCAATCAAAATAATGGGCTGTGGTTCATAGCCGTCGCCTAGTTTTTTTAATGCGTTAATCAACTTTCCTAGTGTCCCCTCTAGTGTTGGCTCACCTATAATAGGATCTATCGCACTTCTATCTATAGTATAGCACTCAGCAAGGGTATACAATATATCTATCAAGTTGTTTTGTAGTTTTTCCGGATTATCCTTAACTAGCTCCGAAAAATTTAACCAAATAACTGGATATTTTTTCCAACTATAGGTTTGATCTGCATCAATAGCACATCTTTTAAATAACGCTTTATTCCCTTTGGCTATTTGATCTATGGTATCTAGAAGTAGCGATTTGCCAAATCTACGTGGCCTTGTAAAGAAATAATATATTCCATTCGTCTTAAAGAGTTTGGCGATATAGGCCGTTTTATCTGCATACAACTCTTGCGCGATCATCTCTTTGACATCAGCACTACCAACAGGAATGTAGCCATCTGCTATAGCACTTTCCATCTGGTTCCCTATGCCATTATCTTCTGTTTTATGCGCCATACCCTAATCTTTTATATCCAAAGGAAATCAGTAAATCCTCATCCTCCTCTATTCTACACCAAAGATTTTTTCGAAGGCCAAATCGACTTTTGGGGTGATTTTTTCCATAACCTGTTCTATTTTTTCAACATAATGACCCCATTTTCTTGCACAATGCTCGATTGCACCAACAAAGCAATCAACTACGAATCTAGTAAAATTAGTTGAAATATATAAAGCATATTTTTTTGCGCACCACATTTATGCCCTATAAAAAGATAGCAGATGCAACCAGTATGCTCGATCATGCCATCTGGATGGCTATTTGCATAGCCATTGCAGCAGCCCATAAGCCACCGGTAGGTTAAATATATTCAGACCTTCTGCAAAACTTATTGCTAAATGGCAATTTTGGTGTCGAAGCTTGTCTATGCTCCTCAAATACATTTAGTATTCTGCGGTGCTCGACTGTGCTTCTCCTAAAAACTGCTGATCACAAATAGGTTTTGCAGAAGATCTCTTGTAATACAGCTAAAAAATACCTAAACCTGTGCTTTCCAATCGCTCAGTAGAAGCCCTACAAGGTAGGGATACCACTGTTGGTATGCCAACTTGAGCCCTAGGTTTGTAGAATTAATTTTTCTATAAGCCATTAGATTTATCCTTAACATAATAATTATTCATACATGACCCTATTTCGTTTTATAAGCCGTGCAGCGCTGCACATTGGTGGCTGCCGTAGATTACTGCTATGGCATTTATTTTTATGTTTTATATATGTTTCATGTAGTATGCAAATGAAGCATGGGGCAACGAAATCTCAAAACAGTTACTCGGAACAAACTGATACTCAAAATATAACAAAAAATGAATTTGATGATGCAGATAAAGTGCTTAAAATATATAAAGGTACAGAATTGCACTTAACTTGCTTGAAGGGTGACTTGAAGCAATTAGAACGCCTATGCAAGGATAAGGACTTGATCCACAAGCAACTAAATTCGTATGCCACTTTCAACTATGTCCCTTTTCAACATCCCACTAATACCCCCTATCAATATGTCCCCTTGCATTTAGCAATAAAGAGTGGGAAACCGGAAATTGTTGCCTTCTTGTTAACGATACCAGGTATTAATGTAAAGGCACCAGTTGAATCTTTATATTATGGTCCAACTCATGTTACTGCTCTGCATTTAGCTATACATAAGTTTCTTCAATCTCGAGGCAAAGATTTGGTTGATAAAATATTTAAAAGACCGTCTGAAAAACGCAACTACATGAACATAATCAAGCTGTTTGTGCAACCTAAAAACAAGAAGAATAGAATAGTGAGATAGCTCCTCCTTCCGATTGCGCAACTTCAGCGGGTGATAAGAGATATAAGTTTCTACAACATGTCCTATCTCAAGGCAATGTAAATCATCCTAGTCTCTTAAATGTACTAATCGAAAGAAACGATCCAGTAATATTGGAATCGACGTTGCTACATTATAATAATGGACATTACTATAAAGAGCTTAATAGACAAGATCAAAATGGTCATATACCCTTTGATTTAGCACTCATGCAATCTAGAGAAGCACTAGAATCCAAGTCGCAAGAGAATGCAAAAAAATATTTAAAATTTTATTTGACTTTTTTGTAGGGGTCTACCAAATCAAATAATAAAACTAATAAAACCAAAGGAAAGAAAAGAGCTATATGAAAATGAATACAAAAATGAATGTCTTATATGTAAAGAAGTATTATGCTCTGTACAGTACGTAAATACAGAGGATATAGTGGAGGCAACATGTTGCAAAAAACACTTCCATATATCGTGTTTGTGCAGGTCATACTGCAGCAACAATCCCAGTTCATCCAACTGCCCTCATTGTAGAACTCCTCTTTAAATCAAGATTGTTATCTACAATTAGTTTCTACCACTATATATAAAAACCCACTAGCGATGCTCCTTTTTTAGGGAGCATCGTTTTCCTTTCATGATGTTATTACAGCTATAACTGAATACTATTTAAAAAAAATGGGAAGCATCCAAAAGGGGAATACAAATTCCTTACTTGCTAACGCTGGGCTTTTTAAGCCATTGAACGCTTAACTAAACTACATGAATAGCATCAAAAAACATTTTTTAACCTATTGCAAATTATCGATTATTCTGTTTGGTTGCATGACGTTTAGCGCTTGCCTCTTCGAAAAGAACAACACGCAGGCTTATCGATCAACACCAAACAACTCACTAGCCGACCAGAACAAGATTAAAGAGCTCAACACAAAAATTGAAAAACTAATCCAGAGCTCCCAGGGGCTAGAAACGCGAGTCCAACAATTGGAACAACAAGTCCAACAACAAGCCCATGGAATAAAGGGACCAACCTATACAATCCAAAAACCTGTAGAAACCAAGGCAGCAACCAATAGATTGATCCAACAACTCAATAAAGTAGAGCAAAAAGTTGCGAAACTTGAGAAAGAATTCGATATAAAGATAATTGAGAAATGTATTAATGAGAACGATCAAAGAATTAATGAACTAGTGCAAAAACAAGACAACAACATCAAGGAAATATCCCAAAAAATCAAAAACCTACAGGACGAAGCTGGTAAGCAAGTCAAGGAAAAAATCGATGAAATGCAAAAACAACTCAAGGAACTAGTGCAAGAATTCATGGAGTTCATGGAGTTCATGAAACTATCCAATATGGATATAATTAAGGAATGTGTTAATGAGAACGATCAAAGAATTAATAAACTAGCGCAAAAACAAGACAACAACACCAAGGAAACATCCCAAAAAATCAAAAACCTACAGGACGAAATTAGTAAGCAAGTCAAGCCAAAAGTCGATGAAATGCAAAAACAACTCAAGGAAGCAGAGCAAAAAACCCTGAAATTTCAGGAATATATTGATGATAATGAACAAAAAATTAATGAACTAAAACAAGACAGCAACATCAAGGAAACACTCCAGGAAATCAAAAACCTACAGCAGGAATTTGGTAAGCAAGTCAAGGAAATGCAGAAACAACTCAAGGAAGTAGCGCAAGCAATCCTGAATTTTCAGGAAAAATTCGATGAAATTAAGAAATCTATTAATACTCAAGAAACAGCCTGTAAAGTAGTGCAAAATGAAAACGATAAAATCAAAATAGAAGTCAATGAACTTAAAAAACAACTCCAGGACTTCAAAACAACAGTTAAGAACATTAAAAAACAAGGACCTAGTACACATTCTCATATTAATCAGGACATAATCAAAAACCTAGAAGAAGAAATCAAGTCCATAGCTGATAAAATCAATGACATATACAAGAAAATCGATGGCTTTAATACACTCAAATCAGAAGTCGATAACTTTAAGGAACAACTTGAGAAAATAACACAACAATTTCATGCAATCAACAAAGAAAACATTCCTACATCACCAGAAAAACCAGCTGATGAACTAGACCAGAATAAAACCTTAGATCAAATTCAAAAACTGCGTCAGGAACTTGGTGATTCAATAAATGAACTGAGCAATAACAACAATGATCTGTTTGATCAACTAAAAAATAGCATCACAACAGAATTCAATAAGTTAGAGGAAGCATACACTCAACTCAAGTCAAAGCTTGAAGATAATATTAATAGTCAATCTGACCGCTATATTATCAATCAAAAAATCTTAGAATCAGTCAAGGGCATAGCAGAAAAAATAGAAAGCAAAAAAAATAAGAACGAAATAGAAAGAATAAGAACACGCTTACAGAGGATAAAGGATACAGATTTTAGTAAAAATGAAGCATACAAAGAAATAATCAAAAACCTAAAAAAAATAAAAGAACTAAACAAAGACAAAAATTTAGAGGATATAGTAAAAAATACACTAAATAAACAAGTAGGCCAAACACTAATACAAGAAATTGAAGATCTTCTACTGAAGGATACATCATTCAATGACTTACTAGAAAAATCTGAAGCAATAAGCATAGCCACATCACCGGAAATAGTTAAAAAAGTAGTCGAAGAGATAAGACAAAAAGAGATAACAAAAAGTCTAATAGATTCCCTAAGTAATAAACTACTACAGGAACTAAGTTTGAACGAAATTGTTCAAACATATTTGGAAACGAAAGACGATATACTAAACAATTTCCCGTCAAAAGCAGTAAAAGAGAAAATAGAAAAGACAAAGGAACAAAAAAACAAATAAAATAGTAGAAAAGATACTAAAACAAATCCAGAGCAAAACAACGAAAACAAAACTTATGGAAGAAATAGAAAAAAATCAGAGTATAAAGCATAGTATAGAAACGATACTGGAAAATAACATAAAAACCATACTAGCAACAGATCGCAAACCAAACCTACAGGAACATCTAAAGAATCGAGTAAAGCATCGAATAGAAAGACATCTAAACGAGGAAATATTAAAGGAATTCGCCCTAAAACTACCAGAAGAACAACGCCTGAACGCCTTACAGCAACTGAAACAGGAACTACAATAGCAAAAACAGGTTAGGTTTTTCCCTCTCCCAACACCCCTAAAAACATAACGCCATAAATATGTTATATTATCTGATAATCAATAAAATTATCCCATTAATAGCCATTATGATGTATACACACAAAATCAGCAAGATAAGTGGAAACCAAGGTAAGACCTTCTGCAAAACCTATTTCTAATGGCAATTTTGGTGTCGAAGCTTGTCTATGCTCCTCACATACATTTAGTATGCTGCAGTGCTCGACTGCGCTTCTCCTAAAAACTGCTGATCACAAATAAGTTTTGCAGAAGGTCTGTAGTTGCATAGGCGCATCACCAGATTATCCTTACAATTTTTTAATTTTAAGGTATCATCAGCTTAAATTGTAACTTATGCCTACAGACGCCATATCGCTTGAACCCAAACTTAGACGCGCCATACAACAGGCATTTCTAGCAAACTATCACTTAACTTTATCCGAAGCCGAATGCAGCTTACAAATTACCAGAAAAGAATTCCATGGCACCTTTTCACTTCCTGTATTTCCTTTTTGTAAAAGATGTAAGGCGCAACCGGCCGAATTGGCAGCAAAAATAGGCTGCTGGCTGCAAACCCATACCAATCTCATTGCCAGTTATAATGTGATCAATGGTTTTTTAAACCTTGTCATCCATGATGCCATCTGGATGGCTATTTTAAAATCCATTGCAGACCATCCAACCTATGGTCATTTGCCTACACAAAAACGCCATATAGTGGTAGAATTCTCATGCCCCAATACCAATAAACCCCAACACCTGGGCCATTTGCGCAATAACTTTTTAGGTAGCGCCTTGGCGGCTATCTTAGATACCGCTGGCTATAGCGTCAATAAAGTAAACCTGATCAATGACCGCGGCATCCATATTTGTAAGTCTATGGTTGCCTACCAACAGTTTGGCAACCATGAAACCCCAGCAAGCAGCGGTATAAAAGGCGACCACCTTGTGGGAAAATATTACGTCAAATTTGACCAGATATACAAAGCAGAACTGGCACTTAAAAAAAGTGAAGAAGAAACACCTCCTATTTTACAACAGGCACAAAAGATGTTGGTGAAATGGGAAAAAGGAGACCCTGCTGTAATGGATTTGTGGAAAAAAATGAATGGATGGGTCTATGATGGCTTCAACGTGACTTACGCCCAACTAGGCATTACCTTTGATAAAACCTATTATGAATCTGAGGCCTATCTGCTTGGTAAAACGATTGTAGAAGAGGGGTTGCAAAAAAAAATATTTTATAAAAGGGCAGATGGGGCCATTGCAGTTGATTTATCCAAAGCGGGTTTAGGGGAAAAAGTGCTGTTGCGCAGCGATGGAACTGCTGTCTACATCACACAAGACTTGGGTATAGCAGACCTCCGCTATGCAGATTACCATTTCGATCAAATGATCTATGTGGTAGGTAATGAACAAGCCTATCATTTTAAGGTTTTATTTGCCATCATGGCCCAATTGGATAGGCCATATGCCGCTTCTATGCACCATTTCCCCTATGGTATGGTGGATCTCCCCGATGGTAAAATGAAATCCAGAGAGGGAAATATAGTAGATGCCGATAACCTGATAGCAGAGATGATCGATACCACCAGCCACTATATGGGCAATAGCCATAAGACTGAAAGACTCACACAAAAGGAACTGCAAAAATTGCACCATACCCTAGCAATGGGTGCCTTAAAATTCTTCTTGCTACGGGTAGCACCTCAAAAAAGGATGTTGTTTAACCCTAATGAATCTATTGATTTTCAGGGAGATACAGGAACATTTATTCAATATACCTATGCTAGAATCTCTTCCCTAACAGGCAAGGCTAAAGCAGCTTGGGCTGTTGCATTGGATCCTCCAAGTGCTCCACTTAGCCAGTTGGAGCAGGCGCTTATCTTCCAACTCTATAGGCTACCAGAGGCCATAGCAGAGGCTGCTGCTACCTATATGCCCTCTGTAATCGCCAATTACGCTTTGGAATTGGCCAAAACCTATAACAGGTTCTATGCAAATTACCCGATATTGCGAGAGGCTGACCTTACCATAAGAAGCTTTAGGCTATTGCTTTCGACTTGCGTAGCTAGGGTGCTCAAAAAGAGCATGGGGCTTTTAACCATTGAGCTACCGGAGAAAATGTAATAGCCATTACCATACAATGGGTGCTTGGCCTGTGGCTACTAGATAGTCATTGGCCTTGCTAAAGTGTCTGTTTTGAAAAAATCCCCTATGCGCAGAGAGCGGAGAAGGATGGGCCGATTTGAGTATAAGATGTTGCCCGCCATCAATCAACCCCGCCTTCTGGCCAGCATAGCTCCCCCATAGCATAAATACCACTTGCTGTTTGCCTTTTGCAATCGCTTCTATCACTGCATTCGTAAAATGCTCCCAACCTTGGTTTTGATGCGATCCTGCCTGATGCGCTGCTACCGTTAAAGTGGCATTTAATAACAATACACCCTGTTTGGCCCAATGGTCTAATGAGCCAGATATCGGCTTTGGAATGCCTATATCTGCTTCTAGTTCTGCAAAAATATTCCGCAAAGAAGGCGGAAAAGAGATGCCTACAGGAACAGAAAATGCCAACCCATCTGCCTGCCCTGGGCCATGATAAGGATCTTGCCCTAAAATCACCACTTTTGTATTGCTAAAAGTAGAAAGATCAAAAGCCCTAAATATGTTTTTAGCTGCTGGATAGATGGTCCCACTTCGATAGGCTTCCTTTACATAATCCGTTAGCCTTTTGAAATAAGGTTTTTCAAACTCTAAGGCAAGTTTATCTTTCCAGGATGGTTCTATACGTACATTCATGCTTGCAAATATTAAATAGCCCTCTTTCGCTTTCGAAAGAGGGCTAAATCAATAGATAAGTTTATAAAAATTTTAACACAAATGTATTACTGTACAGCACATAGCTTAAATTATAAAAAACTTGACTGCATCAATTTCTTTTTATAAATTTAGTCTTATTGTACCTTATTCAGGGTTGAGCATTATTTAATGATAACATGAGACATTACGAAACAGTATTTATACTATCGCCAGTACTTTCTAACGATCAAATAAAGGCATCTATTGATAAGTATCGGTCTTTTTTAGTGGAGCGTAATGCAACCATAACATACGAGGAGGAGCTGGGTTTAAAGCCATTGGCTTACCAAATAAAGCATAAAAAAAGTGGGGTATACCACCTAATAGAATTTGCAGGCGATCCGGGCCTTATTAAGGAGTTAGAGGTTACCTATGCACGGGATGAAGAGGTTTTGCGTTTTTTAACCTTTGCTTTAGACAAGCATGCATTGGCACATAACATGGAAAGACGGTCGGAGCAAAAAGAATCTAAGAAAGCAGCAGCGGTATGACTTTAGTAAACGAATCGATACAAAAAAAAACAATCACTAAGAAGTTTTGTCGCTTTAAGCGGTATGGCATTAAATATGTCGACTATAAATGCGTTGAGTTTTTGATGAAGTTTCTCAATGAGCAGGGTAAAATACTGCCTAGGCGCATTAGTGGCAATAGTTTAAAATATCAAAAGAAAGTGGCTTGTGCGGTAAAGCGTGCTAGACAGCTTGCTTTGCTTCCTTATGTAGCGGATAACCTAAAATAGACCAAAATGGAAGTAATACTAAAGCGTGCATACAAAACATTAGGCAACAAAGGCGATACGGTTTTAGTTAAGGCTGGCTATGCCAGGAATTATCTAATTCCTCAAGGGCTTGCTGTTGTGGCCAATGAGGCGCATAAAAAGGTAGCGCTTGAAAATGCAAGGCAAGCAACACACAAAATGTTAAAGCTAAAAGCCAATGCTGAAGCGCTTTTACCGCTTTTAACAGCTGCAAAGGTGGTAGTGGCTGCAAAGGTAGGTGAAGGTGGTAAAATATTTGGTTCTGTCACGCCTTTGCAAATTGCTAAATCGCTTAAAGAGCAGGGGATTAGCCTAGACTATACTAAAATAACTATTGAAGTGCCTATTAAGCAAATAGGTACCTATCAAGCAGTATTGGCTTTACACGAAACAGTTGCTTATACATTGACTTTTGAGGTAGTTCCTGCTTAAAGGAGCTGCTATGATTTTGGGGCTTCATATGGCGTGTGAAAGGGGTTTGTTGCTAGGAACTCTTTTACAGTATCATTTTTTTGTTTTTTGTTTTTTTTGATAAAAGCTATAGGGGCCCCTTCCCCATTTTTTGCATTAAGGCCTGATGGTAGACCTTCTGCAAAACCTATTTGTGATCAGCAGTTTTTAGGAGAAACGCAGTCGCCAAAATACTAAATGTATTTGAGGAGCATAGACAAGTGCCAAAATTGCCATTTAGCAATAGGTTTTACAGAAGGTCTAGTGATGCTGCTGTTCAACTGATCAAACCGTAGCATCACAACCCTCCATCTATTAATCTGCACAGCATACCAAAACATGTGGCGGTAGCGCACTGTCTGCTATTTGCTGATAATCCATTCCATACTTTCTGCCATTGAAATGGGCTATAACTTTTCCTTTACCTTGTAACACAAAGGGGGCTATAAAAATAGCCTTAAAGGTAGTAATTTTTTGGTTAGCCAAACGTTTATACAATGCCTCCTTGGCAGCCCAATAGATGGCTAGCTGTTCAAGGCAATGATTGGCATTTTGCACTTCCTTGTTTGTTAAGAACCTTTCTTGTACCCTACGCAAAGTGGGTGTAACCATTTCTATATCAACACCTATGGGAACAACGGTAGATAGTGCTACAGCAGCTACATAACGGGTGTGGGTAAAGCTAATATGGAACCTACCATCGCCTAAAATAGGCTGGCCTTGCCCATTTTTAGAAAGCACTAAAATGGGTAAAGCTAATTTTTGTAGCAAATGGTAAAGCGCTACTCTTACCGCCAAAGACTGCCGGATCCTATCCGTAGAAGATAGATTGCTACTATGATAGTCAACTAAAAACTGGGGAGGTAGTTGCGAACGTAAGGTTGCTACACTTTCTTCAATCTTCCAAATAAGCAGGAAACTAGTAGCAGTATACGCCGAAAAACTATAAAAAGACATAAGGAGTTTTTTATCCTACTTTTTGCTTGATCAAAAAGTAAGCAAAAAATCAAGCGCCCTTGTTTGCGTGATAGCAATCCTATATGGCAAATGGATACTGACCCTCTAATCAGCTTTAAGAGTACACTTACCCATCACAACATTTTTCCAACCGCGCGTTTCTGATTGCTTTCCAGCGGCTCATTACATCTAAGCGGTAGATGCAGCATCTGCAAAACTTTTACGCATTGCTTCTACATCTAAACATTTAATAACAGGCATAAACATCAGACGCTTAATCGCAACTTTACGCTGTGCTGCTTTGATCTTATTTTTTCTTGCTTTACGCTGTAATCTAACGGGCATAATATTTAAATTTCTATACTTTCTGGTGGGCCCTGCAGGATTCGAACCTGCGGCCTTCTGTGTGTAAAACAGATGCTCTAACCAGCTGAGCTAAGGACCCAGGCTCAAATATAGCTATTTTCTTCTAAAAAAGCACTAGACCTTCTTCAAAACCTATTTGTGATCAGCAGTTTTTAGGAGAAGCGCAGTCGAGCACCGCAGCATACAAATGTATTTGAGGAGCATAGACCACAAAATTGCCATTTAGCAATAGATTTTGCAAAAGGTCTACCAAACGCATTATGTATTAGGAGCATTTAGGTGACTTCTCGGATGATAGGCCTGCATGATTTGTTTAAGATAGCTTCTATCTAGATGGGTATATATTTCAGTAGTAGTGATAGAAGCATGTCCCAACATTTCCTGTATGGCACGTAAATCTGCGCCTCCTTCTATTAAATGGGTCGCAAAAGAGTGTCTAAAGATATGAGGCCCAACTGCTACATCTACCTTAGCCTTTCTAGCAAGCGCCTGTACCATTAAAAAAATCATCACCCTGCTTAAGCCTCTTCCACGCCGGTTTAAAAAAAGGGTATCTAAATGCCCTGATTGTATAGGCATATGGCTGCGAACCTGCTGCACATAAAGTTTAATATGCTTTAAGGCTACTTCACCAATAGGTATCAGCCGCTCTTTATTGCCTTTGCCAATGACGCGTACAAAGCTTTCTTCGAAATAGATATGGCTTAACTTTAAAGCGATCAGCTCAGCAACACGCATGCCTGTACCATACAGCGTTTCCACAATGGCTCGATTTCGGACACCAATCGACGTAGAATGGTCTATAGCGCCAATGATCGCTTCAATTTCCGATACAGACAAAACAGATGGCAGATGTTGCCCTAACTGAGGATTTTCTATAAGCTTAGTAGGATCCTTAATGATGTGTTCACCTAACTGTAAAAACTTATAAAAAATACGTAGACCAGAAAGTATTCTTGATTGACTCGTAGCCTTCATGCCTACACGGCACAATACTCCTAAAAACTCTTCAATATGAATGGAATCAACTTTAGTTGGCGGAACTGCCCTGCCCCAAAAAAATTGGGCAAATTTGGTTACATCAGAAAGGTAAGCTACAATGGAGTGCTCAGCAAGCAAACGCTCTAAACGGAGATAGGCCTCAAATTCGTTCAAAAAATATTTCCATTCCTGCTCCATACTTAATTAAAGCTCCCCCTGCTGGACTCGAACCAGCGACCCTTTGATTAACAGTCAAATGCTCTAACCAACTGAGCTAAGGAGGACTATAAACAAGACCTTCTACAAAACCTATTTCTAATGGCAATTTTGGTGTCGAAGCTTGTCTATGCTCCTCAAATACATTTAGTATGCTGCGGTGCTCGACTGCGCTCCTCCTAAAAACTGCTGATCACAAATAGGTTTTGAAGAAGGTCTACAGTATAATTTTACCATTTTTTTCTTTCATAAACAACACTCGCCCCACCCTAGGTTAACTTTTTTATATTAAATTGCAGACAATTGAATAGTAATGAACGCAATAAAGTCTATAACATGATCGATTCTAAGGCTAGCAGCACCAGACAAGCACCCAGTTGGACCCAAAAATGTGCCATTGGGCTGATCAAGCTTTTAGGCTGGAAAGTTCACAACATCACCCATCCAATAGCCTGTAAAAAAGCAGTCTTAGTATTGGCACCACATACCAGTAATTGGGATTTTTTTTATGGCATGTTGTTTAAGCTTAGCCATCCAGATGTGCCGCTTAGGTTTGCCATAAAAAAGGAAGTAATGTTTTTTCCACTTTCCTGCTTAATGAAAATACTGGGGGCCATTCCAATAGACAGAAACAAAACAACGAAAAAAACCAATATGGTAGCTGTTATGGCAGAAATGTTTAGCCAAACAGAGCTACTGCTACTTGCCATTGCACCAGAAGGAACAAGAAGCTATGTAAAACGTTGGAAAACAGGTTTTTATAGGTTAGCCGAAGCAGCAAATGTTCCGATTATCTTAGGGTACATGAACTATGTTAAAAAGGAAATGGGATTAGGCCCAACCTTCCACCTGACAGGTAATATAGACAAGGATATAGCAGATATTCAAGATTTTTACCGAAAAATACCTGGTAAACATCCAGCACAAGGTGTGGTATAACATGACAATTTGACATTACTACAAGCATTTGGCAAAAAAATTGCATAAGTCTATAGCGTTGATATAAATCTTTTATATTTTGATAATAGACTGCTTTCGAAACTTAAGACCTTCTTCAAAACCTATTTGTGATCAGCAGTTTTTAGGAGAAGCGCAGTCGCCAGAATACTAAATGTATTTTGAGGAGCATAGACAAGCGCCAAAACTGCCATTTAGCAATAGGTTTTGCAGAAGGTCTATAGTTGTAACGAGGCCATCTCATCATTATTTTATACTATTATAAAGCATGAAGTTACAAGATACAGACACAAACAAAACAGGTTGCTGCAAAGAGCCAGTAAACCAAAACCAAGAAGGTTGTTGTAGCCAGGAGGCAACCATCAGCCAAACATGCTGCTGTACCGATGAGGAGGCAATGCCTCAACCATGCTGCTGTGGCCAGCAAGAGATAGATGCGCAAACAGGCTGTTGTAGCCAACAGGAAAAAGAGCCGCAGCCAGGTTGCTGTAAGTCAGCCGATCCATTAGATAGTGGGCATAAAGAAATGTTCACTTCTGATATAACTTCGTTGGAACAACTCCAAATGCTACTGATGGAAGCAAATGACAAGTATGTTCGTCTTTATGCTGAATTTGACAACTTTAAGAAGCGTGCTGCTAAAGAACGTATGGCCTTTACTGATAAAGCCAACGAGCAAACATTAAAAGAGCTGTTACCCATCGTAGATGATTTTGAGCGATGCATCACGGCGCTACAAGGCACACAAGGAGCAACCCAACACATTGAAGGCATCAAATTGATTTATGATAAATTATGTAGCGTCTTAAAAAGGTATGGTGTAAAAGAAATAGCCATAGAGCAGGGCAGTGCATTTAATGCAGATTTGCATGAAGCGATTATGCAGCAACCGGTAGATAATCTAGAGATGCAAGGGAAGATTGTAGCAGTAGTAGAAAAAGGATACTTGATCCATGAGTATGTATTGCGGTTTGCTAAAGTTATAATTGGAGTATAAATGGAAAAGGACTATTACAACGTGCTGGGTGTAGAACGTAGTGCCACTGCAGATGAGATTAAAAAAGCTTATCGCAAGGTAGCCATGCAATACCATCCTGATAAAAATCCAGGAAATAAAGCAGCAGAAGAGAAGTTTAAAGCTGCTACAGCAGCCTACGATGTGCTAAGCAACCCAGAGAAAAAGCATCAATATGATCAGTTTGGTACAACAGGGTTCCAAGGAGGAGCTGGTTCATATGGAGATGACTTTTTCGAGGGGGATTTAAATGACTTATTTCAGGATTCTCCTTTTAGTAGTTTTTTTGGTGGCGGCAGGAAAACGCGTCGGGCATCTAATTATGGCGAGGATTTACGGATCAAAATCAAACTAAACCTTAAAGAGATTGCACTAGGTGCAGAGAAAAAAGTAAAAGTAAAACGTTATACAAGTTGTGATACATGCGGCGGTAATGGGGCAGAAAATGGACTTGCTATAGAAAAATGTGGGCCATGTAAAGGGCATGGCGTGGTGCGTAAAACGACCCAAACCATGTTGGGCAACATGCTAACAGAGTCTACTTGTAACAGCTGTGGTGGAACGGGTAGTCGAATTAAAACGCCTTGTAGTGATTGCCATGGAGAAGGAAGAAAGTTTATAGATGATCTGATCACCTTTCAAATACCTAAAGGGGTAAGAAAGAATATGGAGCTAACCTTACGTGGCAAGGGAAATGCACCACCCCGTGGCGGTATGCCAGGTAGCTTAATTGTCCAAATAGAGGAAGAAGAAGACGATCTTTTAAAACGTGAAGGCAATAATATTTGCTATACCTTACATATTAGCTTTATAGACGCCACACTAGGTTGCGAAATGGAAGTACCTACTATATATGGTAAAGTGCGGCTTAAAATTCCACCTGGAACAACATGTGGCGAGGTCCTTAAGCTAAGAGGGAAAGGTATTGCAGATGTAAATGGTTATGGTAAAAAGGGAGATCAGTTGGTTTTTATTCAAATCTGGACACCACAAGAGCTTACCAAAGAAGAAAAAGAAATTTTGCTTTCTCTTCGAGATTCGCCTAACTTTATACCGAGGCCTTCTAAAAAAGAAGAGAGCTTTTTTGAGCGTATTAAATCTTTTTTTCAAGGGTAGGCTAATGCGCCATTGTTTAAAATCTTACCATGAGCCAATTTGTAGTTTCTGCAAGAAAATACCGTCCTACTGCATTTAAAGATGTCACTGGTCAACCCCATATTACCACTACATTAAAGAATGCCATAGCATCTGGGCAACTTGCCCATGCTTTTCTTTTTTGTGGTCCGCGTGGTGTGGGGAAAACTACTTGTGCACGCATATTGGCCAAAGCGATCAATTGCCTGCACGTTACGGAAACAGTAGAGCCCTGTAACCATTGTGCCAACTGTATAAGCTTAAGCAACAATAGTTCCATGAATGTCTATGAATTAGACGCAGCTTCTAATAACTCTGTAGAAGATATTCGAGAGCTGGTTGCACAGGTTCGTTATGCCCTCAAATGGGTAAGTATAAGATATACATTATAGACGAGGTCCATATGTTGTCTAATGCTGCTTTTAATGCTTTCCTCAAAACACTGGAAGAGCCCCCTAGCTATGCTATATTTATATTAGCTACTACAGAACGCCATAAGGTTTTACCTACTGTTTTATCCCGTTGTCAAATCTTTAACTTTAACAGGATTACATTAGAAGATATTGTTTCCCAACTTAAAAAGATTGCCATACAAGCCTCTATTCCTTATGAGGAGTCTGCGCTGCAGCTGATTGCACAAAAAGCAGAAGGTGCCATGCGGGATGCCCTTTCTATGTTTGATCTGCTCACTACTTCTGGTACCATTACTTATGAGACTACACGCGATCATCTACAAATTTTAGATTACGACTATTATTTTAAATGTACAGACGCTTTCTTACAAGGGATATTCCGGCTGTGCTCGCGCTCTATGACACCATCTTACGTAGAGGCTTTAATGGGCACCATTTTGTAGTAGGGCTTGGAGAACATTTACGCAACCTACTGGTTTGCAAAGACAGCAAGACCCTTCCGCTTTTAGAAGTCACAGATAACATTCGACCGCTTTATGCTAAATATGCTGCGCAGTGCACTGTCCCTTTTTTATTGAAAGCGTTGGCACGCTTAAACCAATGTGATGTAGGCTATAAAGCCAGCCAACATCAAAGACTGCATGTAGAACTGGCACTGATTGAGCTAACCACTAGCGACCTGACACTTCCTGGAAACAATTCATTACCAAAAGAAAATAAAAAAAAAGAGCCAGTTATAGACAAGCCCAAACAAGCTACTGCTACTTCCGTTCAACCATCAACAACACCACTGGACGGGTCAAGCCCTAGCACGGATCACTTACGGGAGCATCCAGCAGTACAGCAGCCAGAAACGATTGCCATTCCTACCTTAGCAAGCTTAAAAGCTTCATTGAGCACAAAAAAAAAATCAAATGATTCGGATAAAAAAATAAAAAACCAATATGATATAAAAGAACCAGTCTCAGCAGCAATCGTTCAATCTTGCCTGGGTGATTATAGGGAACAACTTAAAAAGAATGGTCATATAGCTGCTTATCATCTTATGAACCAGCCCATACAAATTGAAGGTACAGTAGTTACGATTGCATTGATCAATGCTGTTCAAGAACAGATACTACACAACCTTAAAGAAGAATTATTACCTAAATTAAAATTGCATCATCCTGATCTAACCATTCAAGGTGTTTTGGTCGAACAGCCAGCTGTCCAAAAACCCTATACAGATCAAGAAAAGTTAAGCTATTTGGGCAAAAAAAACGCTGCCATCGCATTACTACAAGAACGACTGATGTTGGAGGTAGCTTACTAAAAGTGTACTTTCTACTTTTTCCAAAGCGCGTTTTTAGACCTTCTGCAAAACCTATTTGTGATCAGCAGTTTTTAGGAGAAGCGCAGTCGAGCACCGCAGAATACTAAATGTATTTGAGGAGCATAGACAAGCTTCGACACCAAAATTGCCATTAGAAATAGGTTTTGCAGAAGGTCTTTTGATTGTTTTATGCAGTAAGCAAGCTGAATGGATGCATAAACGTTTTCTTTATTCCGTAACAAAGCAGTTATTATAAATAAATTACAATTATATGCACAAAGGTGTAATTATTTTTGGCCTATGCCACCTTACAAAAGGCGCTTTAGATATTTTCCAAAAAAACAATGTAATTGTTTACGGGATTCTAGAAGATGAAACCAAACGGCATGGTACAGAGATCCATAATATCCCTATCTTAGGCGCTACAGATGATTCAAATTTCATTGATTTACTCGGTGAACAATGTGCTTCTTTTATTGCCTATCGTCCTATGCAAAAAAGAAAAAACTGTTTGAATTTTTTAATTGCACAGCAAAAACCGACGCCCATTTCTGCTATTCATCCATCGGCTACTATCGCTGAAGCAGTTCAGCTGGGTCACGGCAATTACATGGGTGCACAAGTATGTTTGGCTTCAGAGGTAACTATAGGGAACTACTGTGTGCTACACAGTGGGGTTATCATTGAGCCAGAAACCACTATTCATGATTGGGTAGAGATAGGTGCAGGTAGTATTATTGGTGATCATGTAACCATAGAAGAAGATGTGTTTATTGGCATAGGTACTACCATCATTCCGGGTGTTACCATTCAAAAGGGGGCCAGTATTGGTGCAGGGTCGGTTGTTTTAGGCAACGTAAAAAGTGGCGATCTGCTATTAGGCAATCCAGCAAAATCTATTCAACAACCATAAAGCTGACGCTACTGCTCCTAAAAATTCCGCATTACAAAATAGATTTTGCGTATGCGTTCAATGTTATGGCCATAGTAGGAAACAAATAAAGACGAGAAATTGGAAATCGCTAAGGCTATGATTCAAGAGGGAGATTTAGTGGAAAAGATTATACGTGTCACCGGTTTATCTGAATCTGATATACAACAGATTTCTTAATTTTTAACGTTTTTATTTATTGTAATCTACTGATCAAATGACCAAGAAAAAGAATAAAAAAGAGGGAGTAGATAAACCTCATGACACCGTATTTAAAAACACATTCTGCAACAAGGAAGCGATGCTAGATTTTTTAGCTGCTAATCTACCTCGTGATCTACTTGTAAAAATAGATCAAGAAAATTTAGAACTTACCAATAAAAGCTTTGTGGATCCAGTTGGTAGAAGAGGAGAGTCTGATTTAGTATTCAAAACCAATATAAATGGAAAGGAAGGGTACCTGTATCTAATTGCTGAGCATCAATCGACTGAAGATTTGTATATGCCTCTTCGTTTCATGGAGTATAACGTTCAGTTATTGCGTCAACATCTAAAAGAAAAAGGAAATGTTCCGCTACCAGTGATATTAAACATATGTATATACAATGGGAACAGTCCGTATAAAGGTTCTAATAGTTTATTGTCAATGTTTTCAGATCCTGAGTTAGCCAAATCTTGTATGTTTGACAAGTTTCATTTGGTTGATCTATATAGTACTTCTGAAGATGAGTTACTTAGTTATAAAAAGGCTGCTTTTGCAGCGATGATACTCAAACAAGGAATTTATCGTTCGTTTAATCAATGGTTTCTTGATCATATCAATCTAATTGTTAATTTTTTAGAAAAAGGCTATATTAGTTATGCTAATGAAGCTTTTTTGTATATGCTGAAGGTAGATGATGATCCAAATTTACTACAAACCATTAAGCAATCTAACCCAAAATTAAATCAAATTGCCATGTCAGTAGCTGAAACATTAAGACAAGAAGGGGAACAAAAAGGGATCCAAAAAGGGATCCAAAAAGGGATCCAAAAAGGGATGCGTATAGGGGAAGAAAAGGGTATGCGTATAGGGGAAGAAAAAGGAAAAGTGGAGATCGCTAAATCTATGCTTTTGAGGGGTTACCCTATAGAAGATATTATTCTTCTAACCGGTTTATATCCTTCCCAAGTTCAAGAGCTTTTATAGACATTTCCTGGTTATTTTATAACTATTGTCTATACTTTTTGATTCAATTCCTATATTTTGGCGCGTCTTTAGTTTTAAGTGTGTAAATATACAATCTCAAAAATATTTATACCACACTTAAAACTAAAGACTCTTAACCATATGATTTTTTCATTCGACTAATTAATTGAGGAAACTGATACTGCTGATAATCCTTTTAATACCTCTAATACCTTCCAAAAACCACGCCTTTTTGCTAGATCCAAGGGAGTATAGCCATTTTTATTTTTCTCATCTATAATAATACGGGAGTCTTCGACTAATAGTTCAACCACATCTACATGGCCGCCATATGCTGCTAGATGCAAGGGGGTATTCCTATGTTTATCTTTTTCATTGATGGAAATATTAGGATAGTGCATTAACACTTTAACTAGATTTTGATAACCGTCGCGTGCGGCTATATGCAGAGCGGTTCTATAATCATTATCTTTGGCATTTACATCAATACCTTGTACTTGCAATAAACAGTCCACTACACTCATACTGCGACGGCCTACTGCTCAATGCAAAGGGGCACACCCATCTTTATCCTTTCCATTTATATCAACTTCATGCTTGTCTAGGATCTCTTTTACAATGGTTGGATAACCTCTTTTTGCGCCCCAGTGCAGAGGTGTTCTATGATTGGTATCCGTGACATTTACATCAATATTTTGTACTTGCAATAAACGTTCAGCCTTAGGTATATGACCGAAGACTATTGCCAAATGTAAAGGTGTTCTTTTGTTGTTATCTATGGCATTTATATCCATATTTTTTGCTTGCAATAAACGGTTCACTATATCTATATATAATCAAGACCTACTGCTAGATGCAAAGCAGTATGCCCATGCTTATCTTTTGCATTTACATTGGCCCCCTTATCTATTCTATTATGCGTTGAAAGGCATCTAACTTGCTATACAATGCGGCATACATGCATAAAGTACGGCCTTGTTTGTTCTTTGCATCTATATGCAGACCTTTAGCAAGCCAATACTCTATCCTATTTATCGAAAAATCATTCGCCTTAAGGTCATCTAGCACATGATCATATAAAACCATAGGATCCCAGAAGGTGATGTCATCACTAGATGCTTCATTAGGTATCAAGCCTGCTGGGTTTTGCTGGATCGCATGAATAATGGCGCGTTCCTGTGTAGGCGATATGTTGATATATGGACGCATCGTTGTATCCACTCCAGTTGAGATGAACGGTACAACAGCGGTCAAATTACTACCATTCATCCTACTGCCATTATTTATATATAGATTAGTCATACCTGATTGATTTCCAAAATAATTACAAATGACTAATGTTCCGAATACACCGGTACCAAATGCTACAACGCCTTCCATCAGGCGGAAAAGCCTCCCTTTTGTTATCCCGGTCTGGGTTCCTTGCATATTGCCGTGTTCAATGAATGCTATTATTTTCAAAACCCTGCTTTTGCCTTATGCCTACACAAGCAGATAAAGTATGTAAGCTGAATAGCGCAATCAATAGGCCTACTCTATAATGGGTATACTTTTTTTTCATAGTATTGATGTCTAAATTAATTAGACCTAATGGAACCGAAGGCCCCCTCTTACCCATTTATCCAGATGGTCATAATAAAAAATAAATATAATTCCAAATAAAAATGATTAAAAAATTTCAAGACTTGATTAGAGCAGTGCAATGTTACAGCTTGTAACGCATTTATAGACCTTCTGCAAAACCTATTTGTGATCAGCAGTTTTTAGGAGAAGCGCAGTCGCCAGAATACTAAATGTATTTGAGGAGCATAGACAAGTGCCAAAATTACCATTTAGCAATAGGTTTTGCAGAAGGTCTTATATATTACTGTAGCAAAACGGAAACTATAGATAAAATAGTTAGGGGTCTACTATATGAAAAACAAATGCATACTTTTATATTTGATATTAGACTTTTTTCGAAACGCTACTTCTACTGGTAATTTACACGTCGATCTAGTGCTTAAACCCTCACGTACATCTAGTATGCTGCGGTTTTGCGCGCCGTTGCTCCTATAAATTCCTCACTATAAGCGCGTTTCGAAAGAAAGATAGTGTCTATCCTTACGCAAAAAGGTAAAAGTAAAATTTGTTTGTGTGACTAAGTCTTATTTCTTACGTATTGTTGCTTTGGTACCATTTATACTGAGTGGTGTATCGATTTTATCAAAAGCAACTGGATATTGTAATGGTGGCCCCTATTTTAGCAGTGCTTATAGCACCAAACATACAAGCTGGATGTTTCCCAATAAGTGCTTTACCTATAGGCAACCCTATGACACGTATAAACAATTCAGCAATCAGCTGCTTTTTAAAAAGAGCTACCAGTGGCTTTTAACACCAGCTCGTACTAAAAAAGAAGGAGAAAAAGCTATAGATACTGTTCATTATCAATCTGAAGATTCAATTGTTTTTGATGCCAAAAAGAAAAGACTTGCTTTACATGGTGGGAGCACGCTTGATTATGACAACATGAAACTAGAAGCGCATGTAGTCACTTTAGACTTAAATAGCAATACGATTCATGCGGAAGGAACCAAGGACCTGCATAATAAGTCAATAGGTAGCCCTATTTTTACCTATAAAGATGTAACAAAAAACAAATATGGAAAAGATGGGTCTAGCCAAACACGCATCTTTTTTATAGAAAAAATCTGGTACAACATCGACACCAAACGGGCTTTAGTAGATACACTCCTTACCAAACAAGAAGAATCGATTGTAAAAAGCAAACAGGTAAAAAAAGAGGATGAAGAAACATTTTACGCTGAAGATATCATTTACACAACTTGTGGGCTAGCGCATCCCCATTTTCACATACGTACCAAGCGCGCTAAAATGGTTCAAGACAAGCAAATTACGAGTGGACCTTTTCGCTTTTACTTCGATAATGTGCCTACTCCGCTAGGGTGTATTTTTGGAACATTATTCCTGGAAGGAAAGCGCATACATGGTATTATTCCACCAGAAATAGGGGAAGGAGACAGGGGATTTTATCTCCGTAATGGCGGATACTACATGAACTTCAATGATTATGCAGATATTTCTATTTTAGGGAGTATTTATTCTGATGGCACTACAGAACTTAGGAATGAGCTACGCTATAAAAAAAGATACCTATGTAGTGGGGAGCTGTTTTATGCAAAAAATATAACGGAACAGGAAAAAGTCTGGTCTTTAAAATGGGAACATAAAACGCTAACACGTGGCGCTAGAAGTTTCAGCGCAAAGTTTGACCTCCGCAATAAATCTTACAAAGCATTGGACTATGAAGACAACAAAATCTTCAATAAGATCCCCAAAAAGCTGACACAAGAATCTTCTGCCAGCTTATCCTATAATGACAAACTGATAGGTGTCCCCTATCATTTAACCCTACGAACAGAATTTAAAAACAATCTTACTTCGAATTTTCAACACTGGGCCCTGCCAACAGGTACCCTAAATAGTCCTTCTTGGTACCCGCTAAAAGTGATTCCATCCAAAGATACGAACCGCTGGTTTCATAATATTGAGTTAAAGCATAATGTAAGTTTTGAATACCACTTTCAAAATGCAAAAAAAGAACCTAGCCTATTAGACATACCCGTTTCTTTAAGCTGCCCATGGAATCACTATACAGAAAATGGTATAAAGCATACCGTACCGCTTAACATGCACTGTAAATTATTTGACCATATTAACTTCACCCCCCATCTCACCTATAATGAAGCATGGTATTGGCTTAATAAAGAGCCAAAAGGGCGTATACGGAAACCAGGATTTAATAGAGTTTATACTTGGGGTTTCGGTGCAAAGCTAGCAACTACGCTATACCATACCCACTATTTTGAAGATGCAGCATCTGTACAGGGTTTTCGCATTAAGACAGAGCCTAGCATTGACTTTACCTATACACCTGATTTCTCTAACAAATATTTCTTTGAAGTAGAAAATGAAAAAGGGGAAAAAGAAAAAAAATATGCATTTAAAGGACTCCGTCCAGGGATAGGGGTAGCCAATCGTACTACATCTATTTTAAAGTGTAAGCTGCACAATACGGCTGAGTTAAAGATAAAAAAACCAACAGATCCAGAAAAAAAAGAAAAGGAAAAAAAACGAATGAGTCACAAAATATTTTTATTAAAAAACTTAGATCTTGAAACAGAATATGATTTTAAAGCAGAGAAGTGCCACCTAACAAATGGCATTCATATGCATATTGCTAGTGAGGCAAAAATGGGGAAAATAGGCAAGATTGGCTTTGACTTTACCACAAATTTTGACCCTTATCTATACAAAAGTGAACCGACAGCTGATAATAAAATCAAAGAAGAGGCTACGAATCATTTTGCATGGAGCCATGGTAAATATTTGGCCAGGGTTAAAGAGGCAAATTGTAAAGTACACATAGATATTGCACACTATTCGAGCAAACAGAAAAAGAAAAAAAAAGACCTATTCAGTGATCATGATGGATTGACCAATAAAATTAAAGAACACAAGATAGACTTTGACAAACCTTGGAGTTTTAGCTCAGAATTTAATTTTATCTATAAAAAACTACATGAATATGAAAAAGGAAAAAAAGATTATAGCATAGAAAAATATATAACCCTTAATGGGAGTATGACTTTGGTTAAAAAGTGGAAGCTAAACCTAAGTAGTACCTATAATTTTACTAAAAATGAATTTGACCCATCTGCTACAGAAATTTCCATTCAACGAGATTTACACTGCTGGCAACTTAGCTATCAATGGCACCCGCTAGGCGATTCAGGTAAGTATGACTTTTCTTTAGGTGTGAAAGCAAATGTCTTAAAAGTCTTGAAGCTGTCAAGAAAAAGAAGCTATAATAAACTAAGCTAAGGGTCTTTAGAAGTATTAGGCTTCTATACCTTTTGATGCTACTTCTTGAAAATAACCAGTAGCATTAACGGCAAAATTTTTAGGTGGCATCAGTTGAAAGTCATTTTTATCACCTTTTTGATGTACTTCAATAGTTGCCTCGATAATATTGAGCTTTATAGCATCGCATGTTAGGCCTATAAACACCTTCTTATGACAGGTTCCATATTGAATGCTATAATCTTTACTACGTATTTGCTCCAGAGCGTCTAAGGCTGGTTTGTCTACTTTTAGCTCGAAGATATATACGGTTCTTTTTTCATTGTGCTGATTCTTCCATAACGATATCCAAACGGCCTATTGCACTATCTCTTTCGGCGCTAGCATTTGTATCATGCATTTCATGGAAAGCACCATTTAGAAACGCATATAAAGTACCCTGAAAACTTTTTTCGGTTTTATCTAAAAAACGGTAACCCGCCTTGGCTAAACAATCGCTTCGAACGATGTTAAGAAAAGAAACCCATGCCTCTTTTCTTAAAGCACTCAAAACAGATGCGCTACATGCCTTTCCTGCTTCCTGGTGTGCTTGAACAATAAAATCAGCCAATATAAGCTTTAAAGAAGATTTTACTTCCTGGTTAGGAAACTTTAAATAATACGTCAGGTGATTTTTATCTTGTACATGAGATGGGTCAAGATCCATGGTAAGGTATCCAGTTTGGTACATCAAGGATAGCAAAGGCATTTCATGGAAAGAAGGATGTACGAGTTTAAATCTGACTTTATCGATTGGGAAACTACATTTATCCCAATCCATATTAAACCGATGTATATTTTGCTTCATTTGTTGCAATAGGATGATAGGACTACCAGAGTTAAACCAAAAATTATCAAAATCTTTTGCATAGAAGAATCTTAGTATAGAATCTGGATTATAAACGCTTACCATTTTATCAGCTGTAAAACAATAACCATTATAATAATCTTTTAATGCTTGCTTTAATTGAATAAACGTATACTTTTCTTCCTGAGTATTTTTTCTATTCAGTCTTTCAAGTATTGGATGAACAATTCTATCCTTGCTAAGAAATAGATTGTCAATATCCTCTTCCGTACAGCCCAACATCTCTGCATAATCTTCATGAAATGATATGTCATTGGCCGAGTTAGCCCCTGAGGTAAGGCCAGATAAATGAAATTTAGTTACACCCGTTACAAAAATAAATTTACAGTCCTTCTGACGGCCCTTTAAAACTTTGAAAAATGAACTAAGAACAGCAAGCACATATTCGTACTGATCTTTTTTACAAGAAATTAATGGGCTGTCATATTCATCAATTAAAATAATGGGAGTGGGTTCGTAACCTTCTTGAAGCCTTCCTAGGATATTGATCAGCTCACCCAGTTTTGTGCTAAGTGAAGGCGCTTTTAGTTCATTGATGCCATATTTATTTGCAATTTCTAAAAGCTTATATTGAAGTTCTTTTTCCAATAAATCAGGCTCTTTAGAAACTAGCTCCGAAAAGTTCAACCAAATGACCGGATATTTTTTCCATTTATAGGTTTTATTCTTAATAAATATTACAACCTTTAAATAACCTTTTATTTCCTTTTGCTATTTGGTCTATGGTATCTAGGAGTAGAGATTTACCAAATCTACGTGGCCTTATAAAGAAATAATAGATTCCATTTGTCTTAAAGAGTTTAGTGATATAGGCCGTTTTATCTGCATACAACTTTTGCGCGATCATTTCTTTGACATCAGGGCTACCAATGGGGATGTCACTATCTTGTACAATCATTTCTTTGGCTTTTCCTTTGTCTATCCTTTTATCTTCTTTTTTATACGCCATTTCCTTTTCCCATCTTTATTATTTGGTTTTATAGACAATTATATCCATTACAGATGAGCCAAAATAGTGGCTAATTTTTATCATCAGATTGGTCCAATGGGTTGTTGCAATAGGGGTACAATTGTATAATACGACAATTGTTGCTTTCAATTTTCTCAGATGTAGACGAAAAAAAATCAGGGATGCAGTGCTTCGCATAAAGCAACCGCTCTAAAAAAGACGAATCAGTAGGCAAGTTTTCAGAAGCGAAATTAATAAATTTTACCGCTATTAGTAAAATAGCTTTTTCCCTTTCATTTACAATGAAATAAGATCCTTCCTCTATATAATTTTTGTTCAGCTTTTCAGGATTTAGCATGTACCATTTTTGCGTTTGTTCTATTGCAGATAACTGTTGATAACCCTCTGCTGTTAGCTCAAAGAAATCTGATGCTAATATTTCTCGTTGAGCATATCGATAAAGTATTTGTATATTTCTACCTGTTTCTATAAAATCAAACATACGTCTTAACAAATAGATCGTCCTTCCCTTTCTCTTCCCCTATTTGGATACCTTCGTCCTTATATTTTTGTGCTATAGTGCTCATAATATTTTCTTTATCTGCTTTAGGTAGATATTGTGCAATAATCTTTTCTAGAACGGGTTGCTTATCTTCAGGTAATTTGCTATCACTAGACCATAGAAAACCTCTTATTATAAAGATAATCTTTTTCCTTATCAAGTATAATGCAAGACTTCAAGTTTTCTACAAACTGCTCATTTTTCATTTTTCTCGTTTTGATCAATAAAAAATTGTATACCCTTCTTAATTTTTGCTTTTTAATAAAAATTTATTATATATAATGAAATTATATTTTTTAGTATTTTGTATATATACTGAGCGTAAGTTTTACGAATATTTTTTACCGTTCTAACAACTTGCTTTATGATCTGCTTTGATATGCCACTACTTAATAGTAGCGATTTTTTTGTTATTAACATTGGTCGTAGGCATTTATTTTAGTAATAAAAAAGACCAATTTTCGAGAGTATGCGGTGGGGAACAAAGATTTTACTACGGCTACTTTGGTAGCTACCGTATTGGCTACTTTTTTGTATGGGGGAGGAGGCTTGGTGCGTACTGTAGAACAGGTGCATAATAATGGCCTCTGGTGGATCCTTATTTTTTTATTGAGTGGTTGCTTTGGTCCTTGGGTCATTAGGCCATTAGCCTTACGTATGGGGCCATTTATGCAGCACCTTTCCATGGCCGAAACCATAGGTAGTGTCTATGGTAGGTATACAAGGGTTGTGGTCGCCTTATCCAATGTGTGTGTCTCTATTATTAGCCTTGTTACGCAAATCACTGTAACCTCTAAGGCGATTAGCATGTGTGTCGATTCTTTTGATTCTGACATGATTACAGTTTTGGCCACCTTAATTCTTGTCTCTTATTCTACACTTGGAGGTATTCGCTCGGTTACTTTTACCGATGTCATCCAATTTATGACCTTCTCAATTGTTATTCCACTTTTGACTTGGTATATGTTTAGGGAGACCAGCATTCCAGTTTGTGAAATGGTTTCTTTTTTAAAAGCTCAGCCAAAATTTCAATTCAGTACAGTATTTCATTTTGACACTAAACTTGTGGCGATGGTTGCACTGCTGTTATCTGGTCTAGCATCCTATGTACAACCGCACGTGATGCAGCGGGTCTATATGTCTTCTGATCCTATTCAAACAAGGAAGGTTTTCTTATATTCTGGCGTTTTTGGCTTGTGTATAAGGGCTTCTATACTTTTAATTGGGCTATTTGTCTTTGTAGGGGCGCCAGCCTTATCAGTAAAAGAAGTTTGGAGCTATGTAATGACTCATGTTCCATCTATTTTTAAGGAGTTTCTTGCGATAAGCTTACTAGCCATGTCTATGTCTACATCTGATTCTAGGTTAAATGTTTGTGCGATTATGGTTAGCCATGATATATTAGAAAGTGTACGTGGAACAAAAGAAATCGCTTGTTCCTATCGGCTTCAGCTAGCCAAAATAACCTCATTGGCCACCGGTCTACTTGCTATGGTAATAGCTTTTTATTGCATTGATCTATTAAAGTTAATGTACTGGACGCTTGATTTTTCTGTTCCTGTCACAATCGCCCCATTTCTTTTGGCTATTTTTGGCTTCCGAGGTACTTCCCGTACGGCTTTGATCGGTATGGTTACGGGTGCTGTTTCCATTCTAGCTTGGAACAAATGGGTGCAGCCGATATCAAATATAAATGGTGCTTTTATTTGTATGTTGGCCAATGGCTTGGCCATGCTCATTGCCCACTATCTATTCAAACAGCCAGGGGGTACAGGATGGGTTGGACCAGATAATGCCTTGATACAACTGCAACAAGCCCATGCCCGAAAGCAGCGTGCGCGCAAAGAAGCAATTAAAAATGGGTTGCTGCATATCAAAGATACCTTGGCTAAGCTGCAGCCCAGCCATGCTACGTTAACCTGTTTGGGTCTTTATGTGGTTATCAGTAATGTGCTTACCTATTTTATAGCCTCTATTACCGATCATGGCTGTTGGCCGATTACACAGCTCTTGGTAGGAGTTTGTTTTTTAGGGTATAGCACCTTTGTCTCAGAAAAGACCAAGCCTATTCCCGATTGGATAACCAGCCTATTTTGGGTGATGGGGCTATCTTTTTGTTTTCCTATCAATGTGCTTTGGCATTGGTGGCATGGCACCAATCTTTTGTTAACCTTAGGTTTATCTTTGGCCCATTTGGTCGTTACCTTACTGGTGCTGCCGCTATATCTGGGTATCAGCTTTTTAGTGGTTACCCTATTGGTAGCGATCTACTTTAGCGCTGTTTATGCTACCAAGCCACTGATACTGGTACTATCGCCATCAGGTGTGGCATTGCTACTGTTGTTCAGTTTGGGGTTAGGGTTGCTTATCTTTGGCATTTTTATTTATCTAAAGGTTAAGGGCAATCGTTACTTGGATCAAGTCACCTACCTTAAGGATAGAGAAAAGCTTAATAGATCGCGTAAGCTCAAGGAATCCCTCTACGATTCAGCGATGCTTTCTGGATCTAGCTCTATTTTAGCGCAAGTAGCACGTAAAATTGAAGAGTCTATTGCATTTTTAGATAGCAATATGCCGCTTTATAAGCAGGATTTCCAGAGTATTATCAATAAACTCTATGGTTGGGTAACTTATTTTAATAAGCGAGAAAAGGCCAAGGACCATGCACTGCTACAGCCTACTAAGATTACGTTGGACAAGCTAATCCGTAAGGTAGAGGTTGCTTTGTCCCAAGAAGTACCCGACCCACCTAGGCTCTTGGTAGAAAAAACAGATCACCCCAATGGAGCCTGCCCTACCTATATGATATGTGATATCCATCAGGTAGTCTACTTATTGGTTCAGGCTGTTTTACGTGTTGGTGGTAAATCGGATAACGGTAGCCCACCAATGGTTGGGATACAACTCCATAAGACCGCTTTGCAATTTAAACAAGCAGATGCTATTGATGCGAGCCATCCTTCATCCCTGCTGTTCCAAGCCATTGGACTGATGATTCGAAATGTTGCGGCCTCTTCTGATGCACTGCCCAAGGTAAAAGCGCTTTATGATGATGTAATAGAGGCTATGGGCCGTCAACAGAAACCGGCAGCGCCCCCATCAATAGACCTACAGCAGGAAACCATATCCAGTATTGTGGGTGCCCATTATGGGTATGTAGCCTACCCTCCTGATCTTACAGAAAAAGCCATTTTGTTGGTACTCCCTGTTGATGTCACAGCAATTCGTGATAAGATGACGGCTAAATTACCTATAGATTGCTTAACATCAGAAACCCCTGTTACGCCTAAGGAGCAAGCTGATTCCATGATGGCTTTGATGCAGTTTCATGACTATGTCTGTAAGTCTTCTCATCGATCCGATCCTATTGATGTAGGGACGATTTCTGGTTTGCTTTTATTACTCCGGCAACACTTTGGCTTTAAGCGGCATGCTTCGGGGCAATTGTTTTATGTGCGTGCAGTAGGCATTGCCCAGCTAGTGATAGAATGGGTCTTTCATTCCCCTAAAGTCATTTATGCCGCTCTGCTCTATGAGCTGGTGCGCCATACCTGTTTGCCCCTTTCTTATATCAAAACACATTATAACTTAGGTGTATATGCTTTTGTATTGAATGTGGTAGGTATAGACAAACGGCAAGATTTAGACCATCCTTCTTTGCTTTATGTGCAGAATCGTTTGAAAGAAGCCATTAAGGAAGATCATGTACAACTCTCGGTGCTTTTCATCAAACTGGCCGAACGGCTCTATGACCTCCATCATGCAGCAGGTTATGCCTACCTACCAGAAGTAGCCCATATGGCACAAGAAGCCTTGGCCATAGATGTTCAGATTGCCAATACATATTTAGGTCCAGAGATAGGCGCAACTTTAGCAAAAGCAGCTAAGCAGGCATTAGAGATATGTAAGCGGAATGAGAAAGAACAATATAAAGAACAAGATAAAGATAGTTAGTGAGTTGGTTAGTGCGTTTACCCTGATGAAGAATGATCAAAATAGGTAAAAGAAATGAAAGGCCTCTCTTCTGAATAAGAAGGGATGCCATACAATATTTGTAGCTTCTCTATTTCTTTTAATACATAATCATAATAACTTGCTATTGGCCTATATAAAATTAGTGGAAATCCATCAAATGGAAGTCCCTTTCCATCCATGTCAAAACACATACATTTACTAAATATATTACCACTAGCATACACAGGAAAAGGCCTAAGCAATAGGGTATCATACATAGTTGGGAACTGCCCGCCTACCAATTTACCACCAAAAAGTGAAAACTCTGGGTAACAAACGCCCATGTTACAGTAACCGCTTTTATGTGGTATATGTAGCTTAGTCATTTGATGGAATAATTGAATGAAAGCTTCACAATCCAGTTTTCTAAAAGCATTAATCACAATACCCAATGCCATACCAAAGGTAGCGCAACCTCTATATTTCTTTCTATAATGATAATCCCCTATAGATTGGTTTAAAAAGGCATAAGCATCTTCTACGTAATAAGTAGGATGTTCATAGAGCAACATAAATGGTTCACACCATAATACACCTTCCCCATTTTCTGAATCTTTGGTAAAGCCTACCTTAACTTTTGATAAAACTTGATCTAGGGTCGCTATAAAAGGGAAAGGTTTTTTACCCCATTGAAAGCTAGCACCCACCTTTTTTTGCTGCCATAATTTCCATATTTCTCCTGATATTATCTTACCTAATTGCGTTTTACTGGTACCATTGCTTGCACGCCATATGGTCTCTAATAGATGGGATACATTAGGATCAGCATAATGTTTGACGATAGGGTGCTCCCCAGCTAATTCATAATATAAAATGCGTTCCAATAGTTCCCTGTCCAGTTCTTTTTTTTGGTAACTTTCCCATGCACTGTTGAGCAGGGTTAAATAGCCTGCTATTTCTAGTTGTTCCATAGCATAGATCGCTATAGCTTTAAGCTCAGATTTCACAGCAGGATTCTCTAAAAGTTTCAGCACATAGGGAAGATAGCTCTTAGGATACCGGTACATTATGACAAAATCCTTAGACTTAAACAATTCTAATATTGTTTTAAAATGGCCTACCTCTTGTAAAATCAAAGTAAGTTTTTCTTCTAGGAAAAGCCGCTGTGGCCAGGGCGTAGACTGGTTTATACCAGCTAACTTTTGTTTGATGAATTTATATTCTATAGGAGGGATCAGCCATAACTCAGTCACACGACCAAGCCCAAATAAAAAAGAGCCTAGGATGGCATACCTAATAGATTTTATAACTGAATGATTTAATCGTTTATCTTCTTTATTATTGTAATCAATCATCTTATTGTGTTTAATCACCTACTAACGGGAATATATATTCCATGTAAATCTTCATGAAAGAAAAAAGGTCTATCACCTGCTAGGGCAATGATTTCAGAATTGGTTCTATTGTGCCATTTAGAAAAACCACTGGTTAAATGAATAAGCTCTATTCTAATAGCAGCAGGTAGCCTTGGATCTCGCTGGATTTCACCTATAACATGCTGTAGCGTAAGATCTTTATAGTATTTAACTACATAAGGGTGTGTGACACCTGTCTGCCACCTTTCTCGCATATAATTGTCACAAACCACCATACCATATAGTTGCATGCAAGATATTAATCCTTTTGTATAATAATCCCAGCAGATGGCTACCCATTGCGCATAACTAGAAGGGGATAGATGTTGTTTGATGCGAATAATAGCATGCTCTTTAGAGATGCTATTATGGTCAGGTAGCTCACTATTACATTTATTGTGATGCACCAAATAATCAGCTAGTGCTTCTATATAATGATCGGGGTGGGTATATATGGCGCAATAATCAGAGTAATCCGAATAATAGTCAGGGTAGCCATATATGTCCCAATAGTCAGAATAATTGAATGGAACACACCCTCGGTCTCTAATTTCCCTATAGTTATCTATTGCTGCTAATAGGCTATTATCAATAGTTTGCTCCAATGATCTCCTCTGAGGTTTTGGAAGATAGCATAAACTGGATTGATCTGATTGAATAGCAGCCGGTTGTAAATCAGTATAAGATTGAATAATCGATAAAAGTACTTTATCTATTTTGCCTTTTTTGTGAAGCTGCAAACAGATATTTAACCAATCCTTATAAAAAGGTGTAGGCAAATAACATAAGGCATGGGCAACAATCTTTTTTTGGTTATGGGTATAATAAGGATGGGCTAAAAAATATTGAGCTGATTCGTAATAACAGGTAGGATGCTCGTAAATTGCTTGAAAGTCTTTTGATTTTAATAGCTCTATGGGGGGTGTCCCACTTTCCTACTTTAAAGTCAATAGCGGCTATCTTTTCTGCAAAGGTAGCTCGCTTATACTTTTGGGTGTGTACATATTGTATATACCTTGTAAACCAAGGGAATGATGGCCAATAAACATTATACCAATTGGCGCCTAATAGAAAGGCGCCAATTATAAAGATCACTCTACATATAGGAAAGTAGATAATGTGTTTTCTGACTGCCAACATATATAAAAATAGACTGAAAACCAATAAAACATTAATTAAGCATACACCTACTCATTTATGCGTTCAATGCATCCAATATATCGTCAGGTATAATTGTATGTAACCCTGAAGTGGCATTTCTATAATCTAGATAAATTACATTATCTTTGTGTCCTCCACAAGGTTTATCTTTTAAATCCGGATCTGTCCTGAAACCAAAATCATTTTTACACAATCGTCCTTCAAGATATGCATTTGTACCTACCGTCTGTCCGTAATCTACTACAATACCTACATGACCAGTAGCATCTCGATACCCATCATATTTCTCAGCTACAATAGAGCCTGGTTTAGGATAACTAGTACGATTAAACCCGGGTACTCGGTCATTAGCCCAATCAGATGCAGTTGGAATACGTAAGGTAAGCAGCCGCCATCCTGACTCTCCATGTGATGCAGTATATAGGCCTATGTTTGCTAAAACTTCCGCTACAAAAAGATTACACTTGGCATATCCTGCACCAAAGGGTCCTCTTGACCTGTTATGGCATCCATAAATCGGATGCACCAGATTCACATGCTTTAGCTACTTCAGCAATAGCTTCTCCAATACTACAGTTGCTAAGACTTGGCCAATTTATGTGATCACTAAGAGGCGTAAAGCCCTCAAACTTATACAATCTTGAAGAAACTGGTCCACCACCCTTTAATCCAGTATTCCCTATGTAAACGTGCCCTTCCTTATCTTCAGATCGCTTAGGAAATGTTACATGAATATGTCGCTTTTGAAAATCAGGAGTAGCATCTAAAAGTTGCTCCATAGTTATTCCTGAATCTACATACACGGGCAACTGCATCTCATTTATAAAGTCATCGGACAGATTTTCCCTTACTGTAGCCATACACTTGCCGTCAATGAAATGAAAAGTAACTGTGTGGTTTTCATGACTTGTTAAGCAAGCTGCATAAATATCAGCTTGTTCCTTAACAGCTGTTCGTACTTGACTTGAATAAGTTAAATGGGTGCTCTGAGCACAAGGAGTATTTTCACCTACCGATTCCCTTGTTGAATACATGCCCATGTTATGCACCCTACTGCAGCTAGTTAGCGCTAACAGTAATAACAATATGTTGTGCAATCGTTTCATAAAAGTACTGGTTAAAAAGATTAAGAAATAAAATACACTATATTATGTGTTCTAATAGAATTAGAATACTACTAAATATATTTTATAAATCCAATATAACGTACTAAAACTATGGATATGCCTAATTAATTGTTTATAAATCAGTTTATTATAATTTTTGTATAAGGTTTTATTATAGCAGGATATGCTGGATTACTAAACGTTGCATGCTGCAATTCATACACTCCTTGAAGGGTTATTATTTATTAAGTTTAATAGACCTTTGCCATCTAATGGCTATCATACAAAAGGTAGCTAAAATGGCTATATGAAGGAATATATAGGCCCACCCTATGCCTAAAAAAGCAAGTTTAGCTGGCCATAAGGGAACTTTTCTTAATGCTAAAAAGGTCAATAAAAGCAACAAAAAACCTTCTTTATGATAAGGTATTCGATAGTATTTTTGACCAATATAATACCCGAGTAGTCCCATAACAGTTGCACCACTGATAGAGGCATATACACAACCCCAATGGCCCAGTTTCGGTATCAATAGAAATGCCGTAAGCCCAGTCATTAGGCTACCTAATGCACTAATCCAAGTATTGTATCGTGGATGATTGCTTAACTTAAAGGCAGCACTAAAATTGTAATAGACACCTAAAAGGATATGGGCAAATGCTAAGTAGGGTGCCGTGTCAATGGTATGACGATAGGCTGCGTTTCGAATAAAAAGTTTTGCTACCCAATTTATATTTACACTAAAAAGCAATAGGCAGAAGCAAGATACTAGTATAAATAGATGCATCGTTTGGCTATATAACTTTAGCGCCTCCTTGCGCGCTGCATTGGCAAAAAAGAATGGTTCTGCAGCATACCTAAAAGCTTGGATGCCTAGTGTGATACATAAAGTTAGTTTACAGGAAGTACCAAAGTTACCTAACATTTCCTCCTTTGTATGGGTGTTATAAAAGTCATTGGGAACTAATTTTCGAAACAATAATTGTGGAAAGGTCTCATTCATCCTAAAAAATAGAATGGTGAAAAAAGAAGTGGCCGCATAACCTCCTATCGTTTGAATCGTATGGTTGTTCCAAGTCAAATGAAATCCTTTAAAACTTGGCAGCAGAAGCGCTAAAGCAGTTAGGTTAGACAATAAATTGGCTATAAAGACAGCATCCAATCCATTTAAATCTACAGTTATATGCAAATAATTGTAAATGAAACCTGCTGTATATCTTAAACAGATAGGGTAATAAAGCAAAATAAAAGAGAAAGCAATATTTGCAAAGGCTTGTAAAAATTTTATCAACAGAAACCAAATGATTTTTCTTTCTACACGTAGCCTGGCGTAAGGAATCATCAGTAGCGTATCTAGCATAAGAATACCAACCATATAATAAAAATAACGTATATGCGCTAAGTGGTCGGTTAACTTTGCGATTTGTGGTGTATATAGGAGCAGTAGGGTTGAAAAAATAAGACTGGAAACCAGTAATATAGTTACAATTATATTGAAGGTATATTGTTTGCCTAATCTATCTACAAACCTAAAATAGGTTGTATCCATAGCTAAATCGTAGATGATATGGCCTAAAGTAATGTAACTGCCATAAAACTCTACAACAATGCTATATGCACCGGGGGTTAGTATCTTTATTTGAAGTAATAAAGCTAAATAACTACATCCGCGTACGATAATGTTGCTTATACTGTATATAATGGTTTCTTTACCAAGTGTTTTAACTGTATTGTGCATGGACCATTAGATGAATTGTCTACCTTTATTGGCTGCAAACAGGAAGTTTTTCCCAGATTAGGTCTTTAAGCGCGGTGATGCCTTCTCCCGTGGTTGCAGAAATAGGACAACATGGTATTCCATTAGGTAGATTTAATCTTTTACGTGCTGCTTGGTCTAGTAGGTCTATTTTTGAGACAACCAGCAGCCTTGGCTTGGTTAGCAATAAGGGATTATGTGTTTCTAGTTCGTTCAGCAACATTTTGTAGCCCTTATTGATATCATTTTCCTCTGCACTAACCATAAATAATAAAACTGCATTGCGCTCAATATGGCGTAGGAAACGTGTGCCTAAACCTTTTTCAGTAGCTGCTCCCTCTATAATTCCTGGAATATCTGCCATTACAAAAGAATGGTTGGCTCGGTAGGCTACCACACCAAGGTTGGGCACTAAAGTGGTAAAAGGATAGCTATCAATCCTGGGCTTAGCGGCTGATACAACTGAAAGTAGCGTAGATTTACCTGCATTCGGCAATCCTACAAGTCCTACATCAGCGAGTAGTTTTAATTCCAATACCATCCAACCTTCCATGCCCACTTCTCCTGGATAAGCGATACGGGGTGTTTGATGGGTGGGTGTTTTAAAATGGGCATTGCCCCAGCCTCCTTTTCCTCCCTGCATTAGGGTGTATTTTTTTTTATCCTCTAATACTTCTACCAATACCTGGTCGTCATCTGCTTTTTTGGCTACTGTGCCTAATGGCACATCTAGTATCACATCTTTTCCACTAGCGCCTGTTTTGCAGCTATCGCCACCAGGTTCCCCATTGGTTGCAATGATATGTTTTCGGTATTTAAGATGGAGCAGGGTACTATACTGTTTGGCACCACGTAAAATAATGTGCCCCCTCTACCACCGTCTCCACCATCTGGTCCGCCTTTGGGAACAAATTTGGCACGTATGAAATGGATTAGCCCCGCTCCTCCCTTGCCAGCGCGTAGGTAAAACTTAACGTGATCAATAAAGTTGGGTAATGACATGTCGTTATGGTCTTATGAGCCCATCCATAATGGCTTCAATAGCTTGTGTTACCGCATCTACGCTTTTTGTGCCATCTATACTATGTAATTTTCCTTGGGTTTTGTAGTAGTTCAGAATAGATAGTGTCTCTTGTTCGTATATCTGCATCCGCGTTTTAATCTTGCTATCATCTTGGTCATCAGGCCGTGCTTCAATGGTTGCACGATTTTTAAGACGCTTTAGTAAAATCGAATTGGATACATCTAGAAAAATCACGCCATCTATTTTAGCATCGCATTGCTTTAAAAAATTATCTAAAAAGGTTACCTGTGGAATGGTTCTAGGAAAACCGTCAAATAAAAAAGATGTATCAGCAGGTTGTCCTTGCACCAGCCCCGTCACCAACTCAAAGGATAGATGATCTGGTACCAATTGACCACGGTTAATGTATGTTTCAATTAATACTTTATTGGCGCCATTTTCTGCCATTTGTTGGCGCAATAAAGCACCCAAAGCAATGGGTACAAAGCGATATTTTTGAATCATTCGTTCGGCTTGTGTGCCTTTTCCTGAACCAGGAGGACCCACTAGAATAATATTAAACATAAATGATAAAATGACAATGAATTGCTTAAAAGCTTAAAAAGTTAAGCACTAATATAAAATTAAGAAAAATGGTTACTGATGCTTGAAAAAAGTAAGGCAAAAACGTTTGTATAAGCTGGCTAGCCACTGCACATTAAACACTCTTTTTCTGCTTCACTTGAAAAAGACGTATCAACTTTTTCTTTCTTTTGTATGGTAAACTTTATTGCGTCTGCTGCAGCTTTGGTACGTAAGTAATACATTCCTGTTTTTAGCCCTTTTTTCCAAGCATAAAAATGCATAGAGGTTAGCTTTGCCATGGTTGCATCCTTAACATAAAGATTTAGGCTTTGGCTTTGACAAATATAAGGTGCTCGGTCTGCTGCCATATCGATAATAGATTTTTGCGGAATCTCCCAAACTGTTCTATAAATATTTTTAATGTGTTGCGGAATAGCTTCAATAGCTTGAATAGAACCATTGCCCATCATCAGTTCCTCTTTCACCTGTTCATTCCAAAGGCCAAGCTGGATGAGATCCTCTAATAGGTATTTGTTTACAACAATAAACTCTCCAGAAAGGACCCTTCTGGTGTAGATATTGGCGGTATAGGGCTCAAAGCATTCGTTATTTCCCAGTATTTGGGAGGTAGAAGCTGTAGGCATTGGTGCGATCAATAATGCGTTTCTTATACCATGCTGGCCTATTTCTTTACGTAAATGATCCCAATCCCACCTTCCCGAGGAAGGGGTTACGCCCCACATATCAAATTGAAGGATGCCTTCAGAAATAGGCGATCCAGGATAGCTTTCATATACGCCCTCTTCTTTGGCTAAATCTTTAGAAGCTGTTAATGCTGCAAAATAAATCGTCTCAAAAATTTCTTGATTGAGTAACCGTGCTGCTGGGCCATCAAACACAAGCTTCATTTTAAGAAAAGCATCTGCTAACCCTTGTACGCCAATACCAATAGGCCTGTGTCTTAAGTTAGAAGTACGTGCTTCTATTAAAGGATAGTGATTCCGGTCAATCACCTTGTTAAGATTTTTGGTGACCAGATAGGTTACCGAATATAATTTAGTATGATCAAAGGATTGATCCGTACCTACAAACATCGGTAGTGCAATAGAGGCAAGGTTGCAAACTGCAATTTCGTCGGGCGCACTATATTCTATAATTTCTGTACATAGGTTGCTAGATTTTATAGTGCCTAAGTTTTTTTGGTTGGACTTTTGGTTGGCTGCATCTTTATAGAGCATATATGGGGTTCCTGTTTCTATTTGAGACTCCAAAATCGCAAACCAAAGCGTTTGTGCTTTAATAGTAGCACGTGCTTTGCCCTCTTTTTCATACTGTTTATACTTTTGCTCAAATGCTGCTCCATAACAGTCTGAGAGTCCTGGTGCTTCATTGGGGCAAAATAGCGACCACATCTCATCTGAAGCTACACGTTGCATAAATAAATCTGGAATCCACAGCCCATAGAAAAGATCTCTAGCTCTTCTTTCTTCTTTGCCATGATTTTTCTTTAACTCTAAAAAGTCAAAGATATCTGCATGCCAAGGCTCTAGGTAGATGGCAAAACTACCTTTTCGTTTACCCCCTCCTTGATCTACGTAACGGGCTGTCATATCAAAGTTCCGCAACATGGGTACAATCCCATTGGAGATACCATTGGTGCCTCGAATATAGGAACCCGTAGCGCGTATATTATGAATGCTTAATCCAATGCCTCCAGCAGATTGGGATATTTTTGCACATTGTGCAAGCGTATTGTAGATGCCTTCAATGCTGTCGTCCTGCATGGTTAGTAAAAAACAGGAAGAAAGCTGTGGCTTAGGTGTGCCTGCATTAAAAAGTGTAGGCGTGGCATGGGTGAACCATTTTTCAGACATGAGCTGGTAGGTTTCCAGCACAGCCTCTAGGTCATCACCATGGATACCTAGCGCCACACGCATTAACATATACTGCGGACGCTCTACAACCTTTCCATGTATTTTGAGCAGATAGGAACGTTCTAATGTTTTAAAGCCAAAAAAATCATAGAAGAAATCACGTTCGTGTACAATCGCATTGTCTAAACTTGCTGCATGGCTGGCAACAATGTTATAAATGGCCTGATCAATCAGGGAAGCATTCTGCCCGGTTGAAGGATTCACATAGGTATAGAGCCTTTTTATAGTGCTAGAAAAAGATTTGCTCGTTTCTTTATGTAGATTAGAAACCGCTATTCGAGCAGCCAAAATGGCATAATCGGGATAGTAGACAGTCATTGTTGCTACTGTTTCTGCCGCTAGGTTATCTATAGCTGAAGTAGTGACCCGATCATAAATACCTTCAATAATCTTTTTAACAATAGCAATAATATCGATATAATCCCTATTTAACCCATAGCAGAGTTTCTCTATCCTGGCAGTTATTTTGTCAAATTTAACTGATTCCAAGCGTCCATCTCGTTTTATAACTAACATCTACTCTTTATAAATTTTTGATTAAATCTCTTTCGAAAACCTATTGCCAGCCTCATTGTCAAAGTCTGCCTATGCGCCTCCAATCGATCGAGTATGCTGGCAGCTGCGCTGCTTCTAAAACTTGCTGATCACAAATAGGTTGCAAAAGAGATCTGTTATTGATCGAATCATAGGTATTGATCACGCTGAATGGTATATTCAATAAGATCCATATACATTCCGTGAACATTTTCGTTTTTTAGCACATGCTCCCCTTTTTTAAACCCTAAACGCATAGGTATGTTTTGGCTCTTGGTGTTGTGTGTGGCACATTTAATAGCAATATCTTGTAAGCCTAATTGTTTGAAACCAATATCAACAAGCTTGGCACAAGCCAATGTAACTAGGCCTAGCCCTTGAAATGCTTCCCCTATCCAATAACCAATTTCAGCTGTACCATTTGATAAATCAATCGTATTAAAGCTGATCATTCCAGCAATTTTTTCTTTGAAAAATATACCAAACACCAGTCTGCTATTGTTGCATAACGCTTCATTGGCAATAGTAATAAAATCTAACGTGTCACTTTGACTAATGCATAAGTCAACCCAAGGCAACCATTTTTTTAAGTATGATCTATTTGCCTCTGTTAAAGAGAATAGTGCTTCTGTATGGGAGCTATCTAACTGTTTGATCATTACATCTTTATTTAACACGATTGATTTAGAAACCACGTTTTTGATTGCATGCATAACAGTGTTGATTCTGGAAATGTGTCACAAGATCTTCTGCAAAATCTATTGCTAAATGACAATTTTGTGGTCTATGCTCCTCAAATACATTTAGTATGCTGCGGTGCTCGACTGCGCTTCTCCTAAAAACTGCTGATCACAAATAGGTTTTGCAGAAGGTCTACTAAATACTGGAACAAGAAAAAAGGCCCCCCTGTAAAAAGCTGCAATGCGAAAAGATAGCTGCTAAAGCTTGAGCAACTTTAGTGCCATGCAGTTTCTTTTTTTTGCATAACCCACACTATTAGGTCTCAGCGGTTCAAATCAATACCAACTAAAACTCCTCATCTAGCTTGAATCGTGCTTTGTCTTTATCATGAGCGATGCTGCTCATGACCCCTGATTTTTGGTATTCACCTACTCTTTTTTCAAAGAAATTTGTTTTACCCTGTAAGGCAATCATTTCCATAAAATCAAATGGGTTGGTTACATGATAGATTTTTTTGCATCCTAGTTCCAATAGCAACCTATCGGCAACAAACTGAATATATTGGGTCATCAACGTTGCATTCATGCCAATCAGCTTAACCGGCAATGCATCCGATACAAACTCACTTTCAATCGTTACTGCATCCGCTATAATTTGGGCAACCCGTTCCTCTGGGAGCTTATTTTTGATATGCTGGTTATACAGCAAACAGGCAAAATCACAATGCAATCCTTCATCCCTGGAAATAAGCTCATTAGAAAAGGTTAATCCCGGCATTAATCCCCTTTTCTTAAGCCAAAAAATGGCACAGAAGCTACCAGAAAAGAAAATCCCTTCTACTGCTGCAAAAGCAATCAACCGCTCTGCAAAGGAACCTTTACTAATCCAGCGCAGCGCCCAATCTGCTTTTTTGCCTACCCACTCAATGGTTTCTATGGCGTTAAATAACCTATGGCGCTCTTTGGGATCTTTGACATAGGTATCGATCAGTAAAGAATAGGCTTCAGAATGGATATTTTCAATAGCAATCTGGAATCCATAGAAAAACTTAGCCTCTGTATATTGCACTTCATTGGCAAAGTTTTGAACCAAATTTTCATTCACAATACCATCGCTAGCGGCAAAAAAAGCAAGCACATGGGTAATAAAGTGTTTTTCATCAGATGTTAAGTTTTCCCAGTCCTTTATATCTTGACTAAGATCAATCTCTTCTGCGGTCCAAAAACTCGCCTCTGCTTGCTTGTAAAAGCTCCAAATATCGTGATGTTCAATCGGAAACAAAACAAATCTATTTTTATTCTCTTGCAAAAGAGGTTCATCTGCATAAGTATGGTTGCTCATCTGATTTTTTCGTTTTACTGGTTGGTAAGTGGCATACAATTTAAGGCCATACACTGATGTATACAACAAACTTAGCTAAATGCAACCAAAGGTTCAATACTATGCATAACTTCTCATGCGATTTACCCAATTTAAATAAATTTATTTAATTGAAAATCAAATATATAATTTGATTTCAATACCTGCACCTTATGTGAACAACTTGGTTGAAGTAGATGTGTTGATTTAGCTAGGGACAGCCATAGGAAAAATGGTTTTGCGCTCCACTAGAGATAGGCTTGTAACCTTATTATTATTATAAAATAAGTTTTAGTGGTTAAACATTTTGATGATTCACAACAAAGAATTAGACTTAAGCGCTTTACTTTCACCCGAGTGTCGGTCTAAATTTAAGCTTTAGGCGTAAGGAGTCTACTCAGCGGGGTAATTTTTAATTTGTTTGCCATCTTTTATTCTATTATTATGGTCGTTTCACAACTCTATTGCTATCTTTTGCTGATCGCTGGATGTTTTCTGTTTTTTTATTTTTTCCCAGTTGGCCTTTGGATTACCGCTCGTTTTTCCGGCGTGAAGGTTGGCTTGTTTGAGTTGGTTTTTATGCGTATTCGTAAGGTTCCGCCTGGTATTATTGTAGATGGGCTTATAGTAGCCACGAAAGCTGGTCTTAAGCTGACCCTTATGGAGGTTGAAACCCATTATTTGGCCGGTGGTCATGTGCCATCTGTTATTAAAGCACTTATTTCTGCAGATAAAGCCAATATTAGCCTTTCTTTTAAGCAAGCTACAGCTATTGACTTAGCGGGTAGAAATATATTTGAGGCAGTGCAAATTTCTGTAAATCCCAAGGTAATCAACACGCCTTCTGTGGCCGCTGTGGCCATGGATGGGATTCAGCTTATTGCCCAAGCAAGGGTTACCGTTAGGGCCAATATTCAGCAATTGGTAGGCGGTGCTGGCGAAGAAACCATTTTGGCCCGTGTAGGGGAGGGAATTGTTACCTCTATTGGTTCTTCTGCGAGCCACAAAGAAGTATTGGCCAATCCTGATAAAATTTCACAATTGGTATTGAATAGAGGCTTGGATGCAGGCACTGCTTTCCAGATACTTTCCATTGATATTGCTGACGTCAATGTAGGCGACAATATTGGTGCCAAACTTCAAATTGACCAAGCCAATGCTGACTTACGTGTAGCAGATGCTAAAGCAGAGGAAAAACGTGCTATGGCGGTTGCATTGGAGCAAGAAATGAAGGCTAAATCCGAAGAGGCAAGAGCTAAGGTTATTTTAGCTGAAGCAGAAGTACCACAGGCTTTGGCATTTGCTTTAAGAAATGGCCAGTTGGGTGTGATGGACCATTATCGCATGCAAAATATAAAAGCAGATACCCAAATGCGTACAAGTATTGCAGCAGATGAGCTGCTTCCTACTAAAGGAAATTAGTGCGTACTTGCTATATACGATTAAAAATGACTTTAGCTTGTATTGTTATGGGATCTAATTTTTTGGTAAGCTTGATCCATTAATAGCCCTATACAGCACCCCAGTATAGCACCTGAAAAGACATCTAATGGGTAGTGTACCCCGCCATATATGCGGCCATACGAAACAATAGTAGCCCACATAAAAAACAAGCCGCTGAATTTGTATTTAGCCTTAAAAATTCGCCAAAAAAGCATTGCAAAAGCATAGGTATTGCTCGCATGAGCGGATGGGAAACCATATATTCCTTTATAAGTACCTACAAGATGGATCTCATCCATAGCATAACAAGGTCGATATCTTGCAAAAAGTGGTTTAAGCCATGTAGCGGAACATTGATCTGAGATCACAATCGTTAAGATAAAAAGCATAACACCCTTCCAGGCCAATGCTTTTCTAATAAAAAATAGCAGCAAGATATAGAGCGGCGCCCAAAAAAAAGTACTGGTTTTCAGTGTAAAAAAAAGATCCATAGCTGGATGGTTCCATTTATTTAATACAAGAAATAATGCTTGGTCAAGTTTATGTAGCATGGCTGGCGTTATAGGGTAGATGGTTTAAAACAATTTGGCATAACGCTATGGCACATTTTATCATGAAATTTGAAGTAGCGTTTGAATAAACTGCTGGCAATTTATACAACCTTACACAAAGACCCGAAAGACCCTAAAAATGCCACGTTAAATATATTTGTTTTTATCATTTAAAATAGCTAGCATGGCCTTTGCTACAGCTAGAATTTGCTTTTTATTTTATGCATCTATCCATGACATCCTTGTATATACCACTTTTGATGGTAGTGACCTTTTTATTACTTGAATGGCTTTTTATATCTTATTTTTCCATCACCCCCACTACATTTCGCGACTATGTTGTAAGCACTAAGCGGCATGATACGCCGCTTTTGGTCTATATTATATTATTTACTTTCTTGGAAAGTGGATTAATAGTACGTACGATACAGCAAGTGCATAACCTTGGGCTCCCTTGGATCATTTTCGAGTTTTTAAGCAGTTGCATGCCTTTCTGGATCATTAGTTGCTTAGCGCTACGCATGGCTCCGTTTATGGATAACCTATCTATGTCCGAGACAATAGGAAGCATGTATGGTAGGTATCCAATGCTCATTATATCGCTATCCAATATTTGTTGCTCCATTGTGGTTATTGCCATTCAAATGAATATCATCTCTTTAGCCATTAGCATCTGTTTAGATTGGGTGCACCCAAATATAATTACTTTTTTAACCATTTTACTCCTTGCATCCTATACCGTCGTTGGCCGAATGCGTGTTTTTAGCCTAACAAATATTGCGCAGCTAGCTGCTTTTTTAATCACTCCTTTGATTTTGTCTTGTTGGATATCTATGCGTATTGATCAATCCCTACTGGAACTCTTTCGTAGATTATTTACCAGTCAAGAAAAAATTCATTTCAGTAGCCTATGCCACTCAGACTTTAACCCACCAGCAATCCTATCATTATTTCTAGCTAATTTGGTCTCCTGTATACAGCCCTTGATTATACAGAAAGTGTATATGTCTTCTGATCACTTCCAAGCGCGCACGGTCTTCTTCTATACTGGTATTTTTGGAGTGATTATCAAGTTTTTTATTTTATTATTTGGTGTGATTGTCCTTGCGGCTGCTCCCCAGTTGCCTTTAACAGAAATTTGGAGCTATATCCTAACAGATATGCCACCTGCTTTAAAAGGCTTTGTGGCGATTAGTCTACTTGCTGTAGCGATCTCTGTAGCTGATATTTACTTAAATACCGCTTCTGTTATGTTTAGTCATGATATAATAGAAGGTCTGATGGGTCAGAAAGGGATCCTTTATCGCTATCAGATTCGGCTCGCTAAGTTAACAGCCTTACTGATGGGCCTGGTTGCTATATTACTTAGTTCCTACTGTGATGATTTAATGGAGTTGTGTAAATTATATTTTGATTGTTTTATACCTGTGGCCACAGCGCCCTTTATTTTAGCTGTTTTAGGTTTTCGCGGTACTTCCCGAACGATTTTGATCGGTATGGTTACAGGTATATTGGCCATTTGGAGCTGGAATAAATGGATAGAGCCTATTACAACTATCAATGGTGCTTTTCCTAGTATGGTAGCCAATTGCCTGGCTATAGTAGCTGCACACTATTTATGCGCACGACCAAAAAAACAGGTCAAGGTTGACCCTGAGCGCCAAACAAACTAAAACCTATTAGACCTTCTGGAAAACCTATTTCTAATGGCAATTTTGGTGTCGAAGCTTGTCTATGCTCCTCAAATACATTTAGTATGCTGCGGTGCTCGACTGCGCTTCTTCTAAAAACTGCTGATCACAAATAGGTTTTCCAGAAGGTCTATTGTATCTATTCAGCATTTTCGAGCAGATGTGGTCTTCTTTTTTGCGTTCTAGCTACTGTTTCTTGTTGCATCCACTCCTCGATAGCTTTGTGGTTACCAGAGCATAATACATCTGGAACCTTGTTACCCTCAAAATTATAAGGTCGTGTATAAGCAGGTGGCGCTACCAATCCATCTTGAAAAGAGTCTGTTAGTGCAGAAGAAGCATCCGATATCACACCTGGTATCACCCGAGCCATAGCATCTGCCAAGATAAGCGCAGGTAACTCTCCCCCAGAGAGCACATAATCTCCAATGCTGATTTCTAGGGTAATAAAATGTTCACGTATGCGTTCATCTATGCCTTTATAATGGCCACACAATAGGATCAGATGCCTCTTGAGCGAACATTTATTCACCAAATCTTGATGCAGTAGCTCACCATCTGGGGCCAGATATATGATTTCATCATAGCTTCTTTCTTTTTGAAGGGCTCTAATGCAATTGGCAATCGGCTCTGCCATTAACAACATGCCTGAAGATCCACCATAAGGTGTGTCATCAATTTTACCATGTTTATATGGTGAATAATCACGTAAGTTATGTATGTAAATCGAAAGCAGCTGCTGTTTTATCGCTCTTTGAAAGATAAAATGTTTAATTGGACTCTCAAAAAACTGAGGGCAACAGGTTATAATATCAAGTCTCATCCAGGCAGGAAAAACACTTCGTTAAAGATAGCCAGGTATGTAGCGAGGAGGGGAATTGAACCCCCGACCTTCGGGTTATGAATCCGACGCTCTAAACCGCCTGAGCTACCTCGCCGTACATTGCGTTTATCTAGTATAGTAGTTAAATTAGACCGCATTTAGAAGCGATTTTTAATCGTAACTGTGCTCCACAAAATAGATCTTGCCGATTTTATAAGGGGGCAACTGCACTTTCCTTAAAACTTACTTAACATAAATAAGTTTTCGAAAGCGGTCTATTGTTCCTATATTTACGGTAAATTTAGGGACAAATTTATAAAAATGAGCAATATCGCTATCAAAAAAATTGACAAACTACTATTACGCACCTTTATACCAACTTTTGTTCTATTACTTGCACTGGTATTATTTATAATGGTGATACAAAGTTTTTTCCTCCTATTTAGCAATATTGCAGGTAAAGAATTGGGGATCGCCATCTACACAAAATTGTTGTTTTACTTATCTCTCAGCGTATTTCGTGATGCTTTTCCTATTGCCATTCTAATAACTTCTTTGATTGTTTTTGGTAATCTTTCTGAAAGCTTTGAATTAACGGCTATGCGTTCTGTAGGTCTTTCACTACAACGTACCCTACGGTTGCCTTTTATTTTTATTCTTTTTTTAAGCGGTGGCCTCTTTTATTTTCAGGATTATGTTCATCCAAATAGCAAGCCTAAACTATTTTCTTTAGTAGAAGATATCTGCCAAAAAAAATCTGATTTGTTTATTCAACAAGGTGTTTTTTGCAACAATATACCAGGATATAGTATTCGGGTAGATAAAAAACTTAGCGATAGTGAACATATGGAAGGGATTATTGTCTATGATTATACTAAAAGGCATGGAAAGGTTTTTGTAACCATTGCCCAGAAGGGTAGGTTGTATACGCTACCGAATGAAGGGTATTTGGTCATGGAGTTTACCAATGGACATAATTATATGGAGCCTTTGCCCGCTAAAAGCAGTGAGGCTAAGTCTAATCAAGAATTATCGTTCTATAGAAATAGTTTTTCAAGTCAAAAGCTAAGGATTAATTTAGACGCACTCAAGCTTGGTAGCACAAATGCTAAATTTGCATATGATCCAAGGACAAGAACCCGCCCGCACTTAGAAAAAATGATTCAAGAAAGACAACAAGAACTCCTCAATCAGGAAAAAAGTAGCAAAGCGTTGTTGGCTCAAGAGACCATTCGTTACAATGCTATAGAAGCGCCTAGTGTGGAATTGAATGGCGATACAGTGGAAGAACTGGCATCATCTGCCCAAGAAGTAGCCAAAGAGGCTGATTTTATACTATTTAGAGATCAGCTTATAGAAAGAAAATCTGATTCGAATACAGAGCGTCATGCCCAACCATATAGCCATACCTTACAAAGACAAGTTGTTCGAGACGCCTTGAGGAATATAAGAAAAATAAAAAATAGCTTAATGGCTCAAAAAGGTGACGAAGACTTATTGCATAAAATATTAAATGAAACCTTATATGAAAAAAAACATCGCCTTGCAGTAACCGTGCGGTGTGTCATTATGTTTTTACTAGCAGCGCCCTTAGGCTGCATGATCAGAAGGGGTGGATTTGGCGTATCTGTAGGTATCAGTTTTCTTTTTATACTGCTGGAGTATATTCTTTCTATACTGGGCAAAGATTTCGCTACAGAAGGTAGCATCTCTACCTTTATGGGTGCTTGGCTTCCTAATTTTATACTGTTTCCTTTTTGTTGCTTCTTTTTAGTAAAGGCCCAGCAGGGTAGAGGATTATCTTCAACCGATTGGTATGTTTTTTATATAAAGATTAAGCAAATCATTAAGCGAAAGATTAGTACAGTATCAAGAGTATAACCACATTTATCCATTTACTCAATACAGTCCACTTGGACGTTTAGAATTTTTTTAATACAAAACAATCCTAACTTCCATTAAAATACGGTATTTTATTTAAATTACGTTTCACAATATTGATACAACATATGCGCATTTTATGGGCAGTTGTATTGGCATTTTTGATAAAAAATGGTATTTTCTCTATATTTAATAGCTATTTAATATTACATGCATGGAACAACTCACAGAAAAGCATAAAGGAAAAATAGTTGAGGCAGCTATTAAAGAAACTGGCTACCAGATGAAAGCGGTAGCTAAAAGGTTAGGTATTGCACGCAATACCCTTTATACTAAATTGAGAGAGGCAGACTTGGACGATGCGTTCATTATACATATTAGTAACATCATACACTATGATTTTTCTAAGAATTTGCCAGAGGTATATGAAAGGGCTGCATCCAAGTTTGAAGACAATCCTGAACGTTTTTATTTAGATAAGTCTGGGGAGCCTGGTGCATCTAATGAGCTGCCGCACTATAGTTATGGATACAAAAACCTATATTTTGCTGAATTACAAACGTTAAGCACAAAATATTTGAAACTTATGGAAGATTACCATAAGCTTTTGAAGGCTTTAATACTTCTAGCCAACACGAATGAATTAACAGGTATTAAGAAAGAGATTATAGAATTACTACAAAATGAAAAAAAAGAAGATTAAAATAGATGATAGCCTATTTTAAAAACGCTATAGCAGGGTAAAATGCTCATGTAAAATTTTCCTTCCAAAGGAGGGCTTTTATAGTTGCTTTTATAAATAATGCCACCCATTTCCTTCTGTAACAGGCTTTTTACTATGATTGGTTGAATAAGCAATGACCTTTTTGTACTGTAATGTTTTGAATTTTGGCTTAAAGCAATAACTTTAATTGAATAAGTTATATTTTTGTTATGTTAGTACATTTAACAATCTTTGTGTAACATATGTTATATGTAGCCAATAGCTATATTAACATATTAAAGCAAGTATGGTATTTTTTTGTTTTATTCGCAGTCATTTATACTCCAATCATGGAACAACATAAAGGAAAAATAGTCGAAGCAGCTATTAAGAAGAGTGGGTTTCGAATGAAAATATTGGCTAAAAAGCTAGGTATTGCCCGTAATACACTTTACATTAGGCTAAAAGAAGCAGATGTAAAAGACTCGTTTATTATAGAGGTTGGAAAAATTATACACTATGATTTTTCCAATGATTTTCCAGACATATATCGAAAAAATGAAGTACAAGATCATATTGAGCCCCCTGATTATAAATTTAAAGGCAATGTGGCTAGGCTCATTGATGAATCAAATGCCCTTATAAGAGATTCAAATCTTGTTAAGTTAGAAGCATTAAATAAAAAGTATTTGAGGCTGATGGAAGATTACAATAAACTTTTGAAAGTTTTGATTCTTTTAGCTAACGATAACGATGTAATGAACATCAAACAGGATATTATCCAATTCCTAAAAAGTGATGCGCAAGAAAGCTAGAACGATCCATTGAGTCATATGCCACTACTACTCCAAAGCAAAAAAATGGGTCACTTGGAAAAAGCTTTTTAAAAAGCATCATCAACCTTACATCTTCTAGTCATGAAAAAATTACCGATTGGTGTTAGTAACTTTCATAAGTTGGTATCTAATGATTACCTGTTTTGTGATAAGACAAATATGATTGCTGATTTCCTAGAAAAAGGCGATGAAGTTACCTTAATTACCCGTCCTCGCCGTTGGGGTAAGACACTCAATATGTCTATGTTGCAACACTTTTTTGCTTCAGAAGTGAATGGGGTTACTACAGCAGGGTTATTTGACGATTTAGCAATCGGAAGGCTAGAAAACGGCAGGTACATTAGGGAACATCAAGGGAAGTACCCTGTCATTATGATCAGTTTTAAGGATGTCAATGCAGATGATTTTCAGGGGGCTTATAATGCGATTTATGAATTGATCTTAAAAGTTTATAGTGGATATGCTTATTTGTTAAAAAGTGGTAAAATTAATGAAATACAATTAGAACGATTACATACTATCCTGGGTAAGCAGGCCAATCAACAAGAATTAAAATCTTCCCTAGAACTTCTTAGTCAATGCCTCTACCAACACCATGGCCGGAAAACTTATATTCTAATAGATGAATACGATACGTCACTCAATAAAGCTTATGGCAATAAGCCATACTTGAACGCTATGGTCGCATTTATGCGTAACCTATTTAGCACTGCCTTAAAAGACAATACTACACTAGAAAAAGGGATATTAACGGGTATATTGCGTGTTTCTAAGGACAGTATGCTCTCTGGGTTAAATAACCTAGAAACCTATACCTTACTAGATGAAGAATACAGTTCCCATTTTGGTTTTAGTGAAACGGAAGTTTCCGCTCTATTTAAAGCAAAAGATTTGGTTACTTCTATAGAAGAAGTAAGAAATTGGTACAATGGTTATAAGGTAGGGAACTTGGTTATGTATAATCCATGGTCTATTATTTCTTGTATCAATAGATCAGGTCGTTTTGATGTCTATTGGGTAAATACGGGTAACAATGATTTAATTAAACAACTGCTACTATCAGCTAGTGATAGCATTAAAAGGCAATTTGAACAATTAATGCAAAACAAAGCTTTAACTGTTCCTGTAGACAAACACATTGCTTTTGATCTATTGGATAGGGACGAAACGGCTTTATGGAGTTTACTTTTATTTGCTGGTTATTTAACCTTTCAGACAAGTAACCTAAGTTTAGATAGTGATATATGATTGTATCGTTGCGCTTCCCAATCAGGAAATACGGAGACTCTACAATAGATTCTTTAAAGAATGGTTGAGTAGTAAATTTGTTGATCAAGGTGTTTATAATTCTTTTTTGGAACATTCAGTAGTTGGCGCCGTTCCTCTTTTTGTGCAAGAACTAAGCTTGTTTTTACGGCAAAGTGCTAGTTGTTTTGACACACAATTTTCTAGAAAATCAGAAGGATTTTATCATGGGTTTGTCTTAGCAATGCTGGCCAGTTTAGGTAGAACCCATTATATACGCTCGAATCGAGAAAGTGGCTTGGGAAGATGATGTATTAATCATTCCTAAAGAGGGTCTAAAAGCGCTGCTATTGGAATTTAAACAGGTACGTAAAGAAGAAGAATTGAAAACTGCAGCTAAACTTGCCTTAGATCAAATACAAGCACAAGCTTATCATACCGAAATATTACAATATCCTTATGTAAAAGAAGTTATAGCATGCGGTATTGCTTTTTCTGGGAAATCAGTTGTAGCTGCTTACGCAACTTATGATTTGGCTGGTAAGCAATCTGGTAATGTTATTTTAACGAATAGATATAGTGCGCAAGAGGCGTAAGCTACAAAAAAGCAGACCAAATCTAATTGATAATCAGTAAAATATAATTATTAAGTTGATGCCATTGTAGAAAGGGAGGATATTAACAAGTCCCCCCTACCCCTAATTCATCAGCACACTGCGATAGGTTTCTATATCTTTTAATGCAGTACCGGTACCGCGTACCACGGCTTGTAAAGGTTCCTCTGCAACATGGACCGGAAGCTTGGTTATATTATGCAGCCGTTTATCTAAGCCACGCAATAGGGCGCCACCGCCTGTTAGGTGAATGCCATTTTTGTATATATCAGAAGCCAGCTCAGGTGGTGCCATTTCCAATGCTTTCAGCACCGCATCGTCAATTTTTAGCGCTGATTCCTCTAAAGCAACGGCTATCTCTCTATAGCTGACCGATATAATCTTAGGAATACCGGTCATCAGGTCTTTGCCATGTACGGCATAATCAGCAGGTGGCTCACCTAAATCCATCCATACAGCGCCTACGGCTATTTTAATTTGTTCTGCAGTACGCTCGCCAATCACTAAATTATGCTGCTTGCGCATGTAGTCTAATATGTCTTTATTGAATGCATTGCCTGCTACTTTAATGGATTGATCACATGCAATGCCCGATAAAGATATAACCGCTATCTCTGTTGTACCCCACCAATATCAACAATCATACAGCCAACAGGCTCGCCAATCTTAACGCCTATACCTATAGCAGCGGCAATGGGCTCGTAAATCATATAGACTTCTTTGGCACCTGTATGGGCAGCAGAGTCCCGAACAGCTCGCTTTTCTACATCAGTGGTGCCAGATGGAATGCAGATGATAATTCTATTAAAAAATGGGGTAAAAAGGGATAGCTTTTTTCTAGACAACATCTTGATCATACCTTGAATCATCAACTCTGCTGCATGGTAATCAGCAATGACACCATCCCTGAGCGGTTTAATGGTTCTGATCGTATCATGCGTTTTTTCATGCATTTGCATCGCAGCTTTCCCCACTGCAATCATCTTATTCGTGTTCCGATCTATTGCAATAATAGATGGTTCATCTACAACAATTTTATCGTTGTGGATGATTAAAGTATTGGCTGTTCCTAGATCGACAGCAATATCTATGTGAAAATAATTCCAAATTCCCATGTAACTATAATTGATGTATTAGATTTCTCTGGAGCTTCGAAAGAAGCCTATTAAAAAATTTAATAAAAGATTACCAAACGATACAACCTATACCAGGATAATCTTAAAATCTAAGCAATGAAAGGGCGGTGCCATCAAAACAAGCATATGTATGATGTGAGATCCAAGCGCTCAAATTACAATAACTGCTTGCATGATTGAACGCCTTTATATATGGACAATGCGTATGACCAAATATATAAAATTCGTGATGATTAAAAGGCTCTATCTTATCTTTGCAATAGCGAAATATACGGTCATTTTCTTCGAAAAACGAAGGCTTCGCATACTTTTTTTTTGCAAGATAGTGCGCTACCTGGTTATAGACCCAATCAGGTGGCAAAAACCTTACAAAAGATTGGAGCCAACGGCTATGGTATAGCCTGCGGAATAGTGCATAACGCATGCTAGGATGAATGGTATCGCCATGCCCAACTAAAAACCGCTTACCAGCAATGGTAATGGATGCTGGTGCGCTAAACAACTGCACACCACATTCCTGCATTAAATAATCTATAGACCAACCATCATGGTTCCCCAGAAAAAAATAAACAGGTATCTGGGCTTTGGAGAATTCCCAAAGCTTTGCTTGAAACCGAATGGCCCCCCTAGGCACAAGGTGTTTGTACTCAAACCAAAAATCAAAGACATCCCCTAATAAAAATAATGCTTGTGCTTGTGGCTTTATATAGTCTAGCCAATCTAATAGCTTATCTTCTAGCCAGGGAGGAGTAGCTATACCACTGGGCCGAAGGGGTAGATGTAAATCTGATATAAAAAAGATTTTTTTCTCTAATCTTGTTATGTGTATCAAAGCTATAAGCTAAAAAGTATAGAGGTTGACGGTCAACCACAACAACACAATAAAATTGGTTAAGCTGCAATAACCTGGACTTTATGCTTAATTTAAAAAAAATTATTAGCTTTGGGGCTACAAGAGCCTATGAAGTGTCTGCTTTATAAGCCTGGTTTTTACAATAGACCTCTTTCAAAACTCGATTGCTAAATGGCAATTTTGAAGCTTATCTACGCTCCTCAAATACATCTGAGTATTCTGGCGATTGCGCTTCTCCTAAAAATTGCTGATCACAAATCGCTTTTAAAAGCGGTCTAAAACTTTAAATAAAGTAAAGATAACCAAATAGCTACATGTCTACTACGGATGCTGCTTTAGACCACTCCAATCATGCCTTTAAAGGATTGATTGCCCATGCGCAAGCCTATGGGTTTATCTATCCATCTAGTGAAATTTATGATGGATTACAGTCTATTTATGATTATGGCCCCTATGGCGTAGCGCTAAAGCGCAATCTACAAAACTTTTGGTGGCAAAGCATGACCCAACTGCATGAAAACATTGTAGGGATCGATGCGGCCATTATGATGCACCCTACTACTTGGAAGGCTTCTGGTCATATAGATGGGTTTACAGATCCAATGGTAGACAATAAAGACTCCCAAAAGCGGTATCGTGTGGATCTACTGATAGAGGAGCATGCCATGCAATTGGTGGCCCAAGGGAAGTCGACTCAAGCAAAATCTTTAATGGAAGAGATGGAGCGCTGTTTAGCGACTGGTAACCTACCAGGACTAGATGAGCTACTAGAAAGATTTGCTATTGTATGTCCCCTATCTAAGACCGCTCATTGGACCCCTGTGCGCCAATTTAACCTAATGTTTTCGACTCAAATGGGTGCACAAAATGATGGAACTACTATTTATTTGCGACCAGAAACGGCACAGGGTATTTTTGTTAATTTCTTAAATGTTCAAAAAACAGCACGGATGAAGCTCCCTTTTGGGATCGCCCAAGTTGGGAAAGCATTCCGGAATGAAATTATAGCCCGCCAATTTATCTTTCGTATGCGTGAGTTTGAGCAAATGGAAATGCAGTTTTTCATTCAACCTGGCACAGAAAAAAAATGGTTCGACTACTGGCAAGAGACCCGTAAAGATTGGTATAGCAGCTTAGGTATTAACCAGGAAAAAATCAATATACATCCGCACAAGCAACTGGCACATTATGCAACGGCTGCGGTTGACATTGAATATGCCTTTCCATTTGGGTCTAAAGAAGTGGAAGGGATTCATTCTAGAACAGACTTTGACTTAAAACGCCATGAACATTATGCCAAAAAGAAATTACAATACTTTGACCCTGATTTGAAACAACATTATACACCATATGTGATAGAGACTTCTGTAGGGCTTGACCGATTGGTTTTAATGTTGTTGGATAATGCTTTAACAAAAACGGATGACCCAGCAAAAAGAACCTACTTAAAGCTGCCTGCTCCACTGGCACCTATTAAAGCAGCCATTTTCCCACTGGTAAAAAAAGACGGATTAGCCGAAAGAGCACTAGCGCTGTTTAACGCGCTTAAATATGATTTCCCGCTTATCTATGAAGAGACACAATCGATTGGCAAGCGATATACCAGGCAAGATCTTATCGGTACGCCTTATTGCATTACCATTGACTACCAAACCCTAGAAGATGAAACCGTTACCGTACGGGAACGAGATTCTATGGCACAATACCGCATGAAGATTGCTGAAACAGCCGGCTACTTACATGCTGCAACGCATATCAAATCACTGTTATTACAGCTAAAAACGTAGGTTAAACTTGATTTATTTAAGAAATATTGGTATCGTTGTATAATTCCTAATGCTAAGGGGGGTTAGCTCAGTTGGTTAGAGCGTCTCGATGGCATCGAGAAGGTCGGGGGTTCGAATCCCCCATTCTCCACCAGACAAAAGATAGCGACACCTGCATCATGCTTACATCAATTTCAACATCCTTACGGCGCTTCCATTTCAGCTATTTATTGCTCCTTTCTATTATTTCCTGTGTTGCGGTACAGGAACCAGAAGGTGGCCCTCCTGATGAGACCCCACCTAAACTAGTCCGTTCTTTTCCAGAAAATGGCGCATTAAATGTTAAGGGTAAAAAGATCCGACTTACTTTTAATAAAGATGTTGAGGATGAAAACATTTACAGCAATCTACTGATCATGCCCAAGTTAAATCAACCCAAAAATAAACAGCCCTACAGCTATACCATAAGTGGAAAAACGCTAGAACTGAAACTCAATGTCCCGCTACAAGAGGACACTACCTATTCCATCCACTTTAACAAAGCGGTTAAGGATACACATGAAGGCACTAAGGCAATTGGTGATCCATTAACCTTTAGTACGGGTTCTTTTATAGATCCGATTACGCTTAAAGGAAAAATAAAAGAGTTATTAACCAATAAGCCAGTAGGGGATGTTAGCGTCTATCTTTATAGTGCAACAAGAGACCCTGAAGAATGGCAAGAAAAAGGCACACCGGATTACTATACTACAGCTGATCAAGATGGAAATTTTTCGATAGGTTGTATACGGTTGGGCAAGTATTATATACGGGCTACTACTGGGAAAAGCAATACCTATAAAATCGATTATGAAAAGGATAAATATGGATTTTTTAAAGACCCTATTGACTTAAATGACGCTCGAGCAGATATTGTACTCGGCCTTATCGCATCTGATGTGCGTGACTTGAAGCTGCTACATGGTACGCCCCAAAAAGGAATTTTTGAAATAGTCTTTAACAAAGCAATCACAAGCTATCAACTGACGCCTCTGCAAACCGTAGGGACAAAGGACAAGCCACAGGTCTACAGTTTATGCTCAGAAGCATCACCTAAAACAATCACTATTTACAATACTTTTGGTCTCTTGCAAGGAGATACCTTTAAGGTTAAGGTAAAAGCTGAGGACCATTTGCACAACTCATTAGAAGAGGATATACCCATCCATTTCAAGGAAGGAAAAACAGACAAAACAACCCTAAGCTATAGCCTATCGCCATCCATACTGCCATCTATACTGCCTGATTTCACAACCTCTATTGTATTTAACAAACCCATTAAAACCTTTAAAGAAGGATTAATCTATTTTGAATGCAAAAACCAGCAAAAAATTGCATTAAAAGAAAATGAGTGGGCATGGAATGGAGACCGAACCAAGCTTACGATACAAAAACATTTCACTGCAGAAGAGATCATGCAGTTTGCCACACAAGAAGAGGAAAAAGAGCATAAAAGTAAAACTATAAAGCAGATCGTTACGCTACAGGTAGAACCGGGTGCTTGTACGGCGTTTGACCAAACCACCCATAAAAAGATTTGCCAAACCTATCCACTTAGGAGAAAAGAAGAAACAGGCACCATTTCAGGAAATGTAGAGACGGATAGGCCCTATTTCATTATTGAACTATTGAATCAAAAAGACGAGTGTATAGATTCCATGCGGAATAGAAAAAGCTATCAATTTAAAATGGTTCCGCCTGGATCCTATAAAATGCGTTTATTGGTCCTCAACGAAGGGGAAGAGGAGTGGTCACCTGGGAATATCCTTAAAAACATTGAGCCAAATCCAGTAATCTTTTACGAAAGAGAAATCAATGTGATTGAAAACTGGGAGGTAAGCGGTATTGATTTTAAACTTTAATAATGATTCATATCTATACAGACGGTGCTGCTAGAGGAAATCCAGGTCCAGGTGGATATGGCATTATTTTAAAGCACAACGGCTACACGAAAGAACTATCCCAGGGCTATAGAAAAACAACCAACAATCGCATGGAGCTACTGGCCGTTATCATAGGCTTAGAAGCCCTAAAACAGACAAGACAAGAGGTCACGATCTATTCCGATTCCAAATATGTCATCCATGCAGTAGAAAAAGGATGGCTTAAAAATTGGATCAAAATAGATTTCAAGCAGAAAAAAAATCCTGATTTATGGAAACGTTTCTGGACGGTCTATCAAAAACATCTTGTTCAATTTTGTTGGGTAAAGGGCCATTCTGGCCACTATGAGAACGAACGCTGTGATGCGCTTGCTGTGGCCAGCAGCTATGCCAATCTGCTTGTAGATACCTATTATGAAAGCAATAGCTGCATAGCGTTTTGAAGATTAAATAGGTAAGGATTATATAAATAACCTGATTAGTATGATTTATGCACATTTTCAAGTGATTTTTCAGCACATATTTCAATTAGTACTTTTATTTACCCTATTGACAATAGCTTGACAAATTTTTTTCATTTGATCAACTATGTGATTTACAGCATCCAGTTTCAGCATTTTCCCCAATGGGATGTAAAAAGCTAATGTTTCTTCAGCTACTCTTTTCTGTTTTTCAAATGAATGAAACCCAATGGTTTGCAGGTTATGTAACCGGTCAGCTAATTTGACCATAATAACTCTTATATCTTTATAATCAGCTATTTTTTGTTTATTCTCTGTGGCTGTAAGTTTGATTTTTCTCCATGCTATACAATCCATATTTGTAACCTTATCGACTATGTAGGCTACTTCTTTTCCATATTGATAGGCTATTTGATCTAAGCAGAGTAGTGTGTCTTCTATAGTATCGTGTAGTAAAGCTGCAACGATAGCATCCGGATCATTGGTCATCTTTAATAAAATGGTGGCTACCATTAATGGGTGAGTGTAAAATAAGTCTCCTGATTTTCTGAACTGACCTCTATGTATCTGCTTAATCTGGTCGATGACATTTTGCACAATGTTTAGATCTAAATTCGTATTTTCTTGTAGCTGAGACAAGAAAGCTTTTTCTATAGCCAAAGAGGCTTCAGTTTCCCATGGCCCTTCCCAGACAGGTAGTTCATCTGTTACTTTAGGTCGAATGGCCTGTAAATCTACTGGTATTATGTAGACTAGCTGATTAGACCTTTCCGTCGTTATGATTTCACTATATCCATAATGCGCATCGATGACGCGTTGATTTTTATAGCCAGTTAATTCAGTTATACTGTTAGGAATACTGATTTCAGAAATCGTTGTGTGTACTGTGTAAACAGGTTTTACGCTTACATAATCTTGTGTTGTAGAAAGTATAAAGCCAATTGCAGGAGCTATTTTTTTATAATGTCGATTGGTTACTAGATGCAATGGATAACACAATGTGGTTTCTTGCAAGGATAAAATAAGTGGAAAATCTGTCGATTCTTTTTGTAAATCATTCAATTTGCTTACGAATAGTTGAATAATTTGTTCACTATCACAACAAATAGACTCACATTTTGTGTCGACACAAACTTGTACTTTCTCCTCTAATCCTAGTGGTTTAAGCGATACAGCTAGTTTAGCAAGCAGTTCATTAACTTCTATAGGAGCTACATTGAGGCGTAAATAGGCTATATTGCTATAAGTTCGATTTTTATAGTAAGTAATAAAGGCATCTAATTGCTCAACAGATTTTTGAATAGAAAGACTCTTTTTAATGGTTTGTTTTGATATTTCCTTTAAACTTTTTTTTACATAGTTAAAATAAGCTGCTTGGTTAAAGAAATGTTTTTCTTGTAATACTTGATGTTGTATACTATATAAGTAGTCTAATTCATTTAATCTTTGTATATGGTTGAGTTGCTGTTGTTGCGCATATAGTTGTGCGATTTGCTTTCTTTTTCTATAGGAAAAAATCAAGCCAATAAGCAGGGACATGGTAACTTGATAACCAAGTAGATAATATGAGGTATTGTACGCATTCCATTGTACAGGCCCAAAATGATCCTTAAACAATAACCATCCAAGTGTAATACTCAATAATGTAAGCCATATCATATTAAAGCAGTCTATTAACACCATCAAAAAGATCAGGGAGAGCAGCATCTGTATAACCCATAGTATATTTCCTTCCGTAGCTAATATCATGATAGTACTTAGGAATGGTAAACAGTAAGAAATGGTAAAAAGAAAAAACAGTGGAAGACATTGTTCTTAAAGTGTTTGAGGCCATTTATCCTTTATGATTAAAAAGAAGCAGCAGATAATACCTATAGAACGTAAACTACGCAATAATATTTGGTCGGATACTATATTGTTGATCTATAAAATGGGGTATAAGCAAGTTGCATCCACAAAGTGCTCCAAATAATAGATAAGGCGCTCCATATCTTTGCACATTATTTTGAATATAAAATAATATTGTATGCAAATTAAGCATTTCTTTGTTTATGATTTTAAATACCCTACGATTAGCTGGCTTAAACATTATGATAAATTTATTTACAGCACGATCAATTTTGATCCATCCCTTGTATCTCCAGTAATGGACAAAAAAGAAAATAAGTCCACTGGTCAAAGTAATGATGGGGATGGATAGTATATTATACATAGCAGGAAATAGTAGGTTTGACAATATAAAGGTTATTACTGCGATTAGTTGCGAGGCTATAAAAGCTTTTTTATTGGCCTTAATACCAATAATAGCTGATATAAATGGCACCAAAAGCATTGGCGCTATCATTTCTAATGCTTTAAATCCTAAATAAGGATATGAACCATTTGTAATGCTATAAGTGTTGCTAAAAATCCTGTCAGTAATGTAGTATATCTCACCCAATGGCATGCATCAAAGGTCGTCAATCTGTTTTTACATAAAGGATTCACTACGTCATGTATTAAAGTCACTCCTGCCACATGAATATACGAATCAGCACTAGACATTATAATAGCCAATAGACCAGCTATAGCCAATCCTTTTATGCCTGTTGGTAACAATGTTTGAATGATATGTGGTACAACCATATTGGATTTTAGGGCCGGGTATAGTACCAACCCTCCTAATCCAATAAAGCAGGACCAAGAAACGAAAAGCAGGATCAAATAAAGAAATGATCATATATTTACTACGCAACTGACGTTTATCTTTGGCCATAAGCATCCTCTGTACAACTGCAGGATCTACCATACCTATTTGCAAAAGCCATATAAAAAAATAGATCATGTAACGATAAAACCGTTCATGGCCTAGGATCAAAAATTTTTTTGAGGGTACCTTTAGAAATAATGCTTCTATACCTCCTACATGATATACTACATTATAAGTAATAAGCGGAATGGTAACCATAAATATAAAAAGCTGGACCATATCTGTTATGGTAACTGCCTTAATACCGCCCATTGCTGTATATAAAAGGTTCACTGATTATACCAAGAGCCGTTAACTGTATACTGGTATGTATAATGGCATTTAAGGTACTTAAAATCCCCGTAATGATCCTAGCGGATCTACCATAGATTCCCATAATCTCTGCAAGGGTCAAACAATTAGGAAAGTAGACCATTTTAGGCACAATAAAGAGTGCCCTGATTATATAAGCAATCGGAAGAGAAGCAATAGAAATATTAACGATGATACCTTTGTTAAATACAGCTGCAGCATCACTTAGGATACTTCCTGCACCTATATCAGTAGCCAAATAAGTAGCTACTAAAGGAATAACCCCATACATTTTACGGGCAATAGTATACTCTTCCATAGTTTTAGCGCTTTTCCCTGCAAAGAGCCCTATTAAAAAAGTAACTGATAAAAAGATATATACGATACTATGATCTAAATCTGCATAGTGCATATTGGCAAACTTTTATTTTTATGCTTATAATAGTAATTATGCATTTGTAAGCTTTTTTAGTTAAAAAAACTAATAAAATAATCCTAATGTCTTTCTTATACTATACTGTCAATGGAATTTCCGGTACCCCTAGACAAGAAATCACAGATTATATAGCGGAGTATTTTGAAAAAAAGGAAAAAAAAGTAACCCGAATAGCTGATCCAAAGGGATCTAACTATGGAAGACTAGTCAATGACATAGTCATACACCATCGCATGCCATTATCTGCTTTTACAGAAGCTTTGCTTTACCTTACCTGTAGCAAAGAGATATTTGACCAAGTTAATTGAAATAGCCATGCTATAGTGGTCTCTAAGGGTTCTTTTTTGGAAACATTTGGTTATCAAAATCAACTAGCTGATTGGGAGCTAGAAGACGCTAGGAAGTTCTTTGCTCTATTTACCAAACATATCAGAAACGTCTATCCGCTGCTTTCTATATATACTTACAGAAGATTACATAACAGCTGAAAAACGTGCTGGAAAAAAGTTTGAATACAAAAATGCGCAAGAAAAATACTTAATCGATTCGAATCGTTTCTTAGATATTAAAGCACATCCCATCATTCAAGAGATAGGTATTAAATTGGTCAATGTAGAAGTAAAAAGTAGAAATTCCACGGAAAGTATTTCAAGAAGCAATAGAACCGATTTTATAGATCAAAGCTATCTTTTATTTTAAGTGCTAAAATATTATTATGTGCTTATGGAGCCATATTTATTGCTGTTTTTATACTATTTCAATAGATCCCTAAGTGGATTAGCAAGTTCATAAACCCTGTTATTAACCTGATCAAAGCTGACATCATTACCTTGAATAAAACCAGCAAGATAGACCTGAGCTGTAAGCAACCGGGTATCTTCTATTCCTATTTTTTTAAAGAGCTTTTTTTGGTTTTGGCCATCCTTTATAGCACTATAAATTGATGTGAGGGTACTAGAGACAGATATTAAATCAGTGATACCAAAAGCATAAGCAATATTATAGAATAATGTAAAGCTAACTACCTTCTCTTTAAGCCCAGCATCATCACTATATTCAATCTTATCAATTAAGGCAGTAAAGTAAGGCTACTATACATTTCTTCAATAGGCTGCAAGATACATTGCTTTATTTCCTTAAAAATTTTTATAGGAGTGCAGCTATCCTTGTTCGCATGGCACTTCATAACGCTTTGCAATTTAGCACGGCAACACGTTTCAATCGCCTGAATATGACCTGTATTGCAAATGGATGCAATAGCTTGACAAGCCGCTTGATAGCTTGATTCAGCCTCTTGAAGCAGCATTTTTCCTTGCGCAACACTGGTATTCAGCGCGTGGAATATGAACAAGTCAACTACCTTACCCCAAGGTAAAAGATCATGATATAAATAATTTAAAACTAGTTTCGAAAACCTTTCAACAGGAGCCTTATAAAGGTTAGGACGATTGCAGGCTTTCAGATTGCGGCACTGTTTGTTAATGGTATTGTCCATTTTTATTGCTGCAAAGTCCTCAGCGATTTGACTAAAATCTTCTAATTTCATAAATCGATGATCAAACAGGTCCTTTAAGCGTTTATCATGCGCTAATTCCCAATGCTTTAGATAAAACAACGTATGCAACGTACTAGAGGCAGCTTTATACATTTGCAACTGTTTAACCTGTTCCTCGGAAATTCTAGTACCATCAAGCGTACTGATTTCATTATATAGCATGAAATCACGCTGCTGACAGTTATCCTTACGCTGTTTACCGTGAAAGTCGTTATCAACTCTAATAATATCATTACTAGTATAATCAGCCCTATGCAGATAAATGTAGCGACAATATTCCTTAAATTTTTTAAGCAAATCATTTATTGCGCGCTCCACAATATGAAATTCAGATGGTGACTTCGAATGAGCGGACTGACTAGCTGCCTTTTTTTTGCGTGAAGATGAAGTGGGCACCATATCGTTGCTTGCATGGTAGATGCATCCAACTATACTAGCAACAGATTGACCCATACAATAAAACGATAGCAATAGGTATTTATTTTTTTCATTTTTTTAAAAGTTTAAATAAAATCTAACAAAATTGGCTAGTTATCAAACAAATCTGATCGTTTCAGTAGATTGCTAAAAGATCAATAGTTCAGTAATCTTTTTTTTGATCAAATCAAGATTAAGATTACCTGCAATAAAACGGGCAAGATAAAACTTAGCCATAAGTAACTGACTTTCTTCTCTGCCTATCTTCTTTAAGCAGGCTTCTTTTTTCTTCACACTAGGCCTATAAACCAATACAAGGTGACGCACGTTAAATGCCAAATCGATTATGCCAAAACTACAAGCAATGTTATAGAACATTGCAATACTGTCGGTAACCTTCTCTTTAAGATGCGATTCATCTCTATATTGGATACGATTAACTATATGAATAAGGGTATCATACCCACTTTCAATGGGGTCCAAAATATATTGCTTTAGATCATTTAAAAAACAGGTATGCCTATCTTTAATAGGCTGTAAAATAGATTGCTGTGCCTTTTTAAGGCTTTTTAGAGGACTACAGCTGTTTTTACTTGGGCTACAAAGGGCCTTTTCTATTTTAGTGCAGCAATATTTGGCACAAGCTTGAATATCGGCTAGGCTATACATATTGTTAATAGCTTCACAAGCTATTTTATATTTTTTTTCAGCTTTCTTAGCATCAATTTTACCTTGCGCAATACTAGCATTAAACGCATGTAATATTAACAATTGAACGATTTCACGCCAATAAGGTAAAAAATCTTGATGTAAGTAATCTAGAATGCCAGGAGTATTTTGGCGATTGGCGTGCTGAATGCCTTCACCAGCAACTTTAATAAATCATTTATGCTCTTTTCTAGGCGATGATCAGGGTTGCTTTAATCCAAAGTATAGGAATGACCAACCATGCTTTTTTGCACTGAAGATGGACAATGCATCCTATAATTGCCTGAATGATAAATACATCCAACTGATACTAGCAATAGATTAATCCATACAACAGCATGATAGTAGTAATTATTTATTTTTTTCATTCATAAAATTTATTTTTATATAAAGGATTTTAATAGTACAAAAAATTTTATATAAAATCAAATATTTAAAAAATAAATTTACAAGTGAAGCAAAAGGAATTTTTATGCTATTAGACCTTCTGTAAAACCTATTTGTGATCAGCAGTTTTTAGGAGAAGCGCAGTCGAGCACAGCAGCATACTAAATGTATTTGAGGAGCATAGACAAGCGCCAAAATTGCCATTTAGCAATAGGTTTTGCAGAAGGTCTATTGTTGATAAGCGCTTACAAGGGGGAATGCTTGCCTATTTTTAGACAGTATGGCCAGCAGGTTGGGATTGTTTTGGGCGACCTAAAACTTCTTGAACAATTTTTTCTTCACAGAAGTAATGTTTTATTCCATTGATTTCCTCATAATGTTGATGGCCCTTCCCTGCTATTAAAATGAGATCACTTGAACGAGCGATGGAACAAGCTGTTTTAATAGCCATAGCTCTATCTATTATATGGAGTACCTTTGGCAACACTGCTTCAGGTACACCTTGCTGCATGGAATAAATAATTTCCTGTGGATCTTCATTTCTTGGATTATCACTGGTGAATATAGCGATATCACTGCTTTGAGCTAAAATCTTCCCAATCATAGCCCGCTTTTGTGGATCACGATTGCCGCCACAACCCATAATGGTAATGAGCCTACTGCTGACAGGAAGCATGGAACGTAATGTAGTAATTACTTTTTGAATGGCATCTGGTGTATGGGCATAGTCTATCATCACTTGTTTTGATCCGCCATGATGCACTTTATTCATTCTGCCTAGAATAGGGGGAATGGCTGAAAGCGCTACCAAACCCTCCCAACTATTCAAACCCAAAAGCTGAGCGGCACCATAAGCAGCCAATAGGTTGCTGGCATTGAATGCACCAATTAATTGAAACCAAACGGAATGATGAGACAAACCTCTTTCGGAAACGATTTGTGATAAATTAGAAATCGGATTCCGAAAGAGGTCTAATTCTAACCCATCCAGGGTATTGCTAACTATCTTTGCTCTAAAGTCAGCAGCATCTTGCAGTGAAAAGGTAAACTTGTTAGCCTTACAGTTTTGCAGCAAAATGGAACTATTTCTATCCTGCTGGTTCACAAGAGCAAAAGCGGTAGTAAGTAGGTGATCAAAGAGTTTTTTCTTAGTCTGAATATAATGTGCAAAATCAAGATGGTAGTCCAAGTGTTCATGGGTGATATTGGTAAAAATGGCACCTGTAAAATCTATACCTGCTAAGCGCTCTTGAACAATAGCATGTGAACTAGCTTCCATAAAACAATATGCGCAGCCTGCTGCTACCATAAGGTGTAAAAGTGACTGTAACTGCAATGCATCTGGGGTGGTATGGCTAGCTGGATAGGTTTGATCGACTACTTTATTATGTATAGTAGACAACATACCGGCCTTATAGCCCATCTTCATGACCATATTATAGAGCAGGTGTACAACGGTCGTCTTACCATTTGTACCGGTCACGACTACTACTTTTAGTTTTTTACTAGGCTGGTCATAAAAGTTGGCCGCCATCATGCCAAGTGTGGTCGCAGTAGAGGCAACCACGATATAGGTTACAGCTGGTTGCACCAGCTCAGGTAAGCGCTGGCATACAATAACACTACTGCCTGCTGCTATCGCCATGGCTATATAGTTATGGCCATCTACTTGGCTACCACCCACTGCAACAAAACAAGAATGGGCACCTGCTTTACGGCTATCAAAACAAAGGGATTGTATGGCTATATCAGTTGAACCTACTATTTTTTGTACCGGTATACCTACCAGAAGTTGTTGAAGTTGAAGTTGTTTCATCATTACTTTAATAGAATGGTAATCTGATTAGCAGTTACTTTAGATTGTTTTGAGACCACACCATGTATGTTTCCTTCTACGGTAACATTGAGACCATTGTTTTCTAATAGAAAAAGGGCATCGCGTAGTTTCATATGCAATACAGACGGCACCTCCTTTGAAGCTTGAGGTGTATAGGGTTGAAATGTACCTCCTTCCAAACTGGTTTTTAAGCTTCCCCAGCTTTCTTTTGCATTTAAATTTTCAGGTATAGGGAGCTGAAGGGATTGATATAAAAAAGCCAATTCGCCAGCATTACCTATGTTAGAAAGTGCGATTGGATGCGTATTTACCGATCCATTAATAGGTTTTCTTGCCTGCAAATCTTTTCCAGCTATTCTATCGACAATATCTTTAAATATAGGTGCAGGAACCTCAGCACCAAATCGAAAGGCTTCTCCTTGCGGGCTGTCTACCACAATGATACAACTGTAACGCGGATGATCTGCTGGAAAGTAACCGGCAAATGAAGTAAGGTGATGGTCTGTATACTTCCCATCTACCAATTTTTGAGCAGTACCTGTTTTACCAGCTATTTTATAAAATCCATGTTTAATGCGCCAGGCCAGCCCACGTTCTACTGTTCCTTCTAACATCACTTTGAGTTTACGCAACGTTTCATCTGAACAAATCTTTTCCTTTAAAACAGTGGTTGGAAAAGTTTGAACGATACCATTAGGTGATTGAATCTGTTGTACAAAAAAGGGCTTAACCATTTTACCATTATTAGCCACTGCATTGTAGAGTACCAATAGCTGCAGGGGTGTAATCTGTAAGTTGTAACCAATAGAAAGCCATGGAAGGGCCACACCACTCCACATTTTGCTTTTCGGAGTAATCATATAGGGTTTTCCTTCTCCAGCTAACTCAATGCCTAAGGGTTGGTGTATGCCTAATTGCTCAATATAGTCAATAAATTTTTGAGGGTTTGCACCAAATGTTTGTTGAATGGCCATGGAGATGCCCACATTAGAAGATTTCTCAAAGACTTCTTGCAAGGTTAGTAATCCATACCCTCCTTTTTTTACATCTTTCATCCATCTATTATAAAATTGAATCGCACCATGCCCAGTATCTATCGGCTCAGTAAGCGGCCACCCCGTTTCTTCTAATAAAGCCAACATAGATGCCAATTTAAAAATAGAACCTGGTTCAACTGTACCTTGGTTACCAATGGCATAGTTATAAGATTCTATATATTTTCCAGATTCCGTACGGGCTAAATTAGCCATTGCTTTAATGGCTCCAGTAGCCACTTCCATTACAATAGCGCAACCATTTTGGGCATCTGTTTTTTCAAGAACGGTTAACAAACTACTTTGGGCTACATCTTGTAGATTGATATCCAGTGTAGTCACTAGATCAGACCCATGTACAAGAGGGAACATGCTACTTTCCGGAACTTTTTTCCAATTGCCACCGACTACTTTCTGATAAAGTGCCTTGCCATCTACCCCTTTTAATGTTTCGTTAAAAGAATATTCTAACCCAGATGCATGCCGCGCCCTATGTATACCAATGGTACGCCTAGCCAATTCCTTAAAGGGGTTGTAACGTTTATATTGCGCTTCAAAAATTACACCTCCTTTGAACTTGCCTTGATTAAAAATGGGCCAACGGCTCATTTTTTTCTTTTCTTCATAGGTGACGTGTCCTTTATGCAACAACAGATACCTTCGTTTTTTAGCACGGGCATCTACAATCCGCTTCTTATAGTATGCAGGAGGATTATCTTTATAAAAATCAGATAATGCTTGACTGAGTGGATCTATTCCTTTTTTAAAGACCTCATCCGAGGCCACAACAGGGTCTAAAGCAACGCTATAAAAATTTAAAGAAGTAGCCAATAAAGCGCCATCATGGGCATAAATATTACCTCTAGATGCTACAATAGGTCTATATTCTAACTGTGCAATTTTAGCACAGTTGCGCCATCTATCTACTTCTATAAACTGCAAATGCACTATTTTCCATGCAATAAGGATTATAAAAAATATAGCAGCAAGAAATACTATCCTGGCACGTAATAAAATTTCCTTAGTAAAGCTCACTTTTCTTGTTAACGCTTATGATATAAGGAGGAACCTTACTCTCATAAATAGCCAACCGGGCAACCTTTTTAGCCACTTCTGATTGTTTGCTGTCAAACATATAACTGGATTGCAACCGCATATGTTTTACCCGAAGGCCATCTACTACAGGCTGTAATTGATGGATCCTATGTAACATTTTTTCATGATAATGTGCATTCCAAATATAAAGCAATCCCAAAAAGAAAAGATAAAACAAACGAGATAAGTAGTAAGGGGTATTGAGCGCAGTACGGTTTAAATGTAATAGCTTTTCTAACTGACCAAATAGCGTCAATTTCTTAATAGATTTATAGGTATTTTCTCTCATTACCAAATAGTTTAATATTGTAATGTTTTAATCCATATAGCTACGTTTGATCTAAGCATCTTCTTCTTTTAGATGCCGATAGCCCCTGTGCATACTTGGTTTTATTTACATAATAGCCTGTTCTGATAACCCTTTCAACGTCTGAATAGCCAATAGGTAATGCATTAATCTTACGCATAGCTTGTATTTGTTTTTACCTCCTTAACATCAGCTTGAGATTTAGACTGCTAAAGAATAGTTTAAAAAACTCCTTTAACAAAGAAGCCGGCTATAAATGTAGCAAAATTAGTCGAAATTAGGTTTTCCAGAAGGTCTTATATCGCGCTGCTGATGCCGTATCGTTAAGTACCATCCAAATCTAACCATTTATTGGCGCTTTAATGCATTTTAATGATCTCAGCGATGAGTGGGAAATGGTGAGATTAGCAAACACTGCGCCGTAAAGGGGTCATCTAAACTAATCTTCTACTCATTTTGATACCAAATTCACTACACGTAAGTTTTTATAAAGAGTGTTTTTGCTTTTATGGTATAATATTACTATTTACTGATGGAATTTATAAATTCTGCTATGCGTTTTACAGCCTCATTAGATTCTATTGCAGTAGTGTTATCTCGTCCGTTGAAATATACGTCAAAAAGCAGCATAAAATTACGGCAATGAAAATAATTACCAGGCAGAATATATGTTTGCACATTGTTAGGATAGCCACCATATCTATCCTTTTTTTTCGCACATAGTTGACTTTCTTTAGAAATCATATTATCATGACTTCCATTCTTCTCTCCAGTAATGACATATGAATAGCCCTCATTAAATTCCTTACGTGCTTCAGAGGATAGTTCAGGAGTTTTATTAGTATCAGAACGAGTATCAATATACTTAGTCATATCCTCTGCCGTACCACATATTAGGAGTATAGAGGTACTATGGCTTCTACTATATATAAACTCCTGTGTTGCTTTAATAACCTTAGAATTTGTAAACACATCTGTTAACCCTGTAAGGGTGGATATCTTATAAGTAGAGCGTATCTTCTTAGGAATAAAACGCGTAGAGGAGATAGCCATACGCGCAAAAGATACTTTAAGTATGTCTGAAGGTTTTATAATATCATATCCATATGATTGTAGTATCGGGTTTACTTTTCCCGCAAAAGATCTATACTTCCAAGTATTATCAGCTATATCCAGACCATCTAAAGGTGCGCTCGTGGATACTATACCGCTAATATTCAGTTTAGGATCACGACTATTTTTCTCTGCGATGTTAATCATTACAAGCGCACCCTGGCTATTTCTAGCAAAAAAGAGTGGAAAATTTTTAACAATTGATGGAATCCTGCCCTTTAGAGAATTCGGCAATCTATTTGTAAACTCATCTGTTAACCTTTTTATTGTTTCATTAATTACTAGATCTGCTTGCTTACCTATCGATAACTTCTCAGATGAATCGTTCTCTCTACATGTTGACATAACATATATAAATCGATTTTCCAATTCTTTTTCAAGTTTTTCTGCACAAGGCTTTACTGGACTATTCTGATTATTCATACTATAACCATGCAAGAATATTATACCACCCTTGAGCCCTAATAACTTATAAATTTCTTCGTTACTCATTTCTTCGTTACTCAAATCCTTTAACTTCTCTGAGTCCTTGATTTCGCTTCCAGGCAAATCATTATTATTTATTCCCATCCGATGATGTTGCCCGCAGCTATAGAGCACGTAAACTAGGATTAAAAAAAAGTATTTTTTAAGGTTAAGTTTTAACATTAGATTATGAAACTTTAATTAGAAAAATTTTAAGATAACGGGGCTGAGTTGATTCAATCAAACCAATGGATTATTTCTACTATCCCTTTAGCCTTTCAACCACACTTCCAAAGGATAAATAAAAATTAGCATATAAACCTTTCTCTATCAAATAAAAAGATTGCTATACTTCTTTGTGATATAATCTTTATAAGGGGCTACAGATATGGAATGGCCGGTAACCTGTTGCATACTTTGCTGGACGGTATACATTCTACCAAATTGATGAATATGCTGGCGCAGCCAGTTATTTATGAAGGAAAATGATCCATTGGTTACCTGTACCTCCCAGTCTGGAAAAGATGCTACAAAGGCAGCAAAATATTGGGCTGCGTACATATTCCCCAATGCATAGGTTGGAAAATAACCAAAATAGCCTGAAGCCCAATGAATATCTTGTAAACAGCCTTCGGCATCGTTTGGAGGGGTAATGCCTAAAAGGTCTTGCATTTTTGCATTCCATACCATTGGAACATCTGATGCCTCAATAGTGCCCTCTATTAATTGTTTCTCTATTTCAAATCTAAGAATGATATGCAATGGATAGGTTACTTCATCGGCATAAATGCGAATATAAGAAGCTTGTATATGATTAATATGCCGGTAAAAATTAGTAAGGGATAGCTCTTTAAAAGAAGGAAATTGTTTTTGAAACTTAGGATAAATATAGGACCAAAAGGGCAACGATTTACCTACCATTACTTCCCACCATCTGGATTGGCTTTCATGTAATCCTACAGAAGCAGCCTGACCGGAAGGCGTAGCCCATTCCTGCTTAGGAAGACCCAACTCATACAACGCATGGCCGCCTTCATGCAAAACAGCAAAAATATACTCCAATAAGCCACCATCGAGGTTAGTAGTCAGCCTGACATCAGCAGGATGTATGCCAGAACAAAAAGGATGGGCAGCAAAATCCAATCTGCTATTTTGACTGCTAATGCCCATGGTTTCTAAAAGCAAATGGACAAATAGCATTTGTGATTCTTGTGGAAAAGAATGGTTAAAATAGCTGGCATAAGGGCTATTTTTTCCATCGGTTTTTTTTTACAATGGGAGATAAAAAATCTGCTAAATCAGTAAAAAATGCAGATAAAGTAGAAGCAGTTACACCGGGTTCATACAAATTAATAAGCGCATCATAAGGGCTATCTGTATAGCCTAATAGGCTGGCTTTTTCTCGGTTAAGCGCTACAATCTTTTGAAGCCACGGACTAAATAAAGAAAAATCGGCAGTTTTCCTAGCCTTTTTCCATACCTCCGTTGCAGTAGTGGTGGTCGCACAGTAGCTTTCAATAAAATCTTGAGGTAGTTTGGTAAGCTGTTTTAAATCCTTACACCATTGCTTCAGATTAGACTGCGCGGTCAAGGATAATCCTTCTAACTTAATCTGTTCCGTATCTATATCAATCATTTGCGCCAAGTCATCCAGGTAGCTGCTACTTGTTACTTCCTGATGCGCTAAGCCAGCAATATAAGCAAGTTGCTTGACACGAATATCAATGGCACCAGCAGGCATATAGGTTTCTTGATCCCATGCTAAGAGCGATTTTATCTGATGAAGCAACCGAATATGGCTAAACTTTTCTACAAAACTTTCGTATGGTGACATCATATAGGCAAATCGATAAATAAGGTAAAGATTAGACCATTGATATGGAACCACTGCTATCCTATTCTATTCCAACCCCCGGCTACAGCAAGCAATCTAGTATATTCTTTATAAATTGGCAAGTTGTCCGGATGCTGAAATTCCGGGTCTTGCTGAATAATATCTTTAGCCAACCGACATGCTGCTTCCAAAATAGCACCATCCTTAGATAAGTCAGCTATTTTTAAGTTTAAAACGCCACTTTGTTGCAATCCCATTAGATCCCCTGGACCACGGAGCCTAAGGTCTAACTCGGCTATTTCAAATCCATTATTTGTCTTAACCATAGTTTCTATTCGTTCTTTTCCCACTTTGCTCAAACGATAGTCCGTCATTAAAATGCAATAGGATTGCGCATTGCCACGACCAACTCTTCCACGCAGCTGGTGCAGTTGAGATAATCCAAATCGCTCTGCACTTTCTATAACCATTACGGTTGCATTGGGTACATTCACGCCTACCTCTATAACGGTTGTAGTCACCAAAATCCGTGTTTCATTTTTTTCAAAACGTTTCATTTCTATATCTTTGGAGGCGCTATCCATTTTACCATGCATGATTCCAATTGGAATATCTGGAAAAGCCCTACAAACAGATGTGTAACCAGCCATTAGATCGTTGTAATCCAATGCAGCGGAGGCTTCAATAAGGGGATAGACAATATATATTTGTCTGCCCAATAGCAGTTGCCCGCTTATAAAATGAAAAACCTTTAACCGAGCATTTTCATAGTAGTGTTGTGTTTGAATGGATTGCCTTCCTGAGGGTAATTCATAAATAGTAGAGATATCCAAGTCACCATAAAAAGTCATGGCTAGAGTCCTTGGAATAGGTGTAGCAGTCATAATAAGCATATGGGGCGCGTAAACTGGGTTTTTAGTTAAAAGACCTGCACGTTGTGCCACACCAAAACGGTGCTGCTCGTCTATTACAAAAAAACCCAACTCATTAAACGAAACATCATCGCTTAGCAAAGCATGGGTACCCACTATAATGTGTAGGATGCCTACTTTAAGTCGATATAAAATATGTTCTCGTTCTTTTTTTTTGGTACTTCCTGTCAGCAAAGCAATATTTAAATTCAATTGCCCGGCAAAGAGATGAAAACGTTCAAAATGCTGCTTGGCCAAAACTTCGGTGGGTGCCATAATGGCTACTTGCGCCTTACTGGCTATCACCACCAACATGGAAAGAAAAGCAACAATTGTCTTTCCGCTTCCCACATCACCTTGCAAAAGCCTGTTCATCTGTTTGCCAGAACTTAAGTCGCGGTAGATGGCTTTAATCGTTTCCTTTTGACCATTTGTTAAATGAAAGGGTAAATAGTTGTGGTAAAATAGATTCAATAACGATACATTATTAAAAATTTTACCATTTTGCTTTTCTACACGAACCTGCCTTGCCTTCAGCAATTTTAGTTGAACATAGAATAATTCCTCAAACTTAAGCCTCCTTTGGGCTTGTTTTAGTAGTGTTTGGTTACCTGGGAAATGGATATTTTTAAAAGCCTCTTTTAAAGAAAGTAGTTTGTAACGCGTCAATAGATATTGTGGTAATGTTTCTTCTACAGTTGCACCAAGCTGACTAAGTAGTTTTCTTTGCAAGCAAACTATTCCTTTAGCATCTAGCTGATTGCGCTTTAACCTTTCTGTGCTATGGTATATGGGTAACAATTGAGTTTTTTCAACCTGATTTCCAAATAAAAAACAAATTTCTGGATGAATAAGTTGCTTTTGACCTTGCGGTGAAAAAACAGGTTTTCCCCAAATGCGGTATTGCACGTTTGGTTTGATTTTCTTGATAATCCAAGAAAAGTTATGAAACCATATCAGCTCTAGTTGCCCTGTATGGTCTTCAAACAACGCTACTAGTCTTTTTTTACCTTTATCTACTTTTTGCAAACTTTTAATATACCCGTTCAATTGTACGCCTGGGGTAGCAGGGGTTAATGCGGCAATAGTAGACAAGTTGTTTCGGTCTTCATATCGAAACGGATAATGCCTGAGCAGATCTTCGTAGGTATGTATATTTAATTCATGCTTAAGCAACTGGGCTTTGTCCGATCCTGTAAGTAGCGTTATATCTCTAGAGAAAAAATCATCCATAATAAGACTGTTCAGGATACTAGACCTTAGGTCTATGGTTGGCGTTTTTATTTGTCCACACCTGTCTAAACACCTATTATAAGTAATTTGATATAAATCAAAAAACTTATTCCTTATTACTCGGTGGATTTGTGGAAAAGTATGCATGAAAAATAGCATTGTGCATAACTGCCACTGGCATGCTTTAGTTATCCACTGGCTTATTAGATTTCTGATTTAATAAAAGAGATGATGTCTATGTAAATTATTTTATTATATTGATAATCAATTATAAAAAATTAATTATTAGATACAATAGTATACGGAACGTATATATAAATTATTTTGATTATCAGATATTTATAATATAACGGTAGCTACAAATAGTTTAAATAGGTGGTTTTCAGTAAAAATATTATTAGACCTTCTTCAAAACCTATTTGTGATCAGCAATTTTTAGGAGAAACGAAGCCGAGCACCGCAGAATACTAAATGTATTTGAGGAGCGTAGGCAAGCTTCGACACCAAAATGGCCATTAGAAATAGGTTTTGCAAAAGGTCTAGTCAACCAACCTATTTTAGTAGCTGTAAATCAGATAGATAAATAAACATAGCATTTATGCTATTGTAGCAATATAGTGTCATACTATGGTAGATAAGTAGTCCAGCGTGTGCATAAAAAGTGTATAATTAGATTCTTAATAACTTTGGTTATATCTCTTAATATAAATGATATAAATGTTGATGTAGCCATTTTTAGCATATTGATTTGTAAGGGATCGTTTATAAGTGGGTAGATATGTAGGTAAGTTGTGGAAACTTTATAGGAAAGCGTTGATACTTTAGACCTTCTTCAAAACCTATTTGTGATCAGCAGTTTTTAGGAGAAGCGCAGTCGAGCGCCGCAGAATACTAGGTGTATAAGGAGCATAGACAAGCTTCGACACCAAAATTGTTATTAGAAATAGGTTTTGCAGAAGGTCTTTTATAAGCCATAGTAATGTCTTTATTTTGGAGCAAAGGTGGTATATTGTGTTAGGCTTCTTAAGCAGTTGTTGATGGGTTCGTTATTGTATGGAGGGTTGCAGGTGTTATGTAGTCCAGTATGCTATTATTTTTAGCTATAAAAACCAAACCAAACTACTTACGAAATGAAGTATATAAAAGAGGATAAAGCAACGCAAGTGGAAATAAAGAACAAAGCTGTGGGGGAAAGTTATATCCCCGTTGGAAGTCCTGATGTTAAAGAGATGATCGTTCAGGGATTATATGCAGATAAAACTGCCTATATCGCTAAACTCTTTAATACCAACAGTATATATTACTTATTCATAAGACCACGTAGATTTGGTAAATCACTGCTCCTAGATACCATAGATCAAATAGCTAAAAGCAACAAAGAACTGTTTAAAGGATATGCTATTTATAATAATAAAACATATAAATGGAAAAAATATCCAGTTATTTGGTTAAACTTCTCGGAGTTGGCTAAAGATAACCCAACAGGGTTGAAAAAGAGCCTGAACAGAAAATTGTATAGAATTGCTAAGTATTATAATATTCAAGATCAGATTAATATAGAAATCAATGAAGCTTGTGAAGATTATTTATCAGAAGTATTTGATTTATTAATGCAGATTGATAATTATGAACCTACTCCTATTATCTTAATCGATGAATATGATAGTCCATTAATTTCTTGCGAAAAAGAGCAGTATAAAGCGGTGCTTGCTGTGCTTAGTTCTTTTTTTAAAGTTTTAAAAGCGCGTCAGAAGGATTGTAAATTTATTTTTGTAACAGGCGTCACTAAATTCCACTTATCTGGCCTTACCTCAGGGGCCAACTCGGCCAATGACATATCGTTGCATGAAGATTACGCAGAGATGTTGGGTTATACAGAGGAAGATGTAGATAATCTGTTTCTTAGCAAGGATATGATTGTTAATCAGGTACTTGAAAAACTTAACAGAAAAAAGACGAGAGAAGAAAAGTACACACTTATTCAAATAAAACAAGCGTTAAAGGATTATTATAATGGTTATTGCTTTACATCTGATAAAATTATAAGCGTTTATAACCCAGATTCTATATTAAAATTCTTTAGAGATAGCGTATTTGGTAACTATTGGTTCAACTCTGGTAATCCTACAATCTTACTACAACAAATCAAAAACAATATCGATAGATTTACCATCGTTTGGGATACACCCAGTCTTGTAATCAATCAGCTGGCATTTGAAAGCCTGGCGGGTTCTCTTGCAGAGATACCTTTACTCCCTTTAATGTACCAAACGGGTTATCTTACCCTGGATCCTAATGGATATAGAAAGGACACGCGAGTAGATAAAAACGGAACAGACTATTATTTAAAGTTTCCTAATCAGGAAGTAAAATCTGCTTTAAGTTTAACGCTAGCTAAGGTTATGGACGAAATACAGGAGGAAACAGGTAAGCAATATAGCACTTCAATCCTTAGTAGCTTAAGAAATAAACAGTGGTCTGTTTTTTTGAACTATATTCGAAGTGATTGCTTAGCTAAAGCAGGCTACCGTTTTTTAGATAGAACCGAAAAAAGTTTTCAGAGGGCTTTATATTTATTTTTAAATGGTGTTTTTCATCTGGCCCATGGTATGCAAACCAGTGTTGAAGCCGATAGTGGCATAGGCCGAACAGATATCGTTATGGAAGACCATGGAAGTGGCACAAGAACGGTCTATATTTTTGAATTAAAAATAGATAAACCAGCTCTGGAAGCTTTAAAACAAATACACAGTAAGGATTATAGCATTAAATGTGGCGCATATAGTAAAAAAGTGCTTATAGGACTAACCTGTGATGCTATAAAACTCAATATTACAGAAGCAATTGTTGAGGTACATCAATGGGATGATCAAAATAATTGTAAGGAGGTGCTATATACACACTTTATAGTTGACCAGTCTGGTTATTTTAAAGAAATAACAAACCAAGCGTAAACATCTGATACCCCATCTCTAAATCATACTATTTTTACTGATAATCAATAAAATATAAAAATTTGTTTGGTGCCATTGAACAAAAGACCTTCTTCAAAACCTATTTGTGATCAGCAGTTTTTAGGAGAAGCGCAGTCGCCAGAATACTAAATGTATTTGAGGAGCATAGACAAGCTTCGACACCAAAATTGCCATTTAGAAATAGGTTTTGCAGAAGGTCTAAATATTGCCACCGGTTATTCAATAGTGCCACCTACAATATTCACTTCTGGTATAAGGGTAATATCAAACTGGTTTTGTACTTTTTGTTTGATTTCGGTGGCTAGGTTTATAATATCTTTACCAGTAGCGCCTCCATAATTTACAAGTATAAGCGCATGTGCGGCATAAACGCCTGTATTGCCTTGACGTAGACCTTTAAAACCTGCTGCTTCTATCAGCCAGGCTGCTGAGATTTTTATCTGTTTATGGTCTTGCGTGTTGAACGCAATTAATGAGGGGTATTGCTGCTTAAGCCATTGATGGTGTGCTGTAGCTATCAAAGGGTTCTGAAAAAAACTGCCTGCATTACCTAAAATAGCGGGATCAGGTAGTTTTTGCTTTCGAATGGCAATGATGGCCTCGCTTATTGCTTTGAATGACGGCCGTTTGATTTCCATTTTTTCCAGCATGTTTTGGATTGCTTCATATGCTATAGAAAAATTTTCTTCTTTATGTAATGCAAGCGTAATACTTGTAATTAAATATTGTTGCTTCCATTTTGTCTTAAAGAAGCTTGTTCTATACTCAAAGCCACATGCAGAGGCCTGCAAAGTTATTTTCCTGCCAGTTGATAGCTCAATTGCTTCAACACTATCCAGTACATCTTTCAATTCTACGCCGTATGCCCCTATATTTTGTATGGGGGCGCCACCAACCGTTCCGGAATAAGTGATAAATTTTCTATCCCTCCATACCCCTTTTTGATGCAAAATAAGACAAGCTGATGCCAAGGTACACCTGCCCCTGCTTTAATCAGGACTTTATAACGGGTTTCTTCTATTACTTCAATACCCGGTAGTTGAACATGCAGTATATAACCAGGGAAGTCTTTGGCAAATAGTGTATTGCTACCACCACCTAGGATATAAAAAGGTGTTTGGTTAATGGGTACTGCAGCACAAAAATCCGCTATATCTTTTAGGCTATTCAGCTGAATATAATGGGCTGCACATGCTGGAACCTTAAAGCTATTTAATGCTTGTAAAGGGTATGGACAATGCATCATAAAGGATAAGAAAAAAGGCTTGATCTTTTGGTTACTGCTTTATGCATAAAACAAATAGCGCATATAAAGGCCCTACGTGTTAATTTTTTTGGTAAAATTAACTTTTCTTCTATTAAATACATCGAACGCAAAACCAGGTGTAGGTATTGGAAGCTTGAACTTCCAGTCTTTGTTATTTTCTTTTTCCAAGAAACAAAAATCCATAGAAAATTTAAGCAAAGGGATAGCTTTATTAGATAATACTCTGCTTAAGAACCAAAGTTTTGTACCTATAGTATCAGAAGTAGGATTATAGACAGCATTCATCTGATTTATGTTTCTAGTTTTAGAATGATAATACCCCTCGATCCATATTTTCTCTAAAAACCAAATCAGCGGTATGCCACACTCTGGATGAGCTAAAGGACACCCATACACTAAATTAATCTGTTGTGTCCAATGCGATTTATCAGCTATGGTTAGCCGTTGAGTAATAATTGGATTTACTTTAAAATAGTGGTGATTTGCAATCCCTGGGATATAAAATTCAGCATTAAAACAAAGTGTATTTTTATAGCTCCATAAATCATTATTTTTATATTCCCATTCATATTCCCATAATGAATTGGCACTCTTTTTAAAATCATTAAAACATATGTTAAGTTCTTGGCTCCAGGGTGCATAAAGATCCCTTTTACTTTTGGTTGACACATTTTTTATATTAAAAGTATATGTTGTAATATAACCTATTTTTTTGTTTGTATCGCATCGGCTTAGATCCATTTCAGCCTTTAGATATGTTTTCCCTGAAGAACTTCCTAAAGTGAAATAATAAGGCAGTTTTATGCCTAATTTTAATGCTGGTATCCAGGATATTTCATTTGGTATCCGCAATCTTCTACCTAAGCCGTCGAATACTGTCGATTCTTCCTGTTTATACCTACTACCTTTGATATCTACTTTCAAGACTGGATAAAAGGTTCTATACCTTACCTTGAACCCTAATTCAGTTGTTTTATGCGGATTACTCCTAACCTTATTGAGGATATTAAAATTTTGGTAAAAATAGGGGGTAGCTTTCAGGGTTTCCTGTAAGTTAACCAATGAGAAAGGTTCGACCTTGATGCTTCTATCATCCCAATCGGGTGCCATGGCTGGTCCAATAAAAGTAGCATCATCTTTTGCAAAGTTGTAGGTAGCAAGGGGATATACATGGTTAGGAACTTTTTCTAAAATATCACTATTATTTTCTTGTGCAACCAATGGTTCATAATACCTTATGGATTTATCTTCTACCTCCTCTAGAGGGGTCCACGAAAGGGGATCAAAAGGCATAACTGCTATATCCATACCATTTTTGGTATAATCATTGAAAACAAGCTGATTGGTTATAGGATCCACCATTCCCAAATAGGCGCCATATTTCCTTGAGGTAACTTGAAAACAAGCTTTTGTAGGCAAATGCATCGCATAAATATTATCAATACCATTGTAGGAGCTGTTATAGAGCAAATAGTCCTTATATAGCTTAGGGTAGCTTCTATGTTCATAGCTGTAAGGCAAGAGTACTTCTACTTTACTGGTGACCACATTGATGCGTAAAATAGTATTTTTTTGATCCTTGGTTTTTACCACTATGATATGGTCTTCACCAGACCAACTGGGGTTAGGTAATACCCTTCATCGGGGTTATCGATTTTTTTGACCACCTTACCAGATTTTGTTTCTAAAACAACCAAAAGATGTTTACCGCTTTTATCGGATTCTACAGCAACGAGTTGATGGGTTGTAGGGCTCATAACTAGTGCGGCATACCTATTGTTTGCAATAAGTGTGCGTCTTTTTCTTTTTTTAAAGTCATAATATTGTAAACGAGTGGTTTGCTGATTCCTTTTCCAAGGATGCTGGCATCCTTCTAGCCATGCTGAACATCCTTCACCTATGGCAAAAGCAGCAGGTGGAAGACCACTATCATGTATAAAGTGAAATATGGTTTTGTCTTTGCCAAGCGATGCGGCTGTTTTTTTCGATGCAGTAGGTGCAATCTTAACCTGAGCCAGTTGATCACGCAAGCCTATACCTTTCTTACAAGCGATCAGGTTGCCTGATTTGTCGATAAATGGATTGATATAGTCAAAACTATCATTTGGTTTTTTAATGGTAAGCTGGGTTGCAGGGGTGATCTTTAACCCTTCTAACTGTTTTTGCCAACCAAGCAATAGCTCTTGGTTCATATCTTTATATACTTGTAATATGGACTTTTTAGTAACCTTTTTGATGGCATGGTAAAATCCAAAATAGGGCAGACTCTGCACGGTTTTTTCAAAAATGGATTGAATCGCGTTTGCGCCATACTTTCTTCGAATATGTGTAGTAAAATAATAACCTATGTGGTATTCAGATTCCATATCATGTTTCAATGAACCAAAAAGTTGCCTGCTCAAACTGGCTTGGCCGCGCTCTAGAAGATTCGCCTTATATGTCTTTTCCCACCCAGGTAAACGCCCTCGACCACTTTTTGAAAGCGCTGTTTCAATGCCAACCGCATCACCCTCTAGGAAAAAGCTGTTCACGCCGCATACAGCGATAACATTCACCCAAAAATATATAGGCCTAAGCCAAATAGGGGTACTATGGTATTGAATGCTATGTTGTACGGCATGTCTAAATTCATGTATGCATACCATACTTAACCAATCGGTATTGCCAACAAAATAGGGATCAGAGTGGTATAAGGTGTAAAGAGATATATAGCGCAGGAGCGGTGTAAAACATGCGTTAAGTATAGCAGATTCATTGTTTAATATTACACGGATAGAACGAGGATATACCCCCAATGTTTTAGAGACAGGTTTATATATTGTTTCAAAGGTGTTGGCAACACGCTCGGCTGAGCCAGCGCCACCTTTATCAAACAATATGCTAAAATGAGGGGTTGCTATTTTTTGTGCTGCGTTGGCGTGGGTAAAAAAGCCAAGCAATAGAAAACATAAACAATGGATAACAGCGGTAAAAGATTTCCCCCTTTTTTGTTGAAACAAGATGTAGAATAAATGATATGGAAACATATAATCAGTAATTAAGTTGTGCCTGCCTGAATATAGGCGATGGATCGCCTGTCTTTTTTGATCCTATAAGCTAATTAAATAAATAGGACTTTATGAAAATATAAAGATGCGTCAAAGTATATTGCCACTACTGGCTCACGCTAAATCTCAATAAGTTTGGTCTAATAGATCACATCATACAAAACATCAGACCTTCTGCAAAACCTATTGCTAAATGGCAATTTTGTGGTCTATGCTCCTCAAATACATTTAGTATTCTGGCGACTGCGCTTCTCCTAAAAACTGCTGATCACAAATAGGTTTTGCAAAAGGTCTATAGATAGCGATTAATTAATTATATCCAGCTTAGGATCAGTTCATTAACAATATTACTAAATTTATATGTTTTCTTTTTAGTTTTAAAAAAAACTAAATTGGTGGCTACCTATATAAATATGCAGCAGAGGAAGGTCTATTCCATCTTTTAGATAAAGTTTTAGACGTTTACAAATGGGCTATCATAAGGCCTTCTGCAAAACCTATTGCTAAATGGCAATTTTGTGGTCTATGCTCCTCAAATACATTTAGTATTCTGGCGACTGCGCTTCTCCTAAAAACTGCTGATCACAAATAGGTTTTGAAGAAGGTCTACTGATTACTAAATAAAATTAGATATGCAACCTTATACTTTTACCGAAATAGAAAAAAAATGGCAAAATAGATGGAAAAAAGAAAAATCTATTGTAGATGGCAGCGCTTTGACTACTAAAGATCTGCCCAGGTATTATATACTTAATATGTTTCCTTACCCTTCAGGATCAGGGCTTCATGTGGGGCACTACATGGGATATGTCGCCTCAGATATATTATCCCGTTATTATAAGCATGGTGGTTACCATGTTATGAATCCAATGGGGTTTGATGCTTTTGGCCTGCCTGCTGAGCAGTATGCCATCCAAACCGGTCAGCATCCCGCCATTACCACTGCTAAAAATATAGAAAAATATATTGCACAATTTCAACAAGTTGCCTTGGACTTTGATTGGGATAGATCAGTCAATACCAGTGAACCTGCCTATTATAAATGGACACAGTGGATATTCTTACAAATGTTCAATGCTTGGTACAATATTGATACGCAAAAAGCAGCCCCTATTGAGACACTGATTGAAGCATTTACGCGCCACGGCAATACCAAGGTAAAGGCTGCTTGTGACGACCATACACCTATTTTTTCAGCCGAGGAATGGAACGCATTTTCTGAAACAGAACAACAAACCAAACTATTGCATTATCGATTGGCTTATCTAAAAGATAGCATTGTCAACTGGTGTGAAGGATTGGGTACTGTTTTGGCCAATGAGGAAGTTAAAGATGGTTTTTCTGAACGAGGGGGTTATCCAGTTACACGCAAAAAGATGAAGCAGTGGAGTTTACGTATGACCGCCTATGCAGAGCGTTTGCTAAACGATCTAGAGACCTTAAATTGGCCCCTTTCCACTAAAGAGATGCAATGCAATTGGATAGGTAAGTCTCAAGGTGCAGAAATTACCTTTAGGGTACAGGGACAGCGAGGGGAGACCATTTCGGTTTTTACCACACGACCTGAAACGATTTTTGGCGCTTGTTTTATTGCTTTGGCACCTGAGCACCCTTGGGCTAGTTTTATGGCTAAACAGACAGGTAATGTAGAACTGAGTGCTTATATCGAGCAATCTAAAAATCGCTCAGACCGAAGCCGTCTTGCAGAAACTAACTTTTTAAGCGGTGTATTTGTAGGTGCTTGTGTCATCCATCCTTTTACCGGTGCGCCATTGCCTATCTGGGTGGCAGATTATGTATTGCCTAGCTATGGCACCGGTGCTATTATGGGTGTGCCTGCTCATGATAAACGAGATTATACCTTTGCACAATCTTTTGATTTGTTAACCTTACCTGTAATAGAAAGTAGCATGCTGATAGAAGAGGGTCCCTATGAAGAAGCTAAAGGCAAGATGATTAACTCTGACTTTCTAAATGGACTTTCAGTACCAGAAGCTGCTGAGAAAGCGGTGCAAAAGCTTACGCAAATAAGGATTGGGCGCTATAAGGTGCACTATAGATTGCAAGATCCTATATTTAGCCGACAACGTTATTGGGGAGAACCTTTTCCAATATTTTATAAAGAAAACGGTCTTCCTTATGCCCTTTCTCAGGACCAACTGCCCCTGGTATTACCAGAGGTAAGTAGTTATAAACCAAGCAAATCTGGTGAACCTCCATTGGGTAATGCATTGCATTGGTCTACACCAGATGGATACCCTTTAGATTTCCATACGATGCCAGGTTGGGCAGGTTCTAGCTGGTATTTTTTGCGGTATATGGATCCACATAATATAGAGACTTTTCTCAGCAAGAAAAAAGCAGCCTATTGGAAAGGTGTAGATTTCTATATAGGTGGCGCAGAACATGCAACGGGTCATCTCCTTTATGCACGCTTTTGGACCAAGCTATTGTATGATTTGGGCCACATTGATATACAGGAACCATTCCCAAAACTGGTTCATCAAGGAATGATTCAAAAAAGTACCGCAATGGCATACCGCTTAAAAGATAAAAATATATTGGTTAGCGCTGGGCTTGCACCCAAATATGATGTGGTTCCTATATATATTCCAATAGATTTTGTGCAAAACGATGTGTTAAACCTAGATGCATTAAGGAATTGGCGTCCTGAGTTTGCAAATGTGCGCTTCCTACTAGAAGGGGGTAAATATATATGTGGGGGCAAAATGGAAAAAATGTCTAAGTCTAAATATAATGTGGTAGACCCAGATCGGGTTATTGCCCAATATGGCGCGGATGCGTTGCGTTTATATTTGATGTTTTTAGGACCATTGGAACAATCTAAGCCATGGGATTTGTCTGGTATAGAAGGGGTCTTTCGTTTTCTAAATAAGGTATGGCGCTTTGTGCATCATGCCAAAGCTTCGTGGGCAACTGCTGAGCTACCCCAGGAAATGGTTAAAACAATCCATCAAACTATTAAAAAGGTCACGGAGTCGATTCAAAAGTGTTCTTTTAATACGGCTATCAGTAGTTTAATGATCTGTCTCAATAGGTTGTCAACCTTTGAAAGGGTACCGCAATCTGTTGTAGAAGATTTTATTCTGCTCTTGGAACCTTTTGCACCTTACATCGCTGCTGAGCTATGGGAAAGGATAGGAAAAAGTGGTAGTATTACAGCGGTAGCTTTTCCACGTTGGAATGAAGCCTATTTAGAAGAGAAAAGTTTTGAATATGCTATTGCAGTCAATGGTAAAGTACGTGCTAAAATGGTTTTTGACTATGATGCATCATCTGTGGCTATAGAAAAAGCAGTATTATCTAACGCAGTCATTCAAAAATGGATGGCGGGTAAACTACCTAAAAATGTAGTGGTTGTGCCCAAAAAAATGGTGAATGTGGTCTTGCCATAAGCCATTATGTATTATATTTCTATACCTGGAAATAATTCATAACTTTGATGGCATCAAGGAAGGCCATTTTTCTTTAAAAACCAGTAAAATGAAATACACTTGGCTATTTATCGCTTTATTTTTTTGGATGCCTACGGCGATGTGTCGCGCAGAAGCTAAAGCAGGCACGATAAAGGATGCGGAATTTGTAATTGAAAAGCAAAAAAATAATAGGGTAAACCAGGAGCAAAGGTTGTTTTTTAAAGCACCCACTCCAGCGACAAAAAACTTTAATAAGCCGCTTGCAACTGTAAAGGGATTAATGGTAGAAGAGCTGTCATTTGGTCCTGAGCCTCACAGATACCTTCCTTTTAATTTAGAGAAGAAAAGGGATAGCTTTTCCTTTAACCATTACTGCAGGCTAGGCATTGGTTCGTTGCTGCTACCTTATCTAGAGGTTGCATTCAATAGCGCTCCTTCTCGGTGTGCCATTTGGTCGGCTACCCTAGCTTTTGTTCCAGAGCTATGGAACAAAAAATCAACGGAAGCTTCAGTTTGTTTACAAGGCAGATATGGCGTAGGCGCTTGGCTCCTGCAACCCAGTTTAGATTATCAGCATAATTGGTATCAATATAGCGATACAATAACAAGTGGCTGTAGCCTCCATCAAGGAAGGGTTGGCCTATTGTTTAAGCAAGCCAGTCCATCCCAAAATGGGCAAGTAAACCTAAACTTTCTTGATTATCCCAATAAAAAAATAAGTGAACAGCTATTGACGTTGAAATATAAATGGGTAAAACAGCTCGATAATTGCTGCTTACAAGTAGCCAGTTATAATGATATAGCTGGCTATACAAATCATAAAAAGCAGCAAACACGCTTTATTCTTTCGGTTGCGCCTAGTGTTTATCTCCGTTTGTTGAAGTCGATGCAGCTAAAAGCTGGTCTGCGGATGGCCTACCATAATAATCCAGTCTCTGGTGACATACCTAATTTTGCTTTGTGTCCTATGGCTAAAATAAACTGCATGTTGGCAACCTGGTTTACCCCTTATATAGGGATAAAAGGTATGGGCGTAGGTGGTAGTGTAATGCCATTGCACCTACATGATGTAGTAGCTAAAAATCCTTTTATAGCCCCTAGCTGGACGCTATCACATCGTTATCAATACCTCAAACTATATGGTGGTAGTAGAGGTGTCGTTTCACCGGATCTTTCTTATCACCTACATCTAGCCTATCGGCAACTTAAAAACCAATCTAGAATGGTTGTGGTTACGGAGGATCAGATTAAACTCAAGTACAATCCAGTTAGACTCAACTACAATCCAAATGATTGTAATCAATTAAAAGCAACTGGACTGATTGACTATAGCCTGTCTGGTACAACGTTGAAGACAACTATACAAGCAAGCTATTACTGGTATTTCGACAATAAATCAGCCCCTATCTGGTGGTACCATAAACCTGGGTATAAGTTAAAACCAATCCTTACCTATAGCCCGCATCCAAAATTTTTGCTAAAAAGTAACCTGAAGCTATATGGTCCAACTACTGTAAAAGATATAGATGGTAATAAGACGGAACTTGGAATGATTATCAATCTTTCTTTAGGCATGGATTATTCTATTTCTAAAAGGTTTACAGCATTTTTAATGGTTAGCAACCTATTCAACCGAAAGCATATTACGTATGCGGGCTATCCTGATAAAAAATTCAATATTACAGGTGGTCTACAATATAGATGGTAGTTATATTATGATGATGGATCGCATTGCCCAACTGCGGGAAAAAATTGAAAGTGTAGTTATTAAAGATAAAGCAACGTTAGAAAGCTTTCGGCGCGATTTTATAAGCAAAAAAGGTAGTATTGCTGCGCTATTTGAAGCCTTTAGGCAGCTCCCTACTGAAGCAAAAAAAGCAATGGGTCCAGCGCTAAATGGCTTAAAAGAGCAAGCAGAAAAGAAGTTTAAACATGCAGCAAGCATACTAGAAGCAGCAGCTGTACCATCTACGCAGCAGCCAGTAGATGGCACCCTTCCTGCTTTTGGTGCAACCATTGGGAGCCTACATCCCTTAACCATTGTTCAAAACAAGATTATCTCCATATTTCAGCGCATTGGTTTTAACCTTGCAGAGGGGCCAGAAATTGTAGGAGACTGGCATAACTTTACTGCATTAAACTTTCCTGAAAACCATCCTGCACGGGATATGCAGGATACATTCTTTGTGCAGCGTAATCCAGATCAGCTGTTGCGCACACATACCACTTCTGTGCAGATTTCAACATGTACTGCCCAAGCGCCTCCCATTCGATCTATTGCGATAGGACGTGTCTTTAGAAAGGAGGCCATCTCTGCACGATCGCATTGTTTTTTTCATCAAGTAGATGGGATGTATATCCATACAGACGTCACCTTTAGTGACCTAAAGGGTACCATCTATCATTTTGTCGAAGCCATGTTTGGTCCAGCAACCAAGCTGCGCTTTAGGGCTTCTTATTTCCCCTTTACAGAGCCAAGTGCAGAGGTAGATATAAACTGTAGGTTATGCCAAGGGAAAGGATGTACGGTTTGTAAGTATTCAGGCTGGGTGGAGATATTGGGTGCAGGTATGATCGACCCTAATGTCTTAACCAATTGCCATATCGACCCTGAACAGTATAGTGGTTTTGCTTTTGGAATGGGCATAGAACGCATAGCCATGCTACATTACCAAATTGATGACCTGCGATTGTTCTCTGAAAATCATCTTGCCTTTTTACGTCAATTTACAGCTTGTTAGCGCCTTAAAGGAAAGCTTATACTGCTTGTTTTCATACAGGACGCCAAATTATTAGCCTAAAGGGTGTTTAGGGCCATCTTCTGCCTAAAAAGCCATCAATAACCTATCGATTCAGCCTCCACCCACAGATGTGGGTTATACCTAAAAAAGAGACTGCATTGGACTGCAGGTTCTTAGAAGCCATATGACACTATTGCTCCTATCAAATACAAAGTAGTAAAAAAATCCCCCCTTTTTTATCATTGGTCTGAACGAATATACGCTAATATATTGTATTTATAAAATATATTTAGTAATATCTTATTTATTTTAATAAAGCAATGGTATATTTTTTAAATCTTTTTAATCAGTTTTGTTATGAAACAATTACATATCATGTTACTATTCACCCTAACTGGCTGTAGTGAAGTCTATAAAATGGGGATAAATGGCGGGAATTTGGATGAAATTTCAATAGGGCAAGCTGTAGATACTGCTCCACAACCTGATGTTAACCATGTTGGCCAAACTTTTACTATCTCAAGCGGTCGTTCCATTTCTTTTGTACAAAAAGGTCGTACTTGGGTGGCTACAGTATATGAAAACCTATCCCCATTTATTGGAAAATCAGAAGCGTTGTCTGTTTATTTTGAAGAAGGATTTTCTGTACCCATACTATCGAATTATCAACCTGAGCGGCAGAAAAATCTGATTCATATTATGCCTACAACTGATGGCAAACATATAGTTTACGTGGGTAGGCTTGGACTGCAGGGAGGGGGACTAACTTATAGTCAGTCTACTTCTACTACAAAAATTACCACCGATTCTGAAAGATATACATGCGTTACACGCAGAGGAATCTCTAAGAGAGAAAAAAAACAAAGTTATAAATGCTTCCATTGTAGGGATTCTTTCAGCAGCTATAATGAAAAAGAGTTTAACGAGCGCTTGAGTATGCATCGTTGTCACAAAGAGCAATGTGAAAAATGTTTGGTAACCAATCAATGTCCATGTGATATTGGTAAGCAACAAAAGTATTGTATGTAAGGAATGTTGTGATTGCAAGCACATCGAGCCTGAAGTCTAGACCTTTTGCAAAACCTATTTGTGATCAGCAGTTTTTAGGAGAAGCGCAGTCGCTAGCATATTAAATGTATTTGAGGAGTATAGACCACAAAATTGCCATTTAGCAATAGGTTTTGCAGAAGGTCTTCAGTAAATTGGGCTGTATCTAATTGTAAGATAATGCAGCGCTTAATAAGTGGATATTTCTCGCTTCGGGTGCGTAGCTATAAATTGCGACCAGCTTTTAGGCTTAGCAGTGGAAGATAGACGTTGTTGGCTGTGGCATAAAGCTACTGCTAGCGCATCTGAAGCATCTAAAAAATTCGATGGGGTGGGTATGTTCAGTAGCTGGCGCACCATAGTAGCAACTTGCTCTTTTAAAGCATTTCCATTTCCTGTTACCGCTTGTTTTACCTTACGTGGTGCATATTCTGTAACCGGTATTTCGCAAGCTAAGGCTGCTGCAATCGCTACCCCTTGTGCCCTGCCTAACTTAAGCATAGATTGTACATTGGTACCATAGAAAATGGACTCAATGGCTACTTCATCTGGCGCATGCTTTTGAAATAAAGTCATCATATGTAAATAGATATGGCGCATCCGTAACATATGCCCTTTGTATTTTTTTAATTGCAGCACACCATATTCTATTAATTTTGTGGCATTGCCTATTTCCGCTTCTTCAATAATAGCAAAACCCATAATAACACTTCCAGGATCTAAGCCTACAATAATTCTTCCACGCATAAGGTCGGTTTGATTCAGGTATATATGAAAAATTCGTATTTGTTCAATAGATCTTCTGGAAAACCTATTTCTAATGGCAATTTTGGTGTCGAAGCTTGTCTATGCTCCTCAAATGCATTTAGTATTCTGCGGTGCTCGACTGCGCTTCTCCTAAAAACTGCTGATCACAAATAGGTTTTGAAGAAGGTCTACCCATTCAACTTTTACCACTGACTTGGACAGATGCCATGATATAGTTGAAAAAAATCCAATAATCACCTAAATTAGTGAAGCACTGGTTTCGTAGTTCAACGGATAGAATAGAAGTTTCCTAAACTTTTGATGCAGGTTCGATTCCTGCCGAGACCACTCTATCCAATTCTATCATTTTTGGATCTGATTTTCCATGGATCAAGCAAAAAAGTAAGATAACCATTCCTTACTCCAATTCTATACTTTTTTTATATTTTTTAAACACCCGTATCAGCTGCTGCATTCTTTTCTGTTGATTGTTGTTCCCAGTCCACCCCTTATCAGCTGGTTGTGAGAGTAGATAGTGCGCAGCGATCATAGCAAGACCATTGGCTATCAATGCAAAAAATTTAAAAGGTATGCCTATAGCGGGTTCAATCCATCTTTCCGAATAGAAATAGACGAGTGTACCTGTAGCTATGCCAATCAAAGCTGTACGCGTGCTGCCTCGAAAACCAAAAACAGCTAAAATAAAAGGAGGGATTACTGCAATTACAAAAAAGGATATAAGAAAGGTAAGCGCAAAATTAGTTAATTTAAATAGATCAGGATAGTAAATCGTTACGGTCATAGCCAATAGGCCAAGCACTAGTGTAGTTAATTTAGCCAGTCGAAGCTGGTGCACATAGGAGACGCTTTTTACACCTCGAATGCTTTCCACTATATCATGGCTGACCATAATGGAAGCCGTGTGTAAGCTAGAATCAACTGTGGACATAGCCATCGCTAATAAACCAATGACCAAGCATCCTTTATAAACAGGTAATATATCAGCCAGGATGTATGGCCAAATTGCTGTTAGCGGTAGCGTTGGATCCCCTATAAAAACAAGTACGCTAATCAATGCGATACACCCCAATATAATAACTTTAAAACGTGTGAAACGCAAGAAAACCTTGTGGGCTTGAATGGGACCAGAAGACATATAGACTCTTTGTATGACTGGGGGATATAGAAAGAATCCATACCATAGGCTATTCAAAAAAACAGTCAATAGTTTTTTATCAAATTGGAAGAGTCTACTAAACTGAAATTTTTCTTGCTTTTGTATCAGCAATGCAACCTCTAAAAATGATTTGTCTATTTTTACAAATACAAACTTAATAATAAGGAGAATAATAATAGGAATGGTTATAAATTGTAATATATCAGTAATGGTAACGGAACGAACACCTCCAAACATAGAATAGACAATAAGGATTAAAGTTGCTGGAACGGTCACGATACGCGGGTCAATCGACTCTATACACATGCCAATGGCCAAGGACATTACATTGATTTGAATGGCAACCACACCAATAGAGAAACAGATACTTAATAAAGCGGCAATAACTCTTGGATACTTACCATATACGCTACCTATTGTCTCCGCAATAGAAAAGTGCGTCATAAATGGACCCATACGAAACCCCAGTAGGCTGATTATATAGTCCTTCATTGCATTTATAATAAGTAAAAAGGCTATATGATGTATACCGTACTTGTAGATATTAGGTAACTCACGCATTAGCATTCCTCCTCCACAAGCTGTGGCCAAGACTGTAATCACTAAAGTAGTTGTGTGAAACCGCTTATTGCCCACAGCATATTTGCGGAATGTAATGGCCTTTTGGGTGCCGTAAAGGCCTACTACTAGGGTTAATCCTAAAAAGGACAATACCATTAGAAGGGGAACATTATACAGTGTCATAGCCCTAATGTTTACTTGCAACTGTTAATATAGACCTTCTGGAAAACCTATTTCTAATGGCAATTTTGGTGTCGAAGCTTGTCTATGCTCCTCAAATACATTTAGTATTCTGCGGTGCTCGACTGCGCTTCTCCTAAAAACTGCTGATCGCAAATAGGCTTTGCAGAAGGTCTTATGTGCCAATGTAATAAAAATAATTAATTGGTATCTATTGAGCCATAAAGAAATACCCTCCTCCTAGCTATATGCTCGGTAGGTTGTTCTCTATCTTAAGATTGTTGATAATGAAATTCCGCCGCTCTGGCGTGTTTTTGCCCATATAAAAGGTTAATAAGGCCTCTAAAGTGCTATGGGTAGCTGGTGTTACAGGAACCAGTCGAATCGCTGCGCCTATAAAATGTGCAAATTCATCAGGAGATATCTCCCCTAGTCCCTTAAAACGGGTGATTTCAGGTTGTGCGCCCAGTGACTGTATGGCTGCCTCTTTTTCCTGTTCGTTGTAACAATAATGGGTTGTCTTTCTATTGCGTACTCTAAAAAGAGGTGTTTCTAGTATATAGAGATGCCCACTATAGACTAATTCTGGAAAAAATTGTAGAAAGTAAGTTAATATAAGCAACCGGATATGCATACCATCTACATCAGCATCTGTGGCAATAACGATTTTGTTATAACGCAATCCATCTGGTCCATTCGCAATATTTAAAGCATGCTGCAATAGATTAAACTCTTCATTTTCATAAACCAGTTTTTTAGATTGCCCAAAGCAGTTTAATGGTTTGCCCCGTAATGAAAATACGGCTTGTGTTTCAACATTACGGGATTTAGTAATAGAACCGCTTGCAGAGTTACCTTCTGTAATAAAAATGGTACTATCAGCCCGATTGGGATGCTTCGCGTTGAAATGAACATGGCAATCTCTTAGTTTTTTATTATGTAGATTGGCTTTTTTTGTTTTTTCATGGACCAACTTTTTAATACCAGCTGTTTCTTTACGTTCATGCTCAGACTGTAAAATGCGTTTTTGTACTATTTCAGCTATGGCTGGGTTTTTGTGTAGGTAATTATCTAATTCGCTTTTGATAAAAGCAATAATGAAGCTACGAATGGTTGGTCCTTCAGGGCTCATCTGCTGTGAACCAAGCTTTGTTTTGGTTTGGGATTCAAAAATTGGCTCTTGCACCTTAATGGAAAGTGCAGCTATTAATCCTGCGCGGATATCTGTGGCGTCAAACTCTTTTTTATAAAACCCTCTTATGGTTTGTACAATGGCTTCTTTTAAACCATTTAAATGGCTCCCTCCTTGGGGAGTAAATTGCCCATTGACGAAAGTATAATAAGCCTCACTGGAAAGTGTATGGTGGTGTGTTAGGGCTAGCTCAATATCTTGTTTTTTTAAATGGATAATCGGGTAAGCATGGCTTTCAATGGCTGTTTTGGCTTGCAGTAAATCCAAAAGTCCACCTTTAGAATGGTATTTTTTACCATTTAGGTTAAAGATAAGCCCTGTGTTTAAAAAGGTGTAATGGGCTATTTGTTCTGCTATATATTCAGGTATAAAAGCAAATTCTTTGAAAATGGTGCCATCTGGTTTAAAGGTGACATGGGTTCCATTTGGCTCATCAGTGGCCAGGATTTCTGACTCTTCTAACAGTACCCCAGCGGAAAAAGTGGTTGACTTGGTTAAACCATCTCGAAAAGATTGCACTTTACAATATGCTGAAAGGGCATTAACTGCTTTTATACCCACGCCATTTAAACCTACAGACTTTTGAAAAGCTTGGCTATCATATTTACCGCCTGTATTGATTTTAGCTACACAGTCTACTAGTTTGCCGAGTGGGATGCCCCTTCCAAAGTCCCGAATAGAAACCTGATTGTCTGGAGCGATTTTTATTTCAATTTTTTTTCCATAGCCTATTACAAACTCATCTACACTATTGTCAATAACCTCTTTGATCAGTATGTAGATGCCATCATCTGGTAAACTACCGTCTCCCAATTTGCCAATATACATACCAGGACGCAGCCGGAGGTGTTCTTGCCAGGCTAGGGAGCGGATATTAGCTTCTGTGTAATTAGGAATGGCCATAGATACTATAATAAATAGTGGCTTTTTTAAGGATTTTATGAATAATTTGATCTTTGCTATAAACTTAATCATTTGGCGTGAATTATTTTTAAGCTTTCTATGGAAGTTCCGTGCGGCCTTATTGCAAACTATCTTGTAAGGCCATATGTGCTAGCGTTAGGCTCAAGCTGTTTTGTTACTTTGGCTAAACAGCTATAGTTTATTGAATCGGGTGTATCGTCTTTGGTGTGGTACCGATGGTTTCTAAAATTAGCAGTATCTGTGATCATAAAAGCAGGATAGCCTTGCAACCAAAAAGATTTATGATCAGATCTTCCAATGTCCCTTGTATATTTACATTCTGGTAAACTGTTGTAATGCATAGGAAATGCATGGGCATTTTGTTTGTAATAGGAAACGAATCTATCTAGAAATTGTTTTGACTTTCTATTGCCAACACACATTAAAAAATTTCCTTTGTCTGAATAAAAATACTTTAACCATTTCAATATCCAAGGATACTGCTGGCTGCCTGGTTCATCGCTGTAATAGCCTATGCTTTCTAGACATATCATGCCTATGATGGGATCATCTTTTGCCCTTGCTTGTTTTGCATATACAACACTCCCCATGTTTGTACCGAAAGGCTTTCTTGTTTGCTGATCTAAACTGTAAGGCGCCTCTTCATTGGGGAAAAATACGAATTTTATGGTTTTTTTGATTTTTTTCGGGTCTAGGCTACACAGGTGTCTTATCATTTCCAATCCGGCAGCGACGCTAGAGGTATTGTCATCTGCTCCTGGAGAATAGAGAACTGTATCGTAATGTGCGCCTACTACAATAGATCCATTTGATGGATTGCTGCCTTGAACAACCATCTCTATGTTTTTTACTGTGAACTTTTGATCATTATATTCTGCTACATATGGATAAACATTTGGTTCATATCCAATACTTTTTATAACTTCTTGAATATAGGTAGCTGCTTGATCTAATTTTTGGTAATGTGCTTGGTCTTCTATATTGCGTGGCCCAATTTCGCCTACTAAGTGGTTGATATGTCTACGTAGATTATTAGCAGTGATTGTTTCTGCATGTATATCTTGTATGCTGCCTGCCTCTTTTTTATGTGTAAAAAATTTACATTTGTATGCGATTAGTGTAATAAAACATATAAAGGTTAGTACACTTATATAGGTTTTCATATTTTTTGTAATTTGCTGGGTTGTTTTATGCAATGGCACCAAAATTCCGCTGTTGCTTTTGAAAGAAGATTAAGGCGTCTATAAGATGTTCTTTTTTGAAATCCGGCCAATATAAGTCTGTAAAATACAGTTCTGAATAAGCAGACTGCCAGGGTAAAAAATTGCTTATCCGTTTTTTTCCACCTGTACGTATGAGCAGGTCAATATCAGGTAATTCTCTTGTATTTAAACACGCTTGATAGATGGCTGGTGTAATCTTGACCTGATAATCATGAGCAAATTTTATAAAATCTTCAAAACGCGAATTTTTACTAAACCCTTGATTTAAAAAATCATTAACCATTTTAATGACAAGCTTCTTCGCAAGAGTCTCGGAGGCAGTTACTGATTCTGCTTTCCCTCCATAGTTAATGGCAACTGTTAAGTGTAACGCAGTGTTATGTCTTGTAAGCGCTATTACCTCTTCTAATTTATCCCAGCAAAAATTAGGTATCCCTGCTTTGTCCCCTACCACATCGAATCTAATGTTATGTTCAGTAAAAAGGTTGATATTCTCAGCAATGCTTTCAGCAATCACGTTAAAAATAGTTTTTATTTCTTGCTCGGGTCGATTCCAATTTTCAGTGGAAAAAGCATAGAGGGTTAAATGCGAAATCCCTTGCTCTAAACAGCCAGTTATTGCCTCATTTACAGCTTTTTTTGCATTTTTATGCCCATAAGATCGATCTCCTTTTTCTTTTTTTCCCCATCTGCCGTTGCCATCCATAATAATGGCAATATGCTTTGGTTTTTTTTGTAGGCTAGGCAATTTGTTTATTTCATTTGAAGAAGAAGTATATCCAGGAAGTAGTATAAATGGCAGCATGCAAATTAGAAAGACCTTGCTGGATACAATTGCTGCAATAAAGGAACTTGTTTTTTTTTTGTCTGCCATCACAGGAAACAGGTTACGCATCTGGTACAAGGATCTTTTTTTATCTTAAAAATAACATTACCCAACACAGCTAGAAAAAAAGTATAGAGGCAGGACCCCACTAGTGGTGAGTCAAATTTAAGAAAAAATGTAATAAGAATCTAGAAGCGGTTGGATATATAATTCCCTATATAGTTTTCCATAGCTATTGAATAGGTATAAAGGAGCGTGATTTAGGTTTAGGTTTCGAAAGAGGTCTAAATATGTGCTATAATATCTTTGATTAATTCAGCAACATCACCATCCTGTTGCTTATGCTCAAGATAAGGACATATTTTCAGTTGAAACGCTTGTTGGTAAGCCTGTTGAATGGCTTCAAAGCGTTTTTGGGTCATTTGATCAAAAGTATCCTGCTGACTTTCGCTTCTGTTCTGGTTGCGCAATTGGAAGGTTTGAAAGTCCACATCACAATATATACATAGATCTGGCATCAGACCAGAAAAAATACGATGTGTAGTTAAAAAAGGCGCCCAATAATGGGGTTGATGCGTTAGTTGATAGGCTATAGTAGAAAAAATAAACCGATCAAAGATGATCACATCCATGCCATCTACTAATGCTTCTTTATGGATCAGTTCATGCCGTGCTGCTAAAAAGAGAAAAAATTCTGTAATAGGGCTAGCATTTTCTTTTTTAATGGTTAAAATTGTTTTCCAAATCTCTGCTGAATTTTTGCTTCCTTTAGGATCATGTAGCAACTTTACACGGTAAGATTGCTCTATTAAGCTGGATTGAATTTGGTGGGCTAAGGTTGTTTTCCCAGAAAAGTCTACGCCTTCAATAACTAGAATAAATGGGTCACGTTGTTTAGGGTTTATTATATTTTCCATATGTTGGTTTGTGATTCAATTTTCGAAAGAAGTCTATCCCTACCACCTAAAAATACAAATAAATCCACTGTCAATTAAAAACTTAAGTTCTCCTTAAAATTGGGTATATTGCAGTCCAACCATTCAGTTATCAAGTAGTACGAATGATGCGCGCTATTCAAGATTTTTTTTCCTTCTCTGATCCGAATGTCCGAAATGTGCTATTGGGAACCATTTTACTGAGTACTAGTAGTGCTATGATTGGCGCACTGGCTCTTTTAAAAAGAAAAACCTTAATCAGTGATGCTATTGCCCATGCAGTGCTGCCTGGTACCTGTTTGGCTTTTTTTCTAACTGGAGAAAAGAATTCTATTTGGCTGATTATAGGTGCTTTTATCACAGGTTGGTTGGCTTCTATAGCCATTGATCAAATCACAGCCCATTCAAAAATAAAGCAAGATGCGGCCATTGCTATTGTTGCTTCCGTAGCTTTTGGCTTTGGTAGCTTTTTATTATCTATACTGCAACATAGTGGTCAAGCGAATCAAGGAGGATTAAAGTCTTTTTTATTAGGCAGCGCTGCTACGCTACTACGAGAGGATGTGGTGGTATTGTTGTGGTTGAGCTGCATCATCATTTTGGTTTTATGCTTGTTTTTTAAAGAGTTTATGGTCATTGCCTTTGATCGTCTTTTTGCCAAATCTATAGGCCTTCCTGTTAAAAAGATGGATTTTTTGTTTACCAGTTTAATGGTGCTTGCCATTGTAATTGGCATTAGGGCGGTAGGTGTAGTATTGATGAGTGCGATGCTCATTACGCCAGCTACTACTGCACGATTCTGGACAGCTAATATTTCCTATATTATGTTGTTAGCTATATTGATTGCTTTGTTTGCTTCCTTATCAGGAACCTATATTTCCTATATCATTCCTTCTATGCCTACTGGGCCTTGGATTGTACTCATTATGTCGCTTATCGCCTATTTGTCTTTTCTTGTTTTTTGGTATGGTCGAATCTTTAAAAGAAATAGATAAATAGATTGCATATGATGCCACTTGCATTACCCTCTTTTGATTATAAGACAAAACAAACATTAGATAAAACCTATATTTTAGATCTGGTGCGTAAAAAATATGTCTTACTCACCCCAGAAGAATGGGTGCGCCAACATATGTTGCATTACTTGATTCATTACCTCTCCTATCCCAAGGGATTGTGCCGCTTGGAGAAAAGAATATATGGAGCTGCTCGGTATTATAGACCTGATATTATACTCTGTGATAAATTCGGGGTTGCCAAGATGGTGGTAGAATGTAAAGCGCCCCATATCCCATTGACCAATGAAACCTTAGGGCAAATGATGCAATACAATCGGCAGCTTGCTGTAGATTATTTAGTAGTCACCAATGGAATCAACCATTTTTGTTGGGAGTGGGAAAAAAGTTCAGGTCAGTTTCAGGCAATAAACCATATTCCAACCTATCAAGCATGCGTTAGTCTCTATTCAAGCAATGGCGTCAATTAAGGTGTGAAGTTTCATGACTTTCGGGTCGCACTTATGAATCACATATGCTCCTTTTGATTTTTAGTTTTCAACAAATCAATGGCTTTTAACGCCTCCTGAAGCTTTTGATCTAGTTCTTTCTCACCATATAAACCATAGCATCCTGCACGAAGGCTTTTTTTAAGAATCTTTGGATTTGGTTGGTAATAAGCTAAATCGGTTGATAAATCACATAACATGTCAAATAAAGCCACTTGTGCTTCATCTGTTTTATCTAGTTCATAGTTGATATCAAGATCTTCAAAAGCACATGCTTTTGAAGATCTTTTCAGGTTCAGAAGTCTCTAAAAGCTCTATAATTTTTTCTTTTACTTCTTGAAGTGTGATATCCATATTTATCTAAATTTTTTATAAAAAATGAAACGTTTAGGTACTTGAATACACTTTATATTGAATCTAACAGAAAAAATGTGCCACCTGAAAAATTTATCACAATAAGTCGATTTTAGACTTACTTATCAAGTATAAAAATAGAGAGGCCGTTACAATATATTAAAAGGAGACTACATGGGCAAAAAAAACAAGCCGAGTATCGCGCTGCTACAACCACTTTGCCCTTGCTTCCTTCCAGACCTGGGGGATTAAGTAGGAGCTAGCCGTACCGGCTTGCCATAGTAAATTTAGCACTTTTTTTTGAAATTCAAAAAAACAATAGACCTTCTTCAAAACCTATTTGTGATCAGCAATTTTTAGGAGAAGTGAAGTCGAGCACCGCAGCATACTAAATGTATTTGAGGAGCATAAAAAAGCGCCAAAATAGCTATTTAGCAATAGGTTTTGCAGAAGGTCTAACCTGCCTGCTAGATCAAGATGCATCTAGTAAGTTATCTGTATAACGTTGTATAAACCCAGCCAATAGCTCTCCTTCTAGCAGACCTTGTGCCAGTAAGGCCAACTGATAGGCCTGTTCTACTAATCTTTTTTGTACCGCTTCATCAGGAATAGTTAGAATCTTTTTAGCCAAAAGATGGTTTCCGTTAATGGCTATATCCATAGCGCGAAAAGTGTGTTGCTTGGCCTCATTTCCTTGTGTAAACTGTGCCATACGCTTCAAATGCTCTGAAGTTATAAAGGATACAGGTAGCTCCTCTGGTAGCATAGCGGCTACATTCCAAGTAGTTTGCTCCGTGCCAATCGTTTTTTCGTAAATAGATTGTAACCTTGCTCTTTCCTCTTCTGTCAAGCTATGTGCGATGGCTTCTTCTTTTTCAATAAGCTTACCAATCGTGTCGGTGTCAATGCCTTTGAACTTAACCTTATCCAATTTGTATTCAAGGAAATTGATAAAATTCGTATCAATCTGACTGTTTAGCATCAGTACATCATAGCCTTTTTGTTGGGCTGTTTGTAAGTAGGCAGCCTGTTTTTTAGGGTCTGTTGTATAAAGCACAACTACGTTTCCATGTTTATCAGTTTGATTTTCAGTTATTATATCTTTATATTCAGTTATGGTATAGTAGCGGTCAGTTGTGTTTTGTAAAAGGACTATGTCTCTTATCTTTTCATCAAACTTAGGATCGGTTATCATACCATATTTGATGAAAAGGGAGATATCATTCCATTTGGCTTCGTACGCTTTACGATCTTGCTGGAAAAGTGTTTCTAGCTTTTCTGCCACCTTTTTGGCAATGTAGGTATTAATTTTTTTAACATTACTGTCTGCCTGTAAAGCGCTTCTGGATACATTGAGTGGTATATCAGGTGAGTCGATAATACCATGTAACAGGCGTAAAAAGTCTGGAATAACTTCTTTTACATCATTGGTAATAAACACTTGCCTTGCATAAAGCTGAATGGTTTCTTTTTGCTCAAAGTAGTTGGCTGCTTTAGGAAAGTAGAGTATACCGGTTAAGGTAAATGGGTAATCAATACTTAAATGAATCCAGAAAAGCGGCTCTCCTGCAAAAGGATAGAGCTCTTTATAAAATGTAAGATAGTCTTCAGGTTGTAAGTCTGTCGGGCGTTTGATCCATAGCGGTGTGGTATTATTGATTACCTTTTTATCGAATACAATTTCTACTGGTAAAAAACGACAATGCTTATCTAAAATAGCGTGAATGCGCTCTGGTTTCAAGAATTCTTCAGCATCCTCTGCAAGGTGTAGGATAACCGTTGTGCCTACTTCACTTTTTTCAGTAGGCTGTATTTCGAAATTCGTACTGCCATCACAGCTCCAATGGGTTGCTTGGGAATCTTTTTGATACGATTTTGTAATAATTTCAACCTTTTTAGCTACCATAAAGGCTGAGTAAAAGCCCAACCCAAAAAAGCCGATGAGTTGATGTTGATCTACTTGTTCTTTATATTTTTCTACAAATGCAGCTGCACCAGAAAAAGCAATTTGATTGATATATTGTTTGATTTCATCAGCGGTCATACCCAACCCATCATCTTTAATCGTCAGTGTTTTGGCTGATGTATCAAGCAGTACCTCTACCTGTAACTTATCTGTAGCTCCATCATAGAGGCCCATAGCAGCTAGCTTTTTAAGCTTTTGAACCGCATCTACACCGTTGGCTACTAGTTCTCTTAAGAAGATGTCCTGATCGGAATAAAGAAATTTTTTAATAATCGGAAAGATATGTTCGGTATGTACCGATATGGTTCCTTTTTCGTTCATCGTTAATAGTAATTTTAGGTTAAATCTATCTATCTCCTCCCCATTTTTTGTTTTTTAAAGTCTATTGCTGTACACTATAGGTATGGAATTTTGTTGATATTTTTCCCCATATGTTGTTATATTTATCATTCATGATGATTATAAAACAAAAATCATGCCAATATATCTAAAAAAAATTATGACAGTTTGTCGCATTGGTATGCATCAAGCGCAAGTTTCTATGCAAGCATTAGGCGCGCATATCCGAATGCACCAAAGGCGAAAAGTCTTTAAATGGCACCATTTGAAAGAAGGTTTAGCGTATGGGCGCAGCAGCAGCTGGCTGCAGCAAAGCAGTGGGCTTTGAAGTTGATTTTGTTTGAATGTCATCTTTAAAGTTAACTATTTTATCATGTGCGCCTGCATAAGCATCAAGTATATTCAATAAGTACCAAGCGCTTGCAATGATGATAAATAGGTTACGTGTACGTTTACACTCATCGATACGTTTTTTAGTGAAGTCAGGGATTACTTTATTATCATAAGATGTAAGTGTGCTTTGTGCAAGCGCATTTCGTTGATGTTCGTTCATGTCGTTGTGTTCTGTATAGATTTTATAGCCAAGAAAGGCAAACCCCAAATAGAGGCAAGGGACTTTCCAATAATCTTTATTATACACTTGCCCCAAGCCGGGAACGACCATGGAACTAATCCAGAAGCGTTGTATCATGGCCTGTGTACGCATCGTTTTACGAAATAATGCTACTTGGTCTACCATATTAGAGGATGGATTATTAGACTTTTTTTCAGCCTCGATTGCTAAATGGCAATTTTGTGGTCTATGCTGCTCCAATAGAGCTGAGTATGTTGCCATCCTCGGCTGTACTTCTTCTAAAAGTTGCTGATTATACATAGCATTCGCAATAGGTCTATGGTATCTATATTGTACAATATCTAGCAACCTGGGAGCGCTATTGGTAAAATTTTGTAAAATTAGCTGATTGGGCAGTGTAGCGGCCTGGCTAAGGTAGGAAAAAGGCAACAACCCTATCACCATTAAAAAGAAATTATAGCGCACTTTCATATCTTATTTTGTATTCGAAATAATAGAGATAATTCTTCCTAGTTCTTCTTCAGAATCAAATAGAATCTTAATTTCTCCTTGCTTTTGTGCATCTGCTTTTATAATTACTTTTGTATTAAATTGCCTGGTTAGTTGCGTAGTTGTATTTTTTAGTTTTGCTTTAAAAGAAAGGTTCAGTTGTGGTTTAACCGCTTCCTTTTTTAAATGGTTGGCCCCAGATAGGTCTTGCACTAGTTTTTCTACTTCTCGTACAGAGAGGGCATCTTCTAGAATCTTTTTTAGTAAGCTCAGCTGCATTTCTGGGGTCTGCAGATTAATCAGGGCCCTTGCATGACCCATAGAAATTTTTTGGTCTCGCAGTGCAATTTGAATATCAGGAGGCAATTTAAGCAACCGAAGGTAGTTGTTAACAGTGGTTCTATCTTTTCCGATTCGTTCTGCTAATGCTTCCTGCGTTAGTTTACAGTCTGTTAACAAACGTTGGTAGCTCAGCGCAATTTCAATCGCATTTAATGACTCCCGTTGGATGTTTTCAATAAGTGCGACCTCTAGCATATGCAGATCATCGGTAGTACGTATATAAGTTGGCACCTCCTCTAAGCCTGCTAATTTAGCAGCACGCAATCGCCGTTCTCCAGCTATTAACTGGTAGGTATGATGGCCTACTTTTCGTACAGTAAGCGGCTGTATAATTCCATGTAATTTTATCGACTCGCTTAATTCATTTAGCGTTTCTTGGTTAAAGTCTTGCCGGGGCTGGAAAGGATTGATCGCAATCGATGCGATATTAATCATTTTAAAAAAACGATCCGTAGCATCAGCAGATCCTTCTGGCCCCTGTAACAGGGCACTTAACCCTCTGCCTAGGACGCGATTCCCTTTTGTAGGTTGCATAATTTAATATTTTACACTGTTCTACTATCGTTACTAGTAATTTCTTCAGCAAGGCTAAGGTAACTAATTGCACCTTTACTATCCGAATCATAAATAATGGCTGGCATGCCAAAACTTGGCGCTTCACTTAACTTAATATTTCTTGGAATAATGGTTTTAAAGACCATGCTTTGAAAATGCTTCTTGACCTCTGCTACAATCTGGTTGGCCAGACGGAGTCTTGCATCATACATCGTCATCAATATACCCTCTATTTCCAGATTAGGATTTAGCCGAGATTGGATAATTTTAGTTGTATTTAATAGTTTCCCTAGCCCTTCTAATGCAAAGTATTCGCACTGAACCGGTATAATCAAAGAATCTGCAGCCGTAAGCGCATTGATGGTAATCAAACCTAAGGAGGGCGCACAATCCACTATAATGTAGTCGTAAGTTGGCGTTACCGGTTTTAGGGCATCTCTGATGCGGCCTTCCCTATTCTTAAAGTTGACCATTTCCACTTCTGCACCAACTAAGTTGATATGTGAAGGCAAAAGATCTAGATTGGGTATACTAGTTGGTTGAATCAATAGTTTAGGATCTACAGCCTCCACAATACATTCGTAGATGCTGTGCTCCACCTCCTCTGGCTTAATACCCACTCCAGAAGTTGCATTTGCCTGTGGATCAATATCAATAAGTAGGGTTTTCTTTTCTAATATAGCAAGACTTGCTGCCAGGTTGATAGCAGTAGTAGTTTTGCCAACACCGCCTTTCTGATTTACAATCGCTACGATTTTTCCCATAAATACTGCGATTTGCTCGCATAAATTTTACAAATGATCAGATTAAATCCCTGTTTTTCTATTTCCGCTTATATTATAAAGGAAAATTAGCAACTAAAAAAAATAAAAATCAAGTAAAAAATAAAGCTAATACCACCAAAACATTTAAAAAATAATAGACATTAAATCATAAACGAATCTCATTACCTGATGATTATCACACTATGTGCTGTGCTAATCCTCCAATCTATGAAAAAATAAAAATATATCAAAAAGGTATGTCCTTATAGCGGATTTCTCTGCTGGTTTTTGCCTTTTATAGGTATGTCTGTTTCTTTTTTTTGCAATAGCATTTCTATGGAAGTACTTCCTAAGGGTCCCTTTACAGATGAAAAGAGCAAGTATCCATTTAGCCGTATGGTCACATCACCCCAAAATGATAAACAAAAGCGTCTCCTTTGCTAGTGGCCGCCGATAAAGGAATGCGGCACTCCAGAAAAGGGAAAATCTTCTAATAATTTGTTTTTCAGCGGATTAGAAAATCAGCATGTTTGAGCCCGCTTCGCGGGCGAGTTCTGATTTTCCCGCTGAAAAATAAATTATTTCATTATCTTTTCTGTGTGCCAAAGGACTTTATCGGCGGCCACAATGCCCCTCTAATATCGTTCCCATTCAGCTTTTTGACAAAACTATTTCAAAACGTATGACAAGCAGAAAGTAAGATACAAATCCATTTTATCAAGAAAAAAGTAGCACACAAATTCCATCTGTAAGCTGTACTTTCAGCAAATTTTTTCATTAGCGCTTGATTTTTTGTTACTTTTTGATCAAGCAAAAAGTAAAATAAACCCCTATCTTCCTAAATAAACCATTAAAACAGAAATATCGGCTGGGCGTACACCACTAATGCGTGAAGCTTGTCCTAATGTAGCAGGTTGTTGCTTTTGCAGCTTTTCTAATGCTTCTACAGAGAGTGCCTTTAGTTTTGTATAATCAAAATCATGTGGAATGGTATAATGCTCTAATCGTTCCATTTTCTCTACAAGTTCTTTTTCTTTTAGAAAATAACTTTCATATTTAATTTGGATGCTTACCTGTTGTAATACTTCTTGATCGTAAGCAGATAGAGGACAAATAGGTCTCGAAAGCAGCCTTTCTTGCTGTTTTTCTAGTAGAAGCAAGCTATTAACATCAACTTCTGGTCTTTTTAAGAGCGTGTAAGCAGCTTGTGCTTCCTCTATTAAGGCTGTACCTGCTGCCGCTAAGGTTGGGTTAATCATTTCTGGTTGGATCTTCCATTTTTTTAAAAAATCAAAGATAATAGCGATCGCTGCTTTCTTTTTATATACTTTTTGCAGCCGTTCCTCATCAGCCAATCCTAGTGCATGTCCCCATTCTGTTAAACGCAGGTCTGCATTATCTTGTCTTAGTATCATTCGAAATTCAGCCCGTGAAGTAAACATTCGATAGGGTTCTTCTGTTCCTTTCCCTACTAAATCATCTATTAAGACCCCGATATAGGCCTCAGATCTTTTGAATACCACTGGGCTCAGTTCATTAATCTTTCTATAGGCATTTATGCCTGCCATTAGACCCTGACAGGCAGCCTCTTCATAGCCAGTCGTTCCATTGATTTGTCCTGCAAAGTAAAGATTCTGAATCAATTGGGTTTCCAGTGTATAGTGCAGCTGTGTAGGAGGGAAATAGTCATATTCGATCGCATAACCAGGACAGATCATTTTTGCTTTTTCAAAACCAACTATAGCCCTTAGCATCTTTAATTGAATGGCTTCTGGCAATGAGGTAGATAGGCCATTTACATAGACTTGAATGGTATGCCAGCCTTCTGGTTCCACAAAAATTTGATGGCGTTCTTTGTCTGCAAATCTGTGTACTTTATCCTCTATAGAGGGACAATAACGCGGACCAGTGCTTTGAATTTGGCCATTATAGATGGGGATAGCTGCTAAATTCTCTTTAATAAGGTTGTGTACAGTTGGGTTGGTATAGGTAATATAACAGTTTTTTTGCGCTGTAAGTGGCGTTTTATTTAAAAAGGAAAAACTACCAGGTAGCGGATCACCTGGTTGTACCTCCATCTTTTCATAAGCTAATGTTCTGCCATCTATACGAGGAGAAGTTCCTGTTTTCATCCTTTCTGTTTGAAATCCCGCTTTTTGCAGCTGTTCCGTAATACCGGTGGCAGCCCTTTCTGCAGAACGACCCCAGCCATTTTTTTTGTGCCAATATGGATCATGCCATTTAAAAAGGTGCCATTGGTTAAGATAACTGCCCTGCTCTTTATCGTAATCCCTAGTGCAGTTTGTACACCTTGCACCCTCCCCTCTTTTATAAACAATGATACAACCATATCTTGCCAGAAGTCTAGATTGGGCAATGATTCAAGGGCGCTTCTCCAACATGCTGAGAATAGGTTTCGGTCATTTTGTGTCCGAGGACTCCACATTGCTGGCCCTTTTGAGGTATTTAACATTCTAAACTGAATGGCTGATTGGTCTGCTATGATGCCAGAAAAACCCCCTAATGCATCTATTTCTCGAATAAGTTGTCCTTTTGCGATGCCTCCCATGGCCGGATTACAGGACATTTGGCCAACCGTCTGTAAGCTCATGGTAATCAGTAAAACCTTGGCGCCTAGTTTAGAAGCAGCTGTAGCAGCTTCACAGCCCGCATGGCCACCACCTACTACAATAATATCATATTCAAGTAACATAAGATTGAAAATATGTTTCACGTGAAACACCCCACTTATCATTAGATATAAAAAGCAGGCCTGTAGACCTTTTGCAAAACCTATTTGTGATCAGCAGTTTTTAGGAGAAGCGTAGTCGAGCACCGCAGCATACTAAATGTATTTGAGGAGCATAGACAAACTTCGACACCAAAATTGCCATTTAACAATAGGTTTTGCAGAAGGTCTAGCTATTGAGCTAAAGACCTTCTGCAGCTAGGTGGCATATACCACTCCATAAATAATATAAAAATGAAATATCCAAAAAGGAAGGGCTTGTATCACAATTGGTTGGTTTCAGCTATCCAGCCAGATGGTGCTATTGCTTATACATAGCAACCCTATACAATAGTCCTTCTTTGTATAAGCAGCTCACGGCCAGGAAAGAAAAAGGCAATTTCTGATGCAGCTGTTTCGTCTGAATCTGAGCCATGAATAGCATTATAGTCGATGGAAGTAGCAAATGCCTTTCTAATGGTACCCTCAGCAGCTTCTGCTGGGTTAGTGGCGCCCATTAGCTTCCGTAGATCGGCTACTGCATCTGCTTTTTCCAACACCATAGCCGCTACAGGTCCGGAGGCTATAAAGCTACATAAATCTTTATAGAAAGGGCGTGCTGCATGGACTGCATAAAAATGTTCCGCAGCAGTTTGGGTTAACTGAAGCATAGAGATTGCATCTATCGTAAAACCTGCTTTTTCAATCATAGCAAGAATAGCACCAATATGATTGGCACCAACTGCATCAGGTTTAATCATTGAAAATGTGTATCTTCCTTGCATTTTGTATGTTTAATTAAGTGTGGTCCTATGGGCAGATTATACCTGCCCAATTATAACTGGAGAAAGTTGTATGGTCTCTAATTGATTCATTAGACTTTCCTTGCATAAGCCAAGTTTCTAAAGAACGGTATGGTTGCTTCTGAGTATGATACCATGGGACAAATATAATACTTTTTAGGCCTTAGCCAAGCATTGAATAGATGGTATGGTTGGGTTATATATGGTGGTTTGGCCTGCCTTGTGGGCTTTGGACGACATGCTGTATTTGCCTAATTGAACTTCTTTACAAGAGCCAAGTTATTTCGTAGCAGTACCACTGATATTTTCCTTCCGTACAAAAGAAAAAGTAAACATAATGATAAAGCTTAAAAATGATTAAAGAAACTTTGAGCTCAAGCTAAAATTAGATACAATTTCAGATTTTTTTAAGCATGCAAATGCACTAGTTTTTCAGGCGCAATAGGGAGTGCTGTTAAACTAGATCAAAATCGTCGGTGTAAATCGACTAAATACCGAAAAATAAGTTATATTTCAGACAATTTTGAATGAGTCAGTCCAAAATTGTCTTGAATATAGCATCTAATGCAAGTGGTACAAAATACAAAAATAGCTGTAAAACAGTTGGGTTTAATAGATTACCAAGAAGCATTGGCAGCTCAGGAGGCTTGCTATGCAACCATTGTGGATCAAAAATCTGGGCGTTTTACCGTTGGGTCAGCTACGGAACCGCCACCTGCTGGTTATTTGCTTTTTTGTCAGCATCCTCCTGTATATACCTTGGGGCGAAGGGGATCTATCGACGATTTGTTAGTAGACGCAGCTGCCTTACAAGCGCAGTCGATTGCCTTATATCATGTCAATAGGGGTGGAGCGATTACCTATCATGGGCCAGGCCAGTTGGTGGTCTATCCTATTATTGATTTGGAAATTTTTTGTAGGGATATACATCGTTACCTTCGACTGCTCGAAGCGGCTGTTATAGAAACATTGGCCTATTTCAATATTGCATCAACCCGTTTTCCTGGGTTAACCGGTGTATGGTTGAAAGCAGATAAAGCTACCAAGCAGCTCGATCGGAAAATTTGTGCCATTGGCATTAGGGTAAGCAGATGGGTGACCATGCATGGATTGGCCCTGAATGTAAATAATGATTTAACCCCTTTTTGGCAAATTATACCTTGTGGTCTGCCTAAAGCGGTAACATCTATGCAACAAGAATTAAGTAAACCTGTTGCTGTAGTTACGGTATCAGATGTTTTAGAACAAATTATTATAGGAAAGTTAAGTTATGTGTAATTTTTGTATAGGTTTTTGTTTAAAATAGAGTGACAAATATTTATATTGCCTTTGTGGTTCCATTTGCAGTTGCAAAGCACATTTTTATTAAACGTTAAGAAATTTATATGTCAAAAATCATAGGAAGGAGCTTGATAAACATGTTCTTTTCCTACTTAATTTAATTTGTTAATATTAGATGCAACATAGAGGAGCAATTGTTGAATATGTAGCGAGAACAAGCGGTCTTTCTTTTTCAATATTAGCTGCAAGAGTAGGTATAAGTAGAAATACGCTTTATAACAGGTTTAAAGAAAAGAATCTGAGCTTTGACTTTATATTAGCCTTAGGAAGGATATTACACTATAATTTTTCTGCACACTTTCCTGAGATGACGCCAGATGCAGCACTTCCGGATGACCTCCGGCCAGAGCTTTTTGAATTTGAGAGGAAATATAACAACCTATTGGAAAGATATAATTGGTTATTGCGGTTTTTGCTCAAAAAATCGCAAGATGCGAACCAGCATGTTTTGCATGAACAGGTTAAGGCATTAATCAATGCTTCTTCTTTTTAACGGTTACCCATGCTACCTTCTATAAAGATTAAAAAATCATTGGGGCAGCATTTTTTAAGAGACGATGCTGTGTCCAGTCAAATAGTTAATCTATTAACAGATGAAAGCCTTATAGGTACGGTAGTTGAAGTAGGACCTGGTAGGGGGAGCCTTACAGACTTATTGGTCTGTAAGGCTATTGCTAATTTATACCTTGTAGAGGTAGATAGGGAGCTTATACCTTATCTAAAAAAGAGATATCCTCAATTAAATGGTAGAATTATAGCGGCAGATTTTTTAGCTTTATCCCTAACAGAACAGTTTCAAGGTGCACGGTTGACTATTATTGGCAATTTTCCCTATAATATTTCTTCTCAAATTTTGTTTAAAATTTTAGATAACCGTTATGTGGTAAATGAAGTAGTAGGCATGGTTCAGAAGGAAGTAGCACAACGAATAGCTGCTAAACCAGGTAGTAAGGTGTATGGTATGCTTAGTCTGTTTTTACAAGCATTCTATACCATAGAATACCATTTTACAGTGCCTCTGCACCTCTTTCTGCCGCCTCCTAAGGTCGACTCTGCGGTTATTACCATGCATCGCAATGGTGTAGCAAAACTGCCATGTGATGAGCAACTATTTTTTCAAATAGTTAAAAGTGGTTTCCAGCAACGTCGGAAAAAGTTGCAAAATGCTTTGCGCGCTTTTAATATATCCAATATATCTTGTCCTGATTTGTTAAGTAAACGTGCAGAAGAACTAAGTGTAGCTGAATTTGTAACGCTGACCAATGCGTTGGGAGCTGGCCGTTAGTTTGGTTGAATCAATGACAAGCTTACAAGAAAAAAACACCCCATTGAAAAAATTCGCGATCAAAAAGTCTACTTTACAGCATAATTGCGTTTTATCTCCCAAATTTTACTTTCATGCTAACCATTTATTTCTATAAATATCAATCAATTATTTTTTTTTGCTAGATTGCGGATTTCAAATTCGTATTATCAACGCTTGATCTATCTATGATATTATATAATATCCCTCTTCTAATGGTATTGGCCTTTTTATTGTTGACCCTAATGGTAGGTCTCTATGTTAGCAAACAGGCAACTACGTTTCGACAATATGCTGTGGGTAATAAGCGGTTTCACACGACGAGCTTAGTGGTTACAATATTGGCTACAATCTTTGGAGGAGGTGCCCTGATGCGTGAAGTACCCAAGGTCTATGAATTTGGTATCCATCGCATAGCCTTTTTATTTACCATGCCAGTAACTTTTTGGATAATCAGTCTACTGGGGCTGCGTATGGGGCCATTTATGGCGCATCTTTCTATTGCAGAGACGATAGGTAGCGTATATGGTAGGTATCCAAGAGTGATTGCTGCGCTATTAGGTATCTGTTTTTCTATTGGTGTTGTGGCCATTCAGATCAATGTAATGTCCGCTGCTATTGGCATGTGTATAGGTTCGATTGACCCTCGTATCGTGACTGTACTGGCTACCTTAATCCTTATTGTCTATTCTATGTTTGGGGGTGTTCGTGCCATTACTATTACTGATATATTGCAATTTGCAACCTTTACTATTATTCTTCCCCTTGTCATTAAGTTTGTATTTGTAAAAACAGATCAGTCATTCTTAGAAATTATATTGTTTTTGCAAAAACAAGAAAAATTTCAGTTTAGTAGACTCTTCCATTTTGATAAAAAATTAATGAAACTTGTTTTTGATGATCTATGTATGATATTTATTCTAGCCCCCTCAGTGCTACAAAAGGTGTATATGGCTTCTGGTCCGATTCAAGTCTACAAGGTTTTTTTGCGTACAACGCTTTTTAGTGTTATTATAACGGCCTGTATCGTGTCAATTGGTCTGCTTGCTTTTGTAGGAGCTCCAATACTATCCGTAACAGAAATTTGGCCATATATTCTGGCTGATATATCACCTGCCTATACAGGATGTCTGGTCATTTGCTTATTAGGGATGACCATGTCCACAGCTGATTCCAGCTTACATGCTGCTGCCATTATGGTGAGCCATGATATGGTGGAAAGCATTCGGGGTGTAAAAACAGTCCCCTATATGCACCAGCTTCGACTGGCTAAATTAACTGTACTAGTTGCTGGTCTACTCGCTATGGTCGTAACGGTTTATTATCCTAACCTATTTGAGTTAAGCAGTTTTGTGTTTAGCTTTTTTATTTCTTTTTTTATAGGCGCAGTAACGCCTCTTTTTATTTTAGCTGTTTTTGGTTTTCGGGGTAGCACGTGTACAGCTTTAATCGGAATGGCTATGGCTATACTTGTTGATTTGGCTTTGGAAAATTTTATTAAACCTAAAGTAGGCGTAGGCTTCGAGTTTTTTCCAGCAGTAGCCAATGGATTGGCTATGATGGCTGCGCATTATCTATTGCCCCAACCGGCTGATAAAGGGTGGATTGGGCGAAATGATCAACAGAAAAGAATGCAGCAGCTGATACGCGCGTTTAAAAAATATAAAAAAAGCATAGACTTGGAATAAAGCATCTTACATTCCGCACCACATTCAACTTTTTAGGCATTTATTATCCAGGAGGAATTTTTTGGATTATTTTCTTGGCTTCAGCCTAATGTAAGGTGAAAGAAGATGTCAAATGTGTAAGTAAATGCCTGTATACCTTATTAGGCATAGAACCAAGATGGTAAAAAAGATGTATTAGGCTTCTATACCTTTTGATGCTACTTCTTGAAAATAACCAACGGAATTAACCGCAAAGTTTTTACGTGGCATCACCTGAAAAGTATGTTGTTCATCGTATTGATGTACTTCAATAGCTGCTTCTGTAATATTAAGTCTTACAGGATCATATTTTAAGCCTACGCATACTTTTTTATAGCATGTGTTGAAGGTCATGCTGTAATCTTTATCGTAGATTTGCTGCAAAGCTTCTGAAACTGACTTGCCTACTTTTAACTCAAAAATGTAAGCAGTTTGGTGTAGTTTATCCTCTAGCGCAATATCCAAACGGCCTGACCCACTAGCTAGCTCAGCATTCACTTGCATGCCTTGCGTGGTATGAAAAACACCGTTTAAAAAGGAATATAAAGCACCCTGAAAACTCCTTTCTGTTTTATCTAGAAAATGGTAGCCTGCTTTAGCTAAGCAAGCTCCCTTAATAAGATTTAAAAAGCCACACCACTTTTCATTTCTTAATGCATCTAAAATAGAAGTGCTATATGCTATTCCTGTTTCTTGTTGTTTTTGAATTATAAACCTGGATAATGTTAACTTTAATGAGGATTGAACTTCCTGATTAGGAAACTTTAAATAGTAGTCCATTGGATTTTTATCTGCTCGTGTGTCTTCTTTAAATCCATTAGGATCTAGGGTAAGATAACCTGTTTGGTACATTAATGGGAATAAGGCTATTTCGGAAATAGCGCCTGCTAAGCTTTCAAAGTCTAGCTGATTGATCGAAAAGCTGGATTGATCCCAAGGGATCGTAAATCTATCGATATTGTTTTTTATTTGTTGTAGTAAGATAGCAGGATGACCAGAGTTGGACCAATAGTTACCAAATGATCTATCTCTAAAGAATTTTAATATAGAGTCTGGATTATACATCCGCTTAGTACTCTTATTTCGGCTAAAACAGTAGCCATTATAATAATCTTTTAATTCTTGCTTTAATTGTTCATCTGTATAGTTGTCTGATTTACCCCAGTTTTCCTGTAGACTGCTTATTACTTCATTAAGATATACCTGTTTATCGTTAAAAAATAGCTTTTCAATATCATCTTCCGTATATCCCAACATCTCTGCATAATCCTCATGCAATGATATATCATTGGCAGAGTTAGCACCTGATGTAAGTCCAGATAAATGAAATTTAGTTACGCCTGTTACAAAAATAAATTTACAGTCCTTCTGACGTGCTTTTAAAACTTTGAAAAACGAACTAAGAACAGAAAGTACCGCTTCATACTGCTCTTTTTCACAAGAGATTAATGGACTGTCGTATTCATCGATTAGAATAATGGGAGTAGGTTCGTAACCTTCTTGAAGCCTTCCTAGGATATTGATTAGTTCACCCAGTTTTGTGTTAAGTGAAGGCGCTTTTAGTTCATTGAAGCCATATTTATTTGCAACTTCTAAAAGCTTATATTGAAGTTCTTTTTCCAATAAGTCAGGCTCTTTAGAAACTAACTCTGAAAAATTCAACCAAATGACTGGATATTTTTTCCACTTATAGGTTTTATGCTTATAAATATTACAACCTTTAAATAATCTTTTATTTCCTTTAACTATTTGGTCTATGGTATCTAGTAGTAGAGATTTACCAAATCTGCGTGGTCTTATAAAGAAGTAGTACGTTCCCTCATCTTCGAATAGTTTAGAAATATAATCAGTTTTATCTGTATAAAAGCCAGCCTCTATCATCTGTTTGGCGCTAGATTTTCCAATAGGAATGCGTACACCTCTGGCAGCAATTTCTTGTTGATCCTCGTTCCTTAATCCTTTATCTCCTTTTTTAGAATCCATATTCTATTACTTTTTATTTAGAGGTATATAATCGTGCTACACACTACAAGGTAGATAGTTTTTATAGAATTTAATCGACTTGTTTTAGGCCTTGACACAGTTTATTGAACATTTCCTTTTTTTCTTGGGGTAGTGTTGCCACTAGGAACAATAGACCTTCTGCAAAACCTATTTGTGATCAGCAGTTTTTAGGAGAAGCGCAGTCGCCAGCATACTAAATGTATTTGAGGAGCATAGACCACAAAATTGCCATTTAGCAATAGGTTTTGCAGAAGGTCTAATTTAAAGAGGGTATGGGAACTTCTATAACCTGAGGTTGATTGTAATCCACCCCTTCTACTTCAAAACCAAATAATTTGTAGAATTCATGACGATAGCCTACAAAGTCAGTGATGGTAGCTACATTGTCATCATTCACCTTTGACCAAAGGTCAGCAACGGCTTGTTGTACATCCTCCCGCATCTCCCAATCATCTATACGAATCAGGCCTTCTGCATCTACCGGTATCTTGCCATCTTGTCTATACAAGCGGTCTGCATACAATCTGTAGATTTGTTCTATACATCCTTCGTGTAGCTTTTTTTCTTTCATGATCTTGTAGAGCAATGAAATATAAAGCGGCACTACTGGTATGGCTGCACTTGCTTGTGTCACCAAGGCTTTATTGACAGAAATAAAAGCTTTTCCATGGATAGCATGGAGCTGTTGTTGTAGTATTTTGCTGGCTGCTGCTAAATCTTTTTTTGCTGCTCCAATGGTTCCTTTTGAATAGATGGGATCGGTTAGTTTGGGCCCAATATAAGAGTAGGCTATTGTTTGGGCAGCCTCGGCCAGTAGCTTTTCCTTTAATAGTGCTTCTATCCACATGATCCAATCCTGGCCGCCCATAACTGCAACGGTAGCGGCTACTTCTTCAGGCGTTGCGGGCTCAATGCAAACGTCCGAGAGCTGACCACTGATGGTATTGATGGTTTTGTTGCTATAGGGCACTCCAATAGGTTGTAAAGTGGATTTAAAAGATAGCCCCGTTTGCGGATGGGTGCGACGTGGGGATGCTAAGCTATAGATAACCAAGTCTACTCCCCCCCCCCAATCCTGTTTTATGAGCGAAATGGTTGCTTGCTTTATCGCATCTGAAAAGGCATCGCCATTAATACTTTTAGCATAAAGCCCCGCTTGATGAGCGGCTTGCTCAAAAGCGGCTGTATGGTACCAACCAGGAGAAGCAGTTCGTTTACCGTCAGCTGCCCGCTCAAAAAAGAGACCTATCGTCTGGGCTTTTGCACCAAAAGCAGCTGCGATTCTACTGGCTAGGCCATAACCGGTAGATGCACCTATGATCAGTACTTTTTTAGGACCAGATGCAATCGGGGCTGGCTGGTTATAAATTTGATTTGCTCGTGCACATTTTGGGCACAGCCTACTGGATGCGCTGTGGTGCATAGGTATCCACGTACTTTTGGTTCTATTAGCATATGCATATTTAAGGTGTTATGGATTTGGATGATGGTAGATTTTCTATATTGCTTGTGGTATATTCAACAGTTCTAGCCTTAGCAGATAGATCAGTAGGGTTATCTAAGTTATAGTCATGTATCGCTTTATGTTCCTTACCCATTTTACATTTCCCATCAAAACAAGCGCCCTCTTCAAAAACCAGCTTACTGGAAACAATATCGCCCCATACGGTTGCAGTTGATTTCAGCACAAGCAATTCTACCACTTCTATTGTCCCTTTTACTTCTCCACCAATTTCAGCATTGTGTGCTACAATATTGCCTTCTATCTGAGCAGTATGGCTTAACACTACTTTTGCTTTTGTTTTGATACTGCCTGTTACCTTACCCTCTATACGTAAATTGCCTGTGGTGCTTATATTGCCTTCTAAGTGAGATCCCTGACCTATAATGTTGCTAATGGTTACAGGATTTGCATTTTTTATTTTGTTATTGAACATTTTTTTTCTAGAAATTAATGTAATCTTCAGGGTTTAGTGCAACGCCTTCGCTCCAAAGCTCAAAGTGCAGATGAGGCCCCGTAGAAATTTCTCCGGAGTTGCCCATAAGGGCGATTACGTCACCTGCTCTAACCAAGTTACCAACTTTTTTAAATAAAATAGCACAATGTTTATAGATTGAAACAACGTTGTTATAGTGTTGAATGACAACAACCCATCCCGTATCGACCGACCAATCAGAAAAAATCACGACGCCAGCTGATGTGGCTTTAATGGGATCTTTTTCTTTTGCTACAATATCAACGCCATAATGATTGCCTTCCTTATGGAATGATTTTGTAACCATTCCGTTAATAGGCGGAAACAATAGAGGTGATCTATTGTTGGTAGGTTGCTTCTGATTGGTTGCTGCTGCAGATGGCTCAGTCCGTGAGACGGTTTCTGTTGGTTCTGGAGTACTCGGAGGGGGTGTATGGGCTAGGGGGTGTTTAGATTTTCCTCGAATGATTTTTTGAAGGGTAGCAATAAAGGCTGTTTGGGATGTAAATTGTTTTTCGAACGTTTCTACTGTACGTGCTAAGGAAAGTATTTTTTTTTGATTTTCTGTTTCTATATAGATAGGGTTCATCCATCTGGCTAAAGCAGTTTTAGCCAGCCACAGGCTAAGACCAAAACTGATACATAACCACGATAGCAATAGTGTAATGATGGTTGCATAGCTAAAAGGAGGCGTTATATGCTCGGCGAAATTTTCAACATTTCGAATAACCAGCTGATACCTACGTTCGAAATAATCCAGAAATCTTCTATGGGTACGCAATGATCCATTCATTTAATAGTAAGTATGTAAACGGCTCTTTTACCACTTGGCAGTGCAGTTGCTTTGAATATTAGACCTTCTGGGAAACCTATTTCTAATGGCAATTTTGGTGTCGAAGCTTGTCTATGCTCCTCACATACATTTAGTATTCTGCGGTGCTCGACTGCGCTTCTCTTAAAAACTGCTGATCACAAATAGGTTTTGCAGAAGGTCTCATCTATACAGCGTTGTGGGCGGCATTGGATTCGAACCAACGACCTTTCCGATGTCAACGGAATGCTCTAAACCAGCTGAGCTAACCACCCCGAAAGACTTTTGTAAGGCTATATCAATCTTTTAATGTTAAAATCCATAGACCTTCTGGAAAACCTATTGCTAAATGACAATTTTGTGGTCTATGATCCTCACATACATTTAGTATTCTGCGGTGCTCGACTGCGCTTCTCCTAAAAACTGCTGATCACAAATAGGTTTTGCAGAAGGTCTACTATATACAGCTTTTGCGTGCGCACGGGGGGACTCGAACCCCCACACCCGAAAGCACCACCCCCTCAAGATGGCGTGTATACCAATTTCACCACATGCGCAGAAACCTTAGCTGCTTTATACTTTAATTTCAACTGAAATTAACCAGTCCAATTTAGGATATATTGAGGTATATGCCAAATCTTTAGGGGGTGATTTGTAATACTGGATTTCCGCTTGCTAACTCCATTAAGCAGCGACATGTCTTTTGGTTAGGCTTTTATTAATATCTACATTCATATCCATCTTTACCCTACAGACGGGGCAGTTCAAAAGGCGCAAAGGTGTAGCTTGGATGTATGTTATAATGCAGTCTATATGAAGATAGTGGGAGGGGCAAGGGCAATCTGGAAGTGGATATAGAGGTTGGTTACTGTTACCAGGCTCAAGACATATCGGGCATTCTTCATTTTCACGAGGTTGTACGTCTTGCTTCTCTTTCATTGCTTGCACGAAGTGTTGAGTCTGCTTATCGGAGGCTTTGCTATTATAAAAAAGACTATATATATAACCTGAGCAAGCAATAAAAACCAGGCCAGTAGAAACAATAAGCGAGCGCTTAACATAAGGCAGATCATCAGTATAAGCAAATAAAGCAAGAGAAGTACCAAACAAAACAGTAGTAAAACCAGCAGCAACCTTAACCCCAAAGATAGCAGCATCAACATTAGGCGGAGTCCTTGGAGCGGACGAGTTCTGATTTTCCTTAGGAGACGCAGCAGTAGTAGCAGTAGTAGGCTTAACAGGGGAATTAATAGCAATAGCATGATCAGTAGCATTACTATAATCTTTTTGAACTATATTTGTACATCCTGCTAACATGAGTAGAAGGGATAAAAAAGTTTCTTACCTACCATGATATATGCAAATTATAAAGCATTTACGTTATTATTTATTTGTATAATATGCGCAATGCAGTTTTATATTAAGTCCCTCGTTTGATACGGTCCATAAATTGGCTACCTTTTGTGGAGACGCTACCAGTGCATGTATGTTATTAGCGTAATTAAATTTTAATTAAAATGCTATAATTGTAGCATCGATAGGCTATTCAAAAGACCTTCTGCAAAACCTATTTGTGATCAGCAGTTTTTAGGAGGAGCGCAGTCGAGCACCGCAGAATACTAAATGTATGTGAGGAGCATAGACAAGCTTCGACACCAAAATTGCCATTAGAAATAGGTTTCCCAGAAGGTCTAAAGTAAAAAATATTTTTTCAGATCTTGGTTATCCTATACTACAAATGTAGGGTTCAGGTTACTGGGATGGGTAATATGTATTGTTGCAGCATGCAAATAGATGGCCTTATGATTTTAATATCGAGCATAAATCAGCTATATTGCTACTGTTTATAGCAGCATGATTTTAACCTCTATAGTAGAGGTTGGCACTATCCTTTATTTGATCAAGGTATGAAAAAATATATTCCAAATTGTTTATCTGTTTTAAACCTAATCAGTGGTGCAATAGGTACCCTATTGGCTCTAAATGGGCACTTGGTCTATGCTGGTTATAGCATTTTTATAGGTGCTTGTTTTGATTTTTTAGATGGTTTTGTAGCGAAATTGCTTTGTGCGCAGTCTGCCTTTGGCAAGCAGTTAGATGCATTAGCAGATCTTATTACATTTGGTATGTTGCCTGGGGCTATCCTTTATATGTTGATTAAAACATATGAAAGCTGTCCTTATCGTCCTTATGCAGCTTTGTTAATCGTTGTCTTTGCTGCACTTAGGTTGGCTAAGTTTAATGTGGATCCCAAACAAGTAGATCGATTTATAGGGTTGCCCACACCAGCTAGTGCCATCATAGTAGCTACATTGCCTATTATGTTAGCGCGTGCCCTTTATCCGCACTTGGTGCATGGGCTCACGCAACCCCTGGTGTTGCCTTTGCTAACCATGCTACTTTCTTATCTATTGGTTTCCAATATTCCATTTTTAGCTTTTAAATTTCAAGGGTTTTCTTTTCAAGCGAATAGGTCTCGTTACTTTTTAATAGCGTTAGGTGCATTATTAATAGCTGCTATGCATATTGAAGGACTTTTTTGTAGTGTGTGGCTATATATATTATACGCTTTATGCAGTGCCAAGAAAAGATAGGTTTAATCAAGGATACAGCAAATGAAAAAGAAAATCTTAACGGGTGATAGGCCAACGGGGGGGCTCCATTTAGGTCATTATATTGGCTCTTTACAAAATAGAGTCAAGCTACAAACTGAGTATGACCAGTATATCCTAGTGGCGGATCTACAAGCATTAACCGATCATTTTGATCATCCAGAAAAAGTTACCCAAAATATTGTTGAAATTGCCAAGGATTATTTAAGTGTTGGGATTGACCCTGACCAAACAACCATTTTCATTCAATCTCAGATACCAGAAATTGCAGCATTAACCATTTATTATCTAAACCTTGTTACCTTGGGTAGGTTAAGCAGAAATCCTACTGTAAAAGCTGAAATGCAGCAAAAAGGATACAATGAGACTGTTCCGGTTGGTTTTTTTTGTTATCCTATTAGTCAAGCGGCAGATATTACCCTATTTCAGGCGGAGTTGGTACCAGTTGGGGCGGATCAACTACCCATGATTGAGCAAACCAATGAAATTGTTAGGCGTTTTAATAGAATCTATCACACCAACGCTTTAAAAGAATGTAAGGCTATTTTAAGTACAACCTCCAGATTAGTCGGTATAGATGGAAAATCCAAGTCCAGTAAGTCACTGGGCAATGCCATTGCGCTTGCTGATCCACCAGAGGTGATCAAACAAAAAGTCTTTCAAATGTATACAGATCCTGACCATATTAAAGCCAGTGACCCTGGCCGTGTAGAAGGGAATGTTGTATTTAGCTATTTGGATGCCTTTCATTATGATCAGGAAGCTGTGGAAGTTTTAAAAGCCCACTACAGGCGTGGTGGATTGGGAGATGTAGTCATTAAAAATATATTAAACGACAGTTTGCAACTTTTATTGGCACCCATTAGAGAAAAAAGGAATGGTTTGGATGCTAAAATGGTAAAAGCAATGCTCCATCAAGGCACCGAAAAAGCAGCTCAACTGGCTAAGGGAACGATAGCAATGGTACGAGAAGCCATGGGTATTACCGCTTTTTAGGATAAAAAATCTATGCAATGCATATAGACTATACATTTGATCCGAGCACTGAGGATGTAAACTTTTTAAGGCATCAACTCAATCAAGTAGCTGAAGGGTTTAAATCGGTTGATCCTTTTGGTTTTTTTATCAAGGATAAAGCCAAGCAAATTCAAGCAGGTGTGAATGGCTGTATGATCTATGGTGTGATTTATGTTGATCAACTTTGGGTGAATAAGGATAAAGCCAAGCAAATTCAAGCAGGTGTGAATGGCTGTATGATCTATGGTGTGATTTATGTTGATCAACTTTGGGTGAATGTTGATTATCGTAATCGGGGTTTAGGGCGCCAACTTATGGAGGAGGTACATGCACTTGGTCGTAAGGAGGCCTGTTCCATGGCAACTGTTTGTACCGTGAGCTTTCTAGGTGCTCAGAACTTTTATGAACGTCTGGGTTATAAGGTTGATTTTATAAGGTCGGGTTATGCAAATGATGCAAGCTGTGTATTTTTAAGTAAAAAATTATGATGTGTGGTGGGTGCACCTCATATAGCGCTTGGTTGCTGTTTGGCTGTTAGATCTTGATCTTTTTCTAGATTATCGATTAATTTTTGCACCTCTTTATCAGAGTTGAACCTCGTAGCGCATTCAAAAAGTCTTTAGCAGGTGTTGTTTTAAGTTTTCCTTTTCTAAAAAGTTGTGCATCCTTGAATGCTTGCGTAAGATTGGTCAAAATTTTCTCCTTAGCATCACCTTCATCTGTCTTATGTTTTTTGCCTTTTTTATGCAAACGTATGTGTTTGAGTAGCTCTAAATCTTTTAAAAGCTTTAGCGCATTGTCATTAATAATAAGGTCTATCGTTATTGTTTTCATAGTAACATTATGGCACGTTAGCGCTGCAATGGAAATAGCTTAAAAGTAGTTTTGTACCAAACAATTGACTAATGCAAGTTATGAATTTTTTCTTTAAGTTGATCTATGGTCTCAGCAGATTTTCTATTCCTCGTGCGGTCGTCATTTATTTCGATCCTACCTCTTGAAAATAACCAACGGGATTAATGGTAAAGTTTTTAGGTGGCATTACTTGAAACTCATTTTTATCATCTTTTTGATGCACTTCAACAGCTGCTTCTGTAATATTGAGTTTTATAGGATCATATTTTAGACCTATAAGCACCTTCTTATAGCATAAATCATATTGCATGCTATAATCTTTACTATGTATTTGCTCCAGAGCGTATAAGGGTGATTTGTCTACTTTTAATTCAAAAACATAGACAGTGCTTTGATCATTATATTGGTCCTCCATAATGATATCTGTACGGCCTATGCCACTATCTCTTTCAGCACTGGCCCACGTATCATAAGTGGTGTGAAAAGGACCATTAAGAAAAGAATATAAAGCACCCTGAAAGCTCTTTTCGGTTTTATCCAGAAAACGATAACCTGCCTTGGCCAAACAACCACTACGGATAACGTTAAGAAAAGCAACCCATGCTTCTTTTCTTAACGATTCTAAAATAGAAGCGCTATATATTTTTCCTGTTTCTTGTTGTTTTTGAGCTATAAACCTAGATAAGGTCAGCTTTAAAGAGGACCGAACTTCCCTGTTAGGAAATTTTAAATAATATGTTATATTGTATACATTATCAAGCCCATCTATACATTCATCCTCTACATGATCTTTGATAGGATCAAGACTCATGGTAAGGTAACCCGTTTGATACATTAATGGAAGTAAGGGTATCTCATGGATAGAGCAAGCTAAATTTTTAAATTCGTTTTTTTTAATTGGGAAACTATCTTTCTCCCAATTCATATCAAATCTATAAATATTTTGTTGTATCTGTTTTAGTAAGATGGTAGGGTTTCCTGAATTAGACCAATAATTTCCAAAGCCTTTTTCATAAAAAAATTTTAGTATAGAGTCTGGGTTATAGACCCCCTGCTTAATACTTCTTGCAAAATAATACCCGCTATAATAGTTTTTTAATTCTTGTTTTAATTCGTCAACTGTGTATTCTTTGTTTCCCCTATATTCTTTTTTTATGTTTTCTATAATTGCATGAATATTGTCTTCTTTTCCTTTAAAAAATAAGTTATTGATATCCTCTTCCGTATAGCCCAACATCTCTGCATAATCCTCATGCAAGGATATGTCATTAGCTGAGTTAGCCCCTGAGGTAAGGCCAGATAAGTGAAATTTAGTTACACCTGTTACAAAAATAAGTTTACAGTCCTTCTGACTTCCTTTTAAAACTCTGAAAAATGAACTAAGCACAGAAAGCACCGCTTCATACTGTTCTTTTTCACAAGATATTAATGGACTGTCGTATTCATCGATTAAGATAATGGGTGTAGGTTCGTACCCGTTATCTAGTTTTGTTAACGCATTAATCAACTTTTCTAGTGTACCCTCTAATGTTGGTTCACCTATAATAGGATCTATTTCATTTCTATCTATAGTATAATTTTTAGCAAAGGCATATAATATGTCTATCAAGTTGTTTTGTAGTTTTTCTGAGCTATCCTTAGCCAGCTTTGAGAAATTCAACCAGATAACCGGATATTTTTTCCATTTATATGTTTGATCTCGATAAATAGCACATGTTTTAAATAATTCTTTATTTCCTTTTGCTATTTGGTCTATGGTATCTAGGAGTAGAGATTTTCCAAATCTTCGTGGCCTTGTAAAGAAGTAATATATGCCATTCGTTTTGAAGAGTTTGGTTATATAGGGCGTTTTATCTGCATACAACTTTTGTGCGATCATCTCTTTGACATCAGCACTGCCAACTGGTATTTGTACACTTTTTTCTCCTTGTTGATTAGCTGTTTTTAGTGCTTTGTTCTCTTTTTTATACTCCATATCCTATTTTTTTAATTTAGAGGTATATAATCGTGTTGCAGACTGCAAGGTAGATGGTTTTCGTAGGAATTTAATCAAATTGTCGCTAATAAGGTCTAATGCAACTTATGAATTTTTCCTTTAAGTTGATGCATGGTCTCAGTAGCTTTTCTATTCCTCTACATCCAATAAAACTTCATATCTATTTTTATCATTGGAATAGGTATAAATTTGACCAGTTTGGATATCAAAAAACCATAAATGAATGGTAAGCTTACCCTTTTCTGTTCGTTCTTTAATCCAGGGAAAGGTTATAGCATTTTGATAAGATTGCGCTAATGACAATTTGGCATAATCATCTGCTTGGTGTTTTTTAAAATCGGGCGTTTTGATTAAAGCAACCCAGTTGGTAATAAAATCATCTTGTTTTAAATCCTCACTTGCTAATAAAGCTTTAATGCCCCCACATTGGCTATGGCCAAGTATAATTAGATGCGCTATGTTAAGGAAGCAAATACCGAATTCTAAAGCAGCACTTGTGCCATGATGCCTGGTATCCTTTTCATAAGGAGGTATAATATTGGCTACATTCCGCACAACAAATAAATCCCCCGGATCACACTGTAATATTAAAGCTGGATCTACTCTAGCATCACAACAGGCAATCACCATCACTTTAGGTTGTTGTCCATTCCGATGCAAGCCATACATAATAGATTCATCAGCATTGGTATATTTTTCTCTAAATGCTTTGTAACCTTTTAATATTTTTTTTAAATCATCTTCCATAGGCTTTTTTTGATTTTTTGTGACTACTTGGGTACCTTTGTTTTATAATAGGGCATATCCTTCTAAATTTTAGGTAAGGTAAAAAAAGTAAGCCTTTCCTGAAGGAAAAAGAAATGAGACCTTCTTCAAAACCTATTTGTGATCAGCAGTTTTTAGGAGAAGCGCAGTCGAGCACCGCAGCATACTAAATGTATTTGAGGAGCATAGACAAGCTTCGACACCAAAATTGCCATTAGAAATAGGTTTTGCAGAAGGTCTATGATCGCAATCTAAGTATAACCATGGTCTCATCAACAATAGCTAAAACGGAATCTCCTGTATCGCCTATTGGTGATCTTTCGTCTTTTTATGCGCAATGGTATGCGCTTATGTTGCTGATACGTAAATTCGAAGATAAGGCCGCCCAACTCTATGGACAGCAAAAAATCCGAGGGTTTTGTCACCTATATACAGGGCAAGAGGCTTGTATAGCTGGTGTGGTGACCGCATTGCGTCAAGGGGATAAATACATTACAGCTTATCGTGACCATGCCCATCCTATTGCATTGGGAACGAGCCCGAATCATATAATGGCGGAACTCTATGGTAAAGCTACGGGTGTTTCTAAAGGGTATGGAGGCTCGATGCATATGTTCGATAAGTCGCATCATTTTTTAGGTGGCCATGGCATTGTTGGTGGGCAAGTGCCTTTAGGAGTGGGCATTGCCTTTGCTGAGCAGTACAAAAAAACAGGTAATCTCTGTATTACCTTTATGGGAGATGGTGCCGTACGCCAAGGTGTTACCCATGAAGCTTTTAATTTAGCGATGCTTTATAAGCTACCTATTATTTTTATAATTGAAAATAATGGGTATGCTATGGGTACTTCAGTAGAACGGAGTTCTAATGTTACAGCACTCTATCAACTGGGTAGCAGTTATGCTATGGATGCAGAGCGTTTAGATGGATTATGTGTAGAAGCAGTACACCGTGCTGTAGAACGAGCAGCTGTAAAAGCTAGACAGGGCATACCCAGCTTATTGGAGTTTGCCACCTACCGTTATAAAGGCCACTCCATGTCTGATCCTGCTGCTTATCGTACTAAAAAAGAGGTAGAAGCGTATAAAGAGCAAGATCCCATTCTTAAGCTTAAAGCGTTGATGCTAAAAAAGAAAGTTGTAGATGAAGGCGCATTAGAAGCTATTGATCGAAAAGTCAAAGATCAAATTGCCCAGGCAGTTGCTTTTGCCGAGGCATCTGCCTTTCCAGACCCAGCTACTGTTTATCAGTATGTTTACAAACAGATGGATTATCCATTTCTTCAGTATTAAATTTTATGAAAATAATAGATATAAATAGCATTCCTAGAAATCTTTCAGCAGACCATAAAGAAAAAGAAATAGTAGACCCTCCAAAGGGAGGTAAACGAAAATGGTATGTCATCGGCATTGGTCTAATCTTGCTTGCAGCGGCTGTGTACTTTGGGTTTTTGTATCTAAAGGAGTCCAAGAATGTACAAGCACAAGATGATGTTTTTCAAGCCATTTATCATTTTGAAGCCGGTGATTTTGATAAAGCGCTAAAGGGGGATGGGGTTAATAAAGGCCTTTTGGAAGTCATTAAACAGTATCCTTATACTGCAACAGCCAATCTGGCCTGTTTTTATGCAGGGATTGCCTATATGCACCAAAAAGAGTATGATCAAGTGCGTGCTTTTTTAAGCAGGTTTAAAGTCAACGATTATATTGTACAAGCCCGTGCTTGGTGTGTGATGGGTGATGCCTATAGTGAACAAAAAAACCATAAGCAAGCGGCTATCTATTATATGAAAGCTGCTCGTTATAAAGCAAATAGTGTCTATACACCTGGCTATTTGGTTAAAGCAGCTGTTGCTTTTGAAGCAGATGCGCAGTATAAAAATGCCTATGATTGCTATCAGGAGATTGTAGAAAAGTATCCAATCTCTCGGTATGGTAGCGGTTTGGCTATTAAAGAGGCGAGTCGTTTGTCAGGGCTTTGCTAAGTTGGATCAGTTTTTATTGCGCTTATGCACAAACGTTGGGTGATTCAATCTTTTAAGGAACCTGATAAGGTCGCAGGATTAGAAAAAGTGCTGGGTACGCCCGCTGCTATTTCATCCATTTTGGTCCATAGGGCAATAGAAACCTTTGAAACTGCTAAACATTTTTTCCGTCCCTCCTTGGCTCAGTTGTGTGATCCCTTTTTAATGCAAGGTATGGCACAAGCAGTCACGCGCTTGCGCCAAGCGTTAAGCAAAAAAGAAAAAATATTGATTTATGGTGACTATGATGTAGATGGCACTACAGCTGTGGCCATGGTGTATGATTTTCTTCAATCATTACCTGGTGCAACAGTAAGCTATTATGTGCCAGACCGCATGAGAGAAGGCTATGGGGTTTCCATGCAAGCTATAGAAAAAGCATACCAAGAGGGTATTCAGCTGATCATTACCTTAGACTGTGGCATAAAAGCCTATGCATCTATTGCCCAAGCGGTCGAAAGGGGTATAGATGTAATTGTTTGTGACCATCATGAAGTAGGAGCGGTCTTACCACCAGCTTATGCCATTTTAGATCCAAGGCAACCAAGTTGTCCCTACCCCTTTAAAGAATTATCAGGTTGTGGTATAGGTTTTAAACTCTTACAAGCTTTTTGTAAGCAATGCGGATTAAATCCTGAAATTCCTTATAGCTATTTAGACCTTGTAGCGGTTAGCACAGCTTGTGATATTGTTCCATTAGTAGATGAAAACAGGATTTTAGCTTACTATGGCATTAAACAGTTGGAAGCCAAACCTCGTCCAGGTCTACAAGCATTAATGGAACTGGGGCGTTTTGCTGCTACGATTACCATTTCTGATATTGTATTTAAAATAGGCCCACGGATTAATGCTGCTGGGCGCATGAGCCATGCTGCTTTAGCGGTTCAGTTACTTGTAGAAAAAGATATAGTAAAAGCCTATCATTTGGCTCAGTCTATTGACCAGCAGAACCTTTTGCGCCAATCGCTTGACCATACCATTACGCAAGAAGCCTTGGCTATGATAGAAAATAGGCCCCAGCAAAGCAAAAGCAATGTTCTTTTTAACCCAGATTGGCATAAAGGTATTATTGGTATTGTAGCCTCTCGTTGCATTGAACAGTGGTATAGACCTACTGTGATTTTAACGCTTTCTGATGGCCAAGCTACTGGTTCTGCGCGTTCTATACCTGGTTATAATATATATGAAGCGATTTCCGCATGTAGTCCGCTTTTACACCAATATGGTGGCCATGCTTTTGCTGCAGGGCTTACTATGCCACTAGCGCATATGGCTAGGTTCCAGAAAAAATTTGAGGAAGTAGTATCAGAAACCATAACGGATGATTTATTGATACCTCAGCAGACCATTCATGCCCTTATTCCCTTTCAGGCCATTACGCAGAAGTTTGTAAACATTTTAATGCAAATGGCTCCTTTTGGTCCAGGAAATGCTACACCAGTATTTGCTAGTGAAAAAGTTTATGCCCGTAAATTTCATTTGATAAAAGAAAGGCATCTTAAACTGGAACTTTACCAAATAGACTGTATGCAGTCGTATGAAGCCATAGGGTTTGACTTGGGTGGCTACTTGCCACTTGTTTCAAGTGGGCAGCCATTTGCTATCGCCTATACGATAGGGTATAATTATTATTTAGGCAATAAATCTTTACAGCTTATAGTAAAGGATATTAAAAAAGGAGCATGTGTGGGTTAAATAAATATGAAAGTTTGTCTAGTCCTAATCTTGGAACACGATTAGAAAAGCTTACCTAAACAGATAGAGGATAAAATATTTTTCTCTTGAAAAATGTATCCATATAAATGGCTAAAAATATTGATAAATAAAAAATTAAACACTAGCTTAAAGGATGGTGGTTAGCTAGCATACTTACCGTTGCATAATCATAAAATTATAATAAGTAACAACAAAAAATAATTTATTATGAGCATGAAACACTTGATTATTTGGCATTTGGTACTAATCTGTATTTTACCAGGTATGTTAGGATGTTCTTTACACCATAAGCTTTGTATAAACAATTGTAATAGTGCGCTCACAAGCAGTGAGGGTATATCAGAGATAGCATACGCTACTAGTGAGCATATTGATGATCAGTACCTTTTAATAGCAGCTGGTAAAAACGAGAAGAAAAAAAAGATCAAAAAATCGAAGGAACAAAAAAAAATAAGCGTGACTATCTAATAGGAGCGGGCGCTGTCATCGGCGAAGTAGCAGGGACAGCTCAAGCAATTGTATTAGTCGAGTCTATTCCATGTACTTCCATATTGGGAGCAATGGGTGCAACATTAAGTGTGGGATGGATCCCAGTTCTAGGAGCATTCGTAGGGGGATCAGGAGTGTATGCAGGCTATAAAGCCTATAAAAAATATAAAAACTTGCATAAGAATTCCAATGCTCAGTTCCTTGGCTATAAAAGCCTATAACTTGCATAAGTTTTTTCAAGAAAATAGGCTTTTGAAACAGTCATTTTGGTTAACCTGATTTATGTAGCCACTACTCGTAGTAAACTGGTAGCAGGTTAGCTTATCCACCCACACCAATGCGTTTGAATGTGGTAACGGTTAAGGATGGCGCAACGGTTTGAAGATGTTGGGCTACGGTCACCTTACCATTTTTTACAAATGGTTGTTGCAATAGCGTGTTTTCTTGAAAAAACTTATGCAACCTACCCTGTGTTATTTTGGCTGCTTTAGCTGCATCATGTCCTTCTTCTACAAGTTGTGCATGGATAATAGCCGATTCTCTTTCCACTACAGTTGGGTCGATTTGATCTTTATCAACTGCTATTGGGTTCATAGCTGCGATTTGCATGGCTACATCTTTACCTGCAGCCATTACATCCGCACCTTGTGCGCCTTGTAAAGCTACCAGAACAGCTAAGCGATTGCCTGTATGGATATATGGAACCGTTACCTCAGCTGTTAAGGTTTCATAAGTAGAAATCGTAATTTTTTCACCAGTGGTACCAGTAGATGCTATAATGGCCTCTTGAACCGTTCCACCACCCAATGGTAAAGCTTCTAATGCTGCTATGGAGCTCGGTTTGTGTGCTGCTGCAACCTCCAAAATTGCTTTACCCAATTGCAAAAACAATTCGTTTTTAGCGACAAAGTCAGTCTCACAATTCAATACCAATAAGAATGCCTCTTTATGATCTAAGCTTGCACAAGCAAAAACAGCGCCTTCACATGCATGATGTCCCGCGCGATCTGCAAGTATTTTTTGTCCTTTTTTTCTAAGCAGATCAATGGCTTGTTCAAAATCGCCTCCTGTTTCAATCAATGCTTTTTTACAATCCATCATGCCTGCACCTGTTCTTTTCCTTAGTGCAGCTACCTCTTGTGCTGTAACGACCATATATTATAGAATACTCAAATGACTTAATTATTATTATTATTTTCTGGCTGAGCCTTAGGTGGAGCAGCAGGCGCAGCTACCTTCTGCTTAGCTGGAGGTGTGACAGGTTTAGCTTTAGCAGGCGCGGCTTTCTTGATTACTACACCTTGTACCACTTTTATACCCCTTCTAGGAGCCGTTTTATTACCTGCGTTACTGACAGCTTCTTCCTCTTTTTTAGGAGCCGTTTCTGCTTTTTCTTTTTTATATGATGCGATTCCTTCTTTAATTGCGCTAGCAAGATAACGTACGACAATGTCTACAGAGCGGAATGCATCATCATTACCAGGAATAGGAAAATCAACCATATCTGGATTTGCATTGGTATCCACAAGTGCAAAAACAGGAATACCCAGTTTTCGGGCTTCCTCAACAGCAATATGTTCCTCCTTAATGTCAATTACAAATAGTGCAGATGGCAACCTTGTGACATTGGCTAATCCCTGCAATATTCTATTGAGCTTTTCTTGCTCCCGAGCAATAACCAACCTTTCTTTTTTTGCTAAGTTTTTATAACCAGCTGTATGCATGTTTTTTTCTATGGAAAGCATGCGCTTTAATAGCTTTCGGGTGTTGACAAAATTAGTAAGCGTACCACCCAGCCACCGTTCTGTCACATAGGGCATCCCTAAATCTTTGGCCGTCTGTTCTACAGAAGCTTTAATCTGTTTTTTAGTAGCCACAAACAAAATCTTTTTCCCAGCTTGTGCCATTGCATTGAGCTGCAAAGCAGCCCCCTCCATGCAGGTAATCGTTTTGTTCAAATCGATAATATGTATCCCATTTTGCTTCATAAAAATAAAGGGAGCCATCTTAGGATTCCATTTCCTAGTTAAATGACCAAAATGGACGCCAGCATCAAGTAGTGTTTTGAATTCTAATTTTATCATTATAGGTATAGGTAACAACAAATAATAACTATGGGACTAGGACTAACGTTTTGTAAACTGGAATTTCTTTCTCGATTTTTTACGACCATATTTCTTACGTTCCACAACTCTGGCATCTCTGGTTAAGAAGCCCTCTTTTTTTAGTACAGGTCTATTCTTTTCTAAGTCTAGTTTACAAAGCGCCCTAGCAATACCTAAGCGAATCGCTTCAGCTTGCCCACGTAAGCCCCCACCAATAACATTAACTTTCAGATTATACTGATCTGCAATAGCTAATTTTTCCAAAGGTTGCTTAACAATTAGGCTAATTTCTTCTACTGGGAAATAATCTAAAAGCGGCTTATGGTTAATGATAATATCCCCTGTCCCGTTCATAAGATAAACCCTAGCTATGGCGGTTTTTCTTCGACCTACTGCATTGACTGTTTCCATCCGTTAATAATTAGTATTTTAGGGTTATTGGGGTTGGTTTTTGAGCTGTATATGGATGCGTAGCCCTTCACAAACATGTAAGTTGTGAAACAACCTTCTTCCTAATCTATTTTTAGGCAACATACCCTTTACTGCATGCTCTATAACACGCTTTGGGCGGGCAGCTTGCACTTCTTTAGGGGTAGCACGTTTTAATCCACCAGGATAGCCTGAATAAGTGGTATAGGTTTTTTTGATCCATTTGTTACCCGATAAAGCTATTTTACTAGCGTTCAAAACGATTACATGATCTCCCCCATCTATATGAGGCGTAAAATCGGGCTTATGCTTGCCACGAATGATGTAAGCAACCTGGCTAGCCAATCTACCCAACGGCTGCGATGAAGCATCAACAACAACCCATTGTTTGTCAACGCTCTGCTTGTTAGCATATTTTGTCTTATAACTGATATAATCCACGCTTTTTTAAAGAAAAAGTTGAACCAACAAAAAAAATTTGAGGACCGTATACAAAAAACTAAAGGCTTCAAATATACCTTTTTATTGCATCAAATGCAAATTAAAGGGCGCTGAAGCGTTATATCGTAACGCTTCCCATTATAGCGTTAGGTACACTAGTGTACCACTACTTCTGTAAAAGAATCTAAAGATAAGTATTTTTGTGCTAAGTTTCTAACTTCTAGCGGGTTATGTTACGGACCTGATGGTAAAATCTAGTATAATAACTTTGGTCTAACCCATGTAGATGGGCTGATTGAAACTTTTGCATAACAGAAAAAGGATCATTAATAGTGGTTAAAAAATGGCCCAGCAAGTAATTTTTAACATTTTGTAAGGCTTCCTCTTCAACCAGTTCATGCTGCAGCATTGCTATTTCTTTATAGATTTCTTGGATGGTTTCCTTGGTTACTTCCTCGGCTACTTCTGTAGTAATGGCTAGGTAACCAGCTTGTAGAAATGCTACCATACTGGAATGAATCCCATAGGTATAGCCTTTTTCTTCTCGAATATTTCGCATCAACCGAGAGCCAAAATAACCACCTAATAAGGTATTGACCACAACCATGGGTAAAAAATCTACTTCCTTTTTAAGCAATAACTTTTTACCGATTACAATAGCGGATTGCAAATGTTGCCCATCCACTAAGTCTACTTTTTCAGGAGGATGACTACATGGAATTTGCTCTGCTTGCAGACTTTTATTAGAAGGCAACTTTTCTAGGGCTTGTTTAATGCGTTGTAGGGCTGCTGGGGTCACTTGGCCACTCACAAAAGCAATGCAATTGGCAAAGAGTGCTTGTTTATAGTGATCGTATAAATCAGCCCGTTGAATCTGGGCAACATCTTGTACGGTTAGATGTCTGCCATATGGATGCGCTGTTGTAAAGAGCGCTGTGCAAAACCGTTTATAGGCTACCTGATGATTTTTTTTATCAGCCATTTGAATGGCTTGTGTTTTTACACTTTTTAGCAATTCGAGTGATTTTTCTGGAAAACTAGCGGTTAATAGCACCTCTACCAATAGGTCTAATACTGGGCTAAGATGTTTAGCAAGTGTCGAAAGCGAGATGGTAGCAAAATCTTTCTGTACACATGTACTAATGGTTGCGCCATAATAATCAATAATTTGCGCAATGGCTTGCGTATCTTTAGTGGCCGTACCCTCTAGTAGCATAGCAGTAGTAAAATAGGCTGCACCTGGATGTAGCTCGTAGGCGCTACCAGATTTAAAAACCAATTCTAATTCTATAATGGGTTGATGGCCCATATTTAACAGATAAAGCGGAATCTTATTCGAAAGCATATGCCGCTCTGGCCATGGGAAATCAATTGTTTCAATTGCTTTAAACTTTGGTGGAATGGTTCTATCGAGCATAAAAAAATAGACTTAAAAGGGAAATCAGAAGCCGCTCCGCGGCTCCATTAAACTAATTGGGTACTAGATCTTCTGCAAAACCTATTTGTGATCAGCAGTTTTTAGGAGAAGCGCAGTCGCCAGAATACTAAATGTATTTGAGGAGCATAGACAAACGCCAAAACTGCCATTTAGCAATAGGTTTTTGCAGAAGTTCTACTGATTTATTCATTCAGCCATATGGCATTACTACTTCGAAAACAAGGAAAAAGTAAGATAAAAATGCCTGCTTTATACATTCAATCCATCACTTTTTCCTGAATTTAATACCATTTCTACTTTCTGGCAAGACGAAACCATTGCAATAGCAATTCAGATTTGTAATATATCACTAGACCTTTTTCAAAACCTATTTGTGATCAGCAGTTTTTAGGAGAAGCGCAGTCGCCAGAATACTAAATGTATTTGAGGAGCATAGACAAGCGCCAAAATTGCCATTTAGCAATAGGTTTTGCAGAAGGTCTACTTAACTTAGTTCAAACTGGTTGATGTATATAGCAGTGAGTTATATTTTATAGCGTTAATATTCCGATCTTTTATTTGATCTTTCCAATAAAATTTATTAGCATAGGGAAGAAGTCGATGCTATGCATCGAATGTGACCTGCTTGGTGCTAATCATTATTATTTATGGATGCGTATAGCGATTGTAGGAGGAGGGTTTGCAGGGCTTGCCACTTGTTATCACCTTTTAGCTAAAGACCGTAATGTAAAAATACAATTAATTATTAAATGCAGCAGCACGGGCTATAGACAAACCAACCTATAGATCAAGTGGTAATAAATCTTAAATCTTCTCATCATGAAAAAATTACCGATTGGTGTTAGTAATTTTCATAAGCTGGTATCTAACGATTACCTGTTTTGTGATAAGACGGCTATGATTGCTGATTTCCTAGAAAAAGGCGATGAAGTTACCTTAATTACCCGTCCTCGCCGTTGGGGAAAGACACTTAATATGTCTATGTTGCAACATTTTTTTGCCTCAGAAGTAGATGGGGTCACTACAGCAGGTTTATTTGATGATTTAGCCATTGGTAAGTTAGAGGGAGGTAAGTACATTAGAGAACATCAAGGAAAGTACCCTGTCATTATGATCAGTTTTAAGGATGTCAATGCAGATGATTTTCAAGGGGCTTATAATGCGGTGTATGAATTGATATCGACTCTTTATGAATCCTATACTTATTTATTTAAAAGTAATAAGGTTAATCAAATACAGCTAAAAAAACTGTATAGAATTATAAATAATGAGGCCAACCAGCAACAGTTAGAAAAATCTTTAAAACTTCTTAGTCAATGCCTCTACCAACACCATGGCCGGAAGGTTTATATTCTGATAGATGAATACGATACACCACTCAATAAAGCTTATGGTAATAAGCCATACTTGGGCGCTATGGTCGCATTTATGCGTAACCTGTTTAGTGATGCCTTAAAAGACAATACTATACTAGAAAAAGGGGTATTAACGGGTATATTGCGTGTTTCCAAGGATAGTATGTTATCTGGGTTGAATAACCTAGAAACCTATACCATACTAGATGAAGATTATAGTGCTCGTTTTGGTTTTAGTGAAACGGAAGTTTCCTCTTTATTTAAAGCAAAAGATTTGGCTACTTCTATGGAAGAAGTAAGAAATTGGTACAATGGTTATAAGGTAGGCCACTTGGTTATGTATAATCCATGGTCTATTATTTCTTGTATCAATAGATCAGGTCGTCTTGATGTTTACTGGGTCAATACAGGCAATAATGATTTAATCAAGCAGTTGATTTTTGCCTCGAATGAGGACATTAAAGAAGCATTTGAACAATTGATGCAAGGAGCAGCGTTAATGGTATCTATCGATAAGCATCTTGCTTTTGATCTACTGCCTAGAAATGAAACTGCTTTCTGGAGCCTTTTGCTATTTGCCGGCTATTTGACTTTGGAAAAGAGTAGTTTAAGTCAAAATAGTGATTTATATGATTGTCTAGTTAAGATTCCCAACAATGAAGTACGTAGGCTTTACAATCGTTTTTTTGAAGAATGGTTGGTGGGCAAATTTCCTAGTCAGTCTAGGTATCATAGCTTTTTAACTCATCTTTTAGTTGGTAACGTAAATGATTTTACCCGAGATTTAAGTGCATACCTCTTAGATAGTGCTAGTTTTTTTGATACTAGTTCGACAAAACAAGGGGAAAGTTTTTACCATGGTTTCGTTTTAGCGATGCTGGCTAGTATTAGTGATAGGTACGCTATACGCTCGAATCGAGAAAGTGGCTTTGGAAGATATGATCTACTACTAATCCCTAAAAAAGAGAGCGCAAAGGCATTGTTGTTGGAATTTAAGCAGGTGCGTAAAGAAGAAGAATTAGAAACTGCTTCTAAACTTGCCTTAGATCAAATACAAGCACAAGCCTATCATACGGAGTTATTGCAGTATCCTCATGTTCAGGAGGTGATAGAGGTAGGCATTGCTTTTTCTGGGAAGTCAGTTGTGGCTGCCTATGCAACGTATGACTTAGTTCGCAAACAATCTGGTTATGTTATTTTAACGGATAGATATGGTCAGCAATAGGAATCTATTGTTCTTTGAACATTTGTGAGCTGTGCTTTCAGCGCTTTTTTTCATCAGTGCTTGATTTTTTGTTGCGTTTTGATCAAGCAAAAAGTAAGGTAAAAACTTCTTTTACCATGAAACCATTTATAAACGGGCTATTAGGGGTCTCCTTGGATATGGGAAATTATTGTACGTTAAGGCTGTTTTTGTATTTTTCTATGTTAGCCGGTCGTAGAGGTCGGAACTTACTTAATGTTTTTTTACGCTTTCTTGTCCAGATATAATCTCCTGTCAAATTGATATGCTCCCATCCTAATGGAGATAGATGTGATAACAATTGATCATTGATTTTTATTCCCTGTTTTTTCAGAGAGTCTACAGCTCTTTCGATGTAGACCGTGTTCCATAGCGTGATGGCAGCTGTGAGCAGTGTTAGTCCACTGGCACGGTAGCTCTGATTTTCCAGGTTTCTGTCCCTGATTTCCCCCAACCTGTGCATAAATACCGCACGGGCAAGGGCATTACGGGCTTCTCCTTTATTAAGCCCTTTTTGTACACGTCGACGCAATGCTGGATCTCGAAACCAGTTCAGCATGAATAATGTTCTTTCTATTCTCCCGATTTCTCTGAGAGCTTTTGCCAGACCGTTCTGTTTTGGATAACTGGCCAACTTCTTGAGCATTAGGGATGCAGTAACTGTCCCCTGGCTGATCGAGGTGGCTAGACGAAGCACGTCAGCCCAGTTTGATTTAATATCTTTCAGATTCAGGCTGTTCGAAGATATAATAGACTGAAGTCCAGGGTATTGTTGGGCTTTTCCTTGAATAAAAAGTCGTTTGTCATGTAGATCTCGAATTCTTGGGCAGAATTCAAAACCAAGTAGGTGCATCATGGCAAATACATGATCGGTGAAACCAGATGTATCGGTATAGTGTTCCCGGATTTCTAGATCACTTTCGTGATACAGCAAGCCATCGAGTACATGAGTTGAATCTCTTACCCGACTGATAACCCTGGTATAAAATGGACTGTATTGATCAGAGATATTCGTATAAAACTGAATACCAGGATCCTGTCCATATTTAGGATTGACTTGTCCAGCGTAGCGTCTAAGGTTTCCGACTCTGAAGTTCTGACCGTCTGAAGACGATGTAGTACCGTCACCCCAGTATATCGCCATAGGTTGCTTTCCCTGCGCATTAACTAATTCAGCAAGAGCAGCTGAATACGTTTCATCTCGTATATACCACGCCTGAATACTTTCCAGTGAAGATCTAGTAACTCCAGGACAGGCCTCTGCCATTTTACCTAGCCCAAGGTTAATTCCATCAGCCAGGATAATGGTTAGGAGGAGCCGAGTATCAGGGCGGATGACCTCATTTTTGAGATGAGAAAAATGGTTAGTAAACGCTGTCCAGTCGTTTACTTCATCCAGTATCTCTGTAATTTTAGGATGAGGTAACATACTATAAACCAGGGCTGTCAGCGGTGAAACCTCTGCAGGAACACTATTATCCAATGGCGTGACCTTTACTCTTTTATATTAGATATTTCAACATTAGGTAAATCACCTATAAGGGCCATTTTGTTTACCTCTTCGAGTCGTGATTTCAATAATGTTAGGCGACTTCCAATATATTGACTGTAATCAAAAGGGACAGAAAGTGGTAACTGATGATTCTGAATCAACTTATTAAACTCCTTTTTAGGAATGAGGTAATCGTCAAAATTTTTATATCGGCGAGAACCTTTTACCCAGATATCCCCTGAACGAAGCGCGTCTTTCAGTTCGTTAAGAGCGAAAAATTCATAGTACTGTCGATTTATTCCGGTGGGTGCAATAACCACTTTCCTCCAGCTTTCAGGAATAAAATCCAACGGTTCCATTGGTGGGACCTTTCGTAACTGTTTATGATACATTTCTCTGATGACTGTCAGAGCCTCGGCTAGTGACTGTGTAGCTGGCGTGGCATTCAGTTCCAACGCAGACAACATTCTTGGAGCGTATTTACGTAACGTACTATATTTCTCAATAATAATATGCAGTGGATCAAAATTACTTTTTTTGGTCAAAAAACGGGTTTCTTCTAGACTTATAATAAATTTTTGCCATGGCATAACATGTTCAATAGCAGTCCATGGATCTTCTCCGGATTCACGGGCTTCAGTTAATGCTTGACCAATAGCAATATACTGGTACAGTTTAGACTGGATAAGTTTACCTGTTTGCTGGAGTCGCTCCGCCTGAGTTCTTTTAGCCCGGCTGAACATACTGTTCAAGATACGCTCATGCAAATCGATGATCTCATCTGTAAGTGTAGCTCTGGCTTCTTCAATCACACATATTAGAATAGCGTATCGTCTGCTTGATGAGAACTTAGTCAAATCTCGGCTGCTCATATTCCGACCCTCACGGGCCAGTTTCAGTAACCGATTCTGATGAACTAAACGTCCGATCCCTACCGGTAAGTCTATTGCCACGATCGTATTCAAGCATTCAATGTGCTGTAATACATTTTTTCCGTTAATTTTACCAGGAGGTTGAAGAATCCAAGATAGACGTGAAAGATGATTATTTGATGCAATCAGAAGGCTGTCTAGATTGACCTTATGCTCTGATATAAGTTGAGCATTCAGTTCCGAGAATATTATTTTATCGCCAGCAGCCATGGCCTTTGAGCACGTTCGCTCCAGTACATCAATAGTGGGAATAATCACGCAATTCCGCTGCATATACTTTAGAAGTTCTTGTGCAAGAAGAATACCCTTGTCAGTGCGTTTTGCAAGTGGAATTAAATACGAAATGCAATCATTTTGAATCTGTTTTGTAAATTTTTTTAGTCCTAGATAGTGGTATAGTTCTATTAAATGTTCCCTGCGAGTGGTGTCTCGTCCTGATGCGTAATCTTTCCAAAGTTCATTTGATAAATTAAGTCTGCTAGCGATATGCTTGAGTAAAAAATCGGAAAGTAGTGATTTTTTATTTGGGATCATCCCTATGTTCTTCAGGTAACAAAGCAAGACAGAAAAACCGAACCTATTGGCTGGCTTGCGGTGCGTATTAATAAGCGCTAAATCCTGAATGATATTCTACTAGTAGAACAAATAGATCGGCTGACCAGACTTAGTAACAGTGACTGGCTAACACTCAAAAAGCAGATTGAACATATTGAACATCATGAATTGAGAATTGTAAGTCTGGATATCCCAACTTCATGGCAGGTTTTGTCTGACAAAGAACCATCACAAAATGATCCAATAACTCGTGCTGTGATTTCTGCCATCAATAATATGCTCATGGATCTAATGGCCGCAATGTCGTATAAGGATTGGTTGAGCCGTCAGCAACGGCAAAAACAGGGAATCGAAAGAGCACGTCAAGAGGGTAAATATCGTGGAAAACAGGCTGATCATGAGCGTCACCAGAAGGTAATATATTATCGAAGTGTTAAAAAACTAAGCATTCAAGATACCGCACAAGCTACCGGGTACAGCGCTTCGCAGGTATGTCGTATTCAGAAATTGTACTTTGTAAACAATGAAAAAAGCGATGCTAAGCACTTTTAATAAATTGCTGGAAAGTGGGAAAAGTAATGTCTGAAACATGTTGCTAATCAGGTAAATTTATACAATAACCTGGAAGAAAAAGAAGAACATCTTTAGTACAGAAAACAGCCTTAACGTACAATAATTTCCTATATCCAAGGAGACCCCTATACCAGAAAAGTTCTCTAGTTCTGCACCTACTTTGAGACGTTTATAGCACTCTTCTATATGCCATCTTAACCCATAAGCCTTCTTGAGGCTTTCTAATGTAAATTTTTCGCGGTCAAAAAGTGAGGTAGTCAATACCTCTACTGTGCTATTGGATAACATAAAGGATACCACTCTTACCTTTTGGCTGATCTTTTTATCTTTACTCTCTACGATACAATCAAAATCTGACTCTCCAGATTGAACACGTTCCCATAGCTTTTTATAATGGTGTCCTTGCACACGAAAAATAAAATCTGCTTTATAATCATTGTGTTCTTTCATAAACTTTGCAGAAGTGTACCCACGATCATAGATAAACAATAATTTATCTTGCTTTAAGGAACGCATTTGATCAACCACTTCAGGTAGTTGTGCTTCTGCCAATGTCTGCTCCCCTACATCCCAAGTTCCAAGTCGAGCATTACAAATCAGAGATGTACACAAATCCACAAATAGAGAAATCCTAGCTAAGGGCGGCATCGTTCCATTGGTCCCATTTGGTTTAAAACGTCCAAATTCAGATATGATTTCTCCGGAAGCAGGTAAGTGCATAGAAGAACCATCTACTGCAATAACCCTATGTTCTTTCCATGTTCCATAAGTAGGATCATTTTGGTAAGCTATTCGGATGCTGTCTTCCAATAATTCTTTAAAGCCAGTATGAGCAAATTTGTACCTTGCTTTAGAAAAAGCTTGCTTGAAGGGGGGATTTTCGATGTTAATGGTTCCATAAGTTCACACTCTATACCTAAACTTCTCTTAACCAGCTGTAAAATGGTACTAAATACTATTGGGAAACTAAGTTTCCTATTGCGTATAAAGGTATTTTTGCCTCTTGAATGTCTTTGCTGAAACACTTGTGCATAAACTTTATTTTTAACATTGGAAACGAAGTTTTTTCCTAAAAATTTTTCATAAAAAAACGCATTATACATTTTATTTTATAAAATAACAAAAAATAATTTATAAAAAAGAACTAAAAATGTAAATCCAAAATTATATGCTTTTATTTGATAATCAGTAAAATATAGAGATTAAGTTGACGCCATTGTCCGTTCACCACTGTGGCGAAGATTTGCTTTTCAGTCTGTCTCAGGCATGATTTTAGGATAAATTTTTAGCATAAACGCCTAATTTTTGTTCCAAATTTTAGTAAAAAGCTAGAAAAAACGCGTTTTTTGCCAGTGTGCTGAACGGACAATGGCCATAGTAGGAAAATGTTCCTGTAAAAAGGTCTATTATCGTCCTAAGCTAGAAACCACACATCGAAATCCAATTGTAGCCGTAGCACTATCTTTATTCAAATAGCGCCGGGTTCCTATTTGTAAAAAGTAGGCAGAATCTGCCCAAGAACAGCCTTTATATACTTTATCATGCGCATTAGTAAGGGAACCTTTATGGTGATCAGCCTGATCCGGAGATCCATCACGGATAACAGGGTTTAAGTCACCTGAGTCTTGTAGAGCAAGCGGGCTGTAGGTATCACTTACCCAACAACAAACATTACCCACCATATCATAGAGGCCTAGATCGTTTGGAGGGTAAGCATAAACGTAAGAAGTAGGTGCAGCATGGTCAGACTCACCAGCCATACCTTTGTAGTTGCCCTTGCCTCGCTTAAAGTTAGCTAAGAATTGACCATTTTTTCCTCTTGGGGAAGAACCATCCCATGGGTAAATCCGTTGATGGCGCTGTAAATAGTCTATATTAGCTGTGCCAATTATAGCGTGCGCAGCGTATTCCCATTCTGCTTCACTAGCTAAGCGAAATTCGGGGCACCTGCTTATTATTGCCTCTATATCTTCATTATTGATGGCAGTTGTTTGACCTTCTTCAGCATCAGGCTGAGGTGTTAACTTTGCTTTATATTTCTTAATCTCTTCCTCCTGAAACTTTTTGGTACGCCATTTACAATATTCCGTAGCTTGCTCCCAGCTCACACCAACAACCGGGTAATAGGCAAAACCGGGCGCATTTAGATAATTTTCTAAATATAGATTATTGTAGCTAAAGCCCTCTAGCAAAGCCTGTTGATTGGGCATAGCAGCCTTATATGCTTCAGTTAAACTATTCTTTTGCAAGTCATATAGATACTCCCTATAGTCTAAATTGGTAATAGGTGTTTGATCTATGTAAAAAGAAGTGATGGTAACAGGTTTCGTAGACCCCCCTCCTGTACCCAGCTTATCCTCCACTAAATTACCCATGGTCATATAACCTCCCTCCACATAAATCATACCCGGAATAGGTGGACCTTGCTTATGAGGGACGACAGGCAACGTATCTGGTTGATTAAAACGGCGCCCCGTTGTCAAACTTACCTTACCTGGTCGGGCGCTAGTAGGATGACTTTTCCCGTAAGCTGTAGCGTAAACCAAAACAAATAAAAAATATCCTAATCGGGAAATACGAAAAATCATAGCCATATCAATAGTTTTGCACAGGTTATAAAAAAATCATTTTAGGCGATCAAACACAATAAAGCGCACATAAAAATATACAAAAATCTACCTTTAAAAGTATTTAGTCTGGCACAGACTCATGGGGCTGCAACGTAGTGGCTACATACTCCTTCCTAGGGAGCATACAAGGACGAATCATAGCCGTTCTTATTTTTTGTACTAAAGTTAAATAGACAAAATAGGCCTCTAGCCTATCTAAGAAAAAACCAAGCTGTACAGTATAATGGGGCTGCCTATAATGGAGCTTAGATGTATGCCCAAGCCTACCAATCAAGTCTTGTTTCTTTAATGCTGCAGTTCTACTGCTACCCATATAGAGCTGTATAGTATACCCCTTTAAGCACTGCATATGCTCATAAGCTAGCTTGCGTTGCGCCAAACGTTGCGCTAAATTTTTGGTTTGATCTAATGGACAGACAAGCGACACGGAACTTTCTTTTTTTTTCGTTTTAAGTTCTTTGCAACATTTCATTCTGTTTCTGTATACAGTAAGATCTTCGTCATAGGTTCCTTTTTTTACTTGATTCAAGATTTTTTTCAAGCTAGGTGGAGGTGCCGCTTTTAACGCTATACATGCAGTCAGACTGACTAAAAAGGCCGATACGAGGCGACCTATTGTTATTTTACTTATATGGGAACACATTGCTCAAATTTAAAGATAAAATAGTGGAAAACCGAGCATACTTTAATTTAAAGTAAAGATATCACGCCAAACCAGACAGCGCACAACCTCACTACTTGCAGCCATCCTAAAATTAATAGACCTTCTGCAAAACCTATTGCTAAATGGCAATTTTGTGGTCTATGCTCCTCAAATACATTTAGTATTCTGGCGACTGCGCTTCTCCAAAAAACTGCTGATCACAAATAGGTTTTTCAGAAGGTCTAATAGCATTTAATCCCATTTCCTGAAGAAATAGCTAGAATAATTTGGATGCTACCGTAGATTTACATACCTTGCCAGGACAAATCTATAGAAGTTCTTGTTTATCTAAAATCTATAAAGGTCATTAAACTAACTTATGAAAAGAACATTTCAACCATCACTGAGAAAAAGAAGCAATAAACATGGTTTTAGGGAGCGTATGTCAACTGCTAATGGCCGTGCTGTATTGGCCAGAAGGCGCGCTAAAGGAAGAGTGAAATTAACCGTTTCTGATGAGCCTAGGCATAAGTGCTAGTCTTTCCTTCTGCTATTGGTTATGGGAAAAAGCAGCCTGCCCAAATGCAGTAGACTAACCAACCGCAAGCATATAAAAATGCTTTTTCAAGAAGGAGCTATTTTAAAGCTATATCCTTGTACCATCTTTTACCTCCAAAAAAAGAAAGAAGACTTTTTATGCAATAAAGTTCTTTTTTCTGTCTCTAAACGCCATTTCCCTTCTGCTGTCCAACGCAATAGAGTAAAGCGTTTGCTTAGGGAAGCCTATCGACTCAATAAATATATATTGGATCATGCGTTAGATACCGCCCGTTCTGAATTTGCCTTTTTAATAGGATATGTGTATACTGGAAAACAGGAAGAGATCCACTATCCTATTTTGAATAGGGCTGTTATTAGATCGTTGCAACATTTTAGCGTTTTGCTAGATGAAGAACTATCTTAATAGTTTTTCAGTAGTCTCTTTTGCTGTTTCGTATGGCTTTAATAATTGGTTTACAAATCCTTTTGTTTCTTGTCTAGACAATTTGACAGGTGGCTCTGGTGTAAAATTTTTATAGAAAGCACATTTTTTCAGCAATATAATTACAGGACCGGCAATGGGTTTAGACAGTATTATTTTTATTCTTTTTTTATTGATCCATCTATTTGTTGGCATTCGTGCTATTAAACATTCCACTATCCAACATACGCATTGCGCTACGCCCCATATTATAGCAGCTATCCTGGCCATAACCTATGGAGGGGAAGTACTCTGTAGTCCGCTTGATATGGATTGCTTATTACGTTTGGCAGGTAGTATGATCAGCTATTTTATAATAGGCAACCTGCTGGCACATCGTTTGCATCTTTTTTTAAATAATCGTTCAGTAGCAGAAATAATGGGGCGATGCTATGGCAATGCTATTCGAAAAATTGTAGCCATATGTGGCCTATTGCATAGCGCTTCGGTAGTTGCCATTCAATTTAAAATGCTTTCAATGGCGATATGTTGGTTTTTTGCTATTCAGCCACATTATAGTCTGCTTATGGCAGCGCTCTTTGTGATGTTTAGTGTTGGGTCAACTATCATACAACCACTGGTGCTGGTACGTGTAGTACGTTGTGCTTCCTTTGGAATATTCCTACCCATTGTCGCTTGGACTTTATGGAAATGTATGGTAAACCAATATAATGTTGATCAAGCCAATCTTGCTTTAGCCATTAAGGACTCTTGGAATAGCTTGATTCATGGTCGTCTTGGTCTACTGGACTATATTATATATTTTATTGTTTGCTCTATACCCGCTTTCTATCCTGCTCAGGTAGTTCCTATGCTCATTTCCGCAAATGCCACCCAAATCAAGCGTTCCTTTAATGGTGCTGGTTTCTTTGCATTAAGCATAAACTTGTTTTTGTTATGGGTTGCCGTGTTGGTACAGAACAATGCTGGCAAGTCGGTCCTATCAGCTATTCCCTTAACCATTTTTGATACCCATCTAGGGCTAAAAGGGATGTTGATGATAAGCGTTGCTGCCTTAACCATCTCTACAGCAGGTGCCAACTTGCATGCAGCTACTGGTTTAATAACCGATGACCTACCGGATCTATTCAAGTGGGTTAAAAAGCCCATTATCCATCTGGCTATAGTAGGTGTGATGGCAATGTTTCTTGCACGATACACTACATACCAAATGATATGGATGACCATTTTTTTGTTTAAAGCTGTTGTGAGCCTACCATTGCTATGCTCTTTAATGGGTGTTTCCCTACATGCATGTACAGTTTTAGTAGGGATGCTAGCAGGTGGTGTAACCACTATCTTGTGGTTTTGTTTTGCACCTAATCCAGGTCTCAATAGCTTGCTTCCAGCCATTGGAATGAATCTACTAAGTATTATTGTCATCCAGTTTTTCAAGGGCAAACGCACCCCAGACCAGCATCACTTAACCAATAGCTTGCCTCAAGACCCATTCCCTAAGCCTCCACTATTATGGAAGCAGTGGCCTAAATATATTACCTTTCATAGGATGAAGCAATTCAATTTTTTCGATTACCTTCAGAAACAATTACCTAAAGATAATTTATCCTATATACTTTTTAGTTTTTATATTCTGCTGACAGGTTATGGTTCTTTTTATACTTTTTCCGGCAATCCCATATGGCATGCTATATTAGAAGTGCTTATTCTATTTCCAAGTCTCTTGGTTGCCACATTTTTCTTAGTATATATTTTTTCCGCCCAATCATATGTTCGTAAAATTGTCTCAATAATGTGGCCATTGAGCCATATTTACTTTCTTTTCTTAGTAGGTACTGGCATGACCATACTTAGTAAGTTTGCCCATTTACATAATATTATTTTTATACTCAACCTCTTCTTATCTCTTTTTATTACCCCATTGAGTGTCATCTTGTTTGGATCTATACTCAGTATTATAGTAGTGTCGATCTTACTCCATTATATGGACAGTAATATCACATTAATCGATTGCTTTTTAGACCTGAACATAAATATTGCTTGCGTAATATTTATGCTATTCATTTTAGTTGGTGGCTTTTTGTACCATAACAACAGCTTAGGCAAGCTCTTATCCATCATACAGGTGTTAACCAGTGAAAAGGAAGAGCAAAATGCAAGGCAATTTTTTAATAAGCAACAAGTAGAAGCACTTGCTTATGAAAGCAGCTATATCATATGCCAATTGAACAATTGGCTCACTCGATTAGAGGAATCAGATCAGCGCTTGCTTGCTTATTCCGCCCAAGCCACTAGGTTGAATAAGTATTTTAACAGCGTTTTTCAACATTTAAAGCATAATCTCCATTTAGTCACCAATTGGATTAGCATGGATCAACTATTAGCCGAATGTTTCGATGCTATAAAAATTAGCAATATATACGATACGCCCTATGTAGTGATTAATACAAAACACCTTTATATGCAGTGTGCCATAGAAAGTATAAAAAATCTAATTATCAGCAGTTTATATTCCTGCAGTGCATACCAATCTCTACATAGCCATCAAAAAAAGGATATCTATATGTATATAGATGATACACAGTTGGGCTATCGGTTAACCCTTTTACAGGGTAAATTGCAAAAAATCAATGCGATCCGATTTGTGATTACAACTGCAATCAGGCTACCTATGATACGTCCAACCTATAAGGTCGCAGAGATGGCAGATATTCAGATTTTAGCTGACAGTGAAGAAAAAATAGACTTAGGAAACCAACATATTGTCCATGCACATTACGGTTACTATGAGCGGCATGCTTCTGAATCAGAAATCACTCATTTATATGTAATACCTGTAAACGTCAAAGAGATTACTAAGGCATTTGCGGCCCTTTCACCTGTTGTGCATACACAAAAAATGGCATTGGACCCAATAAGCATAAAGGAAGAAGCCGCATTTTTAGAACAAGTAAAAAAGAAAGCAGGGCTTGATGTTGCGCTGGTTATGGATGCATTACAGTTGATTAAAGTTTATTATACCACGCAAAGAAGAAAAACAGGAGAACTATTTTACTTACATCCCATGGCAGTGGCCTCTATTTTACTCACTATAACCCAAGATGCTAATGTTATTATTGCTGGCCTGGTCCATGATGTAGTACAAAATACCCCGCTGACAGAAGCAGGTTTAACTACCCTATTTGGTGCTGCTATTACACAGATTGTATCAGCTTCAGCGTGCTTAGAGAAAGAACTACCAGGCCAAACAGATGACTATACTGCCTATATCCAAGCTATAATGGGTGATACAAATCATGATGCGATACTGGTTAGGCTGGCAGATGTGTTACATAATGCAAGAACCATTTCTGGTCATACTATTGAAAAACAGATAGAAAAAGCAAGGTTAATCCAAAAATTTTACCTGCCATTGGCCATGCACATACAACTAGTCGATATAACCCATGAATTACAGTTACATAGTGAAAAAGTATTAAATATAGCCATGGGAAAAGAGTAGGGAAGCGTTATCGTTTTGTCACTTTATCCATCTATCCTGAATAGTATATAAAGTGAGGCTGTTAAACTTTTGTTTTTTTATTAAAAAAACATTAAAATCTGATTAAGAGTATCATCTCTGTATTAACTTTCAGAAATATCAGAAATATGGGTTTGACAAAAAGTATACAGCGCATCAAGTCCGTAAGTTTATCAATTCTTGTATGGACGAATATTTTACTAACTACTTTGAGTTGCATCAAGTTTCATACGTCATATGGCCTTGTAGAACCCGCTACTTCTGAAACAGAAAAACCCCTAAAGCTACAAAGCTTAAAGAGTTTGTCTTTAGCAGCTAATATGGGTACTATCATTACTAAAATTACTAAAGATAATCAAGACGTAGTGTTCCATGCGTTTTTCGAAAATAAAGATCTTCAAGAAAAGTGGAGTAAGTTGTGTAGTAGTGGACATTACCATCAGTGTATGGGAAATCTTGCTAGGCTCATTGAGGATAATAAACTTACATTAGGGATACTAGATGGTAACGGATATGCTCCTATACATTACGTAGCACAAAACCTTAACCTAAAAGATCCGCATGTTATAGATCTTTTTGAGAAGCTACTTGACTATAGCAAAGCTTATGTAAATTTATTCTCTGAGCCTAGAGATCTTGAGCCCGGTAATACTCCTTTACATCTAGCAGCAGGGTATAATAATAACCCAGTGATCACTACGTTATTGTTATTGATAAATAAGCGTACTGATGTAAATCAAGAAAATGAGGATTGTAATACTCCTTTACAGCTAGCAGCTATGCATAATCATAACCCAGAGATAATTAGTATACTAAGAGCTAAGAGTCCTAAGGTAAATCATAAAGACATTTACAGGAATAATCTTCTACATCTAGCAGCTAGGTGTAATGATAGTCCAACGGTCATTCAGGAATTAGCGGCTAGCGGTGTTGGTATAAATCAAAAAATCGTCAAAGATGGACTCCTTTACATGTAGCAGCATTTAATATTAATCTACCAGTGGTTAAAGAGTTATTAAATCTAGGTGCTAGAGTAAATAAAAAAATAAAGACGGGGATACCCCTTTATATCTAGCCGTATGCCCCGATATAAACAAAAAAATAGATGATAATAATCTGCCAATCGTTCAGTTATTAATAAATAAGGGTGTTAAAGTAAATAAAAAAATAAAGCTGGAAAGACTCCTTTAGATACAGTAAAAGCTAACTCACCGATAGCTCTGATGTTGCAACAGTACAAAGATAAAGGATTGAAAACGAAAAATCTCAAGAGGGATTAAACGACGAGCCAGGTTGCTCGAAAAAAAAGCAAAAATTTGATAAGGAATAGTAGTCAAAGTTTAATGTATCCGTTCTAAATGCATAAGCTTTATTTTTAATATCCTATACGCTACAGTAATCACTGATATTATTTTCTTAAATTGGCATCATTAGACCTTCTGCAAAACCTATTTGTGATCAGCAGTTTTTAGGAGAAGCGCAGTCGCCAGAATACTAAATGTATTTGAGGAGCATAGACAAGCTTCAACACCAAAATTGCCATTTAGCAATAGGTTTTGCAGAAGGTCTATTGTATGAACAGATAGATACGATTAAAGTCACTCGATAGCGTTTTTTATGATGCATTTAAAAGGAAAAAAAATATTCATTACAGGTGCTTCACGCGGCATTGGCAAGGCGATTGCACTTAAACTAGCAGCGGAAGGAGGCGATATTGCTTTTACCTATTGTGGGTCTGATTTGGAAGCAGTACAGGCTACAGAAGCGGCATTAAGCGCTTTTGGTGTACAGGTAAAAAGTTTTCATACAGATGCTGCTGATTTTCAGGCTACTGATAAGGCAGTAGCGGATATGGTAGCAGCGTTTGGTGGGTTAGATGTATTGATTAACAATGCCGGCATCACGAGAGACAACTTGCTGCTGCGCATGCCAGAAGCCGATTGGGATGCGGTGCTGAATGTCAATTTAAAGTCTGTTTTTAACACGGTGAAGGCATCGCTAAAAACCTTTCTTAAGCAGCGCAGTGGTTCTATTATCAATATAGCCTCTATTGTAGGCATTAGTGGCCATGCTGGACAAGCCAATTACGCTGCGTCCAAAGCTGGTATGATTGGTTTAACCAAATCCATTGCTTTAGAGCTAGGCAGTAGAAATATACGTGCCAATGTGATTGCACCTGGTTTTATAGCCACTGCTATGACCGATCAGCTTGAAGCATCATTACAGCAAGCATGGATGGAAAAGATTCCACTTAAGCGTGTCGGGTGCCCAGAAGATGTAGCAAACTGTGCACTCTTTTTAGCTTCTGATGCCTCAAGCTACATTACGGGGCAGGTGATTCAGATAGATGGTGGGTTGCTTACATAACATCATGAACCTCTTTCAAAACTCAATTTCTGATGGCAATTTTGGTGTCGAAGCTTGTCTATGCTCCTCCAATACATCTAGTATGCTGACGACTGTGTTTCTCCTAAAACTGAAAGAGGTTCAACTGATAAGGAAGGAGCGATCTTTCGCACTAGCCCTTGTAAAACCTTTCCTGGTCCACATTCAATACATGCTGTAATCCCATCTTCCACCATATGGTGAATCGTTTTGGTCCAGTAAATGGGTGCAACCAACTGCTGTAGTAAGTTTGCTTTAATGGTTTCTGGATCGGTAACAGGCAGCCCGGTAACATTTTGATAAATAGGACAAATCCCTTTAGAAAAGGGAATAGATGCGAACACCGCTGCAACACTTTCCTGCGCATCTGCCATCAGCGGAGAATGAAAGCCTCCTTCTACTTGTAACGGTATTACTTTGCGCGCGCCCGCTTCCATTAAAGCTTCTGTAGCCAACGCTACACCTGCTTGGCTGCCAGAGATAACCAATTGCCCTGGATAATTGTAATTAGCTGGTACGACTACCTCTTGCGTAATCTTTGCGCAAATCGCTTCCACCACCTCATCGCTTAAACCAAGTACAGCAGCCATTGTACCAGGACAAAGCTGACAAGCTTTTTGCATCGCTTTAGAGCGGACCGCTACCAAACGTAGCCCATCTTCAAATGAGAGCACCCTGCTGGCCACTAGGGCCGATATTTCGCCCAAAGAATGGCCCGCTACAGCTGCTGGATCAAAGGAATCACTCAAAAAAGCAGTAGCCACTGCATGCAAAAAAATAGCAGGCTGTGCCACCGTAGTCTCTTTTAAAGCTTCCTGCCCACCCTCTAACATCATGTAGGTCAAATCCATGCCTAAGATCCGATCAGCCGTTGCAAACATTTGATGCGCTCTGCTGCTGTGGTGATAGAGCGACTGGCCCATCCCTACATATTGGCTCCCTTGACCAGGAAATAAATAGCCCTTCATCCAATTTAAATTTTATGGTATGCCTATACAAGACCTTCTGCAAAACCTATTTCTAATGGCAATTTTGGTGTCGAAGCTTGTCTATGCTCCTCAAATACATCTAGTATTCTGCGGTGCTCGACTGCACTTCTCCTAAAAACTGCTGATCACAAATAGGTTTTGCAGAAGGTCTACAGACGCTTTCTAGCGTTGCAAAAGTATGGATTGGTTACATATTGTGTCCACACTATTCAAAAGTAAGAAAAAAAGACACTTGTAAAAAAGTTACGATGAAAAGTGCTTTATACTCGAATGTATCTTTTCTAATAAGTAGGATCTGATTTAATCACAGACGTTTAGCGTGATATTTATTTTTTTCCCTTATACTTGCGTTGGAAATAAATGGTTGGGGAGGTCTCCGTTCCATCACCCTTAGCTTAAGGCAAATAGCATCATCTAATATAATTAACCATTCAATACTGTTGTTCATAACTATGAAAAAACATAAATACTATGGAATATCTCTATGCGCTGGTTTATTAGGCTTCCATACCTTGACTTCCTGTGTAAATACAAGGAAAGAACTAGGCTGGTGGCCTTTGCCTTCTAACAAGACGCTAACAGCAGCAGCACTAGGATATCTGGCGATTAGTAGTCGTATTATGCCTAATCTGAATAATAATGATAATCCAATCATGTTCATAGATGGCAAATCCATGAAGTCCCTTGAGAAGAATGGGTATTCGCTAAGAAGTATGGAAGACGTGGTTAATCAAGGGCTAAACATAAATGCACAAAATGAGAATGGAAACACAATCCCACTTCTTTTACTAAAAAAAGTTATAGAAGAAGGTAAGAGTAGGGGGTTCCTTACTAGTGATAATAAGATGCAGATCAACGTGGTTCAATATTTCCTAAACCATGGAGCTGACCTGTATATAGAAAATGATCAAGGTGAAAATGTGATATCCCTTATAAACGAACTTACAAGCAAATTTTCTAATCTTGAGAAGTTTTTTGAAGACTCATTACAAAAAGCTAAGGTAAAGAATCCTTATGGGAAGTTTTTTGAACGCCTATCACCAAAAGCCAGGAAAAATAATGCGAAGTACAATACGCCAAAATAATAAGAAGAAACGTTCAAGAAACGTTCGATAAAAAATCCCTAATCAGCGGAAGTAAAAAGCAGTTTAGTGGAAACTACTATAAGGTGGTTTCTGTTTTTTCAGCTGTAAGCTGCGTTTTCAGCAACTTATATCCTTAGCCATTGATTTTTATTGCTTTTGATCAAGTAAAAATACACACCTCCTTTTGATCAAGCAAAAAAGTAAAATAACCATTCCTTGTTCCAGAAATTTATTATATTGCTATCGGTATTGCAACAGTAGTCTATTTTGTAAACTTTTTAATTCAGCTGTATTCAAAACCTTTTGAGTTATGTCTACCAATTTGACAGATAATAAATTTGGGTTGCCTAAACCAGACTTTCAGGCGCTGCCTAAAAAAAAAGGGCTATCGCCTATCCTGGTTATTATAGGTATAGTGCTGATGCTGATCGCAGCAAAAATGAGCTATAATTTCTATTTTAAAGCAGCAAAAAATAGCAGATCTTCTGCTGAAACAGTAAATAGTGGTCCCGTTGCCGACCAAGGGGCAAGCATAACTGCCCCATCATCTGCCCAAGCACCGCCTGAAATGGGGAGCAATACAAGTGGCACAATCCATCAATCTGGTCCTGGTTGTCAGACATTTAACCATAAAAAAAACAGCAAAGTAAAAAAAAGTATTAGCGCAACTCAAAAAGAGTTGGCAGTAAAACAAAACAAGCCATTGGTAAAGCCAGGGACCTATCAAGAATTAAAGGAACCACAGGGCATATACCATCTAGTAGTAGTCAGTTATTTAGACAAGCGCGCTGCTATGAAAGTAGTGGAGCAGCTTATGAAAAAAAAGTTAGGGGTCTACCTGATTCTACCTAGAAAAGGAGAAAAGTACTATCGCGTTACTATAGGACATAGTAAAACCCGATATGAAGCAGAGCGCAAACTTGAACATTTCAAATCAACATATAACCAGCTTTTTATTTTGAAATACTGATCCCCCTATATAGGGTGTAGCTTTAAATATACTAACTATATTATTTATAATTTTATGACTATATATACCACACTATTAGGCCTACTGTTAAAAGGCGGTTGGTTAATGTTTCCCCTTTTACTTCTATCTTTAATAAGTATTTACATAATAGTGGAGCGTTTATTCACCTATCGGAAGTATTTGAACTTTTCCAGTAGCTTCTTAGAGACAATAGAAGAAGCAATAGACAATGGAGATGCATCAAAAGTACAGCAGATCTGCATGGAACAAGATAATATTATACAAAAAGTAATTAGCAAAGGGATAGAGCAGCGGCAGGCTTCAAATATTACATTGGTTTTAGAAAATGAATCCAGTAGGGTAGTATCCTTTTTGGAAGAAAAGCTTTCTTTACTGGCTACGATTGCTGGAGCCGCACCTATGATTGGGTTTTTAGGTACTGTAACCGGTATGATTCAAACATTTATGGCCATTTCCCAAGAAAAGCATCAGCTCTCTTCTCAGGTTTTTTCAGGTGGAATCTACCAGGCTATGATTACAACCGTAGCAGGGTTGATTGTTGGTATTATAGCCTATTTAGGTTATAATTATTGTGTTGCTCAAGTTAATAAAGCTACAGTAAGGTTGAGCTATCTAGTCAACCTTTTTTTAACTAAGGTCAGGTAGTCATCGCAGCATACCATGCTGTTAAATAAGAAAAAGAATGAAAATCAGTACAAAAAATAAGATAGATGCCTCTTTTAGCATGGCCTCTATGACTGACATTATATTTTTACTATTGATTTTTTTACTGATTACAGCCAGTTATAGCCCCAAGGCCCTTCCTGTTGACTTGCCATTGAGTACAAATGAAAAAACTGAATCTGCCCAAGTTAATGTAACCGTTACTGCTCAGCCAGCTTATTATGTGGAAGGAAAACGAGTTGCCTTTAGCCAACTACAAAATGTGTTAGAAGGTTTACTAGTAAAAACATCTAGTAAAGTAGTTGTATTACATATGGATAAAAGACTTTCTATAGCCCATATGGTTAAAGTAGCTGATATAGCTAATGGATTAGGGGCTGCTGTTTCTATAGCAACCGAATTTGAAAAGAAACGATGAAAACTAGCTGGTTATTTTCCTCAAATGGAAAAGGAATGGCCATATCGATGGGGTTACATCTATTTGTTTTAGCGTTAGCCTGTTATATACAGCGGATTCCAACGCTAGGCGCTTCTAGTGGAGTAGCCTATAGCATTGCTATACAGCCGATCACTGCCCATACTGCAACCAAAGAGCAGTCTGCTGACCATAAACCTCAAGAACAAATGCCAGTAGCCCGTCCAATAACTACTCAAACTGATAAACCACTTAAAAATCAACTAAAAGGTAAACGCTTGCGTCCGCGACAACAGCACCAAAAGAAACTAGGGAAAGTACCACAGCAAATTAGACAACCTGAGCAACCCTCTAAAATAGATGAAAAAGGGTTATATAACAAAGGAAAAAATTGCACGAAACAAACAGGCGCTACCCTTGAGTTAAGGGGCTGGGAGTGGGATACCGTGCCTCATCCAAGTGATACTACAGAAGAGTTGGGTAAAATAGTTTTTGAGATTAAAGTAGATAAAAATGGTGAAATTATCTCTATTCAAACCATTGAGAAAACAGTTACCCCTATGGTAGAAAAGATCTATGCAGATGCGTTGCGTGTCCTTACCTTTACCAAGACAACCCAGACACCATCTAGTATTTCTACAGGTAGGGTTACCTTTGTGATAGTGGCAAAATAGCAATTTAATCGAATGGTTCTATTCTAATTTTTGTTGGGGCATGGTTTTTGCTTTATTCTCTATTACCATGTATGGCCGGGTGGCTGGGCAGGTGATGGATTTTAGTAATGCTATGTAAATTTTGTGAAAAATAAAAAAGGTTCATAGCTTTGTTTAGTTTATTGCTTAATAAAAGCACCTTTTTATGAAAAATATGCTTATGCTTTTAGCTTTTTATCAATGCTTTTTATTTAAACTTTTTAAGCGCAGCCTGCCCACGCTATTGGTACTTACTTATGCAATAATGAGCGGTTGTGGCACCATTCCTGATGACGAAGGAGAAATTGTAGGTCACAGCAATAAAGTAAGATTGACAAGCAAGCCCCCTTTGGGCATGGTCCTTATTCCGGCCGGTACATTTTTAATGGGTGGAGGGGTGAACCAAGGCATGGTGGCCAAAACCAATATCACACAAGTTACAACTGTAGCTCCATTCTATATGGATCAAGCACCCATTACCAATGCACAATACCGCGCATTCATAGCTATTGTCCAAGCTGATCCTGCAGCATATGGATTGGACGAAGCATATATCAACGAAAAGTTAATCCCTGACACAACCGTTTGGCGAAAAGATTTTCCTGATATGTTTATGGATGACTCATTTGGTAAAAGCTATTGGGAGAATCCTTGCTATGATAGTCATCCTGTATTGGGTATCAAGTTCGAAGCAGCGCAGCAGTTTGCACGCGTTCGTACCATTTACAGGAACAAGTATTTAGAAGCGAAGGGGAAACCTCCTCTTCCCCCATTTAGGCTTCCTACAGCTGCTGAAAGGGAATATGCTGCAAAAGGAGGCCGATCTTCTGGGCAGTATCCATGGGGTGGCCCTACTGTAAGAGACCAAAAGAATAGGCTATTGGCTAATTTTCAGGTTACAAAGGGGAATTATGCAGCATCTGGTTATGCCTATACTTCTCCCGTAAAGGCTTTCCCACCTAATGACTATGGCTTATACGATATGGCAGGTAATGTTTCAGAATGGTGTGAAGATGTATACACGCCTTTGCTTATCCATAAAAGTGCCACGATTAGTCCTTTGTATAAAGAACAAGAAGGCCTGTTTAGGGTCATTAAAGGAGGCTCTTGGAAAGACTATGCCTATATGCTACAAACAGGAGTTTCTGATTGTGAGCATAAAGATGTTGCACGTTCTTATATCGGCTTTAGGTGCGTGATGTCTGCCATATAACTGATTATATATTTATTGACTATTTAAATTTGCAAAATGTAATGAAAGATAAGCGCACAAATAACCCTTTTACCTATAAGTTTTATAATACCATAATGCCCTTTGTTTACAATATTGGTGCAGCCGTTGTCATTTTTGGGGCCATGTTTAAGCTATTAAATCTCCCTGGGGGCAACATCATGTTAGGGCTTGGCCTTTCTACGGAAGCATTCATTTTCCTTTTAAGTGCCTTTGAACCTAAGGAAGAAGCAGTAGATTGGTCACGGGTATATCCTGAACTAGCCCCTGATTATAAGGGTGGGCCTTTGGTAGGTGGTACTGCAAAGACCCCTCATACCATTGCCCAAAAGTTTGACCAATGCTTGGAAAAAGCCTCTATAGACATCTCTTTGTTAGAAAATTTAGCTGCTGTGATGCGCCGTTTTTCAGACAATATGGCTAATGTTCCTTCTTTTGCACAAGTTGGTGAGGTCACAGAAGCCTATATGAACCATGTAGGCAAGGCTACCCGGGTTATTGGAGACCTTGCTAAGGTAAACGATGCCGTTGGGAACGCACTTCAGTCTTTTGCAAGCTTATCTTCCGAGGATAAATTAACCCATTATTTTGGTCAAATGGAAGAAATGGCCCATACATTAACCTCAATGAATGGGCTCTATAAAAAAGCCTTGGCCCATATGGAAGCCCAAACGAACCATACCAGTACCCTCTATGACCATTTAGAAACTGCTTTAAAAGCAATGGAAGTAGCAGGTAACGAAGCGCTACACTTTAAAAAAGAACTAGCCTTACTAAATGAAAAAATGACCGCTTTAAATGAAATATATGCCAAGACTTTAACCGCTTTTAAAAGCTAAATGGTTCTATCATTCATGAAAAAAAAGCCACCAATAAATCTTTAAAATAGTATGGCTACATCAAAATTAAGTCCTAGACAAAAGATGATAGGCGTCATCTATCTAGTCCTGACTGCCATGTTAGCCCTTCAGGTCAGCTCTAGTGTATTAGATAAGTTCATGGTGCTGAGTGGTAGTATTGATAAGAGTAGAGAGCTACAATTCAGCCAAAATGAGCGTGCCATTCAGGCATTAAAAAATGGGGTCAAAGATATGGGTAATCGTCCAGCAGATATCAAAATATTAGAACAACTATTGGCTATGCATCAGGACACAGTAGCAATAGTGCATTATATCGATGGATTGAAAAAGCAATTAATAGATTTGGAAGGCGGTTTAGATCGTTTAACCAAACTACCCAAAGGGCTGAAAAGTGACACCATGGTAGCCCGTTTGATGATCAATAAAGGAGAAGGTAATGTATTGAAAAACAAGTTAAATAAATATATCGCACAACTTTCCAAATTGGTTCATAAGCCTTATGCACCCATTGCCTTGGATGCAAAAGAGCATGAATTTTTTAGTTATGATCCGAATCAAGCTAAAAAAGATTTTGTTACATTAAACTTTGACCATACACCCCTTGGTGCTGCATTGGCTACATTGAGTCAGTTCGCATCTGAGGTGGTCACTACAGAAGCAGATGCCATCCTTACATTGGGGAACGTTATGGGCGCCTCTGATGTTAAGTTTGACACACTTAAATTGTTGGCCAATACCAAATCTTATATTGTTGCAGCTGGAAGCAAATATGAAGCGGATCTAATTTTAGCGGCCTCTTCTTCTGGCGTTTCCCCAGAGATGTTTATCAATAACCAACCTATTGTAGTAAAAGATGGCGTAGGAAAAATCTCCTTTACAGCCGCGCCTGGCAGCTATGATAGTCATGGATTGGCTAAAAAAAGCTTTAAGGCTGCTGTCAAATTGAAACTACCTGGCGGCAAGGAATCTATTATTACAGATGATATCGCTTATCTGGTTGCAAAGCCTGTGATTCAAGTAAAGGCTGCGACTGTACAGTCACTCTATCGCAATTGTGGCAACGAGTTGGACATTCAAGTTCCTTCGCTTGGTGTGGCCTATAACCCCGTTTTAAAGTAGTAGGTGGTGCTGTTATACCTGGGTCTAAAAAAGGCGTTATCACCGTGATTCCTAAGGATAAAGAAGTTAAGTTGAAAGTATATAATGGCGACCACTTAATCGGTATAGAATCTTTTATGGTACAAGACATTCCCATTCCACAAATTGCCATTACCACTAGAAATAAGCCTATTGATATGAAATTAGGCGTAGCCGCACCTGGCCCTAGGGTACTTGAAGTGCAAGTAATCCCCAACAAGTATTTTCAAGATTTTCTACCCAAAGATGCTAGGTATCGGGTAGTAGAATGGGTAATTACGTTGGCACGCGGTAGTCGTCCTGTGCATACATTAACTGCAAATCAAAGCGTTGTAGATTTGCATAGCATAGCCTCCCTTGCCAAACCCGGTGATCGTTTGGTTATTGAGGTAAAGAAAATAGAAAGAAAAAACTTTAAAAATGAAATTGAAACCATTATAGATAGATCATGTTTTAATGTTTTACTTAATTAATTGAACCATCTTTATGTCTTTAAACAAGCCTTTTTTTATCCTATTGATTGGGCTAAGTAGTGCCACGCCATCTTTTGGGCGCACAGATCATTTATCAGAAAGTTATAGTCCCCATGCCACTCGGCCTATAGCTAGGGCCTATATTTTATACGCCAAAAAAGTTTGGCGGGATATTTATTTAAATGAAAAAAAAAATGGCCCTTGCTTTATGCGTGGCAAAGAAATTTCCAAAGTCATTGTGGATGGAGTAAAAAATGGACTACTTGTACCTTATACCGATGACACGCTAACCGAAATCATGCCTCAGCCACAATTCTTGAAAAATTTACAAATTCCAGGAGAAGATCCATCTTCATCAACCCTGATTCATGAATTTTTTCCAAAAGAGATTTCTATATTAAGGCTGGCAGAGCATGTGATCTTTAATAAAGTTACCGCTAGACAAGAGTATGATATTGAATCTATTCAGTTAATTGTTCCAGGTAGAAACAATCCACCTACCTATTTAGATCATACCATAGCTACTTTCAAATATAAAGATCTAATAGATTACTTTAATAAATTACCTTTTGAATCAATTTGTTGGTATAACACTGCTAATGCTGCAGAAAGCTTAACCTGGATAGATGCTTTTGCACTTAGATTATTTGGCAGCAGGATTATAAAAGTCGGCAATGTAGATGATGCTACTGTAGATGAGTTGTATGAAAAAAAGCCTGGTGATCCCGGTGGGCTTATGGCTTCTCAAAGGTTAGCAATAGAAATTGATGTAGATATAGAAGGTGATTTTTCTGAACATTAGGCAAAACCCATTGACCATAAGCCAGCAATCAGATCAATCATTCTCCAGGAATGGTAATATAGGAAGGTGAAAGATACAAACAGCAAAATTTCTATATAGATGAACAAGATGACTATACAGCTAAAAATAAAACGATTTTTTACACTTTTGTTTGCATATATTGCTTGTATGTCTGTTTGGGCGTCGCCTATCCAAGCCGCTGCTCCTTTAGGGTCTTATGATACACCCCTTACTGTAGCAGCTATAGCATTAAACCTACCTTATCCCGTGCACCTCTTGTGCAGCAAAAATGAAAGCCTATATGATCGGTTATCTTATAGAGGGAAGTACCAAGAAGCGCTATTGAATCATTCGTTGAATGTGGTCAGTTTTACTGCCTTAAGCAGTGAACTACCTGCCAAACATCTCTTTTTAACAGGGGCTATTTTATTCGGTATACAAACCTCTACCCACTTTTTTTGTAAATCTTATGGTGTTTCTTTGATATGGTCTGGCCTAACAGGCATGCTTTTCCATAGATTATGCATCCAAAAGCAATTTAAATGGCATTTGCTTTTAGCACTATTGCTCAATAGTGCTACATTAGTCTATTATGGTTATAATTCATCAGCGCAAACTACCATTGCCCATTTAAGCGGTGTTGTAGCTGGTTTTGGCTTGTCTTTTTTACTGCCTTATAAAAAATCTTCCCCTTCGGTAAAGTAACCAGCATCATAGTGTCCAGCTGAAGATTTCATTCCTTAGAAAGTCCTTCTAACTAAATAAAGAAATAGGCCCACTAATCGTTGTTGACTTGCATCTTTAAATTATATTAACTATGCTTTACTATAGTATAATATGCAACATAACACTTCAGGCCAAGTATATGTATATATAAATAATTATAGAGGATAGCGTTTATGGGTTAAGTGTTAGGCTAAAGGGTTTTATAAGCCAGCGTTGCTGTTGGTTTGCGTTATGTATATCAAATGGGAAAGCTATGATGACGAAGCAATTCTTTTTATGCGCTCTACTAGGCTTGATTGGATGTAATCATCTAGCGCAGCACAATATGTTGCCTCGTAGTAGGCCCCGCGTTATCTCCTGATGCTCAGGCTCAGGTTTCTGATCCTGATTCGTTTGATTATGATCCTTATCCTTCAGCATTGCTATTGAGTTATTGTGTTGCTTCTGCTAAGGAGCTTAATCGTCATGAGCATATATTTGAGCTGCCTGTTCCTGCTGCTGCGTGTGTGATGACGGTTATTCGTGCTGGTAGGGGTGTGAGGATGGTTGTTCGTGCTGTTGAGGATGCAGCTGATAACGCTATGCTTAGTCTTGACAGTCTTGTTAAGGCGGTTGCTTATGTCCTTGACCCTAACCCTAATAATATTAATTTACATACTGTTATAGATATTAATGATCGTGCTGCTAGGCTTGGCCTTACCCTGACGCCTGAGTTTAGGAATCTCTGTTCTGTACTTTGTACTGCTAGCGCTTGGACGCCTGGGACGGTTGCTAAGCTTAGTATTGCTTATACCATTTGTGCTTTTTGTAGTGCTTATAATGCTTATAGTGCTTATTATGTCTATGCTACGCTTATGAACACTAGGCGTACTGCTTCTGATCGTGTTTATGCTGCTGTTAATAAGGCGTTTATTGCTGCTACTGCTGCTCTTATTGCTACGCATCTTACTGCTATTTTTATTAATGAAAGGCGTACTGGTGTTACTGATGTGCTTGCTAACACCAAGTCTCTTCATGCGCTTATGAGGCTTGCTGCTCGGGCTGGTGTTAAGCTTACGCCTGCTATTATTAATACTATTATTTTTATTGCTTATGCTGCTGCTGATCGTACCATTCGTGCTGCCTCTGCTACTACTACCCTTCCTGTTGCTGATCCACTTGATATGATGCAAATTCGTACTGTTCTTGCTACTATTGCTGCGACTTTTCCTAACATTGATACTGCTACTGGGCTTGATCATGATCTTGGTGTCTTTCCTACTGATAAGCTCGATCTTCCTCTTGCTAAAGTTGGCCTTGCTGCTCATGTTGCTAGGGTCTCCCCTTAAATCACACGCTCTTAATATATAAACTTAACTTGCATTTTTAAATTAAATTTCATAACATGAAGTCAATGGTTATATGCTTAATATGGTATGGCTTATGTTGAAGCGTTATCTAAAGCCTTTATAAGTGATTATTTGTATGCGGTTCTTTTTATTTATATCTAAAATAAGGTAAGCTATGCACATGAAGCATTTTTTTTGTCCGTTTTGCTAATGTTAGCTGGATGTAATCATCTGGTTCAGCGTGGTATTACTAGTTCCGGATTAGCCCCTCATCCTGATCCTCAGGCTACGACTGCTCAGATAAGTAGTCCTGATCTTGCTTTTACTACGTATCTTATGAATGCTTTGGCTGCGCTTGCTGCTGACCCTCATACTGCCTATCTTGCTACTACTAGTGCCATTCGTGTTGCTATTGATGCCCATCTTACTAAGTATAAGGTTTATCTTGCTAGGCTTGTTGCTTGTCTTGCTGCTGTTTTTTTGCTGAAGATTATGTGCTGTTACGTGCTATGCGGAATACTGCTCGTGCCGATGCTTATGCTGTTGATGTTGTTGCTGATCCTGAATTTGTAGCGCACAATGCATCTAATGATGTGCTCACTGCTGCTTCCGCTGATGATATTGATGATTGATGATCCTGTGGTTTATGCTGCGCGTGCTGTTGATGATGCGTATGCTGCTGCTAAGCTTGCTATTGATGCTACTGATGCGCCTGATCTACTTCTTGCGCTTCTTGTTGCTACTGCTGCTAATGCTGCTAATGATCGTATTAAAGCTGTTATTTTGCTTGATAAAGCGAATCTTAAGCGTATTCACGCTGCTGCTACGCACGCTAACCTTGTGGCTGCTTCTGCCAATGTGCTCAATGCCCATAATAAGGTTGTTGCTGAAGCTGTTGCTAACCTTGCCAAGGAGCTCCATGATGCTGCTAAGGGCGATGCTAAGTTTGCTAGAAATCTTGCTGATGCTTGTGCTAAGCATGCTTATAATAGTAACGTTGCTGCGCTGTTTGTGCTTCGTGATGCGCTTGCTCGCGTTCCTAATGATATGGATCACCTTACGCTGCCTGTTTGTGTTGCTAGAACTGTGCTTGATGTGCATTCTATTAGGGCGTTTCTCAGCTCCGCCATTTCATCTGAATAAGCCGAAAAATGCTTTCTGCTGCCATCGTTAAACCCATTTTAGAGCTACCCCGTACTCTGTTTATAAAGGTAATCGGTAATTCTACTATCTTAGCGCCATATTCATAAGCTAGAAACTTTATTTCTATTTGAAAGCTATAGCCTACAGAGCTTATATTCAAGATATGTTGCAGTATGGTCCGGCGGTAGCAAACAAATCCAGCGGTAGTATCTTGAATAGGCATACCTGTAATAGATCGTGCAAGCCAATTGGCTATGCGCGATAGTAGAATCCTAGGAAGCGGCCAATTGACCACACGTCCACCTGTAATGTAACGGGAGCCAATGACCATATCGATTGTAGGCCCCGCACACATGGCTAAAAGTCGAGGCAAATCAGTAGGTGCATGCGAAAAATCAGCATCCATGCTGCAAATATAATCGTAATGATACGCCAATGCCCAACTAAATCCTGCTAAATAGGCTCGACCCAATCCCTCCTTTTTCAGCCGATTTAAAAGATGTAATTGACCAGGGTAGTATGGTTGTAGCCTGATAACGATATCAGCTGTACCATCTGGGGAGTGGTCATCTACTACCAGTACATGTAACCCTATGTTTAATCCCAAAATAGCTGTTAACAACAGCTCAATATTTTCTTGTTCATTATAAGTAGGTATAACCACTATAGCACGAAGAGGGGTTGACATTTATTTTGATCTATTTTGGGTTAAAAAATAATCATGTAATCGCTTTGCTTTTGATGGACCAATGATTGCAGCTAGTGCTGCTAAAGAACTAGCTTGAATCGTTTTAAAACTACCAAGGTGCCCTACCAATTTGTCTAATGTTTTGGGGCCAATACCTGGAATAGCTGGATATTGGAATATGCTTTTGCTGCGTTGCTTTCTGTGAAAGGTAATTGCAAAACGATGGGCTTCATTTCTCAACTGTTGGAGTAGCTTCAAAGAAGAAGATTGCTTATTCAAATACAAAGGAAAAGGATCATTTGGAAAGTAGAGCTCCTCTAGTCGTTTGGCTATACTGATAATGGCTACCTTGCCATAGATGCCTGATTCTTGTAGCGCCCTTAGGGCAGCATTGAGTTGGCCTTTTCCACCATCTATTACAATTAAATGAGGTAATCCTTCTTCTGATTTTGAGCCATAACGCCGCTTTATGATTTCATACATAGAGGCACAGTCATTGGCGCCTACTACCGTTTTAATATGATAGTGGCGGTAGTCTTTTTTAGAGGGCCTGCCATCCTTAAAGCAAACCATAGCAGCTACTGGATGGTCTCCTTGAATATTGGAATTATCAAAACATTCTATCCAATAAGGCACATCTTTTAACTTTAAATCATGTTGTAACGTTACAAGCGTTAAATTAGGTTGCGCTTGAAAATTAGATCTTTGATGTAAAAAGTCTTTTTTGCACAATAAAGCATTTTGTAGCGCCAATGCTACCAATTTCCGTTTGTCTCCAATTTTAGGCATGGTGATGGAAAAGGGGCCTATCGTTAGGTTCAGCGGCAGGTTAACCAACACTTCTGGCGCATTGCTACCGCTGCAAGAACGAAGCGCACAGACTACTAAAGGTACCAAATCAGCCACTTCTTCTTCCAACTTTTTGGTGAGCACACGGTGTTGGGTAAAAGAGATCGCACCCTGCTTAATATGCAAATAGCCTACAAAGGCATGGTTTTGATCTGAAATGATAGCTACTACATCTAAATCGCCCACCAGTGGGTTGATTACTACAGATTTCGCTTGGTATTGATCCAATACCATTAGTTTTTCCTTAAAGCGCTGCGCTTGTTTGTAGTCAAGTAGTTGCGCAGCTGTCAGCATTTGTTCCTTTAACTCCTTTTTTACAGCGGAAAAATTATTCTTAAGCAAAGCCTCTATCCGATCTATCTCTTTTTGATAATCGGTTGCATCTTGAAAAGCCTGGCAAGGGCCTTTACAATGGCCCAAATGGTAATCCAAACAAACCTTAAACCGATTTTTGGTAATGTTTGCTTCCGAAAGGTTATAGTTGCAGGTACGGAAAGTAAATAATTTTTTGATTACCTCTAAGGTTTGTTTAATAGCGTAGGAGCTGGTAAAGGGGCCATAATATTTTCCCAAAGGTGGCACTGTTTTACGGGTAATAATGACCTTAGGGAATCGATCACTTGTAATACATAAATAAGGATAGGTTTTTCCATCCTTAAGTAAAATATTATAGCGTGGTTGCAACGATTTGATCAGGTTATTTTCTAAAAGCAGGGCTTCATACTCGGAGTTTAAAGCAGTATAGGCAATAGAGGCAATCTGCGTAATCATACGTGCTGTTTTTAGGTTATGTACCTTACCAGTAGCAAAATAATCGCTTACCCTTTTTTTTATATTCTTGGCCTTACCTACATAAATAACCTCCTCTTTTTGGTTGTAGAAGAGATAAATGCCTGGCAATGTAGGCAAGTGGTGTATAGCATTTGGGGTATAACGTGGCGTTTCCATACGCTAAAACTACAAAATCCATAAGGATTTTATGTCGTACTGTGTGTTTGATCAAAAAGTATGCTCAGCTGAAGAATTTGAACCTCAGCATCTATACGGATCAAACTTCCATTCCTTTCGATCCTACTTCTTTAAAGTACCCCGTAGCACTAACTGTAAAATTTTTACGCGGCATTATATTAAATTCATTTTTATCATCTTTTTGATGTACTTCAATAGCTGCTTCTGTAATATTGAGCTTTACAGCATCGCATGTTAGGCCTATAAGCACCTTTTTACGGCATGTTCCATATTGAATGCTATAATCTCTTTAGGGGTCTCCTTGGATATAGGAAATTATTGTACGTTAAGGCTGTTTTCTGTACTAAAGATGTTCTTCTTTTCCTTCCAGGTTATTGTATAAATTTATCTGATTATCAACATGTTTCAGACATTACTTTTCCCACTTTCCAGCAATTTATTAAAAGTGCTTAGCATCGTTTTTTCATTGTTTACAAAGTACAATTTCTGAATACGACATACCTGCGAAGCGCTGTACCCGGTAGCTTGTGCGGTATCTTGAATGCTTAGTTTTTTAACACTTCGATAATATATTACCTTCTGGTGACGCTCATGATCAGCCTGTTTTCCACGATATTTACCCTCTTGACGTGCTCTTTCGATTCCCTGTTTTTGCCATTGCTGACGGCTCAACCAATCCTTATACGACATTGCGGCCATTAGATCCATGAGCATATTATTGATGGCAGAAATCACAGCACGAGTTATTGGATCATTTTGTGATGGTTCTTTGTCAGACAAAACCTGCCATGAAGTTGGGATATCCAGACTTACAATTCTCAATTCATGATGTTCAATATGTTCAATCTGCTTTTTGAGTGTTAGCCAGTCACTGTTACTAAGTCTGGTCAGCCGATCTATTTGTTCTACTAGTAGAATATCATTCAGGATTTAGCGCTTATTAATACGTACCGCAAGCCAGCCAATAGGTTCGGTTTTTCTGTCTTGCTTTGTTACCTGAAGAACATAGGGATGATCCCAGATAAAAAATCACTACTTTCCGATTTTTTACTCAAGCATATCGCTAGCAGACTTAATTTATCAAATGAACTTTGGAAAGATTACGCATCAGGACGAGACACCACTCGCAGGGAACATTTAATAGAACTATACCACTATCTAGGACTAAAAAAATTTACAAAACAGATTCAAAATGATTGCATTTCGTATTTAATTCCACTTGCAAAACGCACTGACAAGGGTATTCTTCTTGCACAAGAACTTCTAAAGTATATGCAGCGGAATTGCGTGATTATTCCCACTATTGATGTACTGGAGTGAACGTGCTCAAAGGCCATGGCTGCTGGTGATAAAATAGTATTCTCGGAACTGAATGCTCAACTTATATCAGAGCATAAGGTCAATCTAGACAGCCTTCTGATTGCATCAAATAATCATCTTTCACGTCTATCTTGGATTCTTCAACCTCCTGGTAAAATTAACGGAAAAAATGTATTACAGCACATTGAATGCTTGAATACGATCGTGGCAATAGACTTACCGGTAGGGATCGGACGTTTAGTTCATCAGAATCGGTTACTGAAACTGGCCCGTGAGGGTCGGAATATGAGCAGCCGAGATTTGACTAAGTTCTCATCAAGCAGACGATACGCTATTCTAATATGTGTGATTGAAGAAGCCAGAGCTACACTTACAGATGAGATCATCGATTTGCATGAGCGTATCTTGAACAGTATGTTCAGCCGGGCTAAAAGGACTCAGGCGGAGCGACTCCAGCAAACAGGTAAACTTATCCAGTCTAAACTGTACCAGTATATTGCTATTGGTCAAGCATTAACTGAAGCCCGTGAATCCGGAGAAGATCCATGGACTGCTATTGAACATGTTATGCCATGGCAAAAATTTATTATAAGTCTAGAAGAAACCCGTTTTTTGACCAAAAAAAGTAATTTTGATCCACTGCATATTATTATTGAGAAATATAGTACGTTACGTAAATACGCTTCAAGAATGTTGTCTGCGTTGGAACTGAATGCCACGCCAGCTACACAGTCACTAGCCGAGGCTCTGACAGTCATCAGAGAAATGTATTATAAACAGTTACGAAAGGTCCCACCAATGGCACCGTTGGATTTTATTCCTGAAAGCTGGAGGAAAGTGGTTATTGCACCCACCGGAATAAATCGACAGTACTATGAATTTTTCGCTCTTAACGAACTGAAAGACGCGCTTCGTTCAGGGATATCTGGGTAAAAGGTTCTCGCCGATATAAAAATTTTGACGATTACCTCATTCCTAAAAAGGAGTTTAATAAGTTGATTCAGAATCATCAGTTACCACTTTCTGTCCCTTTTGATTACAGTCAATATATTGGAAGTCGCCTAACATTATTGAAATCACGACTCGAAGAGGTAAACAAAATGGCCCTTATAGGTGATTTACCTAATGTTGAAATATCTAATAAAAGAGTAAAGGTCACGCCATTGGATAATAGTGTTCCTGCAGAGGTTTCACCGCTGACAGCCCTGGTTTATAGTATGTTACCTCATCCTAAAATTACAGAGATACTGGATGAAGTAAACGACTGGACAGCGTTTACTAACCATTTTTCTCATCTCAAAAATGAGGTCATCCGCCCTGATACTCGGCTCCTCCTAACCATTATCCTGGCTGATGGAATTAACCTTGGGCTAGGTAAAATGGCAGAGGCCTGTCCTGGAGTTACTAGATCTTCACTGGAAAGTATTCAGGCGTGGTATATACGAGATGAAACGTATTCAGCTGCTCTTGCTGAATTAGTTAATGCGCAGGGAAAGCAACCTATGGCGATATACTGGGGTGACGGTACTACATCGTCTTCAGACGGTCAGAACTTCAGAGTCGGAAGCCTTAGACGCTACGCTGGACAAGTCAATCCTAAATATGGACAGGATCCTGGTATTCAGTTTTATACGCATATCTCTGATCAATACAGTCCATTTTATACCAGGGTTATCAGTCGGGTAAGAGATTCAACTCATGTACTCGATGGCTTGCTGTATCACGAAAGTGATCTAGAAATCCGGGAACACTATACCGATACATCTGGTTTCACCGATCATGTATTTGCCATGATGCACCTACTTGGTTTTGAATTCTGCCCAAGAATTCGAGATCTACATGACAAACGACTTTTTATTCAAGGAAAAGCCCAACAATACCCTGGACTTCAGTCTATTATATCTTCGAACAGCCTGAATCTGAAAGATATCAAATCAAACTGGGCTGACGTGCTTCGTCTAGCCACCTCGATCAGCCAGGGGACAATTACTGCATCCCTAATGCTCAAGAAGTTGGCCAGTTATCCAAAACAGAACGGTCTGGCAAAAGCTCTCAGAGAAATCGGGAGAATAGAAAGAACATTACTCATGCTGAACTGGTTTCGAGATCCAGCATTGCGTCGACGTGTACAAAAAGGGCTTAATAAAGGAGAAGCCCGTAATGCCCTTGCCCGTGCGGTATTTATGCACAGGTTGGGGGAAATCAGGGACAGAAATCTGGAAAATCAGAGCTACCGTGCCAGTGGACTAACACTGCTCACAGCTGCCATCACGCTATGGAACACGGTCTACATCGAAAGAGCTGTAGACTCTCTGAAAAAACAGGGAATAAAAATCAATGATCAATTGTTATCACATCTATCTCCATTAGGATGGGAGCATATCAATTTGACAGGAGATTATATCTGGACAAGAAAGCGTAAAAAAACATTAAGTAAGTTCCGACCTCTACGACCGGCTAACATAGAAAAATACAAAAACAGCCTTAACGTACAATAATTTCCCATATCCAAGGAGACCCCTATAGCAACAAATGAAGCAAAATATACATCGGTTTAATATGGATTGGGATAAATGTAGTTTCCCAATAGATAAAGTCAGATTTAAACTCGTACATCCTTCTCTCCATGAAATGCCTTTGCTACCCTTGATGTACCAAACTGGATACCTTACCATGGATCTTGACCCATCTCATGTACAAGATAAAAATAACCTGACTTACTATATTTAAAGTTTCCTAACCAGGAAGTAAAATCTTCTTTAAAGCTTATATTGGCTGATTTTATCGTTCAAGCACACCAGGAAGCAGGAAAGGCATGTAGCGCATCTGTTTTGAGTGCTTTAAGAAAAGAGGCATGGGTTTCTTTTCTTAACATCGTGCGAAGCGATTGTTTAGCCAAAGCGGGTTACCGTTTTTTAGATAAAACCGAAAAAAGTTTTCAGGGTACTTTATATGCGTTTCTAAATGGTGCTTTCCATGAAATGCATGATACAAATGCTAGCGCCGAAAGAGATAGTGCAATAGGCCGTTTGGATATCGTTATGGAAGATAAGTACAATGAAAAAAGAACCGTATATATCTTCGAGCTAAAAGTAGACAAACCAGCCTTAGACGCTCTAGAGCAAATACATAGTAAAGATTATAGCATTCAATATGGAACCTGTCATAAGAAGGTGCTTATAGGCCTAACATGCGATGCTATAAAGCTCAATATTATTGAGGCAACTATTGAAGTACATCAAAAAGATGATAAAAATGACTTTCAACTGATGCCACCTAAAAATTTTGCCGTTAATTCCGTTGGTTATTTTCAAGAAGTAGGATAGAAAGGGTGTACATATTGTCCCATATACTAAAAACAATGAGTTTCTGGTTTTATGTTTTATAAGATCGATATCTGATACAGATAGTTAACTATTTTAGGAGCTGGTTTTGTGTGTCTCGTTTTGTTACGATTGAACAATTGAAAATCAGTGAAGCATAGATCCTGGATAGACATCATTAGGTCGATTTCTTGTTTACTGTTCTGTCTTGACGTACTCTTACTAAAAAGGAAGCTTGATTATTGGAAGTAGTTTCAAATAAATCGTAAATATCTCCTGCTCTATCACAAACAGTAACTATCTTAACAGCCTTTAATCCAGGATGACCAGTAGCCTTTTTAAAAGATGTAATCCAACGTATACTCTCTTTCTCTTCTATAGGAAGAGCAATATTATGGCTTCTTTTTTTTAATTCTTTTAGTGCTGCATCTAACTCAGGTCTAGCGTTAATTTGTTGATCCAATAATCCTAAAGGCAAGCCTTCCGTTATGACTGCAAACGTTGTATGCATAACTAACCCATAGGTTTTAAAATTAGTTACTTTGGAGGTCAGTCTTGCTGCTATAACTCTTAACCCTTCAGTCTTTTTATGGTTTTTATAGGAAATATAGCTTGTGTCTTGTATAGCTAAAATAGTTGAATATGAATTAGATCTTTCAACAGTTTTAAGTGTATGGCTATCTAATATCTTACTCACAGCAATAGAATCATTTTAGAAAAATCTATAGGCTGCTTTACTTTGGTACCAATCTTGGCAGGCTTGATTTATCGAACATTCAGGAGAAGCCGAAAAACTGTTAGCTATTTTTAATAGTCTTTTACTTAATCTTTTATTACCAAAATCTACACTGCTGAATTCATGACCTGACCAACAACTGCTTGAAATACTTAAATCTTTTTGTGTCATTTATGCCCAATACAAAATGCTAATTGAAATATGTCTACTAATCCAATAAATTAGTAAAATATTCTTTAGCATTTTTTGACTTATGGGTAATAGTAAGCCTAGGAACAGGACAAATAAAATAAATTATGGTCACAACACCTCCCTCCATCAGGAGGCGTTTAAAACCAATAACAGAGATGTAAAAGCTAGTAGTAGCCCAAAACCAAGCAACAAAGGTGCGCTAAAAATCTTTATTTACTTACGAAAGTACTTGTCTCGTACGTAATGAAACAATAAATAGTTCATTGCAATCATGTATAATGCTATTGCAATGGCAAAACCAGTTTTAAATGATATCATAGACAAAAAAAACAATAGACCAGTGTATTAAAAGAAATAATAAGATTAATCTACAATTATTGTTGAAACAATCCAAACAAATCTGTGAAATAGATCTATTTGGCAACCAATTTATATGGTCATCTTGGGTCTGTCCATTTAAGTGTGTAAATATTTTAGTTTATGTAAATATACAACCTCAAAAATATTTACACACTTAAAACTAAAGAGTCCGACTACTTAAGGAATCCAAGCTCTTTAGCTTTCCGACTGCCCAATTTCGCTCAACTGTAGCCTTTCCTAAGGCTTTTGCAAAGTTCATCATTTTGATGCTTAAGTGCGCTAATTTCTTCTTTATACACACCGACAATCTTGGATGGATCAAAGGTTATAGAGGCATTCTCTAAAAACTGACGTTTCCAATTTTGCAGCGTTTTGCTAGTGACGCCATATTTGGACGATAGCTCAACTAATGTTAAATCTTCTTGTAGTAAGGCTAATACTATTTTAGTCTTTTCTTCCAAACTAAAATGCCTAATTTTTTTTCTGCCCATCTGAGTGTTCTATTTTATGACTTTGAAACTAAACCATACAGAAAATAAAGTAAAAGATTTTTATCCTATTTTTTCAGTCCATTACATTTAGTACAAATACCATAGTCATCCATTTGATCTGCAAATTCTATATAATAGTAGCAGATTCCTAGTTTTTTTCCTATACCATCTAGTATTTCTCCATTATTGGAATCATATTCCTCTCCTATTTTCTGTATACCTTTTATAAGAGATAGGATTTTTTCTTTTTCAAGAGTCTCAAAAAATTGATAGGAATCTAATAATATTAATACATCATTTAACTGATAACTTCCTGAGTGATTGGACATAACTTTTTTTTATTAAAAAAATATATTAGGGTAAATTGTTATTTTTTTAAAAAAATATAGACTTAAGATCTGAAAAAAATCTCCTTTGTCTATATTACATACATTATATCAATCAAACTTAAAACTAACATGCATGTCATGTAAATATATGTATTTTTATTTAACCTAAATACTATTTAAAAATTAAAATGCTATTATGTAATAATAGAGACAGTCTTACTAACTATCATTAACATTTTGCACTGTTAGGATATTGTGATAGGTCTATAGTATGAGGTCGTTGTGATAGGTAGACTATAATGGTGTGAAGTTTCAACAGAAACGCTATAAAAAATTTTAATGTAAAATATAACCAAAATGTTAATCATTTAGCGACGTTATCGATTTACAACTTATAGCTTTTTATAAACCATATATATATATATATATTCATATATCAATTATTTGTATATAATTTTTGTGTATTTGTAATAATTATACATATTTAAATTTAAATATATTTATAACCAATATATGTTTAAAATTACTATATGAATTTATTTCTGTTAATTATTATTATATATTGTATATATAGATTGTATAGTTGTAAATCTATGTATATAGTATGATATAGTTTTATATTTTATTGTTGCAGAATTTTTTAGTTATGAATGGTTACATGCATTCATAGGTTATGCCAATGACATTACGTTGGTTAACCCTGATGTAGCATTAGGTGGTGTCTTCGCAACTAGATTTAATCCTAAGGTTAATAAAAAGTGGTGCAGTAGACTATTATAATTTGACCAAATAGATACTGTCTAAGATCTAGCCATCTAACTTATACACGGATATAATTATTTTAATTGGAATAGTATTATGAAAGAACATGACGAAAATGAAAAAATGGGCTTCCCCATATTTCCTCAATCAAATAAGATTCATACCCAAAGTAAACAACCTTACCCAGTTCAAATCAATAGTTTAACTTCTGTTCAATTTAAGCTTCCTGCTGATGTTGTACATAAGATTAGGTGTTACTGCTACTGGGAACGTATCACAACCAACAGTTTTTTGATGATCTGGTAGACAGTTTCTTTAAAGAAAAAACAGTTGAAGATATTCCGGAATCTGTTAAAAATAGGTATAGAGCAGGTAGAAAAAGAAGATTTTAATTATAGTTAATTTTATTAAATATTAAATATAAATTTTATATATATAACTTATAAAATGTATTTACATTGTATTTATTATACAAGTTTTTAATTTGTATAAAATACATTATATACCTTATAATAAACAATTAATATATATTTATATATTAATTATATTCTTTTATATATAGTACACTTATTTAAAAAATTTTGATTATGTCCATAGATAACAAAGATTTACCCTGCACCCACGCACGTGATTCCTATGATGTATATTGCCATTCACGATGCTTTTGATGCTTATAATGTGATGCTGACTATTCTGAAAAGAGATGATAAACCAGATTTAACCAAAGAGCATTTATGGGTCATTGTATTAAGCGTACGCAATCTTAATTGTAAATATAGAACTGGTTAGTGTAGGTAGTTCCTATTTTACTGCTGTAGAGCCAAAGGAAATCATGGGTGTGCCTTCTCAGAAAAAAGCAGCTGGAATCATTATGATTCATAACCATCCCTGTGGAGAAATGAAGCTTCTGCACATGATTTGGATGCTACAGATCGGATGATTCAAGTAGGAAGAATATTAGATATTCATGTTATAGATCATTTAATTATTTCTAAAAGGCAGTACTGTGGCTATTATAGTTTTCAGGACCATAGGCTTATGGATACGCTACGAAAAAGTGTTAAATATATCCAAGCTTTGAAGTAAAACAGAACTTTGAAAAGAAAATTGATTTCCTATACAAAGCATTTAAAGAAGAAGTAAAATTAACTAAAATTAAAAGTAAACAAGTCGGAAAGGAATTAGGTAAGAAAGAAGGTAAACTAGAGGGGGAGAAAATAGGACTAGAAAAAGGAAAGAGAAAATAGAAATCGTTAAGACAATGCTTGAAGCAGGTGAACCAGTAGAAAAAGTTATGCGTTTTACAGGATTATCGATCAAAGAAATAGATCAGCTAAAACAGGTCGATTAAATTCTATAAAAACTATCTACCTTGTAGTGTGTGGCACGATTATATACCTTTAAATAAAAGTAA